>NZ_JBIAEC010000026.1:0-86894 GCF_042868225.1 Streptomyces sp. NPDC007856 | reverse complement strand
CGGCGGTGTCCCGCTCGGTCCGGCCGGTGTGTCCCGGCGACGACAGCAATGTTTACGGGCCGGTTGAGCGCGACGCAATGATGTGACGTACTACCCCACTACGGAGAAAATGTCCTAAATAGGTAAGTTAGAAGTCATCTTCCCTGTTCAGGCGCATATGGGCCTACGGCCGTCTTTAGGATGTGATCCCGCTCTCGTGGGCAGCGTCACGACTCCGGCCCCTCCAGATCGGGTTTTGCAGCGTTCCGGTTCACCTTGCGGCCCGGTGAGTACCAGCCGGCGGTCGGCGATGACGGCCCCGCCTGACCGGGTACGCGATCGGAAACGGGCACGGTTGTGAGAGATCAGCAGCTCTGATGGGAGATCGCCGTGCACATCTTGATCCTCGATCGTGACCGGCCCCTGATCGACCGCGTCGCCTCACTGCTGCGGCAGCAGGGTTTCGACGTGACAGGCGTCACCCGTGACGAGGAGGCGGTGGCGCGGCTGGAGACTGGCGCGGTCGACGGCCTCGTGATCGGTGGTGGAGTGCCTGAGGAATCGCGGAGTGACTTGCGGACAGCGGCCGAGGAGAGACACATTCCGGTCGTCGAGGGTGCCTTGCCAGGCAAGGATCCAGAGGTCTACGTACGGGATGAGCTCGGGCCGCAACTGCGGGAGGCCGTCGGCGCCGGGGAATGAGACCCGCACGAAGGACGGCCTTCTCCTACCGCCCGCCGGACACGGTGACTGTCGTGCCGGTCACGTAGGAGGCCGCCGGTGACATCAGCCGGCCGACCGCCTCGGCCACTTCCCGAGGCTGGGCCGGGCGGCCCATCGGTTGTCTCGGCGGGTTCGGCCAGGTCAGGCGGGGCCATGTCGGTGTCGACCAGGCCGGGGGCCACGGCGTTGACGCGGCTGCCCTCCTGCGCCACCTCGTTGGCCAGGCCCCGGGTGAGGCTTTCGACGGCGCCCTCGGTCGTCGCACAGGCGACGACGCCGTGGATCCCGCCCATGCGGGCGGCGACAGAGCTGACATTGACGTCCACCGGGAGCGTTTCAGCTTCTCCAGCGTGGTACTGACTCTGATCTTCGCGGTGTACGCGCTGGTACTCGGCAGCCGCGACGCCGAGGCCGGTGAAGCCACGGCCCGGCAGCTCACAGACCGAGGGCTGTCGGCCACAGGCATGGAACTGGACGTGACCGACCCCGAGAATGTCCGCTCGGTGGCCGACGAGATCGGCAGGACGTACGGGCGTCTGGATGTGCTGGTCAACAACGCCGGTGTGATGGTCGAAGTGTCCGCCGCCCGGTTGGCCGCCGCCGAGTTCCGCTCCGTCTGTGAGGTGAACCTGCTCGGAGCGGCGACCATGGTGCACGAGATGCTGCCCCTCCTGCGAAGCTCCGCGCACCCACGGATCGTGAGCGTGTCCAGCACCACGGCGTCGTTGTCGCTCACCGCAGCCGGCACGGACTTCGGCGGCGACGCCGCCCACCGCATCGCCAGCTCGGTGTCCAAAACGGCGCTGAACATGCTCACACTCCAGTACGCGCGAGCGTTCGCCGCTGACCCGGATCTCGCGCACATCAAGATCAACGCTGTGACACCCGGCTATGTCGCGACCGACATGAGCAAGGGACAGGGCACCCGGACGGTGTCGGCGAAGGCGCCGTGGTCGTCGTCGCGTTCGCAAATCTCGCCGACGACGGTCCCACGGGCCAGTTCCACAACGACCGCGGCCCGGTGCCGTGGTGACGCCGACACCCTGCGGCTCACGCTCCCTGTTGGCATGGCGCACCTGGCGTGGCCGAAGTGACGGTCGGGTACTCGGCCGCCGTCACGGGCACAGGCCGGTGCCCGTCGCGGAAGGCAGGTGGAGGTACCCATGGCTCAGCAAGTACGGGAGATCATGACGTCGGACCCGGTGACGGTGACCGAGACGACGCCGCTCACCGAGGTGGCACGGCTCATGCGGGAGCGGGACATCGGCGACGTCATCGTCGGGGACGCCGACCATGTCCGGGGCCTGGTGACCGACCGCGACCTGGTGATCAGGGCCATCGCCGAGCATCGCGATCCCGACACCACGACGGTCGCGGACGTGTGCAGCACCGACCTGATCACCTGCTCGTCTCAGGACGCGGTGGACCAGGCGGTCCGGCTGATGCGCGACAAGGCCCTGCGGCGGCTGCCGGTCGTCGACGACGGCCACCTCGTCGGTGCCCTCAGCCTCGGCGACCTGGCCGTCGAGAGGGACCCGGGCTCGGCCCTGGCCGATATCAGCGCCGCTGAACCGAATCGCTGAGGGAGCCATTCCGCTCACGGCGGATCGTCGATGGTTCGTTGCCTCTACGACGTATCCGACGTACGCCTGCACGACACGGCCGTCCGCCGCGATGGGAATCGCGGCGGACGGCCGCCTGCCTGACGAGCCGGGCCGACCGGACCGGCTGTAGGTGCCGGTGTACCTGGCCTTTGGTCCGGCTGGCTCGGCCGGCCCGGCCGATCCACGAGATCTTGCTGTCGGTGCCGACGTGCCGCACGCCAGTGCCCACCGGAGTGACGGGCGGCCGCCCGCGTGGCGCGCCGCCGTCGTTCGGGACCGCACGATGCAGAAACTGCCACCAGGCAGCAATCCGCACGACAGCCCTCAGCGACGAGATTCAGGAGGCGTTCTTGGCCACCCGCGTCCACCACCCCTGCCGCGGTCGCGTCACGATGGCTGTCGCGGTCCTGGCCGGCGCCCTTGGCCTGCTCTGTTCCGGCTGCACCCCCGAGGGGCCGGCTGACATCGAGGCGGCCTCGGTGCACTCGCCGGGCGTGAACTGGACGGCGGTGCAACAGGCCATCGGCACGGAGCTGGCCGCTGAGGACGGCGGTGTACACACCGCCGAATGGCTGCGCACCGACCTGCACGTGGTCAACGCGGGCATCACCGAGAGCCCGGGGATGGAGCTCGGCGCCGAGGCGTCCTTCCACGAGACGTCGCCCGGCAAGGTCGTCGTGATCGGTGAAGCCACCCTCACCGAGGACGAACTGAGCAAGGTGGCCGACCGCCTGCAACAGGGCGGCGTGGAGATCACCGCGATCCACAAGCACCTCCAGGCGGAGTCCCCCCGCCTGTGGTGGCTGCACTACGCCGCCTACGGCGAGCCGGTGCACATCGCGCACGCCGTGCACGCCGCGCTGGCCGCCACCGGCATCCCCGCGCGCCGGCCGAGCGAGACTCACTCCCCGCTCGCGTTGGACACGGCCGCACTGGACCGCGTCATCGGCGCCAAGGGCGAGATCGAGCACGGCACCTACCACTTCCACGTCCCCGTGACCCAGAAGGTGACCGACACCCGGGCGCGGGTGACCCTGCCGTACCTGATGGAGGCATCCAGCCTGCTGATGTTCCAGCCGCTGGGCGCAGGCCGCGCAGCCGTCAACGGTGACTTCGTCATGACGGCCGACCAGGTCAACCCGGTGATCAAGGCACTACGCTCCCGGGGCATCACGATCATCGAGCTGCACAATCACATGCTCCACGAGCAACCCCGCCTGTTCTACCTGCACTTCTGGGCAACCGGGCAGGCCACCGCCCTGGCCCACAGCCTGCGTGCGGGTCTCGACCAACTCCACGCACCCAGCACCTGAGCGGCCCGCGACCACACCCCCGACACCCGCAGTCCGGTACGCAGGCCGCCTGCCACACCCTCTCGATATCCGCAAAGGAGCACATGACATGACTGTCGTTCAGGAGAACGCCGTCGCCGTTCTCGCCGAGATCGTGCACGAGATCGCCGGGATCCCGGCGGAGGACGTCCAACCGGACAAGTCGTTCACCGATGATCTGGACATCGACTCGCTGTCCATGGTCGAGGTCGTTGTGGCTGTCGAGGAGCGCTTCGACGTCACGATCCCGGACGAGGCCGTCAAGAGCCTCCAGACCGTCGGCGATGCTGTCGCCTACATCCTCAGCCACCGGACCTGAGCCGCCGTTCCCCGGACAGACAGCCCTCAGCGTGCGCCGCGAACCTGCGCCCGATGACGCCGAGTGGGCGCGGCGGTTGCGTACGTTCGTGCACGGCCGGGCGTGGACGCACGCCGAGGGGCCGGTGGCGCCGGCGAGGTCCGCGCTGGGGGCGAAGGCGCCCGAAGCCCTTGGCGACACGGCCTTGGCCTTCAGGCGAGTGGCTCCGTGGCATCCGGCCACGGAGCCTCCGCAAAAACTCGTTGGCGGACCACGGTGACCGTTGCTAGTTTTCCGGAGGCCGTGCGAGAGAACGAGGAGGTGGTACCCGTGAACGCAGTATCGACATGGGTGCTCCCCTCCAGGGTCACGGTCGGGCGATAGGTCGTCCGGGAGCGCCGTTCCAGAGCACTCCCGAAAGGCACGACCGTGCGATTCACTTCTCAGCAGCGCCTCGACGACGGCGTCCTCGAACGCGAGTGAGACCTGACCTGGGGCTCCGTTCCCGTCGGCCGGTGTTCCGTTGAGGGATCCCCTTACGGAACACCTTGCCAGGTCGATCGTCGACGCTGTCCATGCCGTACCGCAGGAACGGGGCGAGAGCTCAGCGGTGATCCGTGCCCGGCCACCGTGAGGGGCCGGTCCCACGCGGTCTGGCGGGCCCCTGTGGTCGGCCGCGAGGAAGGCCCCCGATCCGGCTTCCGGTCACCTACGCAGAGCCCTCTTGAGCCACGGGGTGCCTGCTGCGGACGGCGACGGCCGCGATGTCGTCGTCGAGCCTTCCGCCGCTGTAGTGGAGCAGATCCTGGTGCAGCTGGTCCAGCAGCTCACGGGGCGCTGCCGGGCCGAGCTGCCGCATCCACTCCGGCAGCGGGAAGAACGTGCCGGTGCGGTCCCGGGTCTCCGTCACGCCGTCGGTGTAGAGCAGCATCTGGTCGCCGGAGGCAAAGGTGAAGGTGTCGACGTGGTAGTCGTCTCCGAGGAGCGCCGCGAGATTGAGGGGCGGCGAGGGAACAGTGGGCTCAAGGACGCGGATCTCTCCGTTCTGCATCAGCAGTGGTGGGGGATGCCCGCAGTTGAGGATCTTCGCGTGCCCACCGCCGTACGGGATCTCGGCGATCAGAGCGGTGGCGAAGTGCTCCGGCTGGTCCGGGTCGAGGATCGCGACGCTGTAGCGGCACATGCTGGTCTCCAGGCGATGGATGATGCCCCTCAGGTCGGGCTGGTCGTACGCGTTCTCCCGGAAGCAGTTGATCACCGCGGAGGCCGCTCCCACCGCCGACAGTCCCTTGCCGCGCACGTCACCGATGAGCAGCCGAACCCCGTACGGCGTGTCGGCGACCTCATAGAAGTCGCCCCCGATGCGGGCCTGCTCCTGGGCCGCCAGATACAGCGACTCGATCTCGACGTCCTGGACCCGGCGCGGTAGCGGGCGCAGCAGCACCTGCTGCGCCGCGTCGGCGACGAGCCGGATCTGGAAGAGTGTCTCCTCTCGCTGGAGTCGGAGATGGCTCGTATAGGCGGCCGCCAAAGTGACCGCGACGATCGCAGCCGCCGTGTAGGGCGTTCCCAGATCGGAGTAGACGAGGCTGAGCCCGATCATGACCAGCAGGCAGAACGCCCCCAGCAGGATCGTCGAGAGTACGGGCCACATCGCGGCGGCGAGGGCGGGTGCGGCCGGCAGGAGGCGGCTGAAGGCGATCTCCCTGGGGGTGGCGAAGGCCAGGGCGGCGATGAGGACGGTGAGAAGCACGGGGGACAGCAGTACGGGCTCGGGTCGGCCACCGTACAGAGGGCGGTGACGTCGAGGCCGTCCGGTCCTGATCATAAAAGGTATCTTAATGGGGCATAACGGGCTTCGTGCCGTGCGACGGGATGGATCGGCGTCGGCTTCTCCCCGGTGGTGCTATCAAGGGTGTCCGGTGGTGCTATCAAGGGTGTATGGAGGTATTTTCCGGGCCTCCTCGGAGCCCGGAACGTCATCCGCCCGTCGGACGCTCACGCGTACGTCGCGCTCCCGTGCTGGACCTGCGCAGTGCGGCCGGTCAGGTGTTCCTTCTCCAGGTCTTGATCGTGGTCCTGCTGGTCGTGGCGGCGGCGGGGGCCATGCTGCTCCAGACGGCGCGTGACGCTCTGCAACTGGGGCGACGGGAGTCGGTCGTCGCGGCCCAGTCGTTCGCGAGTGCTCCTGGCGTGTCCGCGGCGCTGCAGAGCCGCGATCCGCCGGCGTTGCTCCAGCCTCGGGCCGAGGCGGCACGGAAGCGTGCGGGTGTGGATTTCGTCGTCGTCATGAACACGAAGGGGATTCGCTACACGTATCCGTATCCGCGGGAGATCGGCAAGAAGTTCGTCGGCACCATCGCACCGGCGCTGAAGGGCCGTACCGTCGTCGAGCAGGCCGGCGGGCCGGCACTGCCCGCGGGCAAGGGGACGGCCGTGCAGGCGGTGGTCCCGGTGACCGACGCGCACGGCAAGGTGGTCGGCCTGGTCTCCGCCGGAATCACGGTCAAAGCCGTCGCGGGACTCTGGATGCCCCAGCTGCCGATCATCCTGGGCACCGGCGCGGCCGCGCTGGCGCTGGCCGTGACGGGAACGACGCTGGTGTCCCGGCGGCTGCGGCGGCAGACGCACGGCCTGGCCCCGGAGGAACTGGTGCAGCTGTACGAGCACCACGACGCGGTCCTGCACGCGGTGCGGGAAGGAGTGCTGATCACCGGCGCCGACGGACGGCTGGTGCTGGCCAACGACGAGGCGACACAGCTGCTCGGACTGCCCGCGGACGCGCAGGGGCGCCCGGTACGGGAGCTGGGGCTGCCGGAGCCGATCATGGGTCTGCTGACGTCGCCGGAGTCGGTCACCGATGAGGTCCATCTCGCGGGGGACCGCTTGCTGGCGGTGAACAAGCGGCCGACGTACCCGCAGGCCGACCGGGGAGGCAGCGTGGTGACCCTGCGGGACACCACGGAGCTGGCGGCGGTCACGGGGCGGGCCGAGGTCGCGCGGGAGCGGCTGAAGCTGCTGTACGAGGCGGGGGTGGCGATCGGGACCACGCTGGATGTGGAGCGTACGGCCCAGGAGCTGGCCGACGTGGCGGTGCCGCAGTTCGCCGACCTCGTGACGGTGGATCTGCTCGAAGCGGTGCTGCGGGGGTGGGAGCCCACGGCGGAGGGCTGGCGGCATCTGCGCCGGGCGGCGATCGGCGGCGAACAGCGGATGATGCCGGTGTATCCGCTGGGCGAAGTGATCACGTTCGCCCGCCGAACGCCGCAGATGCGGGCACTGCAGGAGCGAAGGGTCATGCTGGAGGCGGATCTGCGGCAGGCACACGGCTGGCAGGAACAGGATCCGGAGCGCGCCGGGAAGGCCCTGGAGTGCGGGTTGCGGTCGCTGATGGCCGTACCGCTGCGGGCACGGAACGTGCCGCTGGGGGTGGCCAACTTCTACCGGACAGCGGATTCCCCACCGTTCGAGCCGGAGGACCTCGCCTTCGCGGAGGAACTGGCCGCGCGGGCGGCGGTGGCCCTGGACAACGCCCGGCGGTTCACCCGGGAGCACGCGATGGCGGTGACGCTGCAGCGCAGCCTGCTCCCGCGCAGGCAGCCGGAGCAGGACGCACTGGAGGTGGCCTGGCGGTATCTGCCCGCGGAGGCGGGCGTGGGCGGGGACTGGTTCGACGTCATCCCGCTGACGGGCACTCGAGTGGCTCTGGTGATGGGTGATGTCGTCGGTCACGGGCTGCACGCGGCGGCGACGATGGGCCGGCTGCGCACCGCGGTGCACAACTTCTCCACCCTGGACCTGCCCGTGGACGAGGTGCTCGGGAACCTGGACGACCTGGTGGTCCGCATGGACAACGAGGAGAACACGGGCGACGCCGCGGACCGCCACGAGGGCGCCGGGGTGGCCGGAGCGACCTGTCTGTATGCGGTCTACGACCCGGTGGCGGAGACCTGCACGATGGCCCGTGCGGGGCACCCCGAGCCGGTGGTGGTGCGCCCGGACGGGACGGTCATGTGCCCTGCCGTGCCGGCCTCCGCGCCCCTCGGTCTGGGCGGCTACCCCTTCGAGGCCGTGGATGTGTCCCTGCCGGAGGGTTCACAACTGGTGCTGTTCACCGACGGCCTCGTGGAGGACCGCACCCACGACATCGACGTCGGGATGAAGAGGCTGCACCGGGCCTTGGCCGGGTCCGGGAACCGCACGCCGGAGGAGACGTGTCAGGCGGTGATCGACGCGGTGAAGCCGTCGCACTCCTGCGACGACATCGCTCTGCTGACGGCACGCACCCGGAAGTTCCCGCCCTCGGGTGTGGCCGAGTGGGACGTGCCACCGGACCCGGCGCTGGTTCCCGCGGTACGGGCGCGCTGCCGGGAGACATTGCTGCAGTGGGGGCTGGATGACTCCGCGTTCGCCACGGAGCTGATCGTCAGCGAGTTGGTCACGAACGCGATCCGGTACGGCTCCCCGCCGGTCGCCGTACGGCTGCTGCACGGACGCTGTCTGATCTGCGAGGTGTCGGACGGCAGCGGCACCTCGCCGCGCCTGCGGCGCGCGGCCACCACGGACGAAGGCGGACGAGGGCTGTTCCTGGTGGCGCAGTTCGCCCAGCGATGGGGAACGCGGTACACCACCCGCGGCAAGGTCATCTGGACGGAGCAGGTTCTTCACGACGGCACGTCCGCCGCCTCGGGCCTGGCACCGGTCGACTTCCTTCTCGACCAGTTCGACCTCGACCAGTTCGATGATCTCGGCTTGTGAGCCGAACTGACCACCGGATCGCCGCGCGCTCGGCATGCCTGTATGCGTGGCCGCTTCGACGGTGTTCCCATACGGACGGAGGTACCGAGATTTGGGACACGTTTTACGCGACGTACGCAACTGTGCCCGGGCCTTCGCTGTCTGACAGGGAGTCGGGCCCGTCAGGGCTGAGGAGCGAGAGAGCGGGGCAGGTCGTGGGACGGCGCAAGGGCGGCATAGGGATCGCACTCGTCACGGCTGCGATGCTGGTGGGCGCGAGTGCCTGCGGCGGCGGCAATGACAAGGCGAGCGGGGACGACGCGAAGGCCTCGGGCAAGCCGAGTGCGAGCACCTCCCCGTCACCGACGAAGCCCGCGGGCCCGCCGATGCTGCTGGACACGATCACCCCGCAGGCGGGAACCACGGTCGGCGTGGCCATGCCGATCTCGGTCGTCTTCACGAACCCCGTGGCGGCAAAGGCACGGGCCGCGGTGGAGAAGCACATGAAGGTGAGCGCCTCGCAGCCGGTGGCCGGAGCCTGGCACTGGTTCGGCGACAGGCGCGCCGACTGGCGACCGAAGACGTACTGGCCCTCCGGCACGAAGGTGAAGATCGACGCCGAGATGACGGGCGTCGGCAACGGCAACGGACGCTACGGCGTGCGCAACTACACGCACACCTTCACGATCGGCGACGACGTGCGCGCGGCCGTCTCGGTGACCGGCCACACCATGAAGGTGACCCGGAACGGCCAACTGGTGCGCACCCTGTCGATCAACGCGGGCAGCGCCCAGTATCCGACGTGGAACGGCACGATGGCCGTCATCGACAAGCAGGAGAAGGTCCACATGACCTCCTGCAGCGTCGGCATCAGCTGCGACAAGGGCAGCCCCAACTACTACGACCTGACGCTGCCCTGGGACGTCCACCTGACCCAGTCCGGCACGTACGTGCACTACTCGACCGGCGACCCCAATCCGGGCAGCGGCAGCGCCCGCGGCTCGCACGGCTGCGTCCACCTGTCCATGTCGGACGCCAAGTGGTTCTACGGCCAGGTCAAGCAGGGCGACCCCATCACCATCACCGGCTCGCCCCGCGCCAAGGCCCCGGCCGACAACGGCTACGCCGACTTCAACCTGGCATGGGACCAGTGGCTCGCGGGCAGCGCGTCCGGGGAGGGGACGGCCGCGACGCTGTCATGAGCCGCGGTGGCGGCGCCGGTCAGCGCTCGACGCTGCCTCCCGCTCCGGGGCCGGCAGGGCGAGGAGGCGTCCGATCTGCTGCGCGTCCGGCAACGGGCCGTGATCTGGGGCCACTTGCAGGGCCGACACCGCGGTGATGTGCCCCAGTCTGAGCGCCTGGGCCGGGGCGGCTCCCCGCAGGAGGCCCGCGAGGAAGCCCGCGGCGAAGGCGTCGCCTGCGCCGACGGGCTCCATCACCGTCGTCCGTAGCGCCGGCACCGTGTGGACGCCGTCCCCGGTGAGGGCGGTGGCGGCGCGGGCGCCGTAGACCGGTCACCGCCAGATCCGTGCCCCACAGACCCTGCGCCTCGTCGAGACCGACGAACACGATGTCCGCCCGGTCGGCCAGCCGGCGCAGCACGGTGGCCGCGGTGCCGTCCGGCCAGAGGGCGGGCCGGTGGTTGACATCGAAGCCGACGGCGAGTGGACGCAGGGCCGCGGGAGTGCTCTGGGCCCTTGTGACCAGTTCCCGGCAGGGGGGCGAGAGGGCCGGTGTGATGCCGGTGAAGTGCAGCAGACCGGCCGAGCGCACCGGCTCGTGGTCCAGCAGTTCGGGCCCGAGCGTCGAGGCCGCCGAGCCGGCTCTGTAGTGGTGCACGCGCGTGCCGCCCGAGCCGGTGTCCTTCACGAGGAGACCCGTGGAGTGGTGGGCGTCGGTGCGCACGTACGAGACGTCCACTCCGGCGGCGGACACGGCGGCGCGGACCCGTCTGCCCGAGGTGAGCCAGCCGATCACGTACCCCACTATGGAAGGGACGCGTGTGCGCGGGCCGGAGCGGAGGTGGGCTGCCATGTCGAGCGGTGCCGTGCTCGTGCGCCTCACCGACGACGGGCGGATCCTGGAGTGGTCCGCGCGGGCCGCGTACCTGCTCGGCCGGTCCCGGGAGGAGGCTGAGGGCCGCACCGTGGCCGAGCTTATGGGCGGGGGCGACGGCACCGTGGGACGCGGGACCTTGCTGGCGGGTCTGGGCGCGGTGTCCGTACGGCCGGTGGTCTCCGGCGACTCGCTCACGTGGGAGGTACGCGACGAGCAGGACGACGGCACCGCGGCCCAGGATCTGGCGATCCTGCGCACGCTGTTCGTCCACTCGCCGATCGGCCTGCACGTCCTGGACGGGGATCTCCGCATCGTCCGGTCCGGCAGGGCCATGCGCGAAGCACCGCCGGAGGCGGAGGGCGCCCCGGCCGGCGAGGACTTTCCCGAGGCCCTGGGTCCTGAGGATCCCGAGAAGGAGCGCGCAGTGGCGCGCCGGGTCCTCAGGACCGGGGAGCCGGTGCTGCAGCGCGTCGTACGGGCCGTGCCGAAGCGGGGCACGGGCAGACCCGTGGACTACTCCCTGTCGTACGTGCGCCTCGAAGGGGCGGACGGCGAGGTGCTGGGCCTCGTCGCCTGGGCGCTCGACGTGACCGAACACGAGCGGGCGCTACAGCGGCTGAAGCTCCTGGAGAAGGTCCGCGCCTCGGTAGGCGAGCGGCTGGAAGTCGTGGCTGTGTGCCAGGAGTTGGTGGACGCGGTCGCACCGGCGTTCACGGGCATCGTGGTGGTCGAAGTCATCGAGGACGTCATCCGGGGCGAGGAGCCGCCGCTGGCTCCGGTGGACCAGGACGTGCCGTTGCGGCGAGCCGCCTTCAAGGGGCTGATTTCCGCTCACCCGGTGGGGGACGTGCGCCGGCTGCCGGACGGCACGCCCTTCTCCCGCGTCCTGAACGACCTGCGGACCAGGCTCGTCACCGTGACCAAGGACAGTCCCTGGCTGTCGGCGGACCCGGCGCGGGCCGACGCCATCGTCCGGTCGGACGCGCACTCCCTGATCGTCGCCCCGCTCACCGTGCGTGGCGAGGCGCTGGGTGTGGTCAGCTTCTACCGGCACCGGGACGAGGAACCCTTCGACGAGGCGGACATCCCGCTGACGTCGGACATCTGCGCCCATGCCGCCCTGTGCATCGACAACGCCCGCCGCTTCACCCGGGAGCGGACCATCGCCGCGAGCATCAAGCGCAGGCTCCTGCCGCAGCGGACGTCGGCACCGTCCACGATGGAAGTGGCCCCCATGCACATCCCGGGGTCGGGTGGTGGAGGCGCGTGGTTCGACGCGATCGAACTGGCCGGGGGCCGGACGGTACTGGTCCTCGGGGACGTGGTCGGCCGGGGTGTCGCCACCGCGACCACGATGGGACAGCTGCGGACGGTCATCCACGCACTGGCCGCGCTGGACCTGGAGCCGAACGAACTGATGGCACGGCTCAGCGACACCGCCGCGCAGCTCGCCTCCGAGCGGGCGGCGCTCCCCGCCGGGGATCCGCTGCACCGTGAGCCGCTGACCGCCTGCTGCCTGATCGCCCTGTACGACTCCGTCGACCACACCTGCACCCTCGTCCGTGCCGGCCTGTCCGAGCCGTACCTGGTCCGCCCAGGGGCAGAGGCGGAGAGACTGCCCACGCCGGCGGGACCGGTGCTGGCCGGCCCCGACCACGCCCCCTTTCCCGCGACCGAGATCCCGATGCCGGCCGGCACCATCCTCGCGGTCGGCACCGAGAACCTGCTGCAGCGCGAACCGCGGCTGCGTACCGTGCTGCGCGAGAGAGCGGAGCTGCCGCTGGAAGAGGTCAGCGACACGCTCGCCTACACGCTGCGGGACAACCACCCCGAGAGCGAGAAACTGGTGCTCCTGGCACGCGCCCGAGGGCTGCCCGCCGACCAGGTGCTGACGCTGCCGCTGGCCGGGAACCTCGCGACCGTCCCGGAGGTCCGGGCGACGGTGCTAGGACAGCTCGAAGCGTGGGAGGTCAGCGCGGAAGCAGCGTTCACGACGGAACTCATCGTCAGTGAGCTGGTCGCCAACGCGCTGCGCCACGGCGCGCCGCCGTACCGGTTGCGCCTCATTCTCGACGAGCGACTGACCTGCGAAGTCCGCGACGCGGGCGACAGCGTTCCGCACCTGAAGCACGCCCGCACGATCGACGAGGGCGGCCGCGGCCTCTTCATCGTCGCGAGCGTCGCCGACGGATGGGGCATCCGCTACCACGCGCAGGGCAAGACGGTCTGGGCACAGCAGCGCCTGGGTACGCCGGGGTAGCCGCGGACGACGGGCACGGTGTCGGCACCGGACTCGTCACCTTGCCGTGGCGCGGTGTGAGGGTGAATCGGGCGGCGCATTATGATCTTCGGCCTGGCCGAGGAGGGGGTCGTATGGCGTTTCGGGAACATGTGGAACGGGTCGCCGGCGAGGTCGTCGGAGCGTTCCCGCCGGATGGCGGGATTTACGCGGTGACGTTTCGTATCGACAGCGTCGATCAGGATCCCCGGTTTCCGTACCTGGCCATCGGATACACGACCGAGGCCGACGCCGCGGCATCGGCGGTGCAGGCGTCGGATTCCTGGGAGGCGCGCTGGAGCTACGCGTTCTTCCCCCGGACGGGGCTCGAAGGGATAAGGAGCGTCGGGCGTGATCCGGAGGGTACGGAGTTGTACCGGCGGGAGGCGGAGTCGCGGGGGCTCTGGTACGAGGACGACGACGAGCCGGACGATCGCGACGAGCGGCTGGTCGAGTGGTTCTACGAGGTGTGCGTCGCAGCCGCTCGGCACCTCCACGACAGTGGCCGGATCGTGGAGGCGCTGGGACGGCCGGTCCCGGTGATTCTGTACGACATGTTCGACCCGGACTCGATGTTCCGGCTGACCTCGCACGCCAACCCGGCGGAGCTTGTCACCGAGTTCATGACCGAGGACCCAAGCTAGACTTCCGCACTCAGCTCACTCGAGCGAGTGCTATCCAGTGCCCCTGAGACGCTCGGGCGTTCAATCACCCTCGCCGAGAGCTCACGCGCCTGCGCGCGTGAGCCGGCACCGGCGCGGTGTCGTTCGCGCGGCACGGCGTCAACCGCGGTGTCCACCCTGACTGCAGGCGGGCGCGGTGGTGCATCGAGGCCACATTCCACTGGTTTGGTCAATGTTTACTTTTCCGGAATCCGTCTGCATAGTGGCGCCTCGAAATACTGGTGGGTTGAGCCGAGGGGCCCTTTCTTGTCTCAGATCAACGATGGTGCCGCGCGCGAGGTGGAGCTTGAGCGAGTTCAGGTTTCCGTCATAGGCGAGCTGTTCGACGAGCGGCTGGCCGAAACGCGGGAGCAGCTGGCGAGCGTGCTCGCGTCGCCGTCCGACGGCGCGGGCGAGGCGTACGAGAGGGAGGTGGCGGCGGGGCGGCTGGCGCGGGAGGTGCGTCGGCTGGAGGGGGCCGAGGACGGTTTGGTCTTCGGGCGGATCGACCTGGCGGACGGGACCGTTCTGCGGATCGGGCGGCTGGGGCTGCACAGGGATTCGGACGAGCTGCCACTGCTGGTGGATTGGCGGGCCGAGGCCGCGCGGCCCTTCTATGAGGCGACGCCGGTTCATCCCATGGGGTTGCGGCGGCGCCGCCATCTGCGCCTGACGGGCCGCACGGTGGTGGGGGTGAGCGATGAGCTGCTTGACGGCTCCGCACCCACCGGACAGGACGTGGTCGGCGACGGTCCGTTGGCGGAGGCGCTCCAGAAAAGGCGCACGGGACGGATGGGTGCGGCGGTTGCCACGCTGCAGGCCGAGCAGGACGCGATCGTCCGGTCGCCGCACCGCGGGGTGACGGTGGTGCAGGGTGGTCCGGGCACCGGCAAGACGGTGGTGGCGCTGCACCGCGCCGCGTATGTGCTGTACGCGTTCCCGAAGGCAGCCGAGCGCGGCGTGCTCGTACTGGGCCCGAACGCGCGGTTCCTCGACTACATCTGCCAGGTCCTGCCCTCGCTCGGGGAGAACGACGTCGTCTTGGCGACATGCGAGGAACTGGCCGACGTCGTACCGGGCGCCGCGGACTCCGTCGAGGTGGCGCGCCTGAAGGGGAGCGCCGCACTGGCCGACGCGCTGGCCGCCGTTGTCCGCTCGCGTCAGGCCCCGGGCGGCGCCTTCGACGTGCGGGTCGGGCAGGAGTGGATTCGTCTGCAGGACAGGGAGGTGGCACAGGCGCGGGAGTCGGCGCAGACCAGCGGTCTCGCGCACAACCGGGCGCGTCGGCTGTTCAAGGAGCTGCTGGTCGACGCCCTCGTCCGAGAGCTCGCCCGCAGTGGCGCCGAGGCGCTTGACCGTATCGACGCCCAGGTCGCGGAGCTGACCGGCCTCGACCTCGACCGGGCAGCGGCAGCGGACCTGCGCCGCCTCGGTCTTGACGACGCCCCCGCCACGGGTGCCGACGAGTTCGACGCCGACGCCGTACGCGCCGACCTCCTGGACGATGCCTTGCTCGATCAGGCAGTCGATGACCTGTGGCCGCGGCTCACGCCCGGAGATGCCGTCCGCGCCCTGCTGACGGACGGCAACGCGCTGGCCGCGTACCTGCGGCACTTCACCGACGACCAGCGGGCCCTGCTGTGGCGAACGCCCGATGCGCCCTGGACGGACGCCGATGTGCCGCTTCTCGACGAGGCGGCCGGCCTGGTCGACGGCCCGCCTGAGCACGCCTTCGGGCATGTCGTCGTCGACGAGGCGCAAGAGGTCACCGCGATGCAGTGGCGGATGATCGTGCGCCGCTGCCCGGGCAGGTCGATGACGCTGGTCGGGGATTTCGCCCAGGCGGGCCCGACCACGGTGGCCCGGGACTGGAAGGAGGCACTCGGCCCGCACCTCGGACGGCGCTTCGATCTGCGCACCCTGACCGTCAGCTACCGGACCACACAGGAGATCCTCGCCGCCACAGGGGACTTGCTCGCCCGGATCGCCCCGGGCCGGCCGCCGATCCGGTCGATCCGGCGCGGCGAGGTGCCTCGAACCCTTGCCGTGGCCCCCGAATCGCTCGTCACCGCCCTCGAGCGGGAGCTGCGCGAGCAGGCCTCCGGGTACCCGGGCGAGTTGGTCGGGGTGATCTGCGCCGACGGCAGGACGGAGCAGCTCGCGGCGGCCGGAATCGAGCGGCACGCCCGACTGCTGCCGGCCTCACAAGCGCGTGGCTTGGAGTTCGACGCCGCCGTCGTGGTCGACCCGGACGAGATCACCGCCGCCCGCCCCGGGGGCGAACGCGACCTGTACGTCGCCCTCACCCGGGCCACCAAGCGGCTGTGCACAATCACCGTCCCGCGGCCCTGATGCGGCAGCCGACTGAGGTGACCCGTGGCCCGAAGCCCCCACCTGCGGCGGCCGGTTCACCGAGATCGTGTCCAACCTGACCGGGTCAGGCGGGCTGCCACAGCTCGACCCGATTGCCCTCAGGATCGGTGACCCAGCCGAATCGACCGACACCCTCCATGTCCTGCGTTTCCTCGGCCACGTCCGCTCCCCTGGCGCGCAGTTGGGCGAGCATCGCATCCAGGTCGCGGACCCGAAAGTTGAGCATGGTTTGCTGGGTGCGGGACCCGAAGTAGTCGGTCTCGGACTCGAACGTCGCGAACACCGTCGGCCCGGCTGCCTGGCGCCACACTCCGTGCTCATCGACGTCCAGGCCCAGGCAATCGCGATACCACGCGCTCAGGGAGGCCGGGTCGGCGGCCCGCAGGAAGTATCCACCGATTCCAAGCACACGTTCCATGCCGCCATCTTGCCAGGACGGCGATCGGGCGGGCGGGTTGAAGCGCCCGCCTTCGACCGCGAGAGCTGCAAGGAGGCACCGTCTTGCGGAGTGCGCCCGGAGATCAGTTGCCAGGTCGGAAGCGGAGCGCCGACCAGGTGTCGTCGATGGCGATCTGCCGCACGGGCCGCACGCCCCGCTCGGAAAGCGCGGCAGCCAACGTGTCCCGGTTCAGATCCGTTCCGAGCTTCCCGCCCTTCGGGTACGCCACCCAGGCTAGGGCATCGCGCTGCGCGGCGGCGAGCGCCGCCCGCCCCTCCGCCCCGAGGAGATCACCCGAGGTGGTCACGAAGACGAGCACCGCATCGACCGAAGCCGCGTCCCCCGCGGCCTCCTCGAGCTCCAGCTGGACGTCGTTGGGCTTGCCCAGGACTACGACACTCTGACCGGGCTTGATCTGCAGCTTGCTCATGACGGTCACGTGCCCGATCCTGCCACCCTCAGGACCACCCCGCGCACCTCCCGGCAGGGTGAGCCTCAACCGTCAAGAGCCGTCCGGACGACGGTGGTCCAACAGCCGCCGTCCGGATTCCTGCTTCTTCGGCCGGCGACTCAGCAACCGCCGCAGTTGTAGTACAGAACGTCCCAGTGGCTTCCCTCGTCGGTGTAGGCGTTGCCGGCGCCCGACGTCCACATCGGGTAACCGTCACCGCGCAGCCCGGAGTAGCTGAAGTTGCTCTTGATGTAGTTCCCGATGCAGGTGTACTTGCTGTAGTCGAGCTTTTGACTTGCTCCTCGGGTTGACGCCCGAGGATTGTGGCCTTCTCGATCGTTGCAGTGCCGCTACGCGGCACGGGGTTCGGTCGGGTATCCGTGGCTTCCTGCTTCTTCGCGCTGTGCCGGGATCGCTCCTGGTCTTACCGGCGCTCCGCAGGCCGATACCGCCAGTCCGGCGGCCGACTTCACGTTGATCGCGGCATTGGTGTCCCGGTCGTGGAAGGTGCCGCAGGCGGTACAGGTCCATTCCCGGACGTTCAAGGGTTTGGGTCCGTCCTTGACGCCGCAGGTCGAGCAGGTCTGGGAGGTCGGTGTGAACCGGCCGATCCTGACCAGGGTGCGGCCGTACCGTTCCGCTTTGTACTCCAGCATGCTGATGAACGACGACCATCCGGCGTCGTGCACGGACTTGGCCAGCTTCGTGCGGGCCAGTCCCGCCACCGACAGGTCCTCCACGGCGATCCCTTGGTTCTCGGAGATCAACTTCGTGGAGAGCTGGTGGTGGAACTCGCGGCGTGCGTCAGCGATTTTGGCGTGGGCGCGGGCGACCTTCAGGCGGGCCTTGGCCCGGTTTTTTGATCCCTTCTGCTTGCGGGACAGTTCCTTTTGGGCCTTCTTCAGTTTCTTCTCCGCGCGCCGCAAAAAGCGCGGGGAGTCAATCTTCGTGCCGTCGGAGAGGACCGCGAAGTGGGTGAGGCCGAGATCGATACCGATGGTGCGATCGGTCTCCGGCATCCGGGTCGCGTCGGCGGCGGGGTCGGTGTCGAGGACGAAGGAGGCGAAGTACCGCCCGGCCGCGTCCTTGATGACGGTGACAGACGTGGGGGCGGCCGGCAGGGTGCGGGACCACTTGACCTTCACCGCGCCGATCTTCGGCAGGTTCAGACGGCCGCTGTCGGTGATGTTCCAGCGGGCGTTGGCGGTGAACCGGACCGACTGCCGCGTGTCCTTACGGGACTTGAACCGCGGTGCTCCCACCTTCGGTCTCTTGCGCGTGCCCGTGAGGGAGACGAAGAAGTTGCGGTACGCCTTCTCGGCATCCCGCAGGGACTGCTGGAGTCACCACTGCGGAGACCTCGCCGAGCCAGGACCGCTCAGGTGTCCGCTTGGCCTCGGTGATCAGCTTCCGGGACAACTGGCCGGCCGTCGGGAACGGCTGCTCGGCCTTTCGGGCGTCTTCACGGGCGCGGACCGCGTCGTTGAACACGACACGGGCGCATCCGAACGCCTTCGCCAGCGCGGTGTGCTGACCGGTGTCCGGATACAGGCGGAAGCTGTACCTGAGCTGCATGTCCGTCACCCTACATACCAGGGGTTATGGGTGAGATGCAGGAGATCAGAACTGGTCGGCACCGTGTTTTCGTGATGCATGTGCACTTGGTCTTCGTGACCAAGTTCCGGCACGAGGTGTTCACCGATGCTCGCTTGAGGCAGATGGAGGAGATGACGCGGCCGGTGTGTACGGACTTCGAGTGCGACCTGGTGGAGTTCAACAGCGAGGGCAGCCACGTCCACCTGCCGGTGAACTTCCCGCCCAAGGTCGACGTGACCAAGCTGGTCAACTCCCTCAAGGGCGTCTCGTCCCGCCGCCTGCGTCAGGAGTTCCGCGACATGGTGCGCCACTACTGGCGGGCCAACAAGCTCTGGTCCGGGTCCCACTTCGCCGGACCGTCGGCGGCGCCCCGCTTTCCGTGGTCACACAGTACATCGAACAGCAGAACCGGCTGGTGTGAGCACCGCCCGCCTCCCCCGGGAGAAGCCCTCGCGACGCTCCGCGCCACAGGCGAAGAACCGCGGTATCCGGCGCCGCCGGACCTGAGTCTGCGACGCTCCGCGTCGCCACTGTCAGATTCGCTTCACCACCGGCCTGAAGGCCGATCCACTGCGAATGCATTGCGGTAGCGGTCGGAGCAGTTACCGGAGGAGGGCCAGGTGATGCCCACCTCACGGAACATCTGGGTCGCAGTGGCCTCACTGATCTTGGTGACGGCGAAGGCGTCGGTGGCAGTGCCGAGTACCGCGACACCGGGGGCGACGACAAGGGCGAGGGCGGTCAGCGCGGAGCGGACCTTCATGAGGAGCCTCCTGCTCATGGCCGTGCTTCCTATGGGGCGGCTGTGCAGGTGGTGCCACGAGATGATGCCAGAGTTCTCCGCGCGCCTGCCAGAGGGATGACCGGGTCGCGAGCGCAGCCGGAGCGGCTGCGCGGGCAACACGCGGCGTGGGCACGTCAGCCGGGAGTGAGGCCGGCTTCGAGGGCGGCTCGCTGTTGTTCCGGCAGGTGGTCGCCCAAGGGCACCTTGCGGGGGCTGTGGTCGCCTTCGCAGATCCAACTCCGCTCATCCTGGTCGAACCACCAGTCCTGGGCGCCCCACATGGGGTGCCCCTGGAGCAGCTGCCTGGCCAACGGCTCGCTCGACTCGGGAGCTCCCTGAGCGACCAGGGCCTGGACCACGGCTGCCACGGCTCCCTCCGGGAGCGCGGTGTCGCCCAGGACCGGAAGGAGGAGAAGGAGCCGGGCATGGGGGTCGGTGACGCCCATGGCGTCAGCCGGTGCCGGCAGCAGGGCGGCGAGCTCTGGCCAGCACAGCCCTGGGCCGACACGGTCCTCATCATCACTGGCCAGGACGAGATCCAAGCTCCAGTCGGGGTGCGTGAGGAAGTAGTCCGTGCTCGTGAACCCCTCGCCACTGTTGTCGTGCACGACGATCGCGAATCCGCCGGCCAGGGGCACCGTGAACACGGGCCACGCTGTCGGGTCGTGCAGCTTGTCCAGCATGGCGTCCGCGTCGGCCGGGTCAGCGCCGAAAGCTTCTGGCGAGAAGCCCTCCGACAGGTCCGCCAGGTGCGCGGACCAGAAGCCTGGCTCATCCAGGAGGGGAAGCCCGTGCGCGCACGACCTTGGCGTCGCGGGCCCGCTCCAGCCACTCACCGACAATAGAATTTTTCTTGACAGGAATATCTGTCGGAGGCACTCTGGAACGGTGCTGGACGTCGCTGTGATCGAAGAACCCGCCGCGGCCGAGGCATCCCTGGACCCGATACGGTCCCGGATCCTCGCCGCCCTGGCCGAACCCGGCTCGGCCGCCATGCTGGCCACCCGCCTGGAGCTCCCCCGGCAGAAGGTCAACTACCACCTGAAGGAACTGGAGCGTCACGGCCTGGTGGAACTCGCCGAGGAGCGGCGCAAGGGCAACGTCACCGAACGGATCTACCGCGCCACCGCCGCCTCCTACGTGATCTCCCCCACCGTTCTGGCCGCCGTCAGCCCGGACCCCTCCCGCTCACCTGACCAACTCTCCGCCCACTGGCTGCTGGCGCTGGGAGCCCGGCTGGTGCAGGAGGTCGGGTCCCTGCTGACCGGCGCCTCACGAGCCCGGAAGCGGGTCGCCACCTTCGGTATCGACACGGAGGTCCGCTTCGCCTCCGCGGCAGACCGCACGGCATTCGCCGAGGAACTGACCCAGGCCGTCGCGGCCCTCGTCAGTCGCTACCACGACGAGACCGCCCCGGGCGGCCGCAGCCACCGTGTGGTCGTCGGACTCCACCAGATCCCCGACCGGCAGCCGGGCGACGCGGGCAAGCGGATCGAACCAGAGCAGTCCGGGGGGACGGACGCAACTGAACCCGACGCAGGACAGGACGACTGACTATGACACACCCGTTCGAGATCGAGCTGGAGACGACGCTGCCGGCGAGCCCGGAACAGGTCTGGGAGGCGATCGCCACCGGACCGGGGATCGACTCCTGGTTCATGGGGCGCAATGACGTGGAACCACGCGAGGGCGGTGTCGCCGGCATGGAGACCGGCGGCCATCGCGAGGAGGCGGTGGTCACCGCCTACGAACCCGGCAAGCGCTTCGCCCTCCGCACGGCCACCGGCGCGGACGGCCGCTTCATGGCCTTCGAGTACCTCATCGAAGGCCGGGACAGAGGCAGCACCGTGCTCCGCGTCGTCCACAGCGGCCTGCTCGGCGACGACTGGGAGGACGAGTACGACGCGCTGCGCCGCGGCTGGCCCTTCCATCTGCACACGCTGGGCCAGTACCTGGCGCACTTCAGGGGCCGCACCGGCGTTCCCGTCTTCGCCATGGCCATGCCCGGCGAGCGTCCCTCAGGGGAGGTCCGGGCGGCGCTGACCAGCGCTCTGTCACTGCCGACCTCGATCACCGTGGGCACGCCGGTGCACGCGGAGCCGGCGGCCCTGCCGGCCCTGGACGGCGAGGTGGTCTGGGCCGACGACGAGCGCTTCGAGATCCGCACCGGGGACGGGATCTACACCTTCCACCACGGCGCCAGCGGTGGCCCGGTACTGATGTTCCATCACCTCTTCGGGCCGGACACGGATGGCGCCGAGGCCGCCTGGCAGCAGTGGCTGACCCAGCTCCTCGGCTGACGCCCGCACACAGCTCCTCCGCTCCGACCAGGCCAGTCGAACAACCCATATGAGAAAAGGAATCACGCATGCGCACCCTGATCAGCACCGCCTTCATCTCGCTCGACGGCGTCGTGGAGGCCCCCGGCGGCGAGCCCGGCTACCGCAACTCCGGCTGGACCTTCAAGGACGTCGAGTTCGTCCCCGAGGCATTCGAGATCAAGGAACGAGAGCAGCAGGAAGCCAACGCCATCCTGCTGGGCCGGGTCAGCTACGAGGCCTTCAGCCCGGTGTGGCCGGACATGCCGGAGTTCGCGCACTACAAGACGATGCCCAAGTACGTCGTCTCCACCACCCTCAGCGAGGACAAGCTGGTCTCCAACTGGGGCGCGACCACCATCCTGCGCTCACTCGACGAGGTCGCCGACCTCAAGAAGACCGAGGGAGGCCCGATCATCGTCCACGGCAGCGCCGCGCTGAACCACAGCCTCTCGGACGCCGGCCTGATCGACCGCTACCACCTGCTCGTCTACCCGCTGCTGCTCGGCGCCGGCAAGCGGCTGTTCAGCACCACGGACAAGGACACCCAGAAGCTGAAGCTGGTCGAGCACGAGGTCTACTCCAACGGCCTGCACAAGCAGGTGTTCGACGTGGTCCGCTGACCAGCTCCGCCGGCTGCCTCCTGCTGCGCAAGCGTGTCCTCAAGTCCTGACCGACCGGCGGGCACGGCGGTTGTTCCAGCTGCCGAAGAAGAAGACCGAGATGAACCAGGAAGACGCTCTCAAACAGCTCAGCCACATGGCGCGGGAGAGGGCGTTCGGCGGACACATCGGGTCCGACCGACTGATCCAGCCGGGGCTGGACGCTCTGATCGCCGGCGTCGGGAGTCCCTCGCTCGCCATGCCGGCCGGTCTCTTGCGCAGTGACCTTGGATATCCGGAAGACCTACAGCCACTTGTCCACTGCGCTCTCAACCTGGCCTCCTGGGAGGAGTCGTGGGGCATCTCCGTCGCGCGCGACGTGCTCATGGATGACGAGGACGCGGTCATCGGCGCCGTCGACGCCAACCGGCTGCGGGGGCGGGCACCAACGGGCGCCGGTACCGCGCTGCACGACAGCTCGTGTGCCTGGCGCACCGCAGGTACATAGCGCAGGCCAGAAGGAAGGTCATCCGCCCCGTCGGCACAAGGGCGCCTGTCGGGCGTGCGGCCACCAACCGTCGAGCCGCCTGCGCACGTTCAGCTTTCACGACAGGCGGCTGGACGGTCGTGCCCGGGTGCCGGGCGGATGCCGGCGCGGAGGTGGTGTCTAGTAGATGCTGACGCCGTAGGCGCTGAGCGCCTCGGGCACCGGCTGGTAGAACGTCGTGCCGCCGGTGGTGCAGTCGCCGCTGCCGCCGGACGTGATGCCGAGCGCCTTCGTCCCGTCGTAGAGGGGGCCGCCCGAGTCACCGGGCTCGGCACAGACGGTGGTCTGGATCATGCCGCTGACCGTGCCGCCGCCCTGGTAGCGGACACTGACGTTCAGCGCGGTCACCGTGCCGCTGTGGGTGCCGGAGGTGGAACCGGTGCGCTTGACCGTCTCGCCGACGTAGGCGTTCGCCGCGCTGTAGCCGCCGGGGTGGCTCAGAGCGGTGTTGTCGTAGCGGACCAGGGCGTAGTCGTTGCCCGGGAAGTCGTAGCCGATGGTCGGGCCGATGAGGGTGGTGTGGGCCTGGTTGGTGTACCAGGTCTTGGCGACCTTGCCGCAGTGGCCCGCGGTGAGGAAGTAGTACGTACTGCCGCTGACCACGTTGAAACCGAGCGAACAGCGGTACTGTCCACCGTAGATGGCGTTGCCGGCGCCCAGCAGCGGCCGGAAGACGCCGTCGGCGTGCCGGACCTGCACAGCACCCAGGTCGCCGGCGGCGGCCTTCTCGATGCGGGCTATCGCGGCCTTGGTGACCGTACTGTCGGCGGTGACGACGACGCGTCCGGATGCCCGGTCCACGTACCAGGCGGTGCCGTCGACACCGGCCCGGGCGATGTTGTCCGAAACGCGGGCCAGCTGTGCCGCGCCGCGAACCGGGGAGCTTGCGGCACCGGCGGTGGGAACTCCCGCCAGGGTGGCGGCGACGAGGCCTGCGGCGACGGCGAGCAGACGGGTGCGTTTGGTTCTCACTGATCCTCCTCTTGGGAAGCGCGAGGCCCTACGGGGTGGGGGCCCGTGAGATGAGCCAGAACGGCGTGTTTCTGACATGCACCGATCAGTGAGAATGCCGCCGTAGAGCCCCGCGCACAAGAGACTCACAGCAACGGAATCCCGGCACCCGTGACGGCCTCGCGAGCACCGGCTCACAGCCGGCCGTCGGCCCGGCGCGCGACGGCGTGCAGCGGGAGGTCCTTCCCGGCCTGCGTGAAGGCGAGTTCGCCGACGACCGCCGGACGTCCGGGGGGCCTGGCCGGCTCGTTGCCGGACGTCAACGACACGGCTCCCGGCTGGTCGGGCGGTAGGTGCGCCAGGGCCACGCCGGGTGGGGATCGCATGGCCACAAGGCTGTACTTGGCCGACAATCGCCGCTGGTCTTCAGCCCAGCGGGATTCGTCGCGAATGAAGGAGGCGGACGATCTGCCCGGAGCAACACGTGTATTGGAGGATCTTGTCGCGGAGCTGAACACCTCAGTCGGCCCCGATCACCCGGCGGCCCTCATGGCGCGCATCCGGATCGCCGCTTGGCGCGGCATCGCAGGTGAACACGCCGTCGCAGTCCAGGAGCTGGACACCCTCGTGGCCGACATGCGGCGCGTGGGTGGGGACGACCATCCGGCCGGCAACCGACCGTAGTGGAACTCCAGGTGACCGGTCCCCGCGCCGCCGAATGCCGGCGTCCGCGCCGGGCGGGACGGCATCGCGGCCGGTGGCGACATCACCGACAGCGCCCTGGGCGAGGGCTCCGAACGGTGACCCCGCTCCCCCGGTCACGCCGGAAGGACACGGCCGACCGAGGCCCGCCGGGCGCAGCTTCCCAAAGCCCGCACCCCGCCACAGCGAGTCCGCCGGTCGGATCGGTGCGGTGTGGCAGCCGGCGGTGCGGGTGCCGGTGCCGGTTCACTACGACGTCGGTCTGGAGTCCATGCCGTGATGACGAGGGTCGCCGTACGGGTGAAGGCTGTCCGGCCTTTTCCGGGCTCCAGCGCCTACGGCTGCGCCGATTGGCGGCTACTCGCGGCCAAGCGGCACCACCGTCCGTTCACACGGGCATGGATGGGCAGGAGGTGGGTGCCGATGGCGAGTGATGACCTGATCATGCGCGTGGACGAGGGCGGGCGGGTGACGCAGTGGAGCCGTTCTGCGCAGGAGATGTTCGGGTGGGCCGGCGAGGAGGCCGTCGGCCAGTCCGTCGCTGCTCTTGCGGGTGAGGCCGCGGCCGACGAGCAGTGGCGTCGGGCGCGGGTCGAGGATGCCGGCGCTGTGCTGGTGAAGCCGGTGCTGACAGGTTCTTCAGTGGTGTGGGAGGTGCGTGCCGCCGCCGATGCCGTCTCTGAGCAGGACTTGTCGATCCTGCAGGCCATGTTCACCCAGTCTCCGGTGGGTCTGCACGTGTTGGACGACCAGTTGCGCATCGTCCGCATGAACACGGCGACACGCGCGCTGCGTGGCGCGCCGATTGCCGGACTGCTGGGCCGGGGCTTCACCGAGGCGTATCAGTTGGCCAATCCGCGGGAGGAAGAGGCCGCGGCACGCCGGGTCCTGGAGAGCGGGCAGCCGGTGGTGAACCGGCTGGTGCGCGGGGTGACGGGGCTGAACAGCCGGCACCGCAGCATCTATTCCGTCAGTTACGTGCGTCTGGAGAACGATCGTGGTGAGGTCTTGGGCCTGATGGCCGCCGCAGTCGACGTGACCGACCGTGAGCGGGCCCTGCAGCGTCTCGCCGTGCTGGAGGAGGTCCGCAAGCGGGTCGGGGAACGGCTGGATGTGATCGCCGTCAGCCAGGAACTGGTGAATGCGGTGGTACCGGCCTTCTCGGGGATCGCGGTGGTGGAGGTGATCGAGGATGTGGTGCGAGGTGAGGCGCCCCCGCTGGTCCCCGTCGATCGCGGTGTGCCCCTGCGTCGGGCAGCGTTCCAGGGCAGGGTGTCGGCCTATCCGGTGGGTGATGTACGGCACCTGCCGTACGGGACTCCGTTCGCTCGGGTGCTGACGGATCTGCGGCCGCGGCTTGTGTCGGTGGACGAGGACAGCATGTGGCTTGCGGCTGATCGGGCCCGGGCCGATGCCATCAGACACTCCGGTGTCCACTCCTTGATCGTGGCCCCGCTGGCCTTGCGGGGCGAGGCGCTGGGCGTGGTGAGCTTCTACCGGCACGAGGACGAGGATCCCTTCGAGGAGGGGGACATCGCGCTCGCGTCCGATGTGTGCGCGCACACGGCGCTGTGTATCGACAACGCCCGCCGCTACGCGCGGGAACGGACCATCGCGGCGACGCTGCAGCGCAGGCTGCTTCCCCAGCGGCCGGCGGTCCCGTCCACCGTGGAGATCTCCCACCTGCACATTCCTGGCGCCGAGGGCGGTGGCGACTGGTTCGATGTCATCGCGCTGGCTGGGGCGCGGACGGCGCTGATCGTCGGCGACGTCACCGGACGAGGGATCGCCGCGGCGACCACGATGGGACAACTGCGGACCGTCATCCACTCCCTGGCCGCACTGGACCTGCAGCCGGATGATCTGATGGCCCGCCTGAATGACACCGCCGCCCGACTGGCCGCCGAACGTGCCGCGCTGCCCGCAGGCGACCCGCTGCACCACGAGCCGCTCACTGCGGGCTGCCTGATCGCCCTCTACGACCCGGTCGAGCTCCGATGCACCATCGTCCGCGCCGGGCTGTGTGAGCCTGTCGTGGTGTACGCCGACGGCAGCTCGGCCACTCTGTCCGTGCCTGCGGGCCCCCTGCTCGCCGGCACCGGCAACGCCCCTTTCCCGGCGACCACGGTCGACCTTCCCGTAGGCAGCACCCTGGTGATCGGCACAGCGCCACTGGCCGAGAACCTCCTGGCGCCGTCCGCGCCACTGCGGCCCCTCCTGAGCGAGGGCGCAGACCGACCGCTGGCCGACCTGTGCGACACGATCGCGTACGCGCTCACCGACGACACCCGGTCGGTAGAGGCGCTCATGCTGCTCGCGCGCACCAAGGCGCTGCCCGCGGACAAGGTCCTCACGCTGCCCTTGCCCGCCGGGCCCGAAGCCGCACCGTACGCACGCGCAGCGGTCCGCCGCCAGCTGCAGGAGTGGACCGTCGACCCGGAAACCGCGTTCACCACCGAACTCATCGCCAGTGAACTCGTCGGCAACGCGGTCCGCTACGGAGCCCCGCCCCTGCGACTGCGCCTGATCCGCGACCGATCCCTGACCTGCGAAGTCAGCGACGCCTCCACCAGCGCGCCCCACGTCAAACACGCCCGCACCATCGATGAGTCCGGACGTGGGCTGTTCATCGTCGCCAGTCTCACCGGCAGCTGGGGCACCCGCTACCACGACCAAGGCAAGACCGTCTGGGCACAGCAGCCCACCGAGGTGACATGAGAGCGTCACACCCGCCGCCGAACCGTAACGAGGAGACATCCAGCGGCAACGGGGGCCGACTACACCTCGCCGGTGGCGAACAGCTCCAAGTGCCCGCACTTGGGGCAGCGGTACGCCTCTATCTGCCGCCGGGGTCGGCCCCTCCGCTTGGCACCCCCGAACATCCCCCGCTCCAACGCACCTTCGATCCAGCGCGCGTAGCCACGCGAGTGCTCGCCGGCATCCTCGATGAAGCCTTCTGCCAGGCCGACGGTTCCACATTGCGTGCACGTGTAGTTGCTCATCCGGTGAGTGTAGAAAAGGGTGCGTGTCCGAGTAGGGCAGATGCAGGCTGAGGGCGGCCTTGACCACGCTCGTGATGCGGGTGGTCGAGCAGCGGAACTTGCGAAGGAGCCGCCATGTCTCCAGGGTGGCGACGACCTGCTGAGCCACGGAAAGGCCGTCCCAAGGGCCGCAGGCGGCCAGGAGAGTATGGCCTGGGCGTAGCCCGCGCGGGCGGCAGCCGGCCGGCGTGTGTCGTCCGCCATGGTGCGGCCCATTGCGCGGCGCGCGACGCGGTCCGGGGACAGCAGGATGACGCGCGCACCGCTGTCGGACAGTTCCGCGGCCTGCTGTGAGGCGCTCGGATGCGGCCCGACCGCCCCGGGGGACCGGCACGACCGCCGGCACCCGGCGGTGCCCGCGTGCGAGCTGCAGGTGGGCGGTCGAACGACTGCCGCCGTCCATCCAGCGCCGGCCCGCCACGGTGACCGGCGGCCACACGACGGGCACGGCGCAGCTCACCGCGACCGCTTCGCGCAGTGTCACTCCGGAGCGTGAGTCGCAGACCGCGGCACCAATGACCTCATGACCACGAACCTGGAAGGCGTGACGTCCCTGGAGCCGATCCACGCCCACAACCGTGAAACCATCGACGAGCTGCTCCAACGCGTCAGGAGCAGGAAAGCGTTCGCCCCGACCTCACCACCGAGGACCTGCTCTTCACCCTGGCAGCACTGGGGAGGGCCGTTCCCGCGCTCACCACGGTCGCCCCGGAGGCCTGGCTCCGCCCGCTCGCCCTGCTCCTCGACGGCCTTCGCACCAGCCCGTGCGCGCTCCCGCTGCCCGCACCGGCCCTCACTTCCGGCCGGCTCGGCCAGGTGCTGCTCAACCTTGGCCCGCACAGGCGGCGTTGAGGGCGCCCTGACTGACACGGTTGCCCTGATGGGCCTGCCGTCACTGCTTGGCGCCGAAGTCCTGCGTCCACCACGGGCCGCCGGCACCCTTGTGAACACCCACGCCGATGTCCTTGAACGAGCAGTTGAGGATGTTCGCCCTGTGGCCGGGACTGTTCATCCAGGACTCCATGACCGCTGCGGCGGTCTGCTGGCCTTGGGCGATGTTCTCGCCGTACGTGGCCCAGTGGTAGCCGGCGGCCGTGATGCGCTGTCCGGGGTCGACGCCGTCCGGGTTGGTGTGGTCGAAGAAGTGACGAGCGGCCATGTCGTCGGAGTGCCTCTGGGCCGCTTGTTGCAGTTGCGGGTCCTCGGTGAGGGGGCCGCAGCCGACGCCTGCCCGCTCCTTGTTCACGAGCGCGACCACCTGGCCGACGGCGTCCGTCCGGTCCGGCAGTGGCTGCACTGTGCTCGCCGGGGTCGCGGCCGGTCGGCCGGACGGCCGGTCGGTGGGCCCGCTCTTCTTGCCGCGGCCCACTGGGTTCGCAGCCCGCGACCGCTTCGGCTTCGCCGGGGACGGGGAGGGCGAGGCCGACGGCGACACGCCAGCGGTACTGGGTGTGGCGAGGTCCAGGGAGGGGGCGGCAGCTCTTCGCTCCGCGCTCGCGGTGTCGCGGCCGGATCCGGAATCCGTACCGAAATACCACAGACCACCACCGACGACGCAGGCCGCGACGACGGCCCCTCCCGCCGCCCGGCGCCGCGTGCGCCGGCGCCGACGGGACTCGCGGCGCGAGCCGGTCCCGCCCCGTATGCCGCGTCGCGCAGCGCCCGGGTCCGATCCGGTGTCGCCCTCGGTGACCCCCAGCGCTGCGGCAGAACCTGCCGGGGCAGCACTCCCGGGAGAGGCAGACACCTTGGCGAGCAACGCAGTCGACACCGCGACCAGCGCCAGACCGGCCAGCAGCCCTTCCGCGGGCATCAGACCGCTCCACAGTCCACTGCAGCGGCTACAGCCGCGCGCATGCCGGGCTATTCGCTTACGCCACAGAGCCGATGGCCTGCCGTCCCAGGAAGCCAGCACGATGCGGAGCTCCTCGCACCGTGGCCGTGCGTCGAGCGCTCGTACGACCACGCGGGCCGCCTCGAGCTGCGCCTTCATCCGCTGTACGCGGACCGCTGTGTGCTGGGGCGAAAGGTCCAAAGCCGCCGCCACCTCGGTCCGGGTGAGCTCACCGGCACACTCCAGCCACCACAGGGACAGCAGTCCCCGATCATCGGGCTCCAGCCAGCGGGTCGCCTGTGCCGTCTCCTGACGCTGTCCGGCGAGCTGGAGTTGCACCACCGTGAGGTCGACGAAGTCAGCACCCGGATCGGCCAGTTCCTCGGCCTCCTCCATCGTGCCCGGGGCGAAGCGCCGGTTCTGCCAGTGGGCCCGGACCTGGTTCATCGCGATCGCCACGAGCCAGGAGCGAAAACGCTCGGGAGTACGCAGTTCGTCAAGGCCGTTCAGGGCGCGCAGCATGGTGTCCTGCACCACGTCGTCGACATCCACCGAGCCGTTCAGAGCCCGGCCCACAATGTTGTAGACCAGCGGGAGGTAGGCGTTGACCAGCGCGTCCTGGGCTTGGGTGTCGCCCTCCCTGGTGGCCGTGACCAGTACCGCTGTCTCCACCGCGTCCTGCGTACTCATGCACATGCTTCCTGTCATCGAGGCCGAACGATTGTGTCCGATACCTGGGAGATCACTCGATGCGCCCCGGATAACAGTTCTTCGAGAGTGAGTTTCAGTTCGGGTGTCGTCGACAGGAGCAGCGGCTCAGCGCGGACCCAGGTGGTCAACCGCGCGCCGCGCTCCTCCAGAAGTCCCGCATCAGCGGCGTTGGTGTCGGGTTCTCCATCGCCACCTGCGTCAGGAGGATCGCGACCAGGCCCGTGGCCGGGACGATGTGTGCCGTCGTCCCCGTGCCGCCCACCCAGCCGTAGCGGCCGGGGACGTTCCAGGGTTCGGCCGAGGTGACGTCGACCTGGCCGCCGTAGCCCCAGCCCTGGCCTTCGAGGAAGAGGGTGGCGGCGGCGCGCTGTCCGGCCGTGAGGTGGCTGGTGGTCATGCGGCTGACGGAGGCCGGCGTGAGAAGGCGGCGGCCGTTGCCCTCACCTCCGTTCAGCAGCATGCGAGCGAAGGCCAGCCAGTCGTCGGCCGTGGAGACCAGTCCCCCGCCGCCCGAGTGGAAACGCGGCACGCGCCTCCACTGGCCCTCGGGAGCGTCGGTCAGTTCCAGGGTTCCGTCCGGGGCCGGCGCATAGGAGGACGTGAAGCGGTGCCGCTTCGCCTCGGGGACCTCGAAGGCCGTGTCCTCCATGCCCAGCGGCTCGAAGATCCGTTCCGCGAGGAAGTCGGGCAAGGTGCGGCCCGACGCCCGGGCGACCAGGATTCCCTGGAGGTCGGAGGAGGTGCCGTACAGCCAGGCGTCTCCCGGCTGGCGCAGCATCGGTACCTGCGCGAGCAGTCCCAACCAGGTGTCCGGGTCCGGCCAGTCCTGCAGGGCGCGGCCGTCCTTCTGCACCGTGAAGAGGGACTGCACCGCCGGGAGGGAGAAGTCGTCGGGGAAGCCCCAGCCGGTGCGGGAGCTGAGCAGGTCCTCGACCGTGATCGGGCGGGCCGCCGGGACGACGTCGACGAGCGGGGCGTCAGGGGTGCGCACCACGCTCGGTTTCGCCAGCTCCGGCAGCCACTCCTCGACCGGAGCGTCCAGGGCGAGTCGCGCCTCTTCCACCAGCATCAGGACCGCCGCCGCCGCGATGGGCTTGGTGATGGACGCGATACGGAAGATCGTGTCCCTCGCCATCGGGGCGGTGCCCTCGGTGTCCACCGAGCCGGCGGTCACCACCTCGACGTCATCGCCGCGGGCGACGAGTCCGACGGCGTCGGGCACCCTCCCGTCGTCGACGTACCGGTGCAGGGTGTCATGCAGAGCTTTCATCGGTGGCCTTCCGGTCGGGGTTCGTCCAGCGGGTACGACTCCCGGGTCGGCGGAGACTCGTCGGCGGCAGTGAACGTACGGTGTCGCCCCCTCTGAAAACAGGGCCGTGTCGGGACGCCAAGAAAATCGAACACGTGATTGAATCTGGCCATGAGTCCGATTCCCGACGACCTCGCCCATGCGCAAGAGCAGTGGCACGCCACCTATCGGCAGCTCGCCGTACGCCCGCGCACCACACTGCGGCGGCGACTGATCCATCTGTCGGCAGAGGTGCTGTTCCACCCGTACTGGCAGGGACGGCGGTCAGGAGCCTGGGCTGCGCTGAATGCCACGGGGCGGGAGGGCAGGAGCTGACGGTGAGCGACGGACGCATGGGCGAGATCCGGCAGCGAGCACCGTCAGGAGCTCTCGCCATGTGTCGAACCAGCCCCGCGGCCGGGCACCGACGCAAGGTCGACGAACAGCGGCATTCTGTGCAGCGGCGGAGGCTCTCCCGGCAGACCCAGCCGCTGCCAGGCCAGACGGGCCGACACCTTCAGCACCCGTCGCGCGCGCACTATGAGCAAGACCGCGAGAGGCAGCTCGACCAGTACCGCTGAGGCGGTACTCCACCACACATCGGGTCTTCCCCAGTCCAAAGAGACATCGAACCAGGCATCGCATATCAGCAGTGTGGCCGCCACGTACGACAACGGGACCATGGCCTGCCGTCTCAGCCACACCGCCATTCCCGCACCGGCCAACGACACCAGCAGCATGACATCGAAGCCGACCCACACCATGGGCCAGTACCGAGCCTCGAAGCGATCCGGCAATGACACCGCGAGGTACACGGTCCAAGGCACGAGCAAGAGCACGGACACGCCGAACTGCCGTAGAACCCGCCGGTAGCGGCGGCGCAGCGCGACACTGTCCAGTGAGAAGGAGCCGACTGTCATACCGGCGGGGGCGGTGGGGTCCCTCTGCTCGCTCATCTTCGCCTGTTCCTTCCGGCAGCTGGTGGCCCTGCGAACCGCCGCTGTTGGTGCACTTCCTTCATGGTTGCATCCCACCCGAGTGGGGTGGGGTCCGGCACCATGGGAATGCCGCTGCCACTGTTCCTGCTGCTGTGGGCGCCGATGAGTTCGACGGCCGGGCGGGGTCTGGATCTGAGCACCGCAAGCTGCGCACACGACAGTGAGGGATCATGAGCGCCAACGCACTACCGCCCGTCGTCGACGCCGAGACCTGGCAACGAGAGCTCGATGCCCTGCGCGTCCGGGAGAAGGCCGCGACCCGAGAACTGGACGCGATCGCCGCCCAGCGTCGCCGCCTGCCCATGGTCCGGATGCCTGAGTACACCCTGGAGGGTGAGAAGGGGCCGGTCCGGCTGGTGGACGTCTTCGAAGGCAGTACGCAACTGATCGTTTACCACCACATGTGGTTCCCCGGGAAGCAGTGGCAGTGCCCGGGGTGCACGGGCTTCACCTCACAGTTCACCCGACTGGAGTTCCTGGACGCCTATGACGCCCGGTTCGTCATCGTCACCCAGGGGCCGATCGACGAAGCGCTCGCTTACAAGCGGCGAGTCGGAAACCACATGACCTGGTACTCCACGGCGAACAGCCCGTTCGGAAGCGATGTCGGCGCACCGCCCGGCGGGGGATTCGCCGTCAACGTCTTCCTGCGTGACGGCGACACCGTCCACCGGACCTGGCACACCGACGGTCGTGGCGTCGAACAGCTCAGTCACACCTTCTCGCTCATCGATCTGTTGCCCTACGGGCGACAGGAGGACTGGCAGGACTCGCCCGAAGGCTGGCCACAGGATCCGACCTACAGCCGGTGGAGCTCCTCCGAAGACATCGCGGCACTCTACGGCCCGGGACAGCACACGTAGAACTGCCACCGCCGGGCAGTCCAGGGGGCCCGGGCCTGCACGGCTACGAGGATCCCCGCCTGCCTCCCGGACCGGTCACCCGTAGCGTGCCGAGGGTCGGCCGCGAGGGCGCCCACGACGACGGGTGCACAGCGGCTGCCTCCGCGTCGTCGCGCACAGCGCCCAGTTGCTGTGCGCGGCGAGGAGCGTGGCCAACGACTCACCTGTCTGCGCCGTCATTGTTCGACTTCGGGCATCCGTGGAGCCGCCCATTGCCGTGCCGGCTTCGGTCAGGTCCTGCTCAGCGTCGGCCTCGGCCGTCCAGCCCCGTTGATCAATGCCTCAACTCCGAGCCGCTGGAGGCCACTTGCCGAACGAGAGCACCGCGTGACGCCCTCCGGCGTTTCCTCCGCCTCACCGCCGACGCTCCCAGCGAGGCCATGGCCGATCTGTTCGGTACGGACACCGTTGCACGGTCGGTCGCATGGTGAGCCACTCCGGCCGCACACTGCATCAGGTCGCGCCCAGTGGCACGGGGTGTGGTGCGACAGCCGGTGGCTGCTGTGCTGGTGACGGCTGGCCGACGTCGCCAGGAGCGGCGGTCGGTGGGCCTCCGGGGCATGCGGAAGCGCAAGAGCCGGCCCATGCGGCCGTCCAGCTGCAGGCCACCGTCGTCACCGTGGCTCGGCCGTCCGGCCAGGTGACACATCGTCCCTGGTCCATGCCCCGGGCCACAACCCAGGGGGACGGGCAGCGGCCCCAAGCTTGCGTCCCCCACCTGTCTCACCCGTTCGGCGGTGGGAAACACCGGAATGGAAGCCCAACGGCCACGACGTCGGGACAGGGACTGACGGGAGGCGTTCGGGCGGGCATCACCAGGTGGATCGGCCGGTGAACGAAAGGACGGGCGCCCGGAGAGCAGTCCGGCAGCGTCTGGTGCATCGCTCCGGTGGGCTGCGTACGGCGCGTGTGGTGTCGGACAATGGTCAGTACTGGGCCCCGGCCCGATTCCGGCGGGCCGGGGCTCCAGATCATTCACTTGACGCCGGCCTAGCCCCAGCGGTCCCGGACCACGCGGAAGCTGGCGACCACGCCGTGATGGACGTGGATCTCATGGGTGGGGCACACGCGCACGCCGTCGCTCTGGCTGTGGGGTCCGACGATGGCGACCGGAGCACCGTTGTCGCAGACCGCCCCACGGAAGACCTCGACGGTCTTGTGCGTGTCGTTGCGGACGTTCAGGGTCTTGGCGCCCAGACCGCTGACCACGGTGATGCAGTCGCCCGGGTGGGCGGAGTACGACCGCTCGTTGATCAGGATCCGGCCCCAGTCGCCTTCACGACCCTCACGGCCCTCACGGCCCTCACGGCCCTCGTTGCCCTTGCCCTGCCCGGACATGCCGTCGGAAGGAGCCGCAGCGGCGACGACCGGGGCCGACTGGGGCACCGGGGCGGAGGCCGCCGATGCGTAGGTGATACCGGTCGCGACCAGAGCTGCGGCGGCCGCAGCTCCAGCAGTGACCACGGTGGAACGGGGGACCTTCATATCGCTTCTCCTGTCTGCTGTCTCAGAGATACCGGCTCGTCAGCCGGCCGTGATCAAAATTACCTAAAGGAGTCATACCAGTCATATTGAATGACCGCCCTTGGGCGCCGAATGGGGTATTTCCGGCGCCACATGCCGTCGCGTCAGGGGTGCGGATGAGCTTGAAGTACCCCAAGAACAAAGCAGATTGATGCGGCATTAACCCTTTTGGTTGATCCTCTGATGCCCACTCACCATGCAGACCACGGCGTGTCGCTACGGAAGGGGAGGCCGGGTCGTGCTAGCGGGCGGGCTGCCTGCACCCAGACCACGACCACGATCCAGTTGACGCAACCACTTGGTTGCCATAGTATCGCAATCAGACGGTTGCTATATCTCTGGAGGCAGACATGGCGTTCCCCGATCGAATCGAGCGGACCATCGAGATCGCGCACCCGCCGGCCAAGGTGTGGGCGGCACTCACCACGGCCGAGGGACTGAGCGCCTGGTTCGGCAACGAGGCCGCGATCGACCTCCGCCAAGGCGGCACGGCCTGGATGAAGTGGGACGGCGGCCACACCGCCGACATGCGGGTGGAACGGGTCGAGGAGCCGACGGTGTTCGGCTTCACGTGGCGCATGGCCGAACTGTCCGAGGACGATCCGCGCCGGACCTATGTGGAGTTCACGCTCGAACCGGTCGGCACCGGCACCCGGCTCACCGTGGTCGAGACCGGCTTCGCCCAGCTCGCGGACGAGGTCTACCGCAAGGAGTACGACGGCCACACCGAGGGTTGGGCGCGCGAACTGGGCGAACTGGTCGACTACCTCGATGCCGCGGCCTGACGTCGAGGCGATCGCCGAACAGGTCTTCGCCGCACTGGCCGACCCGAGCCGGCGCGCCATCCTGGCCGCGCTGGCGTCAGGGGGGCCGGCCACGGCCACGGACCTGGCCTGCCGGCTGCCGATCACCCGGCAGGCGATCGCCAAACACCTGGCCCTGCTGGCCGATGCCGGCCTGGTGACGGCCGAACCGGGTGAGCGGCGCCGGGTGCGGTACCGGCTGCGGTCCGCACCGATGCAGGTGGCGCAGCAGTTCCTGGCCGCGCTGGCTCGCGACTGGGACAGCCCGCTCAGCGCTCTGAAAGATCACCTCGACGAGCAGGCGCGCGGATCCGAGTGACGAGGACCGCCGCCTGACACACCGGTGGGAGAGCCGACGGTGAACGTGGACATCCGGCGCCCGAGCGCGCCGGCGCTGGTGCTGGGGGTGACGCTCGGGCTGGCCGCGGCATGCTGGGTGGCCGCGGTCCGGCTGATGCACGGCATGGACATGGGGGTCGCGACCGGGCCCGGGTCGTTCGGGTTCTTCGCCGCGACGTGGATGACGATGATGGCGGCGATGATGCTGCCGGGCGCGGCCCCGGCGGTCGCCGGGTACGTCCGCCTGGTCGGCAGGATGCGTGGCGCGCTGCCGTTCACCGGGGCTTACCTCGCCGTCTGGGCGCTCGCCGGTGTGGTGGCGTACGCGCTGGACCGGCCGCACGGATCACCGGCCGCCGGCGCCGTGGTGATCATCGCGGGCACCTATGAGCTCACGCCGGTCAAGCGGTGTTTTCGGCGACGCTGCCACGAGGTTGCCGGTTCCGGGCTGAGGTTCGGGCTGTACTGCGCCGGATCGAGCATCGGGCTGATGGCGATGCTGGTGGCGCTGGGCGTGATGAGCGTGTTGTGGATGTCGTTGGTCGCCGCCCTCGTCTCCGCGCAGAAGCTGCTGCCCGCGAAGACCGTGATCGATGTACCGCTGGCGCTGGCGATCGTCGGGCTCGGCGTCGTGACCGTCGTCGCGCCCTCACTGCTCCCGGGGCTCACGCCACCGCCGATGTAGCGACGCGCGGCAGGACGAGGCAGAACAAGGCAGAACAAGGCAAGGAGACAGGCGATGACCGGTCACAAGACAGGGACACGCGAGGAGTGGCTCGCCGCGAGGCTGGAGCTGCTCGAGGCGGAGAAGGAGCTGACCCGGCGCGGTGACGAGCTGGCCCGGCGGCGGCAGGAGCTGCCCTGGGTCCGGGTGGACAAGGACTACCGCTTCGAGACCGACGAAGGGACGGCATCGCTCACCGACCTGTTCCGGGGTCGCTCGCAGCTGCTCGTCTACCACTTCATGTTCGGGCCCGACTACACCGCCGGATGCCCGTCCTGCTCGGCGATCGCCGACGGCTTCAACGGCTCCGTGGTCCATCTGGCCCAGCACGACGTCATGTTCTGGGCGGTGTCGCGAGCCCCGCTCGCCAAGCTCCACGGCTACCGGCAGCGCATGGGCTGGACCTTCCCGTGGGCGTCGTCCTACGGCAGCGACTTCAACTTCGACTTCGGGGTGGCCCACACCAAGGAGGAGTGGGAAGCGGGACTCGTCGCGTACAACTTCGGTGAGGAGGACATGCGGCCGGCATCGGACGACGAGCAGGGTTCCCGCGATGCCTTCAGCCAAGCGATCGTCGGCACGGACTGGGAGACCTACCGGCGGGAAGGGCCCGGCGTGAGCGCGTTCGCGCTGCAGGACGGCGAGGTCTACCACACTTATTCGGCGTACGCGCGCGGCCTGGACGCCCTGTGGGGCATGTACCAGTGGCTCGACCGTGCGCCGCTGGGCCGCAACGAGACCGGCTTCTGGTGGCGCCGCCACGACGAGTACGACAACCGGTCCTGACCGTTGCGGTGCTGAGCACGAGTTGCGGTCGATATGGCCGTTGAGGCTGCGGGTGTGGACGCGACCGACCTTCCCACAGCGGCCACAAGGCCGACGTGGGGCTCGGTCGATGGAATGCTATGAGCTGACGACGCCGGCCACCGCGGCATGTCAAGTGGCGGGCTTGTCGCGGCCGTTCCCTGAATCCGCTCGGCCCGGAGAGGACTGCCACTGTTGGCGGCATACAACCTGCGCCCGATCGGGCACGTCGAATCACCGTTGACCGATCGGGCGGCGGCTCCCCGACAGCCCGATGAGGGAGCCCCCGACGCCTGGCTCGTCTTCGAGGACCGGTACGCCCCCGCCCTGGACGGACTGACCCCGGGCACCGACGTGCTGCTGCTCACCTGGCTCGACCGCGCCGACCGCGACACACTCAGAGTCCGCCCGCGCGGCGACACCGACCGCCCGCTCACCGGCGTCTTCGCGACCCGCGCCCCCGACCGCCCCAACCCGATCGGCCTCCATACGGTCCGCATCCTCGCCATCGCCGGAACGCGCGTCCACGTCCGCAACCTCGAAGCGCTCGACTCGACCCCGATCCTGGACGTCAAACCCCTCCTCACTCCGGACCGTTGACGGCCGGGCCCCGGCCTTCGTGGAACGGAGTCCCAGCGGTTGGCGTTCGTGACGTGGCAGACCACGCGGCAAGGCAGGTGTCCGTAGTCCACCGTCCCGGGGATCCGGAGGGACCGCCGCTGCGTGTGCGGGTGGGCGACGAGGTCGTCGTCACCTTGCACGGACCAGCCGCCTATGGGTGGACGCCGGTCGAGGTGGTCACCGGGCCCTTGAGGGTGATCGCGGCGGAAACGGCCGACGGCACCGTGCGGGCCACTGTCCGGGCAGTCGCGGCCGGTGCGGCGGAGTTGCGGTCGACGTCGTCGTTCCGCGTCGACCGGTTCGGGCCGCAGACGCGGCTGTGGCGGCTGCTGGTGGATGTCGAACCTGCCTAGACCTACGGACGGTTACGGGATCACGGTCAGAGTCAGTCGCCAGACCCGCGAGCTCGGGCCGTGCGGATCGGGGGTGTAGGTGTCGGCCGAGTTGAGGCTGGCGGTACCCGCAGCGGCGGCGCATGCGGTGGCGGACCGGGTTCCGTCCGGTGCGGCATGGTCGTCCAGCAGCGGCACCGTCCGCGGATCCGAACTCGTGACCGGCGCCCAGCCGTAGCGGGGCGGCGGCTTCAGGATGATGTGGATCGTCGTGCCCACGTGGACGCAGGCGGTGCGCAGGGGGTTGTCCGCGGGCGGGTAGCGGACCGTGACGGTGCCGCTGAGGCACTGGCGGGTCGAGCCGGACGCAGAGGAGCCGACGGGGGCCGGGCTCCCTTGGGACGACCGGGTCGAAACGGCGAGGGCGGAGGCGCCCGTCCTGGCAGGCAGTGCGCCCCCGGCGCCACAGGCAGCGGCTGAGACCATGACGGCGACCACGGCAAGCGATCGGGCGCCCAAGTGGCGGTGTCCCACGATGCCCCCAGGGGAAATCCCTTCAGCGCCACAGAGCGAACCCCTGCGGTTTTACTGCGAGTTGACTGTACTCCGTAAATTCTCGGTTGCCTCGCGCCACCCTGGCGTCTCCCCTCTTGTTGCTTGACATGTCCGGTGCAACCATGCCGGATTGCGAACACGCGCTCCATCGGCGTGAACGTCCTTCTTCTCCCCGCACGCCGGAGGATCTCCGGCTGTTCGAAAGGATGTTCCGTGCCCCGATCCAGACGCAGACGCGGCCGCATAGCCGCGCTCACCGCGATCCTGACCGCAGTTCCCGCTCTGTGGCTATCCGCTCCGGCCGCTCAGGCTGATCCCGCGCCGCACACCCCGGCGCCGCACCGCTCGGCCGACACCGGCCCCGCCGTCCGGCACGACACCTCCCCCACTCTGCGCTCCATGGCCGCCCACGCGCACCACGGGCACCACGGCAAGAAGGAGCAGGACGACGACCCCGGCGAGGAGCGGCTGCCGCATCCGCCCGCCTCCCGTATCCCCGACCCGGTCGTGCAGTCCAGTCCCGGCGGACCCTCCACCCCCTCGACGGGCACGAAACAAGGACAACACCACCGGCACGACCACCACCGTGCTGGCCAAGACCTGTGTGTCGTCCTCCGGCTGGCATCAGAAGACCGCCCCGGTCACGGCCGGGCACAGCTACTCGCTCACCCTGATCAGCCATGACGACAACTGGACGGGTGACGCCACGTACACCCGCTACGACGACGTGACCCTGTCCTGATCCACCGCGTCGTCCCAGGGGCCGCCAACCTCACGCCGGCGACCCCGCCCGAACCTCCCTCCACGACAAGGGGTCTTCTCATGTCGCGCACTGCTGTCCGCAGATCCGTGGCGATGGCCACCACCGCTCTGCTCTCGTCAGGCGGTCTGCTCCTCGCCTCGCACCCGGCACTGGCCGACGTCTCCAACGGCGGCTTCGAATCCGGCGGTCTGACCGGCTGGACCGCCGCGGGCACCACCGCCGTCGTCAACTCCGGTGCCCACACTGGTACATACGCCGCCCGCGTCGGCGGCACCTCGCCCACCAACGGCGACTCCTCGATCGCCCAGAGCTTCACCGCGCCCACGGGCGCCACCCAGCTGTCCTTCTGGTACGACGTCACCTGCCCCGACACGCTGACGTACGACTGGGCCACGGCCACCCTGACCGACACCACGACCGGCACCACGACGACCGCACTGGCCAAGACCTGCACCAACGGTCAGGGCTGGAAGCAGGTCACGTCGTCCGTGACCGCCGGCCACAGCTACACCCTCAAACTCGTCAGCCACGACGACAACTACGCGGGCGACGCCACCTACACCCTCTACGACGACGTCGCCTTCACCACCGCCACCCCGCCGCCCGGACTGACCCAGGTCAGTACCGACCCGTTCACCAACTCCTCCAGTCAGCACGCCACCGAGCTGGAACCCGACACCTTCGCTCACGGCAACACGATCGTCGCCTCCTCGCAGGTCGGCCGGTTCTCCGACGGCGGCTCCTCCGACATCGGCTGGAACACCTCCACCGACGGCGGCACCACCTGGCAGCACGGCATGCTGCCCGGCATCACCACCTACCAGGGCGGCACCTGGGCCCGAGTCTCCGACCCGGCCGTGGCCTACGACGCCAAGCACGGCACCTGGATGATCGCCGGACTGGTCATCGACTCGAACGTGAACGGCGCCGGCGTCAGCGTGAGCCGCTCCACGAACGGCACGAACTGGCAGAACCCGGTACTCGCGGTCGGCAACGACGGCCAGGGCTACGACAAGGAGTGGATCGTCTGCGACAACTCCGCCACCAGCCCCTACTACGGCACCTGCTACGTCGAGGTCGACATCACGTCCTCGGGCAACGCGGTGGTGATGAGCCGCTCCACCGACGGCGGCGCCACCTGGTCGACGCCGGTGGCCCCGTCCGGAGGCCCGAGCGGCCTGGGCGGCCAGCCCCTGGTCCAGCCCAACGGCACGGTCGTGGTCCCCTACTCGGCGAACGGCAGCGCCGTGCGTGCCTTCAACTCGACCAACGGTGGCGCCGGCTGGTCCTCCAGCACGCTGATCGCCAACGTCTCCAGTCATGGAGTGGCCGGCAACCTGCGCGACGGTGAGGGCCTGCCGTCCGCCGAGATCGACGGATCCGGCAAGATCTACGTCGCCTGGCAGGACTGCCGCTTCCGCTCCGGCTGCCCGGCCAACGACATCGTCTACGCCACCTCCACCAACGGCACCAGCTGGTCGGCCGTGACCCGGGTTCCCATCGACGCCACCACCAGCGCCGTCGACCACTTCATCCCGGGCATCGGCATCGACCCCGCCACCTCCGGCACGACGGCGAAGATCGGCCTCTACTACTACTTCTACCCGAACGCCAACTGCACTGCCTCCACCTGCCAGTTGGAGGTCGGCTACATCTCCTCCGCCAACGGCGGCAGCACCTGGAGCAGCCCGACCACGGACGCCGGCCCCATGTCCCTGTCCCAGATAGCGAACACCACTCAGGGCAGCATGGTCGGCGACTACCTCTCCACCTCCGTCATCGGCGGCAAGGCGGTCTCCGTCTTCGCCGTCGGCAAGGCCCCGGCAGGCGGCCAGGCCTTCGACGAGGCGCTCTACACCGCCGGCCCGCTAGCCGTCACCGGCGGCAACTCCGCCGCCACGACCCGAGGTGCCGCCAGCGTCGCCGCACCGCACACCACCCATCCCCTCCCGACCCGGCACTGATCCAGGACGGCGGGCGGGTGCGCCCCGGCAGGCAACCCAGGGGCGCACCCGTCAGCGCGCGAGAGAGCGGCCATGGCGCGCACTTCGCTGGGGAAATGGTCCTCGGCCAGGTCCGCGGCGGCTGACCGGGATCCGCGCCGCATCCGCTGCCCGTGTCAGCTGCCGCCCGCTCCCAGTGCCGCCAGCAGCACCAGCACCAGCACCAGGGTCGCGGCACCGAGAAGGCCATGGGCGGCGACGACGGGAACGGGCAGATGCGGTTCCGCGGGCGTCGATTCCTCGCCTGCGGCCGCCGGGGCGGAGCGGTACACGGGGACCCAGCGGGCGAACATCGTGAAACCGAGCAGCGCGACGGCGACGAGGATGCCGAAGGACGTCCAGGCCAGGGCCGACCGGTCGGCCGCGAGACAGACGATCCAGACGACCAGCCCGGCCGCCGCGAGCAGGAAGTGGCCGAAGACGACCGGGGCCGGGAAGCGGGTCGTCCCCGTCTGCTGCTGGCGCAGGCCACCGCGCGCGATCCAACGGGCCAGCAGATGTCGTACTCCAGTGGTTCCGAGGTGCGGATGGGTGAGGATCGGGCTGCCGGTCAGGGGCGGTGCCGGGTGCGGTAGCCCTCGGCCTGCGCGGACTCCTCGGCGACCCGGACGCCGTAGCGGTAGGCGAGCTTGCCGCCGAGGTAGCCGGACACGCCGAGGACGGCGAGCGAGACGGCGGAGAGCACGAGTTGGCCGTATCCGACGCCCTGCCCCTCCGGGTGCCCGCCGCCCTGCCGCCAGACGAAACCGGCCGCGTACGCGGCGGTCACGGCCAGGTTCAGCCCCATGTGCACGAGGCCCGTGCGGAAGGCCGGCGTGCCGGTGGGAATGGCGAACAGGTCCAGGAACCCCAGGCAGGCCGCCGCCAGCGCACCCAGCATGCCGATGACGATCAGCCAGGTCGAGCCGTGGGCCAGAAAGGCCGGCCCGTGGACGATCCGCGAGGCGATGTCGAAGACCAGGCTGCACACCCAGGCCCCGATCGGCACGGTGACCAGAATCGGATGGAACGGATGCCCGTACGGCCCTGCCAGCGCGCCGCTGACCGGCTGCTTCGCCTGCCGCAGGCCCTTGAGATCACTGTCCACGGTCATACGGCACGCACCTCGCCCTTGAGCCGGCCGTCGAGCCGTTTCACCAACGATTGTTGGTCTTATTGGCGCCACGGGTCAAGAGGCCGTCACTCTCCGCCGCGTAGGCGGTCTCGGTGCGGCACCGGTCGTCGGGCGTCCCAGCCAGGCAAGGAAGGCAAGGACGAACAGTCCTTCGACGATCAGGGACAGCGGGCCGTACGGCGGATCCCAGCTGGTTTCGTGGTAGCCCTCCGGCAGGCCGACGGTCCGCGACAGCAGAAATCCGGCGATCATGCCGAGGCTGACGAGGGTCCCGGTCAGCCAGACGATCATGGGGCGCGCCAAGGCCACCAGTGCCGCCGCCACGAAGAGCATGACGACAGCGCCCACGGCGAACAGAACGCCGATGTAGAACTTCTCCTCGAGGTGATCGGGAATGAGGACGGTGTGCAGCACCACGTTGCCGATGGCGCAGCACGCTCCCAGTCCTCTGAGGGTGACTTCGGTCGCGGAGGTGGAGTTCATCGGTGACTCCAGCTGTTGTCGTTGAGGGAGCAGCCCAGCCGGGGGGCGGTGGCGGCCGGCGGTCGATCCCGCCTGTGTTCACCGCTCGCAGGCGGTGCCCGCCTCCGGATTGCCTCCCGGCATGCGCTCACCGCGCAGTTCCACGCAGCATGCGCCGGGTCGCGGGGCGAGCACCGCTGTGGTCCTGTCGCTTCCCAGGCCGTGCAGATAGCCGGCCAGGAACGCCTGATTGACGGCGCACACCAGTTCCGGGGCCTTGGCCGCCAGGGGGTGGAAGGGGCAGTTGCGCAGCCGCAGCAGGGTGGGTGTGGTGCGCTCGGGCTCGAAGCCGAACTCCTCGAGCGTCTCGGCCGCCACGCCCAGTCCGCGCTCGGCACCGAGGCGTCCGGGACGCACCCGTTCGCGTTCGGCGCCGCCCAGGGCTTCGCCGCGCGCGTACGCGACGCGGAGCGCGGCATCGCGGGCGGATTCGCCGTCGGTCTCGGTGAGCACGGCCTCGGTGAGGACGTCGGCCAGCATTCCGTAGCGACGCTCAGGGATGCTCACCGCGATGGCCTCGCCCGTCGGTTCATAGACCTTGGGCCTGCGTCCGACCTTGCGGATGCCCGTCGGAGGTTCGTAGCTGGCCTGGAGCAGACCGGCGGCCACCAGCTTGTCGAGATGGAAGGCCGCCAGCTTGCGGGAGATGCCGAGGCCCTCGGCCACCTCCTCACGCGTCATCGGCCGCCGCTCGTGCCGGATGAGCTCGAACATGCGGCGCCGTGTGGCGTCGCCGAAGGCCGCCAGGCTGGTCAGCGAGGCGTGGTCCAGTCCCACTCGTTCAGTGTATTCGCCCATGAGAATTGGCGAAACTCTTCAGTGGTGCTGTTGTCCGGGAGGTTTCCCTCCCATGGCGTCATACGAATAGGACCTTGGACGAGATTGCCCCGGTCGCGGGTCAGTCGGTGCCGCGCCCACCCAGCAGGCCGGTGACCTGCGAGCGTACGACGTGCCACGCGGCGGTCGGCAGGTCGCCGAAGGCCGACGCGCGCAGCGTCTGCAGCGCCTGCGCCGGGTCGGCTCCGCACGGGGCGCTGCCGCTGAGCACGTCGTAACCGTCGCGCACGGCGACCCGCAGCCTGTCGCCACCGTCGTCGACGTGCACCGCCGAGGCGACGACGGGAGGCGGCGGTCCACCCGCCTCACCCGCGAGCTTCCGGTACGCACAGGCGATCGGTTCACGCCAGCGCAGGCTGAGCAGGACGGGGCGCTTGGCCACCAGCTCGGCCAGGTCCGTCTCCCGGACGCCGTCGGATTCCAGCACCGTCGCCCGCGCGTCCAGGACGATCGCCGCGGGCAGCAGACAGCGCAGCGCGCTGCCGACGAGGTTGCCGCCGACCGTCGCCGTCCGCCGCACGGCCCCGGTGCCCACTGCGGCGGCTGCCAGGCGCAGCACGTCCGGCACCCGGTCGTTCATCCGGTGCAGGACTACGGCGCCACCCACGGTCTCCCGCTCCAGCACGTTGGCCTCCGGCACATCGCGCAGGGACATGGCCAGCTCGGGGAAACCGTCCCGCTGCCATGTGGCCCACACGAGCGTGGCCCCGCCGATCGGCACGGCCCCCTCGGCCAGGCACTGCTGCGCTTCGGACACCGACGTGGGGAAACGCACCAACACAGCGACCGGCCTGCCTTCCTCGGGAGTTGACCGAAGGCGGTGAGCAATGCCTTGGCCAACCGCCCTCACCGAGGCAGTCTTCTCGCCCGGGCGGGGGCGCGTACAGGGCTCACACGAGCACGCCGCGCCCTCGCCACGCCGATCCGACCGCCGCCGCCGCCGCCGAGCATGGTTTTGGACCTTCGTACCGGTGACATTGTGGACCTGTCGCCGACGTCCACGGTGCGGGCAGCGTGGACGACATGGACACGCCTTCCGCTTCGTTCGCCCAGCTCCTCGCCGGCATCATCGGGATGACGCTGGTCGGCAGCAGCGTCACCGTCTCGCGCACGCTCGTCGACGCCCCGCTGTTCACCACCCAGGCGGTCCGCTACGCGGCCGCGACCGTCATCCTCTTGGTCATGGCACGGCTCGCCGGTGCCCGGCTGGTGTGGCCTCAGGGCCGCGAGTGGCTGTGGCTGGCCGGGATCGCGGTGACCGGTCTGGTGCTGTTCAACGTGGCCGTGGTCCGGGGCGTCGATCATGCGGAGCCCGCGGTGGTCGCCGTCGCGGTCGCCTGTGTGCCGGTGGTTCTCGGGGTGGTGGGTCCGGTGCTGGAGCGGCGCAGGCCGAGCCGGCAGGTCCTGTGGGCCGCGCCGGTCGTCATGGCGGGCGCGGTGCTGGTGGAGGGAACGGGCCGCACCGATGCCGTCGGGGTGGCCTGGGCCGCGCTGGCCCTGGGCTGCGAGGCCGCGTTCACGCTGCTCGCGGTGCCGGTACTGCGGCGGCACTCGCCGTGGGGGGTGTCCGTGCACGCGATATGGCTGGCCGCCGTGCTGCTGGCCGTGCTCGGTACGGCGGCGGATGGGCCGTCGGCCGTACGGGAGCTGTCCGGGCCCCAGTGGGCGGCCGCCGGATATCTGGCGTTGATGGTGACGGCGGTCGCCTTCGTGCTGTGGTACTCCACGGTCCGCGCCGTAGGGGCGGGGCGAGCGGGGCTGCTCACGGGCATCGCGCCGCTCGCCGCGGCGGTCGTCGGCGCCGTCTCGGGCAGCGGGGTGCCGAGGCCGTCGGTGTGGCTGGGCATCGCCGTGCTGATCGCCGGCCTGGTCGCTGGTCTGCGGCCACGCGGCGTTCCCGGCGCAGAGGCCGCGGATCCGGATCCCTCGGCCGCGGCGAACCCTTCCCCGGCCTCGGCCCGCTCCAGATAGCGGGCCACCGGGGTAGCGCCCGTTGCCGGAACCCCTCGGTGCGGAATCCCCCCGTCAGCAAGTCCGGCATAAGTAGGGTGATATGCATGAAGGCACTTTTGTTGTCTGGCGGCTCAGGTACCCGTTTGCGCCCCATCACCCATACATCGGCGAAGCAACTTGTACCGGTCGCGAACAAACCGGTGCTGTTCTACGGTCTGGAGGCGATCGCCGAGGTGGGCATCACCGAGGTCGGGATCATCGTCGGGGACACCGCCGAGGAGATCCGGGAGGCGGTCGGCGACGGTTCCGCGTTCGGCCTCGACGTCACCTACATCCCGCAGGCGGCGCCGCTGGGTCTGGCCCACGCGGTGCTGATCGCCCGTGAGTTCCTGGGTGACGACGACTTCGTGATGTACCTCGGCGACAACTTCGTCGTCGGAGGCATCACGGACCTGGTGGACGCCTTCCGCAGCGAACGGCCGGAGGCGCAGATCCTGTTGACGAAGGTGCCGGACCCGACCGCGTTCGGGGTGGCCGAGCTGGACGCGGCCGGCCAGGTGATCGGCCTTGAGGAGAAGCCCCGGCACCCCAAGAGCGAGCTGGCGCTGGTGGGCGTGTATCTGTTCTCCCCGGCGATCCACGAGGCCGTGCGCTCCATCGAGCCGTCCTGGCGCGGCGAGTTGGAGATCACGCATGCCATCCAGTGGCTGATCGACGCCGGACGTGATGTGCGTTCCACGATCATCTCCGGCTACTGGAAGGACACCGGGAACGTCACCGACATGCTCGAGGTCAACCGCTCGGTTCTGGAGACCCTGGAGCGACGGATCGACGGGACGGTCGACGACGAGAGCGAGATCATCGGCCGGGTGCGGATCGAGCCCGGGGCGAAGGTCACCGGCAGCCGCATCGTGGGACCGGTGGTCGTCGGTGCGAACACCGTGATCACCGACTCGTACGTCGGCCCCTTCACCTCGATAGCCGGCGACTGCCGGATCGACGACAGCGAGATCGAGTACTCGATCGTGCTGCGCGACTCCTCGGTGAGCGGGGTCCGGCGGGTGGAGGCCTCCCTCATCGGACGCAACGTCGAGGTGACTCCCGCGCCTCGCAAGCCTGCCGCCCACCGTCTCGTCCTCGGCGACCACAGCAAGGTGCAGATCTCCTCATGACCACCAGGATCTTGGTGACCGGCGGTGCCGGTTTCATCGGCTCGCACTACGTCCGCACGCTGCTCGGCCCGGCCGGCCCGGATGACGTGGCGGTCACGGTGCTGGACAGGCTCACCTACGCGGGCAACCCGGCCAATCTCGACGAGGTGCGCGATCATCCCCGATTCGCCTTCGTCCAGGGTGACATCTGTGATGCCGCGCTGGTCGACGAGCTGCTCGCCGGGCACGACCAGGTGGTCCACTTCGCCGCCGAGTCCCATGTGGACCGCTCGATCCTGGCTGCCACCGAGTTCGTCCGGACCAACGTCCTGGGCACGCAGACACTGCTGGACGCGGCGCTGCGCCACGGAGGTTCGAAGACCTTCGTGCACATCTCCACCGACGAGGTGTACGGCTCCCTCGACTTCGGCTCCTGGCCGGAGACGGACCCGCTGCGCCCCAACTCCCCGTACGCCGCCTCCAAAGCGGCCGGCGACCTGATGGCCCTCGCCCACCACCGCACCCACGGCCTGGACGTGCGGGTGACCCGCTGCTCCAACAACTACGGCCACCACCACTTCCCCGAGAAGGTCATCCCGCTGTTCATCACGAACCTGCTGGACGGCAGGAAGGTCCCGCTGTACGGCGACGGCGGCAATGTCCGCGACTGGCTGCACATCGACGACCACGTCCAGGGCATCGAGCTGGTGCGCACCCAGGGGCGCGCCGGTGAGGTCTACAACATCGGCGGCGGCACCGAGTTGACCAACAAGGAGCTGACCGCGTTGCTGCTGGAGGCCTGCGGCGCCGACTGGGACACCAGCGTCGAGCACGTCGCCGACCGCAAGGGCCACGACCGCCGTTACTCCGTGGACTGCACGAAGATCCGCGAAGAGCTCGGCTACCAGCCCCGCAAGGACTTCGCCACCGGCCTTGCGGAGACGGTCGCTTGGTATCGCGAGAACCGCGCCTGGTGGGAGCCGCTGAAGGAGCGCGCGGCGTTGTAGTGCCGGCATCGACACCCCTTTGACGACGAACAGGGAACCATGACCACCACTTGGCTGATCACCGGCTGCACCGGAATGCTCGGACAGGATGTCCTCGCGCGGCTGCGCCGGGACGGGGAGAGCACCGTCGGCCTCGCCCGTGGCAGTCTCGACATCACGCACGCCGAGGCGGTGGCCGATGTCGTCGACGCGCACCGGCCCCGGATCGTGGTCAACTGCGCCGCCTGGACGGCCGTCGACGACGCCGAGTCGCACGAGGCGGACGCCCTGCGGGTCAACGGCGACGGACCCCGGCACCTCGCCGAGGCCTGTGTGAAGACCGGCGCCCGGCTGATCCAGGTCTCGACGGACTATGTGTTCGGGGGCGACGGGACCGGCCCGTATCCAGAGGACGCCCCGACGGCACCGCGCGGAGCGTACGGACGTACCAAGCTGGCGGGGGAACAGGCGGTGCTGACGACGCTCCCGGACGCGGGATACGTCGTGCGTACGGCGTGGCTGTACGGCGCGGGAGGCGGAAACTTCGTCGACACGATGATCGGACTGGAGTCGGTCAAGGACACCGTAGACGTGGTCGACGACCAGCGCGGACAGCCCACCTGGACGGTGGACCTCGCTGACCGGCTCGTACGGCTGGGGCGTGCCGCCCTCGCCGGTGCCGCGCCCGCCGGGGTCTACCACGGCACCAGTGGCGGGGAGACGACCTGGTTCGGCCTGGCCCAGGAGATCTTCCGGCTGCTGGGCGCGGACCCCGGACGGGTCCGGCCGACCACCGGCACGGCCTTCGCACGGCCCGCTCCCCGCCCCGCGTACAGCGTCCTGGGGCACGGCCGCTGGCGCCGGGCGGGGATCGAACCGATCCGTGACTGGCGCGAGGCGCTGCACACGGCTTTTCCGGCTCTGCTCGACGAGAAGAAGGGCTCATCCCGGTGAACTTCAGGATCCAGCCGACCGCACAGGTCGACGAGACGGCCACGATCGGTGACGGGACGACGGTCTGGGACCTGGCCCAGATCCGGGAGGACGCCCGGCTGGGCAGCGGGTGCATCGTGGGCCGGGGAGCATATGTCGGCCCGGGGGTGCGGATCGGCGACAACGTGAAGCTCCAGAACTACGCGCTGGTCTACGAACCCGCGCAGCTCGGTGACGGGGCGTTCGTCGGTCCGGCGGCGGTGCTCACCAACGACTACTTTCCCCGATCGGTGGACCCGCAGGGCCGGCTCAAGCGCGGTGGCGACTGGGAGGCCGTGGCGGTGGTGGTGGGCGAGGGAGCGTCCCTGGGGGCCCGGTCGGTGTGTGTGGCACCGGTGCGCGTCGGCCGTTGGGCGCTGGTCGCGGCGGGTGCCGTGGTGACGAAGGACGTGCCGGACTTCGCGCTCGTGGCGGGCGTTCCGGCGCGCCGCATCGGCTGGGTCGGCCGGGCCGGCGTACGACTGGTCGAGCGGGACGGCGAGCCGGGCGGATGGGAGTGCCCCGAGACAGGGGCGCTGTACGACGAGAAGGACGGCCAACTCGTCGAGCGCGCCTGACTTCTCGTCGAGCGCGGATGACTTCTGATTCTCCCAAAACACCAATGCTCGAACACGTGCAGGCATAACATGTGTGCGAACTGTGCAGACCGGGCACAGTCAGCGCACAAACCAGTGCCCAGGGGGGGTTACCGGGTGGGACGCCTGTGTCCGAAGCGCGGAGTGACGACCGCTCCGACGCCTGACGTCTGACGTTCCGACGTCTGCTGTCCGCCGCGTGGCCGTCCGCGACGCGGCGCCCACAAGCCTGCGCAAAAAGAGGACCCACAGGGGGGTTGGTGTGTCCAGAAGATGACCAACACACGTCTGGCGGCGCTCGGTCATGAAGAGCCGCCGCTGCTCGCGCTCGGCCGGCGACTGCTGGCAGTCGCCGAGTCGGGACTTCCGTCGATGCTGCTTCCCGGCGGTGAGGCCTTCGCCTTCACCATGGCGGGGCGGGAGGCACCCGATGGTTCCTGGACCCTGGAGCGGCGTGGGACCAGTACCCGGTACGCGGCCATCACCGCGCTGGGTGCCCGGTTCCTGCCCGAGGACCGCCAGTGCGCGGTGCTCGGCGGGCGCACTGCCCAGGAGTTCACGGGTCTGCTGGTCGAGTCTCTGCCCGGGGTAACCAACCTCGGCGACGCGGCGCTCATCGCCTGGGCCGCCGCCGAGACCGCACACCCCAAACTCTCCGACGCCCTCGCACGGGTCGAAGCCCTGGACGAGGAGGGCCGGCCGCAGTACACCGTCGAGGCCGCATGGGTGCTGTCCGCCCTCGCGGCGGCTCGCGGCACGGTCGACGTGGAGAGCCGTCTCACCGCGGCCCGCGACCGCCTGCTGCGGGCCCGGATCGGGAACAGCCCGCTGTTCCCGCACGCCACCGGGCCCGGACTGGTGCCCTGGTACCGGGCGCACGTGAGCTGCTTCGCCGACCAGACGTACCCGCTCCAGGCCCTGGCCCGCGCCCACGCCTCGGGCGAAGGCGGCGGCGATCCGGAGGCGCTGGCCGCGGCCGAGGCGTGCGCGGCCCGCATCTGCGAGTTGCAGGGCGCGGGCGGTCAGTGGTGGTGGCACTACGACGCGCGCACCGGCGATGTCGTGGAGGGCTACCCGGTCTACAGCGTCCACCAGCACGCGATGGCGCCGACCGCGCTGTTCGACCTCGCCGACGCCGGCGGCACCGACTTCGGCGCGTCGGTCCGCAAGGGCCTGCGCTGGATGACGGACGTGCCCGAACTCGCCGAACGCCCGGAGCACCGCGAGCCGTTGATCCTCGACGAACTGGGCGTCACCTGGCGCAAGGTCTACCGGGGCGACCCGAAGAAGGCCGTACGCGCCGCCCGGGGACTCGGCAGCCGGGTCGCTCCCGACCTCCGGCTGAAGGCCCTGGACCGGATTTACCGGCCCCTCTCCGTCGACCGCGAATGCCGGCCGTACGAGTTCGGCTGGACGCTCTACGCCTGGCAGGGGGGCCGCATATGAGCGGGCGTCAGTCCCTCTTCGGTGTCGAGCTGGACCCGCTGACCATGGACGAGACCGTACAGCGCTGCCTCGAAGCGGTCCAGGACGGCAGCCAGTTGGAGATCGGGGTGGTCAACGCCGCGAAGCTGGTGAACATGCGGCGCGATCCGCGGCTCGCCCGGGCCGTGACCGGCTGCGATCTCGTCCTCGCCGACGGACAGGCCGTGGTCTGGGCCGGCCGGGTGTTACGCGCCCCGCTGCCGGAACGGGTGGCCGGTATCGACCTCTTCCTGCGGTTGCTGGCAGAGGCGGAAGCGGCCGGCATCTCGGTGTACTTCCTCGGCGCCAGGAAGGACGTGCTGGAGCGGATGCTGCACCGGGTCGCCGACCGCTTCCCCCGCCTGACGGTGGCCGGCAGCCGGAACGGCTACTTCGACGATTCCCAGCAGGAGGCCATAGCGGAGGAGATCGCCCGAAGCGGCGCCCAGATGCTGTTCCTCGGCATGACCTCGCCCAAGAAGGAGGTCTTCACCGCCGCCTACGGCGCCCGCACCGGCGCCCGAGTCGTCCACGGCGTCGGCGGCTCCTTCGACATCCTGGCCGGGGTCACCAAGCGGGCCCCCGAGTCCTGGCAGCGGTGGGGCCTGGAGTGGCTCTACCGCGCGCTGCAGGAGCCGCGCCGCCTGGGCCGACGCTACCTCACCACCAATGCTGCCTTCCTCCTCATGACGGCGCGAGAGTTCATCCGGCTCAACCCGTCGACCGCTCCCGCGAACAGGAGTCACTGATGCGCGTCGTCGTGGTTGGACAGGGATACGTCGGCCTGCCACTGGCCATCCGCGCCGCCGAGGTCGGACACGAGGTGATCGGCTACGACGTCGACTCCCGGCGGGTCAAGAGCCTGTCCGCCGGTGAGTCCTTCGTCGAGGACGTCTCCTCCGAGCGGATCCGCGCTGCGCTGGACAACGGCACCTACCGTCCGAGCGAATCGGCCCGCGACTGCGGCGGTTTCGACGTCGCCGTGGTGACCGTCCCGACCCCGCTGCACGAGGGCACTCCCGACCTGCGCTACATCAAGGAGTCCGCGGTCACCCTCGCCCGCTATCTGCGCCCCGGAGCCACCGTCGTCCTGGAGTCGACCACCTATCCCGGCACCACCCAGGAGCTGTTCGCCCCGATCCTGGAGGACGGCTCGGGCCTCACCGCCGGAAGCGACTTCCACCTCGGCTACAGCCCCGAGCGGATCGACCCGGGCAACACCGTCTGGGGTTTCAAGGAGACCCCGAAAGTCGTCTCCGGCGTCGACGCGGCGTCGCTCACGGCCGTTCAGGACTTCTACGCAGGCCTCGTCGACACCACCGTGCCGGTGCGCTCGCCCAAGGAGGCCGAACTCGCCAAGCTGCTGGAGAACACCTTCCGCCATGTGAACATCGCGCTGGTCAACGAGATCGCGATGTTCGCCCATCATCTGGACATCGACGCCTGGCAGGCCATCGACGCCGCCTCCAGCAAGCCCTTCGGCTTCATGAGGTTCACCCCCGGACCGGGCGTCGGCGGCCACTGCCTGCCGATCGACCCCTCGTACCTGTCCTGGCGGGTGCAGCGCGAACTCGGCCAGAGCTTCCGCTTCGTGGAACTGGCCAACGACATCAACAACCACATGCCCGAGTACGTGGCGCGCCGCATCAGCGACCTGTTCAACGAAAGACGCCGTTCCGTGAACGGCTCGCGCATCCTGCTGCTGGGTCTGGCGTACAAGAAGAACACCGGCGACGCCCGCGAGTCGCCCGCCCTGCGCATATCCCAACTGCTGCTCGACATGGGGGCCCAGGTCAAGGCGGCGGACCCGCATGTCGTCGAGAGCCTGCCGGTGGACACCCGGCTGGTGCGGGTCGACCTGACACCGGAGGAGCTGGCGGCCGCCGATGTGGTGGTGCTGCTCGCCGACCATGACAGCTTCGACTACGAACTCGTCGCCGAGCACGCCCCCTTCGTCCTCGACTGCCGTCGACGGCTGCCGTCCGGTCCCTCGATCGAGGTGCTCTGAACCATGCAGCGCATCGTCTGCGTCGCCGGGGCGCGCCCCAACTACATGAAGATCAAACCGGTGATGGACGCCTTGGAGCGCCGGGGCGCCGAGGTGGTCCTCGTCCACACCGGGCAGCACTACGACCCGGCCATGAACGACGTGTTCTTCGCCGACCTCGGCATCCGGCCGCCCGACCGTTTCCTCGGGGTCGGGTCCGGCACCCACGCCGAGCAGACCGGACGCGTGATGACCGCGTTCGAGCCGCTGCTCGGCGAGGTGTCCCCGGACATCGTCGTCGTGGTCGGCGACATCAACTCCACGCTGGCCTGCGCCCTCGTCACGGCCAAGGCCGGGCCGCTGCTGGCCCACGTCGAGGCCGGGCTGCGCAGTCGCGACTGGAGCATGCCGGAGGAGGTGAACCGTGTCGTCACCGACCGCCTCAGCGACTATCTGCTGGCGCCTTCGCCCGACGCCGGCGACAACCTGCGCGCGGAAGGGTACCGGGACGACCAGATCCACCTCGTCGGCAACGTCATGATCGACACGCTGCTGGCCAACCTGGAGCGGGCCAGGGCCTCGGATGTCCTGGGCCGGTACGGCCTGGCCAGGGGCGAGTACGGCCTGGTCACCCTGCACCGACCCGCCAATGTGGACGACCCCGAGGTCCTCGCCGCCCTTCTGAAGGCCCTGGGCGAGATCGCCGGCCGCTGCCCGCTGCTGCTGCCCGTGCATCCCCGCGCTGCGCAGCGGCTGGCCGACGTCGGCGTCCCAGGAGGCGTGCGGCTCGTGCCGCCCGCCGGATACCTGGACTTCATCGCCCTGCAGGACGCGGCCCGGCTCGTGCTGACCGACTCGGGCGGCGTGCAGGAGGAGACCACCGCGCTGGGCGTGCCGTGCGTGACCCTGCGGGACAACACCGAGCGGCCCGTCACCGTCGAGCAGGGCACCAATGTGCTGGCCGGCCGGGATCCGGCACGCATCGTGGCCATCGTGGACCGGGTGCTGGACGATCCGCCCGCGCCGCGCCGGCCCGAACTGTGGGACGGCCGCGCGAGCGACCGCATCGCCGATGTGCTCTTGGAAGGAGGCACGGCGAGCACACGGCCGAGGCCCACCGACCAAACGTTCCCCATATGATCCGCTTGCGACATATGCTCGTCGAACATCTGGTCGCGAGGGGGGACCACCATGGATCTGGCTGAGATATTCCGTGTCATGCGCAGGCGCTGGTACGTCCTGCTGCCCGGACTGCTGCTGACCGTCGGCCTGACGGTCGCCGTGGCCCTGCTGGTTCCCGTCACCTACCAGTCGCAGAGCACGGTGGTTCTCCTGAACTCCGAGAAGGCCACGATGGCCTACGACGGCAACCCCTTCCTCAGCACCCAGACCTCGCTCACCGGCATGGCCGACGGCCTGGCCCGCAGCCTCAACTCCGACGGCTCGGTCCGGCAGCTGAAGTCCCGTGGCGCCACAGGAACGTTCGCGGCCAAGCTCGCCGACAACGCGCAGGGGCCGCTGATGTGGCTCACCGTCACCGGCACCGACAAGACCGCCGTCCTGGCCTCGGACAAGATCCTCACGGCCTATGCCAAGCAGCGGCTGGACCAGTTCCAGCAACAGCAGTCGGTCGCCCCGAAGGCCATGATCCGTATGACGACCCTCGTCCCCCCGCAGAACCCGGTGGCGCAGACCAAGACCCGGCTCGAGTACCTGGTCATGGGCGGGTGCCTGGGTCTGGTGCTGAGCCTGGTCGCCGTCTTCTACGTGGAGGCGCGCCGTCGGCCGCAGAGGTCCGCCCGGCCAAAGGAGCCCGCGCAGCCGACGGCCGGGGAACCGGTCGCGGAACAGACCATCGCCCTCCGGCAGACGCCCAGTTGGTCGCGGTCCACCGAGAACAGGTCCGCCGCGGAGCCGAGGGCCGGGCGGCCCGTCGTGGCCGTGGTGCCCACCGCCGAGCCGCTCGACGAGGAATCGACTCATGGACAGCGTTCGCACACCGGACAGCGAGACCGCTGAGCCGAGCGACACCCACACCACCCCCGCTCCCAACTCCCTCGGCCGGAAGGTCCGTTCGGCGGCCCGCTGGAGCCTGATCAACACCGTGGTGATGCGCCTCGGCAATTTCGCCACCGGCGTCCTGCTGGCGCGCTTCGCCCTCGGACCGGCCCAGTGGGGCGTCTACGGCATGGCCCAGACCGTGCTCCTGGTCCTGCTCTCCGCGAACGAACTGGGCGTCAGCCTGGCCATCGTCCGCTGGGACGGCGACCCCCGCCGCTTCGCGCCGACAGTACTGACCCTGGCCACCGCGTCCAGCGGCCTGCTGTACGCCGCCCTCTTCGTCTCGGCGCCGACCGTGGCCCGACTGCTCGACTCACCCGACGCCTCGGGCGTACTGCGGGTCATGTGCCTGTGCCTGGTGATCGACGGGGTGGCCCAGGTCCCGGCCGGCTTCCTGACCCGGGAGTTCGCCCAGGGCAGGCGGATGCTCATCGACGCGCTCAACTTCGTCCTCAGCACCGCCGTGACGCTCGTGCTGGCCTTCGCCGGACGGGGCGCGATGAGCTTCGCCTGGGGCGCGGTCGCGGGCAACATCGCCGCCCTCGCCGGCTGCGCCGTGGCGGCCCCCGGCACTCTGCGGTTCGGCTGGGATCCCCAACAGGCCCGGGCACTGCTGAAGTTCGGTCTTCCGCTGGCCGGGGCGAGCCTCCTCGCCCTCGCCGTCGTCAACGTGGACACCATGGTCGTCGGCTCCACCCTCGGCGGAGTCTCCCTCGGCTTCTACGTCCTGGCGTTCAACATGTCGGGCTGGCCGGTGCGCGTCATCTCCGAGGCCGCCCGCCGTGTCTCCTTCGCCGGCTTCTCCCGTCTCGCCGCCTCCCCGCAGGCCCTCGCCCAGGGCTTCAGCCGCGCCCTGGCGGTGCTGGTCACCGGCACCGTGCCCCTGTGTGTCCTGCTCGGGGGCCTCGCCGCCCCGGTCGTCCGCCTGGTGTACGGCGGCAAGTGGGTGCCCGCCGCCGATGCGCTGCCCTGGCTGATGGCCCTGGGCCTGATCCGCATCGGCTGTGAACTCGCCTACGACTGCCTCGTCGCCACCGGGCAGCGCCGCTTGCTGATCCTCACCCAGGCTCTCTGGGTCGTCGCCCTCATCCCCGTCCTCGTCGTCGGCGCGCGCCTGGGCGGCATCGTCGGCGTCTCCCAGGGCCATGTGCTGGTCGCCGCCGGACTCGTCGTCCCCGCCTTCCTGTACGCCCTCGGCCGGGCCGGGATCGGCCTTGCCCCCGTCGCCGGGGCCTGCGCCTGGCCCTTCTTCGGAGGAGTCGTGATGACCCTGGTCGTCGTCGCGGCGAAGCGCCTTCTCGGCGACGGCACCCCCGCCCTGTTCGGCATCGGCACAGCCGCGCTGGCCTGCTACGTGGTGTGCGTGCTGCCCGGCCGCCGTTTCCTGCTGGGCTCCCGGACGCCGGAGACCGTATGACGAGACTCCGCCGTCTGCTCGCCGGCCTGGCCCTCCTGCTGTCCGCCGCCTGTTCTCCGGGCGCCTCGGGCACCGACTCCGCACCGCCCGCCCGGAGCCACTCCCCCGGCACGGCTCGGGCCAGCACCGCGGCGCCGGGCGAAGCCGGTTTCCCGGACGCCCGCACCACCGGTCCCCGCATCCCCCTGGCACCGCACTCCACGGGGAACATGAGCGTCAAGACCGACGGGACCGTCATCAAAGGGTGGGACGTCACCGGCTCACTCGACATCTACGCCGACGACGTGACCATCGTCGACAGCAGGATCACCTCCGCCAACTGGTGGGGGGTCAACCTGCGCCCCGGCCACCGCGGCCTGAGGATCCTGCACACCACCATCACCGCCGTCCCCGGCAAAGGCCCCGACAACGGCGGAGTGGACTACGCCGTCTCCAACATGGGCACCAGCTCCGTCGAGGTCGGCTGGTGCGACATCGCCGTCTTCGGCAACGCCCTCTCCATGGGCCAGGGTTACCTCCACGACAACTACGTCCACGACCTCGTCCCCTTCCGCAACAACGGCGGCGAGTGGCAGCACACCGATGCGGTGATCAGCGGCGGCGGCACCAAGGGCCGGCTGGTCATCCGTCACAACACACTGCTCAACCCCGTCGCCGTCGACCGGGGAGCGTCCGCCGCCCTGGGCCTGTTCGCCGACACCGGCCATGTGTCCAACACGGTCGTCGACGGCAATCTGCTGGCCGGCGGCGCGTACGCCCTCTACGGGGGTGGCGCGGGCGCCACCGGGATCCGGGTCACGAACAACGTCTTCTCGACCCGGTACCACCGCAACAGCGGCGTCTACGGGGCCGTCACCGCCTGGAACGCCGGCGGTCCCGGCAACGTCTGGCGCGACAACCGCTTCTCCGACGGCACCCCGGTCAGCCCCGAGCCGGCCGGCTGAGAAGGAGGATCATGCGACGCATCATCCGCGTCCCCTGGGAGGTCCTCAAGCGCACCTTCGGCTGGCTCGTCCTCTTCGAGCTTCGCAACAAGGTCCTGCTCCTCCCCTCCGCACTGCGGCTGCGCCGCTTCGAGACCGCGGAATCCCGCCGCCTCGCGGCTGCTGCCGCTTCCCTGCCCGCCGCCCTCGTCGCGACGGTCATCGCCACCCACCGACGCCCGGACGAGCTGCGGACGGCGGTCCGGTCGGCCCTGGCCCAGACCGTTCGCGATCAGGTCGTGATCGTCGTGGACGACGGTGCCGGTCTTTGCGAACTGCCCGACGATCCACGGCTCTTCGCCGTTTCGCTGGCGCGCAACACCGGCGTGGCCGGCATCGTGCGCAATGTCGGCATCCGCCTCACCCGCTCGCGGTACGTGGCGTTCCTGGACGACGACAACCTGTGGGAACCCGACCATCTGCAACGTGCCCTGGCGGTCCTGGAGTCCCCCGGCGGTCCGGACGGCGTCTACACGGCGCTGCGCCGTGTCCTCCCGGACGGGACCGAGCGGGACATCCTCTCCGTGCCGTTCGACCGCCGGCGCGCCGCCCGGGAATCCTTTCTGGACACCAACGCGTTCGTCGCCCGACGCAACCGGGCCCTGCACTTCAGCCGTCTGCGGCGTACCCCGGACGTGCTCCCGCGTGAGGACTGGGAGCTCGTGCACCGGTACAGCCGCCGCCACCGCGTGCGCCATGTGCCGTACGCCACCGTGCGGTATCTGGTGAACCCCGGGAGTTTCTACACGACTTGGTCCGGCTGAGCGTCCGTCGACCGGGCCTCAGGGGCCCGGCGTGACCTGCAGCGCGCCCGGCCTCAGCAGTGCGGTCGCCGCCGCGCGGCTGGCCTTCCGGCCGAGAAGAGCCCGCGATGTCTCGCGCAGGAACACGGCACCTCTGAAGCACGCGGTCGCGACGGCTCCGTGCCGCCGCCCGTACAGCCGCACCCGGTTGAGCGTGAGCAGGGTCCACAGTCGGGGCGAGACCTGGGAGTCGCCCCCCAGATGCACGGCCTCGGCCTTCGGCTCCAGTTGCGTGACGTATCCCAGGTCGCGTGCCCGCAGGCAGTACTCGGTCTCCTCCGAATAGAGGAAGAAGGACTCGTCCCACGGGCCACAAGCGGCCAGGCAGTCGGCCGAGACGGACATGAGCGCGCCGGTCGCCCAGTCGGCGCGCGTGGGCCGTCGATACGCGGCGGGGTCCGTGACGAGTTCGCTGAGGCGCGGGAATCGCCCGGCCCGGCGGTTGCCGATGACGGCCTCGCCGAGGGCCCTCAGCACGCTCGACTCGCGGCGCAGCGAGTAGTGGGGCGTGTCCCGGCCCTCTTCGTACAGCAGGGGCACGGCGATGCCCACTCCGTCGCCGAGGCTCTCGACGAGCCGTTCGGCGCAGCCTTGCCGCATACGGATGTCGGGGTTGCAGATGAGAGCGACCCGGTACTCACCGGCAGCATCCAGCGCCGCGTTGATCCCTGCGGCGTACCCGGCGTTGCGGCCGGTCTGGACGACGGTGGCGTCGGGGGCCAGGGCCTGGAGAACCTCGACGGTGTCGTCGGCCGAGTCGTTGTCGGCGACGACCAGCCGCCAGTCGAGGCCGGCCATGCCCTCGCCGAGCGCGGCGAGGAACCCGGGGAGCACCGAGGCGCTGTTCCAGGTGACGACGATGACGGCGACGGTGCTCATCGGGACTCCACGAGTTGGGGGAGCTGGACTTCTGGGGTCTCAACGGGGCCCTGTGCGGCAGCGGCAGCCTCGCGCCGTACAAAGCCCAGACAGCTGCCCCCCGCCCCCAGGATCAGGAAGAACATTCCGGCGAACATGGGGAAGCTGAGCGAGTCGAACGTGGCGCTGATGACCAGGGCGACCAGCGACGAGGCGAAGAACGCCTGGCCCAGCTCGCGGTCGGACTCGGTCCGGGCCAGGCGCCGGATGGCACCGCCGTGATGGATTCCGGTGATGAACAGGACGAGCAGGGCGACGAGCCCGAGCACGCCCATCTCGGCCAGGCCCAGCATGTACTGGTTGTCGGTGAAGAAGTACAGGTCGGGAGTGAAGGTGCCGAAGCCCCTCCCGAACCAGGGGTGTTCCTTCAGATACGGCATGATCGCGCTGTACTTGACCGTACGGGCCTGGGTGCTGCTGTCGGAGTTGGACAGGAAAGAGGCGAACAGAACCGTGATGGTGCCGATCAGCCCCGGCACGAGAACCTTGAAGACGGCCACGGAGGCCGTCATCACGCCGATCGCGGCCCAGCGGCGGGCCGGTTTCCAGCGCGGCACCATCACCAGCGCCACCAACAGCAGGCCGATGATCGAGGTCCGCGACACGGACAGGGGCAGCGCTCCGGCCATCAGCAGCACCGGACCCCAGCGGCGCAGCGCGTGGCGGTGGCGTCGTACCGGATCCAGGGCCTGCTGGATGGCGAAGGGCAGGAGGATCGCCAGCATGCCGGCGAACTCCAGCGGCTGGGCCGTGGTGGCCCGGGGCCGGGTGAAGGCGCCGCGGTCCATGACGCTCACCTGGGCCACGCTGGTCTGGAGGCCGGGGATGTGAATGGAGTCGGCGATGTTGGTAGCGGCGAAGAAGTCGTAGAACCCGATCGCGGCGACCACGGAACCCATGACGACCATCCGGCGCATCAGGACGTCCAGCCGCTCGCGCTTCTGTACGGCCGCCGAGGTCAGGACGACGATCGACACCCACACCAGGAATCCGATGAGCCCTCGGTCGGCCCCGAGGACCTCCTCGTGCGAGCTCTCGCGCATCGCGTCCGCGACGTAGGCCGTCAGGACGGCCAGCCCGAGCACGCACAGCGCGACCCGGGGGGACCTGGTGCCCGGCGCGGGAAGGATACGGCCGCCGAGCCAGGTCGCGAGGTACCACAACAGTCCCAGCAGGGCGAAGACGTTGGCCGGGGTGCCGACGCCGCCGAGCGCGGGCAGGGCCAGGTTCGACGGGATGAAGAAGGCCAGCACCAGGTAGACGGTGAGGATCGCCGTGGCGTCGACCCGTCGGCCGAGCACTCCTCGCTCGGTGGTTCGGGCGTCCTGTGGTCGCGGGGCGGGGGCGTTCCCGGCGCGCCGCCTGCGGCGGACCACCGCGACGCCCTCCAGCAGGATCGACAGCAGGAACGCGCTGACGACGCCCAGGATGACGACCGCCGCGATGTCCTGGTAGCGACTCTTGGACTTCGCCACCGGGGTCTGCGGCAGGACGACCGGCGCCGTCTGGACGAAGTAGGTGGGCGGGACCTTGGCGGCGGCCTGCAGGGCCTTGAGTTGTTCGCCGGCGAAGGCCGTCAGGGTGTTGGTCTCCTTGAGTACCTTCGCCCGGTCGGTGCCGGTGACGCTGAGCGAGAGGAGCGGGCTCTCGCTCTCCGGCGCGAAGCCGGCCGTGTAGGGATCCGTGACGCCACGGCTGTGCAACTCCTTGGCGGCGTCGGCCGATTCAAGGGTTCTGATCAGCACGTCGGCCGTGACGATGAGCGAACCGCCCGCATTGGAGATGGGGTTGCCGAAGGTGGGGGCCAGCCGGGCGACGGCCGAGGAGTCCAGCAGCGCGACCGAGCTCTGCGACTGATAGGAGACGGGCACGGTCACGTACAGATACGCGCCACCGAGCAGGCTGAGCAGGGTGAAGGGCACCATGAAGTACCAACGTCTGCGCAGAATGGCCCATATCTCACCAAGGCTCACGAACCAACCCCCCATTCGGTGGCATCCAGCCGCGCGTCCTGCCAGTATCGGGGGTGACGGAAGGAACTCGTATGTCGCCCGGGAACGTCGCCGATGCGCTGCTCCGTCGCTGGTACGTCGTGGTGGTCGCGCTGCTGCTGACGGCCGCCGGTGCGTACCACGTGGTGCGCCCGGCCCCCCAGTACGTCGGCTCCGCGGTGGTCGTCCTCAAGCCGCCGGTGACGCAGAACCAGCCCAACCAGCTCACCAATCTGCAGCCGCCGCTCGCCGTGGTCTCCTACGCGGTCGTCCAGCAGCTGCAATCCCCCGGCGGGGTGAGGGAGTTGAGCGCGGCGGGGGTCCACGGGACCTATCACCTCGTGCCCCGCAACAGCGGCACCAGCGCGACACCGCGCTATCTGATCCCTTCCCTGCAGGTGCAGTCGCAGGCGTCCGACCCCGACGCGGCCGTCACGGCGGTGCGCCGCATCATCGACGTCTACACCCAGCACGTCGAGGAGATGCAGACGGGTCAGGGAGTTCCCTCCGGGGCACGGATCACCGCCTCCGTACTGACCTCCCCGAGCGCCGCCGAGGTGCAGGGCACCAAGAGCCGGGGCCTGGCCGGCACGGCCCTGCTGGGCCTCGCCGGCGGGATCCTCGGCGCATTGTGGCTCGACCGCTATGTGATGAGGCGCCGTCAGGCCGTGCCTGCCCGGCAGGCCGGTCCCGTTCCCGTGGCCAACTGAGCCGTAACGGTCGCTCATCAGATTCCGCGGCGCTTCCACGACTCCCACCACAGCCACTCCCGGCCGCGCTCGGCCACGGCCGACCACACCAGCGGCTGCAGATACGGCATCGCCTTCGGACCGATCCGCCGCCTGAGCCGCAGCGCGCGGTACTCCGGCAGCGCCGCGTATCCCGGCAGACACTCCTCGGCGAAGGCCACGCACTCATCGACCGGTACGACCCCCGTGCGTCCCCGGTCGTAGGCACGGTACGCGCGGCGCAGCGCGAAGCGGGCGAGCCGGGTGTGCACCTGATCGGCCAGGCGGTCGGCGTGGGGCAGCCGGTCGGCGCATTTGGCGAGCACCGAGTCGAAGGCCACGAGACGCTGGCGCAGGTCGTCGAGCTGACCACCGAAGTCCGTGGTGGACATGTTCTTGCCGTGGACTCGGTAGAAGGCCTGGTCGGCCCCGCGTATGTAGCCGACGTCGGCGTGTGCGGCGAGCCGCATCCACATCTCGATGTCGCCGGCGTGCGGAAGGGCGGGGTCGTAGCCGCCGGCCTTCCGCTGGAGGCTGGTGCGGACGACGACCTCCGGTGAGGTGATGCAGCCCGTGCCCTCGCGGAAGCGCCGCTCCAGCCACCACTGCCCGGGATAGACGACCGAGCCGGTGCTCTGCGTACGGGCCCGTGGCCGCGGGCCGCCGTGCTGGAAGCGCAGGGGACGCCCGTAGGCGAACCCCGCCTCGGGACGGGCGTCCAGGAGTGCGGCGGCCCGGACCAGCGCGCCCGGCACCAGTCGGTCGTCGGCGGAGAGGAGGGCGACGTAGTCCCCGTCGGCCCATTCCAGGAGGCCCTCGTTGTAGGTGGCGATGTGTCCCTTGTTGGTTTCGTGGACGCGGACTTCGATACGCGGATCCGCGGCGGCCAGTTTCTGCGCGATCTCCGCCGAGTCGTCGGGCGAGGCGTCGTCGATGATGAGCACCCGGACGTCGACGCCGTTCTGCTCGTCCAGGACACTGCTGACGCAGTCGGCGAGGAAATGGCCGTACTTGTAGCAGGGGATGACAACACTGACGGTGCTCATCGGTGGGCAAGCCAATCCCCGGTGGCGGCCTCCGCGTCGGGCGGAGACCACCACCGGTGCGTTCGGGTCGGTCAGTTCTTCTTCTTGCGGACGGTCTCGCTGGTCAGGGTCCAGCTGTGGGACTTCACCGGGTGGCCGTGTCTGTCCCGGGCCGTGACCGTGACGGTGAACCGGGTGCCGTCCGGCAGCGGGACGGACAGGTGGACGGATACCTTGTGGGTGCCCCGGTCGTAGAAGGCGACGACCGTGACGTGGAGCTTCTTGGCGTCCTTGGAACCGCGCAGGATGGTCACTCTCGCCTGCACGGACGACACGGCGGCCTTGTCCGGCACCGACATGACGAGGGCGTTCGCCGCGTCGGCGGTGTGCGCCACCGAGGACGCGGTCACCTCCGAGGCGGTGGCCGTCGTCAGGGCGGCGCTGGGGTTGTCGGCGGTGAAGACCGGGCCGACCCAGTAGTTCGCGGATCCGTAGGAGCTGTTGGGGAAGGCCGCGTCGGCGCCGTACCGGTAGAGCCCGTTGTGGTGCGCGGTGGTGTCGGCGGTGGCGGTCAGCGGATACGACAGGTGGGCTGCCGTGAAGTAGCCGCCGTCCACCGCGTAGTTGCCGTTCGGGGCGTGGTAGGAGACGACGTACGGGGTGCCGGCGGTGATGGCGACCGGGGTGGCGAAGGTCAGCGTCTGCCAGCCGGAGGCCGTCTCGTTGGTGAAGGTGCCGGTGGCGAGCAGCGTCCCGGTGTCGGACCACAGGCTGCCGGTGTGCGTGCCCGTGTTGCCTGTGCCCTTGTAGAAGGTGACACCGGTGACCCAGCCGTCCGTCGAGGAGGTGAACCGGGTGCCGAGCTCGACGGAGTTGGCGTCACCGGTCATGTCGGTCGTGGCCGGCGTGACGGAGGAACCCCACAGCGTGCAGGGGCAGGTGACCGCGGGTGGCGTGGAGCTGGTGGTGAAGGACCAGGTCACCGGGTCCGCCATGGCATTGCCCCACACGTCGGAGGCCTGGACGGACGCGGTGTACGCGGTGTGCAGCTCCAGCTCCGTCGACGGAGCGAAGGTCGCCTTGTTCGACGCGGGGAAGGTGACGGCCCCCGGCACGGTGTTGCCGTTCGGGTCCTTCACGGTGAAGGTCACGCTGTCGGGGTCGACGGCCGAGCTGAACGTGGCCGACACCGGTGCCGTGATCGACGCGTCGGTCGCCCCGGAGGTCGGGGAGGTGGAGGTGACGGTGGGCGGGGTCGTGCTGGCCGTCGAAGTGTCCAGCACCACGTCGACCCAGTAGTTGCTGCCGGAGGACTGAGAGGACGGGAAGGCGCTGGTGGAGCCGTAGTGGTAGACGCCGTTGCCGCCGTCGGTGCCGGACTTCAGTGCCGTGAGCGGGGCGAGGCCCGCGTCGCTGCCGGAGAAGTAGCCGCCGTCGTAGGAGTATCCGCCGTTGGGGGCGAAGTACGAGGCGACATAGGTGGTGTTGGCCTTGACGGTCACCGGGGTGGCGAAGTTCAGCTGCTGCCAGCCGGAGGCCGTCTCATTGGTGAAAGTGCCGGTGGCCAGACGGGTGCCGGAGGCGCTCCACAGGCTGCCGGTGTGGGTTCCGGTGTTGGCGGGTGACTTGTAGAAGCGGACGGCGGTGATGGAACCGGCGACCGTGGTGCGGAACTTGACGCCGAGCTCGACCGAGCTGCCGTCGCCCGCGTTGACGGTGCCGGGCACGGCCGAGGCCGCGAACACGCTGCACGGACAGGCCTGGGGGCCGACGGTCACGGGGATCGTGGTCACGGCGCCGATATTGACGCTGTCGTCGACGGCACGGACCTTGATGGACGCCGGACCCGGGGTCGTCGGGGTCCAGCTGTAGCTCCAGGACGCGAGGCCCTTGGCGGCCTGCCAGGTCGTTCCGCCGTCCGTGGACACCTCCACGCGGGCCACCACGCCCCCGCCGGAGTCGGTGGCGGTGCCGGCGATGGTGACCGGCTTCAGCGCCGGGACGGTGACACCGGAGGCGGGGCTCGACACGGTGACCGCCGGGCCGGTGGTGTCGGTGGAGGCCCCGGCCGCGACGAGATTGCTCTGCAGGGTCAGCGGCTGGACGCCCATGTCGGCGAGGATGTTCACCGTCGCCTGCTGCATACGGGCGTCCTCGGTGACCACCGTGTCGGCGGGGTTGTACGTCGGGACGTCGGTCAGGCCCCACGACCACTGCACGGTCCCCGACCCGAACACCAGGGCCCCGGAGTCCTGGTCGCGGAACTCGACGAGCTTGTGGGTCGCCGTGCCGTTGCCGTAGACATTGCCCCAGTCCATGCGGAGCTTGCCGTCGTTGACGTCCACCGTCGTGGACGACACATCGATGGCTCCGGCGGGTCTGGTGCTGTTGTCGATGTCGCTGTCCCACTCGTAGCCGAGGGTGCCCGTCGGGAAGGTGGCGGTCTGGCCGGCGGTGAGGCTCGCGATGGAGGTGTTGCGCCAGATCCGGTTCCTGCCGTACGAGCCGGGGACCGTGATGGCGTCGCTGCGGTAGCCGTTCACCTGGAACATGGAGCCGGTGACGATGTTCGGCGGCTGGTAGTCCTGCCCGTAGTGGGTGCTGGTCGGGTCCATCCAGGTGCCGGTCCAGATGCCGCTGGGGTCGGCGATGCCGTTGTTCTGCGCCATCTTGGTCATCTTGTAGCAGACCAGGGTCCGGTCCGCCGTGTTCGTGCCGTCGATGCTCGGCGCGAGCCGGGTCTTCCAGAAGACCTCGTTGCCGCTGAAGAAGGCCTCCCGGACGCCGGCCTTCCGGGCCGCCAGGACGTTGGAGTACTGGCTCTGTGTCCAGTACTCGTCGTGGCCGGAGGACATGTACACCTTGTGCTGCTTCAGCAGGGTGGCACCGCTGGTCGACGACACGTCCACGCCGGACAGATAGCTGACGTCGTAGCCGTTGCGCTCCAGCCAGGACAGCATCATGTACTCGGAGCCGTAGATGCCGTTGTCGCCGCCGATGTCCAGCGGCCGGTTGTAGCTGACCTCGTAGGCCCGGCCGTCGGGCGCGGGCCCGGTGCCGCCGTAGAGGTCCTGGCCGCCGTAGTGGTTGTAGGCCTGCCAGGTCTGGTCGCTGGTCTGCACGACGACGCCGGAGGTGCTGGAGTCCTTGCGGACGACGAACGGGTACGGCATCAGGCCGTTGCCGTCCGTCTGCGTCAGGTTCGCGATGTACAGGCCGGACACGGCGTCGCTGGGCACTGTCCAGCTCGCGGTCACCGGCCAGTTGCCGCAGTCGACCAGGCCGGTGCTGCTCTTGGTGGTACAACTCGCCGGTTTGATGGCGTAGTTGGCCGGATAGGTCACGGCCGCCTGGGCCGCGGTGGACATCTCGCGCGCGCCGTCGCCGCCGTACCAGCCCAGCCGGTAGATCTCGATGTGGTAGGGGACTTTCGACTGGACCTTGAACTGGACGGTGTCGCCGGCCTGGACGCTCTCCTTGGTGGAGAAGCCCTGGATGTCGCCGTACGCGTTGGGCGAGAACCAGTCGGTTTTGGGGCTGCCCGGCTTGGAGTTCTCGCAGACGATCGGGTTCGAACCCGCTCCGCACGGGTCGGCTGCCGCCTGGGCGGTCGCGGCCTGCGGGAGAACCGCCCATATCAGTGCTGCTACGACGGCGAGGCGGCCGCCCCGGAGCCGTCTGCTCCATCTGTTCATGTGTACCTCTCAGCGGTGCTGTGCAGGACCGGCCCGTGCGGCCGGGGTGGAGCGGGAAAACCGGGGGTCGATCAGCATCCGAGCGCGTCGGCGAGCGTGTCCACGACGCGCTGCTGCTGGTCGGGGGTGATCTGCGGGTAGAGCGGCAGTGACAGGATCCGGTCCGCCGCGCTTTCGGCGTTCGGGAAGTCGCCGCGGGAGTGGCCGAGATGGCGGTACGCCGGCGTGAGGTGGACCGGGGCGGGGTAGTGCACCCCCGCGCCGATACCCTCCGCGTTGAGCTTGCCGACGACGGCGTCGCGGTCCGCGCCGGTGACCTGGACGACGTACAGGTGCCATACGTGGACGTTGCCGGCCGCCGTCGTCGGCAGTACGACCCGGCCGGCGGCCGCCAGGTCGGCGAGCAGCGCGTGGTAGCGGGCCGCGGCCGCGCGCCGGGCCGCGTTGCCGTCCGCCAGCCGGGCCAGCTTGGCGCGCAGGACGACGGCCTGGAGTCCGTCCAGACGGCTGTTGAACCCTGGCACGTCGTGGCGGTACTTGGCGACGCCGCCGTGGTTGGCGATCGCGCGTACCTGTCCTGCGAGTTCCTCGTCGTCGGTCAGCACCGCGCCCGCGTCGCCGTACGCGCCGAGGTTCTTGCCCGGGTAGAAGCTGGTGGCCGCGATCCCGCCGCAGCCGGGCGCGCGGCCGTCGCGGGTGGCGCCCTGGCACTGGGCGGCGTCCTCGACCACCCGTATCCGGTCCGGCAGTCGGCCGGACAGCGCCGTCACGTCGGCCATCTGCCCGTAGAGGTGCACGGGTACGACCGCGCGGGTGGCCGGGCCGATCGCGTCCAGTGCGGTCTGGGGGTCGAGCAGGTAGGTGTCGGGCAGGCAGTCCGCGAGGACCGGTCGGGCGCCGGTTCTGGCCACGGCGCCCGCGGTGGCGATGAAGGTGTTGGCGGGTATCACTACCTCGTCGCCGGGCCCCACCCCGCCGGCGCGGAGGGCGAGTTCGACGGCGTCGGTGCCGTTGGCGACGCCCACGCAGTGCGCCACATCGCCGAAGTCCGCGTATTCACATTCGAACTGTCGGACCTCGTCGCCTCCGATGAACGCGGTGCCGGCCAGGATCCGTTCGAACCCGGCCCGTACCTCGTCGGCGACTTCCTCGTGGGCCGCCTTGAGGTCCACGAGCGGAATCCGGTTCATGTCAGCGGTCCCCCCACTGTTCGCGTCGCAAGTTCGTCGAGCGCGGGCGCTTCCGCCGCGCGCAGCCGCCGGGCCGGGCTCCCCACCCAGACCTCGCCCGGCGGAACGTCGCCGAGCACGCTGCTCCCCATCCCGATCAGCGACCAGGCGCCGACCGTCGTACCCTCCCTGACCAGTGCCCCGGAGCCCACATAGGCACCCCGCTCCAGCCGTGCGCCCCCGCCCATGCGGACACCGGACGCGAGCGTGGCGAAGTCCTCGACCACGTCGTCGTGGGTGAGGACGACCTGCGGCATCACCGCGACATGTGCGCCCACCCGCACGGCTGCGGTCAGGACGCAGTGCGCGAGCAGCACCGAGCCGGGGCCGATCCCGGAGGTCGCCGACACCACCGCCGTCGGGTGGATCACGGTGGCGTAGCGGTCCGCGGGCAGGCCGAGCCTGCGGACCAGCCGGGCGCGGGCCGCGTAGTCCCTGGGGTTGCCCACGCAGATCACCACCCGGGCCTCGGGCAGGACGTGGACCAGGTCGCAGCCGCCGAGGACGGACACGCCGTCCACCTCGGTGCCGTGCAGGGCGGGGTTGTCGTCCAGGTGCCCGAGCAGCTCGAACTCGCCCGTGTCCCGTACAGCCTGCGCGGTCTCCCGGGCGAAGCCGCCCGCGCCGACGATCAGCAGCCCGCTCATCTTCGCGCCTGTTCGTGCAGCGCTGCCACGACGCGGTCCTGCTGGGCCTCGGTCATCGTGTGGAACAGCGGCAGGATCAGCGAGTCGTGGGTGATCCGCTCGGTGACCGGGAGGGGCGCGCGGGGGTGGTCCGCGTAGGCGGGTTCGAGGTGGGCGGCCATGATCCCGCGCCGGGCGGAGATGCCGGCCGCGGCGAGCGCGGCGAGCAGGTCGTCCCGGCCGACGGGGAAGTCCTCGTCCAGCAGCACCCAGTAGGACTGGAAGTTGCTCTGCCCGTGGGCGGGGTCGCGTACGGGGGTGAGGCCGGGGACGTCGTGCAGCAGCGTGTCGTAGCGGGCCGCCAGTTCGCGGCGGCGGGCGATCATCGCGTCGAGTCTGCCGAGCTGGACCAGGCCGATCGCGGCCTGGACGTCCGTCATCCGGTAGTTGTAGCCGACCTCCAGGTAGCTCTCCAGGACCGGCTTGTTGCTCGCATGGCGCTCGGCCGCCGAGGCGCTCATCCCGTGCTCGCGCAGCCGGCGCAGGCGGGCCGCCCACTCGGCGTCGTCGGTGGTGATCATGCCGCCCTCGCCGGTGGTGACGAGCTTGCGGGGGTGGAAGGACCAAGCGGCGATCAGCGCACCGTGCCCGACGGGCTTGCCCCCGACGGACGAGCCGATGGCGCAGGCCGCGTCCTCGACCAGGGGCAGGTCCCAGTCGGCGCAGGCGGCGCGCAAGGCGTGCACATCGGCGGGTGCGCCGCCCTGGTGGACGGCGAGGACGGCCCTGGTGCGGGCGGTGCGGACCGCGTCCACGGTGGCCACGGTCAGGTTGCCGGTGGCGAGGTCGACATCGGCGAACACCGGCTCGGCGCCGACGTACCGTACGGCGTTGGCGGTGGCGATGAACGACAGCGAGGGCACCACGACCTCGTCGCCGGGGCCGAGGCCGAGCGCGACCAGCGACAGGTGCAGGGCGGTGGTGCAGGAGCTGACGGCGACGCCGTGCTCGGCGCCCACCCGCTCGGCGAAGGCCTGCTCGAAGGCGGCGACCCGGGGGCCCTGGGCGACCCACCCGGACAGCACCGCCTCGGAGGCGGCCCGGGCCTCCTCCTCGCCGAGCCAGGGGATCATCACCGGGATGCGGTCGGTGCTCACTTGGCCGCCTCCCGCTCCGCGCGCCACCACTCGACCAGGTCCCGCAGCCCGGTGCTCAGGTCGATCCGCGCCGTGAACCTGAGCCGCTCGGCGGCCTGTGACGTGTCCGCGAGCCGCCGTACCACCGAGTTGACGCTGCGGGCGGGCCCGTGCACCGGCTCCAGCCCGGTCGCCCCCATCGCCTCCAGCAGGCCCTCGGCGAGCTCCTTCAGCGAAGTCTCCGTGCCGCTGGCGATGTTGAACACCTCGTCGGTGAGATCCGACTCGGCGGCCAGCACATTGGCCCGGGCGATGTCGCGGACGTCGACGAAGTCCATGGTCTGCGTGCCGTCGCCGAGGATCAGCGGCGGCTCGCCCGCCTCGATGCGCTCCATCCAGCGGATGAGCACCTCGGTGTAGAGGCCGTGGATGTCCATCCGGGGGCCGTAGACGTTGAAGTAGCGCAGCGCCACGTAGTCCAGGCCGTACATGGCGTGGAAGCTGCGCAGCATGCCCTCGTTGAAGGCCTTCGCCGCGCCGTAGAAGGTGTCGTTGTTGTACGGGTGGTGGCGCTCGGTCGTCGGGAAGGTCTCGGCCATGCCGTAGACGGACGCCGACGAGGAGGCGACCACCTTGGCGACCCCGGTCTCGGCCGCCGCCTCCAGGACGTTGAAGGTGCCGTCGACCAGGACCTCGTTGGCGAGCCGGGGTTCCTCCGCGCACTGGGTGATGCGGATCGCGGCGAGGTGGAACACCAGGTCGGCGCCTTCGGTGACCTTCCGTACCGTGGCGGCATCACGGACGTCGCCCTCGACGATCTCCACGACGCCGCTGGGCAGGGCCTGGGCGAGGTTGGCCCGCCGCCCGCGCACGAAGTTGTCCAACACCACGATCTCGCGGGCGCCGCCCTCGGCCAGGAGGTCGACGAGGTTGGAGCCGATGGTGCCCGCTCCCCCGGTGACCAGGATCTTCTTGCCTCGTACGCTGCTCAACTGCCGTGCCCTCTCAGTGTGTTCGATCTGCTCAACGCCCGGCGCGCAGGCCGACGACCGCGCCCTTGAATTCGAGGCTCCGGGACGCGGCCTCGAGAATGTCCAGCACGCGCAGGCCCGCCCGGCCGTCGGTCAGCGGAGGCCGCCCGTTCCTGATCGCGTCGGCGAACTCGTCGACCATGCCGCGCAGCGCCTCCTTCTCCCCGATGGCGGGCGCGACCATGTCTCCGGAGCGGTACGAGACGAGCATGTCCCGGCGCTCGTCGTCGCCGATCTCCTGGGGGGAGGCCAGGTCCACGCCCCGGTCGTAGATGGCCACCCGCTGCAGGGGGTTGAGGTCGTCCCAGACCAGGGTGCGTTTGGCGCCGCCCACCATGGTGGTCCGCACCTTGGTCGGGGACAGCCAGTTGACGTGCACGTGGGCGATGGCTCCGGTGCTGAGCGTGAGCGTCAGATAGGCCACGCAGGCCTGTCCGGCACCGATCGGGTCGGCCCCGTGGGCCGCGACGGCGACCGGCTCCACGTTGTCGGGGAGGATGAAGTCCAGGATCGACAGGTCGTGGGGGGCGAGGTCCCACAGGACGTCGATGTCCTTCTGGACGAGCCCGAGGTTGATCCGGACCGAGTCGACGAAGTGGATCTCGCCGAGTTCGCCGGACCGGACCAGCTCCCGGATGCGGCCCACGGCCGGCGTGTAGCAGTAGGTGTGGTCGCACATCAGGGTGAGCCCGCGCTCTTCCGCCTCGGTCACCAGGCGCATCCCGTCGGCGTAGGTCGCCGCGAGCGGCTTCTCCACGAGTACGTGCTTGCCGGCGCGCAGGGCGGCCAGGGCGATGTCGAGGTGGGTGCCGGCGGGCGTGGCCACGGCGACGGCGTCCACGGAGGGGTCGGCGAGGACGGCCGCGTAGTCCGCGGTGGCCTCGACCGTCGAGTAGCCGCCGAGGACCCGTCGGGCCCGGTCCACGTCGAGGTCGCACAGCCAGCGCAGCCGGAACCGCTCGCTGGCCTGGAAGTTGCGGACGAGGTTGGGGCCCCAGTAGCCGGCCCCGACGACCGCGACCCCCAACGGCTGCGTGGTCTGCGTCACTTGTTTCCTCTCCCCTTGGTCCATCGGTAGGCGGTCCGTCCGCAGGCGGTGCATCAGTAGGCCCCCGTTCCCCGCACCACGGCGGACCCGGTGCGCAGCAGGATCGACAGGTCCAGGCTCATCGACCAGTTGTCGACGTATCCGAGATCGAGCCGGACCGCCTCCTCCCAGGGCAGGTCGGAGCGGCCGCTGACCTGCCAGAGTCCGGTGAGGCCAGGCTTGACGAGCAGCCGGCGCTTGATGTCCGGCGTGTACGCCTCCACCTCTTCGGGCAGCGGTGGGCGGGGGCCGACGAGCGACATGTGGCCCCTGACGACGTTGAGCAGCTGTGGCAGTTCATCGAGCGAACTGCGGCGCAGGAACGAGCCGACGCGGGTGATCCGCGGATCCTCCTTCACCTTGAACAGCAGGCCGTCGCTGTTCTGGTTGAGGTGCTCCAGTTCCGCCCGCAGGGCCTCCGAGTCCGGCCGCATGGTGCGGAACTTCAGCATGGTGAAGTGGTCGCCGTACCGGCCCACCCGTTGCTGTCGGAACAGGGCGGGCCCGGCGCTGTCCAGCCGGACGATCAGGGCGACCAGCAGCATGGGCAGCGCGAGGAACAGCAGGAGCGCCGCGGCGAGCGACCGGTCCAGCAGTTCCTTGGGCAGCCGGGAGGTCCGGGAGAGGTTCGGCGGCTGGATCCGCAGCAGCGGCACCCCGTTGGTGGGCCGTACCGCCAGCCGGGAGGCGGAGACGTCGGCCAGCACGGGAGCCAGCAGGAAGTCGACGCCCTGGGCGGCCGCCGTCCAGGCCATCCGGCGCAGGACGGAGGCGTCGGTCCCGGGTAGCGGCAGTGCCACCACGGTGGTGATGCCCAGGGCCCGGACGACGTCGTCCATGTCACCGACGCCGCCGAGGAAGGGGAGCCCCAGCTTGCGTATCTCCGCGGCGTTCTGCGGATCGCTCAGGCACACTCCGGCGGCCCGCAGTTCCTGTACGCCGCCGCGCCGCAGCACGGTGAGCATCTCCACGATGCCGCGTGCCGGGCCGACAAGCAGCGTCGTGCTGCGGTCCCGGCCCCGCGTCCACCGCCTGTGCAGCCGGCGGCGCAGCGTGTACCGGATCGGCAGGGCGATCGCGGCGGCCGGTGCCGCGGCCATGGTCATGTCATGAAGGAGGGCTGAATCGCGCGTGAACAACCAGTACGCGAGGGCGGCCAGCGCCGGCAGCGCGACGGCTCCGCGCAGCACCCGACGGTATTCCTCGCTCCCCAGGCCGAAGGCACTGCGATCGTAGGAGCGATGGGCCAGCATCGCGATGATCCATGTCGGGGGCAGCGCCAGGGCCACCGCCCAGCGGCCGTACGCCCCGTGGATCACTAAGCCCGCGGCAACGGCTGCGAGGCCGTCCGCGACCAGCAGGACTGTCCGGTACTTCCGTTCCCAGCGTCTTCGGCGAGCCTCTGGACGTCTGTGCTCCACGACCAGTTGCTCATGCGTGACCTCAATGGTCATGCGCCCCCCCACCACATGCGCGGCTCCCCCTGACCACACGCAACTGCACACGTGATCGCAAGTGCGCAGCCAGGGCTGAATCAGCACCGCATGTGTCTCCTCAGCACAGCGGCACTGGAAAACGAGTGAGCCTTCAGCGGTTCCCCAACCGCCTCATGCCCCCAGCATGTTGGTTACTGACTGTGTCGTACCCGGTTCATGACGCCGTACATTGACATGCCGTCAAGGACAAGTCACCCTCCCAAACCGGTCCGGCGGACCTCAATCTAGACCACGTGACGCAGTCACGGGAACAGTTGGACGAAACACGCAGCGCAATGGCGACTTCGAGGCCATACTGCCCGGGTGACGAGCATCGTGATCCCGGCCCACAACGAGGCACGCGTCATCGGCCGGCTCCTCGATTCGCTGCTGGCCGACTCCTCCGCGGACGAGACCGACATCGTGGTCGTGTGCAATGGCTGTACGGATGACACCGCGGGGATCGCGGCCGCTCGCGGTCCGCGCGTCCGGGTGGTGGAGATCCCCGTCCCTTCCAAGCACGCCGCCCTGCGGACGGGGGACGATCACGCGCGCGGCTTCCCCCGGCTCTACGTGGACGCCGACGTCGTGATCACGGGCGCCGACGTACGGGCGCTGACCGAACCCCTGACCGACGACACATCGGGCATCCTCGCCACTGCCCCGGAACGGCGGATCACGCCGGCCGCGTGCGCCTGGCGGGTGCGCGCCTACTACCAGGTGTGGCAGCGCCTCCCAGCCGTACGCGAGGGGCTGTTCGGCCGGGGAGTCATCGCGGTGTCCAAGGCCGGGCAGGCCCGGATCGCCGCGCTGCCGCCGCTGATGGCGGACGACCTGGCCGCGTCGCTGGCGTTCGCCCCCGAGGAGCGGCTCGTGGTCCGCGCGGCCGGCGTCGTGATCCAACCGCCGCGCACCTGGCCGGACTTGATCAAACGGCGGATCCGGGCCGCGGTGTCCACCGCACAGGTCGAACAGCATCAGGGACCTGAACGAGCCTCGGCACGCACGAGCAAGGCGGATCTGAAAGCCCTGCTGCGCGGGGAGCCGCGCCTATTCCCGGGTGTCGTGATCTTCGTCGCGGCGGCGGTCGTCGCCCGGCGGGGTGCCCGAAAAGCCATCAGGGCACAGGACTTCGGCACCTGGCTACGGGACGAGAGCAGCCGGCAGAACTGATCACATCGCATCTGGAGCCTTGTCTTGTATCTCACCGATCGCTCCGCGCCCGCCGGGGCGGACACCGAACGGGGCCGAAGACGCGGTCCGGGGGCCAGGGTCGCCCCGGTCGTGCTCGTGCTGGGCGCGGTCAGTCTGATCACCGACATCTCCTCGGAGATGGTCACCGCCGTCCTGCCGCTCTACCTCGTCACCACACTCGGCTTCAGCCCGCTGGGCTTCGGCACCCTCGACGGCGTCTACAACGGCGTCAGCGCGCTGGTCCAGCTCACCGGCGGCCACCTCGCCGACCGGGTGCGGGGCCACAAGCTGCTGGCCGGGCTCGGCTACGGACTGTCCGCACTGTGCAAGCCGCTGCTGCTGATCGCCGGCAGCCTCGGCACGCTCGGCACGGTCCTGGCTCTGGAACGGACCGGCAAGGGCCTGCGCACCGCCCCGCGCGACGCGATGATCTCCCTGGCCACTCCGGCCCAGAACCAGGGCCGGGCCTTCGGCGTGCACCGGGCGATGGACACCACCGGGGCGATGCTCGGACCGCTGACCGCCTTCCTCATCCTGCGCGCGGCGGCCGACGGTTACGACGCCGTGTTCGGGGTGAGCGCGTGCGTCGCCGCCCTCGGCGTGGTCGTGCTGGTGCTGTTCGTGCCGGGCGGGCGTCGGAGCGAGCAGCGCGCGGTCCAGGGCAAGCCGCCCGTCCACGTACGCGAGGCACTGGCGCTGCTGCGCCTGCCGCGGCTGCGGGCGCTCGCCGGCTGTGCCGCGCTGCTCGGCCTGACCACCGTCAGCGACGCCTTCGTGTATCTGCTCCTCCAGCGGCGCGCGGGTGTCGGCGAGCAGTGGTTCACGCTGCTGCCGCTGGGCACGGCCGCCGTGTTCCTGCTGCTGGCCATGCCCGTCGGGGCGCTGGCCGACCGGGCCGGACGGCGCACCGTGTTCCTCGCCGGGCACGTGGGTCTGCTCATCGCCTACGCCCTGCTGCTGTGGGCCCCGGACACACTCCTCCTCGCCCCTGGCGTCCTCGCCCTGCACGGCACGTTCTACGCGGCCACCGACGGCGTGCTCCCCGCCGCCCTCGCCGGCCTCGTGCCCGAGCATCTGCGCGCCAGCGGTCTGGCCATCGTCGGCACCGGCCAGGCGCTGGCCCGGTTCTGCTGCTCCCTGGCCTTCGGCGCCGCCTGGACGGCGTGGGGCGACGGCCCGGCGCTGGCCGGCTCGGCGGTCGGGCTGCTGTGCTGCGCGGCCGTCGCGAGCGTGGTGCTGCGACCGACCGGCAGGACCCGATGACCACCACAGCCACAAGGATCCGGATGACATCGCCGCGCCGCCGTCTGCTGATACTCGTCGCGGCGGTCATGCTGCTCGCGGGCCTGGGCACCGGCGTGGTCCTGCACGCCGCCGCCCGCGCGGACCGGGCGAACCAGCCGCAGTCGGGCGATCCCGCCGTCCGCGCGGGCAAGCTGACCCTCGGCCAGCAGGGCCGCCTCGCCTTCCTCAACGCGGCCCCTGGTCCGCACCGCACCGCGGTCGCCTCGGTACCGTCCACGGACCCGAAGGGCGGGCGGACCGCCTCGGGACTGAAGTGCGCGCGCTTCTACGCGGCCGCCGGCACGGGCATCTGCCTCCAGTCCAATCCCGGTGTCCTCAGGCAGAGCAACCGCGCGCTGCTCCTGGACGCCGACCTGCGCGCCAAGCGCGCCTTCCCGCTCGCGGGCACCCCCAGCCGGGCCCGGGTCTCGCCCAGCGGCCGTTTCGTCGCCTGGACCGTCTTCGTCTCCGGCGAGTCCTATTCGTCCGCGTTCTTCTCCACCCGGACCTCGATCCTGGACACCCGGACCATGCGGCTGACTCCCAGCCTGGAGACGTTCTCCGTCATCAAGGACGGCGAGCCCTACCACGCCTCGGACATCAACTTCTGGGGCGTCACCTTCGCCTCCGACGACGACACCTTCTACGCCACCCTCAACACCGCCGGCAAGACCTATCTGATCCGGGGTTCGATCTCCCGGCGTACGGTCACCACCCTGGTCGAGAACGTGGAGTGCCCGTCGCTCTCCCCCGACGGGACCCGCGTCGCCTTCAAGAAGCGGGTGTTGTCCCGGACCGACCTCTGGCATGAGTATGTCCTCGACCTGCGCACCCTGCACGAGACGGCGCTGGCCGAGCGCCACAGCGTCGACGACCAGGCGACCTGGCTCGACGACCACACCGTCGCCTACGCGCTCCCCACGAACGGCGAGGTCGGCAGCAGTGACCTGTGGAGCGTGCCCGCGGACGGCTCGGGAACCCCGCACCTGCTGATCCCGGGGGCCTCTTCCCCCGCGCCGCTGTAGTGCCCGGCGCGATCACTGGAAGTAGACGAGAATGCGTCCGTTGTTGCCCGTGTCGACCTCGCGCCGGACGTACAGCCTCCTGATGTGCTTCTGGTCCAGGAACGCGAGCACGCGAGCCCTGAGTCGCCCGGAACCCTTGCCCGGAATGATCTCCGCAACGGGCTCGCCCGAATGGTTCGCCCTGAAGAGGAACTGACGCAGCGCCAGTTCGATGTCGCGGTTGTTGCGGAAGATCGGATGGAGATCGAGCGACAGCATGGGGAACCTCCCGGTGATGCGGCACGGCTGTCCGAGCACGGTCCATCATCGACTCTTCCCCGCACTGCCTGCTCAGGCCATACGATATGCCGCCATGCGGAAATACAATGCCACCAAGAGGAAAAGTAGGGTGGGGTTGAGTATGCGGCGCCATAGGACGATGAAGTCGCTCGGCCGGGGTCCGAGGTTCGCGATCCGCGTGCTGCGCGGCCTCGCGCAGGTCATGTTTCTGGACAGCGCTCGGGCAGGCGCTGTCTTCGCCGTCGCACCCACCGGCTCCACCGCGCGTGCGGCGCTGTGCCGGGTCCGCAAAGGCTGATCGCGGCTTCACCGACACCCGGCCGCCGCCGTCCACCGCGGGCGTCACACGCCCGCAGGCCAGGTCTGCTCCTCCCGGCTCTCTTCGGCCAAGGGGTGCAGCGGGGTGAGCGCGTGGGTGCGGTCGAGGTAGCAGAACGCATCGTAGCGCTGGGCCAGGACCGTGGGGACGTAGTTGCCGACGGGGTCGTACTGCGGCCGGTACACGACGCCGATCGCGCGGTGACCGTGCTCCTCGTGGAACCACTCGCCCCGGCCGGAGGAGGGCGGACGCTGGAGCTGCACATGCGGGAAGACGAACAGCGCCCGCTCGCCGGACAGCGCCCGGTGCAGCAGATCCTCCACACTGCCGGTGCGCGCCGGCGGCACGCTCATGATCCTGGGAACGTCGCCCCACGCGTCCGCGGCGATCACGGTGCCGGAGTGCGAGCCGAACCCGACCAGCACCACACCCCGGCCCATGTGCCGCTCGCGCACCAGTTGGCCGACGTTGACCTCGCCGACGTCGACCATGTCCGTGGCACGCGCATCGCCGATGTGGGTGTTGTGCTCCCACACCACCGCCTTGGCGTCGGGGCCGTAATGCTCCATCAGCCGGTCCAGGGTGTCGGCCATGTGGCGGTCCCGGATGTTCCACGAGTCGGGCCCGCTGTCGAGCATGACCCGGTAATAGGCCTCGGCCCCGGCCAGCACCTCCGCGTTCTGTCTGGCTGCGAACTCCGCGAGCGAGCCGTCCACGGCCGCCGCCTGCGCGGCCCGCCGCCGAAGCTCGGTGAGCAGAGACACCACCTGAAGTTCGCAGCTCTCCGGCACGTAACGGGTGGCCAGCGCGTACGCCTGCGGATCCTCCGCATAGGGCTCGAAGCAGGGGAACGTCTCCAGGGCGTGTTCCACCTGGCCGGGATCGTGCTCGCGCAGATGGCCCAGCACCGCGTGCAGCGATTCCCACAGGCTGTACACGTCCAGCCCGAAGAAGCCCACGCGCCGCTCGGGCGGCAGGCCCTCATTGTGCCGGCGCAGCCACCGGGTGAAGGCGGCCACATCGGTGTTTCCCCACATCCATGTCGGCCAGCGCCTGAAGCCTTCCAGTACCTCGCCGGGGTCCTCGGGCGCGTCCGGCGCCGCGACGACGGAGCAGTGCACGGCCTGGCAGTCCGGCCAGTCACCCTCCACCGCGACGAAGGAGAAGCCCTTCTCCTCGATCAGCCGGCGCGTCATCGCGTCGCGCAGCTGGTAGTACTCCGCGGTGCCGTGGGAGGCCTCGCCGAGCAGTACATAGCGGGCGTCGCCGATGCGCTCCATCAGCGGGTCCAGCGACGCCGGGTCGGTCAGCGGCAGGGCCTGGCTGTGGATGCGGTCCAGGTCGGTGTCGGGCACGGATGCTCCTCTTTCCGCGGATGCCGCACCGGGTTCCCGCGGCGCCGCACCCGAAACGGCGTGCCCAGCGCGTCGCCCCCGCACCAGGGAACGGCCGCGCGCGGAGCGAGCGTGCCAGCACCCCGCGAAGCCATGATCCTCAGCCTGCGCTACGGCTGCACGCCGGGCATCCGCGCACACTGCAGCAGGTGGCCGACCAAGTGGGGCCGCCCGGGAACGCGTGCGCCGGCTGGAGAAGCAGTCGCTCGCGCGGCTGCGGGCACCCCAGACGGGCGAGCGGCTGCTGGACTGGGCGAGCTGACGGCACACCGCTCCGGCTGCTCACGCCGGGCGCTGTTCAGGTCCGGTTCGAGCTGCCGGCTGCGGGGGCGGTGTTCACGCCCGGGTGTCGGGCCCCGCCGTCCCGCCGAACGTCGTGTGCCGCATCCGGCGCGGCCCGGATCCCCGGTGCCGGCCGGTGTGTGTGGCACCGCCCACCATGATCGCCAGGCCGATGCAGAAGATGAGCGCCAGCGCGAGTCCGGAGCTGAACAGGGCGAGGCCGCTCATGGTGGCGACATCGTGATCCAGGACGGACACCGTGTACTCGGGCCCGCCGGACAGGTTGCCCGCGATCGCGAGGGCCGTGAAGGCGCCCGCGCCCGCGAGAAGGAGCAGTCCGATGAACCGCATACCAGTCATCTCCTCGCACGGGGGTGTGTCAGTCTGGCGGGTACCCCACGCCTCCCCGGTCATCCCGTGCGGTTCGGCCGTATGTCCCTGCCCGCGCCGGGTACTCCGGTCGCATGGCCGGTATCGAACTCAGAAGTGCAGCCTTCAGTGATCACACCATGATCCCGCGTCACCATGCCCATGACGCGGACAACGTCTCGCCGCCGCTCGCCTGGTCCGGAGTACCGGACGACGCGGCAGAGCTGGCCCTGCTGTGCGAAGACCCGGACGCGCCGTCCGGAACCTTCGTGCACTGGCTCGTCACCGGCATCGACCCCCATGTCGGGGGCCTGGACGCCGGCGAGACACCAGAAGGCAGCCAGGCGCATCGCAACGGCTTCGGGGAGCGGGGCTGGGGTGGCCCGCAGCCCCCGGTCGGCGACGACGCCCACCGCTACTTCTTCCGGGTCTACGCCCTCCCCGCCCCGGTCTCGCTGCCCGACCGGGCCAGCGCCGACGACGTACACGCCGTCCTCGACCGGGAGCAGCTGGCCAGCGGCACGATCGTCGGGCTCTACCAGCGCTGACGTCGGCGGCAGCATGCCCGTCACCCCCGTCGGCGCTGGGCCGTGCCCGGCGCCTCCCGCCGCACCCCCGGGCCCAGGTCCGGCGATTCGGTCAGGGCCCAGGCACGGCATGAACACGCGGCACCCGCGGACACCGTCCCCCGGCGGCGCCCCCGCTTCCCCGGCAGGGCCGGGAGGAGTTCCTCGATCGGATCGCTGCCCGTGGCGTGAAGTGCCGTGACTCCCCCGGACCCGGCCGGCCCGCCCTTCCCCGAAGACGTCGACATCTCCTCCCAACGACGGGGGGTTAGGTCGTATGCGCAGCCGTGCCGTCGGGCGACCGCGGCCGCAGATGCCCGAGGTCGTCCTGGTGCAGGGCATGGGCGTGGCCGACTGCCTGCTGCCCGGTCTGGCCACGCTCAGCCGGCGGACCCGCACCCGCCTGCTGAAGCTGCCGGGCTTCGCGGCGATCTCCTCGTCACTGAGCGGGGCCGGGTGCGTCCGTGGCACGGCTGGGCCGCTCGGGCATCGGGGTGGGCTCCGCGAACAGCGTGCCGAACTCGTCCGGCAGGGCGCCTCGCAGGTCCGCGGCCAGGTCCGTGTCCTCCGCCGAGAGCCGGGAGACCACCGTCTGCGCCAGGAACAGCGCCTGCTCTGGAGTGGCACCCACCGGCCGGGCGACATCGGCCAGCAGTTCGTCGAGCCGCATGGCGGACTCGTCCGCCTCGTCGGCGCCGTATACCAGCGCCCCGCGTTCATGGGCCGGTACGGCCTGGCGCAGATGTTCACGGTGCGGTGCGTCCAGACGGCGGCTCAGCGCTGCGAGGACCAGGTGCACGGCTGCGTCGGCAGCCTCGGTGTCGCCGAGCCGGGCCCGCGACGCCACCTCTTCCACCAGATGCCGATGGGTGATCATGCTGCCTCCCACTGGTGAGGAGGGGGTCATGCCCGAGGGGGCCGAGCGGCGCCCCAGAGGGCCGCGTTGCCACGGGTGCCCGTGAGACCGACGCATACACGGGACGAGAGAACGCCGTACCGCGGCGAACGGAGCATGACCGGAGTCCTCACCTTCCTGGTAGGCCGGGGACAAGGGCCCCACGTCCCGCGCACGGCGGCGCCGAGGCCCACGCCGTCCGACCTCGGCGCCGCTGCCGTGCTCGTCGTTCCGCAGTACGGGGTAGGGATGGATCATGCAACGGATCACGACGCAGGTGAGTGGCCGACCGATGGTGGCCTGGCGGATCGCCGGACGGCCACCGCCGGTGGTGTGCGTCCACGGTGCCGGGGTCTCCAGCCGCGAGTTCGGGCCGTTGCTCGAGGTCCTCGGTCTTCGCCACGACGCGTGGACCGTCGATCTTCCCGGTTTCGGCGCCAGCGCCAGCGCCGGGCCCCCCGTACCCGCTGGGGTTGCGGGCGCTGGCCGACGCGGTCGTGGAGTGGCTGACCGCCGTCGGCCTCGAACAAGTGGTGCTGCTCGGCGGGTCCTTCAGCTGTCAGGTGGCCGTCGACGCCGCCGTCCGGCATCCGGGCCGCGTCGCCGGGCTGGTCCTCGTGGGACCGACCGTCGACCCGGTCGCCCGTGGCTTCATGCTTGACTTCTTCCCCGGGCTTCAGGACCCCGTTGCTGATCTCTCAAATCTCCCCTCGTACCCGGTGTGGAAGCTGGATGGTGGGCGGAGGATCGAGTTCGTTGGCGGTGATGTTCCAGTGTCGTTGGAATCGTGGTCGGGTGGAGACATCCCGGAGCTGACACGGCGGGTGGCGCGCCGGGCCTTTCCGAAGGGGTCGCTGGCGATACGGCTGCGCGACAGTCTGGGACAGATCTTCGATGACATGCTGTTCGCAGCTGCCTTCCCGTCTGATGGGCGCCCGGCCGCCTCGCCGGGCGCGCTGGCGATGGTGTCGGTGATGCAGTACGCCGTACGCCGAGGGACTGTCCGACCGGCAAGCTGCCGAGGCCGTGCGGGCTCGGATCGACTGGAAATACCTGCTGGGCCTGGAACTGGACGATGGCGGCTTCGATCACTCGCTGCTGGCCCGCTTCCGGGCCCGGCTGACCGCGCACGGCCTGGAAGAGCGGGTTCTGGAGGCGGCCGTCGACCAGGGCCTGCTGCGCCGGGGCGGGCGTCAGCGCACCGACTCCACCCGGGTGGTCGCCGACGTGCGCCTGCTGAACCGGATGGAGTTCGTCGCGGAGAGCCTGCGTGCGGCGTTGGAGGCGCTCGCCGCTGCCGCACCGGACTGGTTGGAGCAGGCCTTGGCGGAGCGGGAGACCGACTGGCTGGGCCGCTACGGGGAACGCGTGGACTCCTGGCACCAACTGCCCGACGCCCAGGACCGCGACAGCTGGCTGCGTCAGGTCGGCGAGGACGGCTTCCACCTGCTCACGGCCGCCTGGCGGCCCGATGCCCCCGACTGGCTGCGCCGCGTCCCCGCCCTTGAGACCCTGCGTCGGACCTGGGTGCAGCAGTAGCACCGCGACAGGTCCGGTGTCTGCGTTCGCGAGGGCGAGGACCTGCCACCAGGACATCAGCGGCTGGTCAGCCCCTATGACACCGACGCGCGTTATGGCACCAAGAAGACCACCGGCTGGACGGGTTACTGGCTGCACCTGACCGAGAGCTGCGACGATGACGCGCCCCGGCTGATCACGGACGTCGCCACAGCCTGCGCAGCCGAAGGCGACAGCCAGGCCCTGCCCGGCATCCACACCCGTCTCGCCACGCGGCAGCTGCTGCCCGCCGAGCAGCTCGTCGACAGCGGCTACGTCACGGCCGGCACCCTGGTCACCGCCCGCCAGGAACACGGCATCGACCTCGTGGGCCCCGCCCGCCCCATCGCCGGAGGCGATGGCCACGAGCGCTTCGGCCACGACCACTTCCACATCGATGACGAACGGCGTCAGGCGGTCTGCCCGGCCGAGCAGACCAGCATCTCCTGGGCGACCACCCGCAGCAGCCGCCGCACCCACGTCCCGCTGGTCCAGATCCGTTTCGACGCGGCGACCTGGCGCGCCTGCCCCCTGCGCTCGAAGTGCACGACAGCAGGCAACGGCAAGTGGGGACGAGCACTCACCCTGCGCGAGCCCGCTCAGCGAGCCGCGCTCCAACAGCGCCGACACGAACAAGTCACCGACGCCTGGCGGAAACGCTACCGACCACGGGCCGGAATCGAGGCAACGGTCTGCCAGATCGTGCACCGCACCCACGCGCGTCGAAGCCGCTACCGCACCGCCGCCGCCACCCACCTGGGCCACTGTCTCGCCGCCACTGCCATCAACCTCATCCACATCGACGCCTGGCAGCAAGGCCACCGCCCCGAGCGCACCCGCACCACCCACTTATCCCGCCTCCTCACCCACCCCTCGAAATGAGAGATCAGCAACGGGGTCCTGAAGCCCGGGGATTCCCCTATGAGGGGTTCGGCCGGTCGCCCGGCTTACGGGTTCCTGCTTCACGGACCGGCTGGTGCCGAGGTCTCCACAGGCTGAAACCGCATGTCCTGCGGCCTTGATATTCTTCGCCGCGTTCACGTCGACATGGTCGCCGTGTCCGCAGCCTGGGGCTTTGCACCGAAAGACCGCTTGGCTCTCGCGGTTTTGTTCGGTGACGAAGCCGCAGGCGGAGCATCGCTGCGACGTGTACGCGGGGTTGACCTTCACCACGCGCGTGCCCGTGGACCGGGCGGCGCTGGTCAGGGCGAGTTCGAGGCGGTGCCACCCCTTGTCCAGGATGGCCCGGTTGAGCCCGGCCTTCTGGCGGACGTTCCGGCCGGGCTCGGCCACGGTGCCGGACGCGCTGGCGGACATGTTCTTGATCCGCAGATCTTCGAGGACCACCAGCGCGTTCTTCGCGACGATCCGGGCGGCCGTCTGCGCGCAGAAGTCCCCACGCCGGTTGGACACCCGGCTACATGATCCGGCCCATGGCCGTGATCGTCTTGTGCCGGTTCGCACTGCCACGCTTCGACCGGGCGAGGCGCTGCTCAAGACGCCGGTAGCGGACGATCTCGCCGACCGTGACGAACGGCCGGTCGTAAAAGTCGCCGTCCGAGGTCACGACGGCGGTCCTGACCCCCCGATCGATGCCCACGGCGGTATGGGGCATGGCGTGCTGCCCGGGAGTGGCGGCCTGGTCGTTGACGAGGAGCGACACAAACCACCGGCCGCCCTTGCGGGACACGGTCGCGGAACGGATCTCACCACCCAGAGGGCGGGACCAGCGGAAGCGGACCCAGCCCAGCTTCGGCAACTTGACCCGGCCCCGGGCCGTTTGCGGGCGGGCGGTCGGCGAGTGCGGCGAGGTGGCAGGCGGGTCGTCCGTAGGCGAATCCGGCCGGGCGGCCCTGGGTGTCGGCCAGGGCCAGGGTGAAGCTGGGGTGGTACGCATCCTGGGCCAGGCGGCTGAGCGTTCGGCTCGTCTGTGCCGGTGTGGCGCGCCAGGGGTGGTGGGTGAACGCGGCGCGTGTGCGAGACGGCTGAGGGTGTCGAGTAGCGGGCGGCGACGTCCTCCCAGTTGACCAGGTCCCACAGCTTGGTGACGTAGTCGGGGCGGACGTTCTTGTACTGCAGGTAGTAGGCGTGCTCCCAGGCGTCGAAGACGAGCAGCGGGGTGCTGCCCTGACCGACGTTGCTGTGGTGGTTGTGCACGTACTGATCCCGAAATAGAGGGCTGGCCAGGTGGTTGGGGGCTGGGCACGACGGCCTGGAACGGCGGTCCGGAACGAACGGGCTTCTCGCATGAAGCTGCAACGGGTGGCGTGGATGGGGACTCAGGGTTCGATGACGAGGCGTTCGATGAGGCCGTCGCGGAGTGTGAACTGGTAACGCAGATCGATGGTCCCGCCAGGGAAGTTGCCTTCGAGGTGGTGGGTGGCGATGTAGCCGGTTGCGTCGGTCTGCTGGGCGCCGGTGAGGTGGATGGTGTAGGTGAATTCGGTGGCCGATCGGTCGAGCCACTTCCCGATCGCCTGAGTGCCCTCGTAGGTGTTGCCGTCGTCGATCACTGTGGCTTCGCGGGTGAACGCCGTGAGTGCGGTGGCGGTGTCGTGGGCGCGGTGCGCCGTCAGGTAGCGGGTGATCACCTCGGGCAGGTCGTCCGGGCTGATGGTGCGGGGCTGGTTGTCGTCCATGACGCTCCTTGGGTTGGTGGCGGGTTCAGACGGTGGGGGTGGTGCCGCCGTCGATGACGTGTTCGGCGCCGACGATGGCCGAGGCGCGGTCCGAGACGAGGAAGGCGACGAGCTCGGCCACTTCCTCGGGCCGGTTGGGACGGCCCAGCGGGATGCCGCCCAGCGAGTCCATGAGCCGGCCCAGCGCCGCTTCCCGCGTGATGTCTGCGTCGTCGGCGATCCGGGCGACGAGGTTGTCGGCGGCCGAGGTCTGCACGAAACCGGGCGAGACGGTGTTGACGCGGACGCCGTGCGGGGCGACCTCGTTGGCCAGGCCCTTGCTGTAGGTGGTCAGGGCGGCCTTGGCGGCGGCGTAGGCCAAGGTTCCGTTCCACAGCGGCATGCGGCGCTGGATCGAGGTGACATGCACGATCACGCCCTTACCCGTGGCGATCATGTGCGGCAGGAGCGCGCGGTCCAGGCGGACGGCGGCCAGCAGGTTCGTGTTCAGCTCCCTGGCCCAGTCGTCCTCGCCGAGCGCGGCGAACCCTCCGGCCGGCGCCTCGGACCCGCCGAGGGTGTTGACCAGGATGTCGACGCCTCCCACGCGGGCGTCCACCTCGGCGGCCACGTGGGCTGCGCCCTGGGCGGTGGACAGGTCGGCGGTGATGAACGCCTTCTCCTCGACGTCGTCGGGGCGGCTGCGGGCCGTGACCAGCACGGTCGCGCCGGCCTGGGCGAGACGTCGGGCGATGGCGGCTCCGGTGCCCTTGGTGCCGCCGGTGACCAGAGCGCGTCGGCCTTCGAGGGATTCGCTGATAGGTGTGGTCACGGTGTGCTCCGTTCCCGGGTGCGGGCGCAGAAGGCACCACTCCCGTCGTTACTGCTAAAATGGAAGCTACTAACTTCGACTTTAGCAGTAACTGAGGGGATGGCCACCATGGCAAGCCGGATCAGGCTGGAGGACCGGGAGTGCCCACTGTCCACGACGGTGGAACACGTAGGCGAGTGGTGGACGCTGCTGATCCTCCACGACGCTTTCGACGGCTACACGCGCTTCGACCAGTTCCAGGAGAGCCTGGGCATCTCCTCCAGCATGCTCACCACCCGGCTGAAGACCCTCGTCGCCGACGGACTGCTGGAGCGCCGGCCCTACCAGACCAACCCCGTACGCCACGAGTACGTCCTCACCGAACTCGGGCGCTCCCTCCGACCGGTGGTCGTCGCCCTGGCCGCGTGGGGCAACTCCCGCCTCACACCGGCCGAACGCAGCATGATCCTCGTCGACGCGCGCAGCGGCGAGGAAGTCGAGCCCGTCGTCGTCGACGCCAAGACCGGCCGCCGGCTCGACGACAGCGACACCTACGTCTTCACCGCAGGTCCTGCAGCCAGCGACGCCATGCGCCACCGATACGCGACACGACCTACCACCTCCGCGGAGGCGTAAGGGTGCCCCGAACCAGCACCGAACAGCCGTGAGCAGCGCCGGGACGCACCCTCGTACCTGGTCGACCAGGCAACACCGGACGGCCGCCAGCACCACGCATGCCAATCAGGGTCTGTGTAGCGAACGGTGGAACTCAGTCGGATTTGTTCAGCGGCGTCCGGCGGTGAGCCGGCCGTCGAAGGTGATGTCGAAGGCTTGGAGTG
>NZ_JBIAEC010000025.1:0-92178 GCF_042868225.1 Streptomyces sp. NPDC007856 | reverse complement strand
ACAAGCAACGGGCCAGGCACCACGACGTCGGCAAGACCGTCAAACGCGCCGAATCAATCAAGGAACACCAAGCCCAGCGAGGTTAAACGCCAAGCCGAGAGCGGGCGCCGCACCCCGCGGAATCCGTCGATACGCCGGACGTCTTCCCTGGGCAGACGTTCGACCAGGTACCCGCCGGCACTCCCTCGCACGGCGATCACCCCTCCCTTTCGGGCTTCCGGTGGTCGTTCTTCGACAGGGCTGCGCCGGTCGTGGTGCCTTCCGCCGCACGCGTGCGCGCGCTGCCGAGGCCGCGGCCGCCGGGGCGTGAGGATTCGGCCGTCGACGGACCGCGATGGGAGCCGGCCGGCCTCCGCCGTCCGCCCGTGGGCCTGGCCGCGCGAGGGGCATCGCCGCCGTCGGCCGGTCGCACCCGGCGCCGTCGGCGCGTGCCTGTCTCTCGGCCCGCTTCGGCGCCGCCCTGATCGTCCTCTCGGGCGGCACCTGTCGCGTCATCGGTTGCCGGGAGCTCGGCACGGGCCGTCTTCTCGTCCATGTCCGGCTGTGAGCCGGTCTCCGCCGACGTACGCCCCGCCCGGTCGGCGCGCAGGCAGCGGCGGACCGCTTCCGGGTCAAGGCCTTCGTTGCAGGCCTGGTGCAACAGCCGGGCGAACAGATAGTCGGGATCCGCGCCCAGCGCCATGGCCAGCGCCTCACGAGCCTCCAACTCGTCACCTGTCGACCAGGCGACCCAGCCGGCCAGGGTCAGCGGGGCCGCGGCGTGCTCGCCGTAGGGCCCGACGCAGCGACGGGCCAGGGCCCGCCAGAGCCGGAGGGCCGGAACCGCCTCGTCGCCCTCCATCCATGCGGCCGCCCGGTCGCGGGTCGTGCGGTCCTGAAGGCCGAGGATCAGAGTCGCCGCCTCGTCATGTGCGAGCAGGCGGTCGTCGCGCAGGTCCGCCGGATGCGTGCCGGACACCGGTGCCGCGGCGGCGAAGCGGTGGATGACGCGCTCGGCGAGACCCAGGGTCTCCTCCGCGACTTCCGCGCGGGACCCTTCGTCGAGAATCCGGGGCACCAGGGTCATACCGGCCGCGTCCAGGGCGATCTCCTGCTCCAGGGCCGCGGTGGTCTCCCAGGGCTGCAGCCTGGCCCGCAACTCCCTGAGCGTGCCGCGCACTTGGATCCCGGCGTAGGTCGCCGCGGCGGCCAGGACGGAGGTGCCGGGAAGGCCCATCGGCGAGCCGTCCTCGGGGCAGCAGCTGTCGATCGGGCAGCAGTACGACCAGAAACGGCCGTCGGAGATGCACAGTGCCTCGATGACCGGCACGTCGAGCTCGCCGCACTGGGTGCGCAGCAGGTGGGCCAGCCGCTCGAGCCGTCGTTTGACGTCGCGGCCGGACTCTCCCGGGGCCGGTTCCTGGCAGACGTAGGCCACCATCTGTTCGGGCCGGGCGCCCCGCCGTTCACTGCCGGTCACCAGTCCGTGGGCGAGCTGGTGTGCGGCCGCCTCCCAGTCCTCCTCGTTCGCCGGGATGCCGAGCCGGGCCCTGCCGCCGAACCTGCCCCGGCCTTCGCGGTCGTGCAGGGCCACCAGCACCATGCTGTCCTCCGGCCGGTAGCCGAGAAGGTAGGGCAGGGCGTCGGCCAGCTCGGCGGGGGTGCGCAGCGTGACCTGCGCGTCGTGCGCGGACGGGCCGGTGAACGGGTCCTGTCCCGAGATGTCGCCGTTTTCGAACGGTCCGGTGATTTCGCTGTGATTCGTCATGCGCAGACGATCTCGCGGATTCTGTGATTCCGCTTTGACCTGTGGACAAGTCGGATCAGGGACACGTCAAAACCGTCCCGGTTGTCCACAGCCGGGGGCAGCGGCCCGCCCGCTTGTCGGTCCCGTCCTGTTGTATGGAACGCATGGAGCACACGAGCAACGCGGATCTCCGGGCGCAGGCGGACGCCGCCCTCGCCCGGCTTGTCGGGGATGCCACGGGCGCGGCCCGGCTGCGCGAGGACCAGTGGCGGGCGATCGAGGCGCTGGTCGCCGAGCGGCGCCGGGCCCTGGTCGTGCAGCGCACGGGGTGGGGCAAGTCCGCGGTGTATTTCGTGGCGACCTCGTTGCTGCGGGCCAGAGGCAGCGGACCCACGGTGATCGTCTCGCCCCTGCTCGCGCTCATGCGCAATCAGGTGGAGGCCGCGGCCCGAGCCGGCATCCACGCCCGCACCATCAACTCCTCCAACACCGAGGAATGGGACGCCGTGCAGGCCGAGATCGCGGCCGGCGAGGTCGATGTCCTGCTGGTCAGCCCGGAGCGGCTGAACAACCCGGACTTCCGCGACCAGGTGCTGCCCAAGCTGTCCGCCGCGACCGGCCTGCTGGTCGTGGACGAGGCCCACTGCATCTCCGACTGGGGTCACGACTTCCGTCCCGACTACCGACGGCTGCGCACCATGCTCGGTGATCTCCCGCCAGGTGTCCCCGTGCTGGCCACCACCGCCACGGCCAATGCCCGGGTGACCGCGGATGTCGCCGTGCAGCTGGGCACCGGCGGCACCTCGGACGCCCTGGTGCTGCGCGGGCCGCTGGACCGGGAGAGCCTCAGCCTCGGCGTGCTGCGGCTGCCGGACGCCGCGCACCGGATGGCCTGGCTCGCCGACCACCTCGACGACCTGCCGGGCTCCGGCATCATCTACACGCTCACCGTGGCCGCCGCAGAGGAGGTCACCGCGTTCCTGAAACAGCGCGGGCACACCGTCGCCGCGTACACGGGCAAGACGGAGAACGCCGAGCGTCAGCAGGCCGAGGACGATCTGCTCGCCAACGGGGTCAAGGCCCTGGTCGCCACCTCAGCCCTCGGTATGGGCTTCGACAAGCCCGACCTCGGTTTCGTGGTCCACCTCGGCTCGCCCTCCTCCCCCATCGCCTACTACCAGCAGGTCGGCCGGGCGGGCCGCGGTGTCGAACACGCCGAGGTACTGCTGCTGCCGGGCAAGGAGGACGAGGCGATCTGGCAGTACTTCGCGTCGCTCGCCTTCCCCTCGGAGGAGCTGGTCCGGCGCACTCTGGACATCCTCGCCCGGGCGGACGGCCCCCTGTCGCTGCCTGCGCTGGAGCCCCTGGTCGAGCTGCGCCGCTCCCGGCTGGAGACGATGCTGAAGGTCCTCGACGTGGACGGAGCGGTCCGCCGCGTCAAGGGCGGCTGGATCACCACCGGGCAGCCCTGGTCGTACGACACCGAGCGCTACGACTGGGTGGCCCGGCAGCGGGCGGCCGAGCAGGAGGCGATGCGCGCCTACGCGTCCACCACCGAGTGCCGGATGGAGTTCCTGCAGCGCCAACTGGACGACGAGGATGCCCGGCCCTGCGGCCGCTGCGACAACTGCGCCGGACCGCGCTTCACCGCCGACACGTCCATGGCAGCGGTGGACGCCGCGCGCGACGACCTGGGCCGGGCCGGCGTCGAGGTGGAACCCCGCCGCATGTGGCCGACGGGCCTGCCGGCCATCGGCATCGATCTCAAGGGACGCATTCCGGCCAGTGAACAGGCCTCTTCGGGGCGGGCTCTGGGTCGGCTGTCGGACATCGGCTGGGGCAACCGGCTGCGTCCGCTCCTCGCGCCCCAGGCGCCGGACACCGCTGTGCCGGACGACGTGGCGCGGGCCGTGGTCGAGGTCCTGGCCGACTGGGCGAAGGGCCCTGGCGGCTGGGCTTCGGGTGCGTCCGACCCCCAGGCCCGGCCGGTGGGTGTCGTCACCGTCGCCTCGCGGACCCGGCCCTTGCTGATCCACTCCCTGGGCGCCCGGATCGCCGAGATCGGCCGGCTGCCGCTGCTCGGCTCCGTGGAGTTCGCCGAGGACGTGCCGCGGGTGTCGCGCAGCAACAGCGCGCAGCGGCTGAAGGCCCTCGACGGTGCGCTGACGGTACCGCCCGCCCTCGCTTCGGCGCTCACCGCGGCCGGCGGCCCCGTGCTGCTGGTCGACGACTTCACGGAGACGGGCTGGACCCTGGCGGTCGCGGCACGGCTGCTCAGAAGGTCCGGCGCCCGGGCGGTATTGCCGCTGGTCCTGGCCGTCCAGGGCTGACCGCGCACCCGCCGCGGCATCTGCATGGGACTCGGCCCGACACCTCAGGCGTCATCGGGCAAACCTTTGGGTAGGGATATAAGCCACGCACCACCAGATAACCGTCGGTGGCGCCAATTGCTCGTTGCCGCATCCAAGTTCGGCAGGAAGAATTGAGGTCCGCTCCCCGCACGGCTGGTCCGTGATCGGTTGGGCTCTGCTGCGGTGCGCGGTCCCTCGAATCCGACCTCGCCCGCAGTATGGGCGCGTAGCCGAAGGGAGGAACGTGACCTTCGGATTCGCCTCGTCCTCGGCGGCCTCGTTGTCGACCTCCGCGTCCGCCGCTTCCACCAGTCGTCTGCTCGAGCCGGCCGAATGGGCCGCCGCCGGAATCCCTCTGCTGCGCAACCCCCGTGAAGTCGTCAGCGGGCTGCATGCGCGCCATCGGCCCAGGCCCTCCACGGCGATCGTGGCAGTGCTCGATCCGGACGAGCGGCTGTGCGCCAGCGCATCGTTCACACGTCGCCCGGCCCCGGCCGACGGCTGGATGTTCCGCAACGCGCTGCTCGCCCAACTGCGCCGGGTGATTCCGCACGACCTGAGACGCCGGACCCCGGTGCGCACGGCCATCCTCGTCTACTGCCGTGAGGGCGACGCGCGTTGGACGGAGGAGGACGGCGCCTGGATGTGGGGGCTGCGTGACGCCTGCACCCTGCACGGTCTGCGATGCGGGGCGTACATCACACTGACCCACGACGGTTGGCATGTGCTCGGCGAAGGGCGCAGCGGCCGCCGCCCCAACGCCGACTCCGCACCCGAACCCTTCGCCACGTCCGAGACCCCGCCGCTCCCATCGCGCACCGGCGGCCCGGTCTCCGAGGTCCTGCGCCGCGCGGCGGCTCGCTGAGGGGCACGGCAGGAGGCCGGGCACACGCCCGACCGTCTTCCGGCCACCGCCCCGCCCGTCGGACGGCGAGCCGACCACCCATCGCCCGGCCGCCAGGACGCCGCGCCGCATCAGGCCGCACCGTGCCCGAGGAACGCAAGGGCCGCCCGTGCCCGAAGCGATGTATGGGCCATACCGTGCCCGGGGGACACGGGGCTGAGCCGACCCGGGAGTCACCAGGCTGTGCCGCACCGAGCAAGCCGGCGCCCATGCGACATCCGGCAAGCAGCCGTACGGGCGGTACGAGAGCCTCTACCCAAGTTCCCGCGGCTATGCCCATATGGGTGGCGGCTGCGCGGTCCCGATCGGCAGGCCCAGCAGCGTGAGCCCGGGTCCCGTCTCCGCCCTGCAACTGCTGCTCCGCACTCGGCGTCCTGGCGTAGTGCCGGGAAGCCGCCCAGGAGCCGGACGGCCGCCGGGGCGCGGGCATGCCAATGGTCACGCCGTGCGGATTCCCGCGGAGCGGTCCCCTCTGTCACCCCGGTGCCCCGAGGTGCGTCGGAGCAGGCTCAGACGCCCGCGCCGAGTACCGAATTGATCTGCTGCGGGTCACCGCAGACGATCAGCAGGGCACCGGCCCGGGTGTGGGCCAGCGGAAGGGCCGAGGCAGCAGCGGAAGCCGGGCCTCCGTTGACGGCCACGACGACCACGGGACGTGACGCGGCGCGGGAGGCGACGGCGGCGTCCGCATAGAAGACGTCGTCACCGGCGTCGTGCTGCGCCCAGTAGGAAGCTTCACCGAAGGACAGCTCGTGCTCCGCCCACGGGTGCTGGGACCCGGTGGTGATCACGAGTACGTCGCCGGGTGCACGGCCGGAGTCCAGTAGCAGGTCCACCGCCTCCTCGGCGGCGTCGAGCGCGCCCTCGGCCGAGGCCGGGATCAGCTGGATCTGCGGGGTGACCGCCGCAGCGGCGGGAGCGGCCGGACCGGACGGGCCCGGCTTGGCCGGAGCGGCGTCACGCGGCGTGCGCTGCACCGGCGGAGCCGGCCGCGGAGGGCCGGGACGACCGGGGCGGGACGGAGCCGCGGGGCGGGGGCCGGGTACGGGGCGGGGGGTCGGCGCGGTACGGCCGCTGGCCGGAGTGGCGCGGGGACCCTGGGCACTCTCGTGAATCTGAGGCTCCTCGGGAATGAGAGGCATGAGCTGATATTTATCAAACATTGGTGCGACGCGGGTGACCGGGTGGCACATCAGTGCGAGCGGAACCGTCAGAAATCGAAGCCGAGCTGACCCTCGATCTCCGGAACGCTTCCGTCCGCCCAGCTGCGGACCTTCTTGAGGTGCCGCCACTGAGGCAACGCATCAAGATACGCCCACGACAAGCGGTGGTGCGGGGTGGGCCCCCACTCCGCCAGTGCGGCCTTGTGCACGGGCGACGGATACCCGGCGTTGTCCGCAAATCCGAAGTGTGCATGGTCGACACCCAGTTCGGCCATCATTTTGTCGCGCTGAACCTTGGCAATCACCGACGCCGCCGCGACGGCCACACACGACTGATCGCCCTTGATCACCGTGCGCACCTTCCAGGGGGTGCCGAGGTAGTCGTGCTTCCCGTCGAGGATCACGGCGTCGGGGCGGACCGGCAGGATGTCCAGGGCACGGACCGCGGCGAGCCGCAGCGCGGCCGTCATCCCCAGGTCGTCGATCTCCTCGGGAGAAGCATGCCCCAGCGCATAGGCCGTCACCCACGCCTGCAGGACCTCCGCCAGTTCCGTGCGCCGCTTGATCGTCAGCAGCTTGGAATCGGTCAGCCCCTCGGGCGGGCGGCGGAGTCCGGTGATCGCGGCGCAGACGGTGACAGGTCCGGCCCAGGCGCCGCGCCCCACCTCGTCGACACCGGCAATGACCTTCGCTCCGGTCGTGGCGCGCAGGGAGCGCTCGACGGTGTGATTAGGCGGTTCGTACGGCATGGCGCCCTTAGCGTACGCCGATGGGATCGTCGGCCGACACCCCGGTCGCCCCACCGCCAGACGGATCGCCTCCGCGGGGGATCAGCTGCCGTGGGGCCGCAGCAGCGGGAGCATCAGCTGGTCGATCATCTCTTCGAGATCCTGATCGCTCCATTCACTGGCGCACATCTTCGAGCGGTACATCATCATGGCCGGGATGGCGTCGAAGACATAGCCGTTGGCCGCGTCCGGACGCACCTCGCCCCGCTCTATTCCGCGGGTGATGACCTCACCAAGCAGTTTGACGGTCGGCTCCACCACTCCTCCGACGATCACCTCCTGGAAGCGTTCCACCTGGGTCTGATCGCACTCGTGAATCACGGAGCGCAGCGCGACACCCGGGGGCGAGAACATGATCTGCCGCACCTGGCGACACAGAGCGAGGAGGTCCTCGCGCACACCGCCGAGGTCCGGAGCCGTCTCGACCCGTGGCAGTCCGGCCACCAGGGCGTCCGCGACAAGGTCCTCCTTGGAGGGCCAGCGGCGATACACCGCCGCCTTGCCGGTCTGCGCGCCGGCGGCGACTCCCTCCATGGTCAGGCCTTTCCAGCCGACCTCGCCGAGCTGCTCCAGCGTGGCGTCGAGGATCGCGCGCTCCAGCACCACTCCGCGCCGACGAGGGGAAGCCGCCCGATCGGGAGCGGCCGTCCAGCGCGAGGTAACCATCTGTGTCCCTCCAACAAGGGAAGCGGGGATTCCGGGGGCGGGGTGCGCCACGCCGCAGCAACAGGGGGACGCAAAGCGGGGCGCAGGATTAAGTGAACGCTTGCGTTCACTGTTGCGGACTCACTACCGTGGACGCCTCAGTGAACGCGAGCGTTCACTAACGCCTTTATGGGGGACCCATTGTGACGACCTCTCAGCTGCTTCAGGAACCAAAACGCGGCGTGGCCCGCCGGGAGGGGCATCCCGGCATCGCACTCACCGTCATCGCGGCCTGCCAACTCATGGTGGTACTCGACGCGACGATTGTGAATATCGCGCTCCCGCACATTCAAGACGCGCTCAAGTTCAGCACGACGGACCTGACTTGGGTGGTCAGCGCCTACACGCTCACCTTTGGCGGCCTGCTGCTGCTCGGTGCGCGGGCCGGTGACATCCTCGGCCGGCGCCGGGTCTTCATGACCGGCATCCTCCTGTTCACCTTCGCCTCCCTGCTGGGTGGTCTCGCCCAGGAACCCTGGCAGCTGCTGGCCGCACGGGCTCTGCAGGGGGTGGGCGGTGCGATCGCTTCGCCCACGTCGCTGGCGCTGATCACCACGACCTTCCCCGAAGGCCCGGAACGCAACCGGGCGTTCGGTGTGTTCGCCGCCGTGTCCGCGGGTGGCGGCGCCATCGGCCTGCTGGCGGGCGGCATGCTCACGGACTGGCTGGACTGGCGGTGGGTGCTGTTCGTCAACGTGCCGATCGGCGTGCTGATCGCCTCGCTCGCGCCGCTGTACATCAACGAGTCCGAGCGGCATCCCGGGCGCTTCGACATCACGGGTGCGCTGACCTCGACGGCGGGCATGGCCTCGCTCGTCTACGGGTTCATCCGCGCCTCGGAGAACGGCTGGCGGGACGGTCTCACTCTCGGCTCGTTCGGCGCGGCTCTGGTGCTGCTGGTCGCCTTCGTCCTCACCGAGGTACGGGCGAAGGAGCCGATCACCCCGCTCAGGATGTTCGCAGACCGCAACCGCTGGGGCACGTACGTGATCATGCTCAGCCTCGCCGCGGCGATGTTCGGCATGTTCTTCTACATCGTGCTGTTCGTGCAGGACGTGCTCGGCTACAGCGCGATCAAGGCGGGTCTGGCCTTCCTTCCCGTGACGGTCGCGATCGCGGTCGGTGCCGGACTGTCCCAGCGCTTCCTTCCGGCACTCGGCCCGAGGCCGTTCATGATGGCCGGCACGGGGCTCGTGGCGATCGGGCTGACCTGGCAGGCCTTCATCCGGCCGGACAGCTCCTACCTCGGCGGCGTGCTGGGGCCGATGCTGGTGTTCGGCTTCGGCATGGGCCTGAACTTCGTGACGGCCACGGTCACGGCAGTGGCCGGCGTCGCCCAGCACGAGGCGGGTGCCGCCTCCGGACTGCTCAACGCCATGCAACAGGTGGGCGGTTCGCTCGGGCTGTCCATCCTGACGACGGTGTTCGGCTCGGCCGCCAAGGACGAGACGAAGAAGCAGCTGCCGAAGTTCCTCGCCCACGGCTCGCCAGGACAGCAGGCCCACTTCGCCAAGACGCACCAACTGCCCGCGCCCTGGGGACACGATGTGCTCGCCCACGGCATCTCCACCGCCTTCGTGCCGGCTGCCGCGATGGCCGGGGTCGCGTTCCTCACCTCCTGGCTGGTGATCAGGGTCCGCAAGAGCGATCTCGATTCCCTCGCAGGCGTGGCGGGTCCGGGCATCGGCTGAACCGTCCCCGGCCGCACGGAGAAACAGTCGGCCGGACCGCCGCCCGGGGATGGGCGGCACACGCGACGGTCCGGCCGACCGCACCCAGGCCGCTGGCACCCGCAGGAGCGCCAGGACGGGAACCACCACCAGCACCGCCATCAGGTAGGCCATCTCCACACCCCCGCCAACCATCGCTCTGCGCCTGTCCGGCGACCCGCCGCCGCAAGCCGCGGCGTACGGCGGACATGAGAGGAACGGCTGACGGTTACGCAGAGTTCCCGCCAGGCACGGAGAGTTTCCAAGACCGCCTACCCGGGCGTGAACGTCACCGGCTCGGGCCACGAGATCACACCCGGATGCCCTCCGGCCACGGCCGTCGGACCCGTCAGAGCGCCGCCGGCACCCAGTCCGGCAGCACCTCACAGCGTTCCACCCACTCGGCGGGCGGTGTCCCCGCCTTGCCAGAGGCGATCACGCCGCCCACGATCGCGCAGGTCGTGTCCATATCGCCGCCGACCCCGGCCGTCGTCCAGAAGGCCTCCTCGAAGTCGCCCAGGCTCCGCGCGGCCGACCAGAGGGCGAAGGGAACGGTGTCGTGGGCGGTCGTACGGCGTCCGCAGCCCAGCACCGCCGCGACGGTGCCCGCGTCGCCGTAGTCGAGCATGTCCCGGGCGCGCCGGAGCCCCTGACCGACGGCGCTCTTCGGCACCAGGGCGATGACGCCGTCCAAGAGCGCCTCTGGGCTGGGCGGTCCGTCCGGCGAGCCGGCCAGCGCCGCCGCGGCGGCCACGGCCATGGCGCCGACGACGGCCTCGCGGTGCTGGTGGGTGGGGTAGGCCGAGATCTCCGCCTGGTGGGTCGCCTGCTCCGGATCGTCCGCGTACCAGGCGCCGAGGGGAGCGATCCGCATCGCCGCTCCGTTTCCCCAGGACCCCTGTCCGTTGAACAGTGCTGCGGCCAGTTCACGCCAGTCCTCGCCCTCCCGGACGAGTCTCAGCAGCCGGTTGACCGCGGGGCCGTAGCCCCGGTCGAAGTCGTGGTGCTCGGCGAAGGCGCGGGCCAGTGCATCCTGGTCGATGCGCCGGTGGGCGGCGAGGACGGCCACCACGGAGCAGGCCATCTCGGTGTCGTCCGTCCACTGCCAGGGACCCGCGGGCAGCGCGCGTCGCTTCAGCAGGGGGTAGTTCGCCGGGACGAAGAACTGGGAGCCCAGGGCGTCCCCCACGGCCAGTCCGCGCAGGCTCGCCAGGGCGCGCTCCAGGCGTCCGAAGGAAGAGGAGTCAGCGGTCATCGCTCTGCCACTCTATCCGTTCGCCCAGGTTCGCCCAGTACGGCACCGGTTTCCGCCAGCGCTCGAAGGGCCGGTCGAGCGTGTACTTGCCGTCATCCCCGAGAACGAGCATCCGCATCTCGGCGTTCCCGGGGTTCGACAGTGACTCGAAGTCCGCGACCGTCCAGTGGAACCAGCGCATGCAGAACAGTCGCATCGCCAGTCCGTGTGTCACCAGGAGGACGTTCGGCGGGTGGTCCGGGGCCTCGAAGCTACGGAAGAGACTCTCCAGGAAGCCGCCGACCCGGTCGTACACGTCGGCGCCGGACTCGCCCTGCGGGAACCGGAAGAAGAAGTGGCCGTACGCGTCGCGGTAGGCCTTCTGCAGGCGCACGTCGTCGCGGTCCTGCCAGTTGCCCCAGTCCTGTTCGCGCAGCCTCGGCTCCTCCCGGACCCGTATGAGTTCGGGGTCGAGGTGGAAGGCGCGGAGCGTCTCGTGCGTCCGGCGGTACGGAGAGACGTACACGCTCACGCGTTCCCGGCCGAAGAGCTCCCGGAGCTCCTTGCCCGTCTCCTCCGCCTGCCGCCAGCCGCGCTCGGTCAGCGCGAGAGCGTGGTCGGGCTCGCGCTCGTACACGGAGTCGTCGACGTTGCCCGTGGACTCGCCGTGCCGGACAAGGACGATGCGCCGTGGTCGTGCCATGCCGAAACCCTAGATCGAACGAGGGAAGATCGAGCACTCGTACCGGCCCCATACGGCGTAGCTCACACGAATCTCGCCGCCAGGGCCTTTCCCGGGCCCGGCGAGTCGCACCTTCAGGCGGTGAGTTTGGTATTCAAACGTACGACGGTGGCCTCAGACCGTCCAGGACGGCTCCAGCTCCACGATGTCACCGGAGAGCGCCGCGACGTCGGCCTCGGTCTGGGCACGCAGCGCGAGACGTTCCACCCGCTCGGTACGGTACTTGCCGTGCTCTGCCGCCGACCGCCACATCGACAGGACCAGGAACTCCTGTGCGGGCGCCTCGGCGAACATGCCGCGGATCATGCCGGGCGAACCAGCCATCGCCGGGTTCCAGACCTTCTCCTGCATGAGCGTGAAGTGCTCGACGCGCTCCTCGTGGACGCGGCACAGGGCCACACGGATCAGATCGGAGTCGGTGAACCGCGGCTCGAAGCCCGTCTTCACATCGAAGCGGTACTCGAAGAGCTTGACCTGCACATCCTTGAACGTGCCGGACTGGGCGGCCGCCAGGCGGTCGTGCGAGCGGGCCATGAAGGAGTCGTAGAAGGCACGGCTCTCCCAGAAGGCGAAGATGTGTGCCACCCCCGGCCGCTGCCGGCTCCAGCCTCCACCCTGCCCCCGGAAACCCGGCTCCCCCAGAAGCCCCGCCCATTTCCGCTGCCCCCGCTCGAAGCCGCGGCGGTCCACCACGGTGCAGCGAATCCACTTGACCAGCACCGCGCCATCGTAAGGCCACGGGGCGTGGCGTCGGTCACGCTCGGGCGGAGATCGCCCGCGCATGCGCCCCGCGCGCGTGGCACGATGGACAAGAAGCCCTGACTGCACCCGAGTTGGGGAGCATGGCAGCCACCGGGGGAAGGGGAAGCCTGTTGACCGGTTTCAGCAAGGGAATCGGCAAGGTCGAGGTCGGGCTCAAGTGGGACCCCAGTCCTGCGGGTCAGCCGCCCACCGATCTCGACCTCGTCGCCGCGACGTTCCTGTCGGGCGATGCGTACGGGACCCCGGCCTATCTGGTGCACTTCGACAGCCGCTCACCAGACGGCACGATCTTCCTCAACCGGGACAGCACGGACGGCAGGGGCTTCGGCTGGGACGAGGTGATGACGCTGGAACTGGACCGGCTCGACGGCCGGTACGCGCGCGTGGTGGTCGGTGTCGTCATCCAACAGCGGTTCGGCCACAAGACGTTCGTCGATGTGCTGAATCCGGCCATGCGCATCCGGGTGGACCGCTACACCGTGCTCGCCCAGGACGACTTCGGCTCGGTCCTCGGCGCGACGGCGGCCACGATCGCGGAATTCGTCCGTGACGACTCCGGGGAGTGGAGCTTCCGTCCCGGCGTGCACGGCTTCGAGGAGGACCCGGCGACCTTCACCCGGGTCATGGGCAGGGCCCAGTAGCGGTAAGGGGCGCCGGCCATTGCCGGCGCCCCTTGCTTCACTTCAGAAACCGCGCTTCATCAGCTGCAGCCGCTGGTCGAGCCGCAGCCCTCGCAGATGTAGCAGGAACCGGCCCGCTGCATCTTCGTACCGCAGGAGAAGCACAGCGGGGCGTCGGCCTGGATGCCCAGCTGCATCTCCACCAGCTCGGCGCTGGTGTGGGCCTGCTTCGGGGCGGGCTTGTCCGCCTCGGACTCGGCCTTCGGCGTGGCGACCGCCTTCAGCTCCTGCGCGCGGGGCGCGGACTGGGCCAGACCCTCGACGTCGACCTCGTCCTCGTTCGGCTCGTAGGAACCGGTCTCAAGGTGCCGCTGACGCTCCTCGGCGGAGTGGATGCCGAGCGCGGAACGGGTCTCGAAGGGCAGGAAGTCCAGCGCCAGGCGGCGGAAGATGTAGTCGACGATCGACTGCGCCATCCGCACGTCCGGGTCGTCCGTCATGCCGGCCGGCTCGAAGCGCATGTTGGTGAACTTCGAGACGTACGTCTCCAGCGGCACGCCGTACTGGAGGCCGACGGAGACCGCGATGGAGAAGGCGTCCATCATGCCCGCGAGGGTCGAGCCCTGCTTGGACATCTTCAGGAAGACCTCGCCGAGACCGTCGTCCGGGTAGGAGTTGGCGGTCATGTAACCCTCGGCGCCACCGACCGTGAAGGACGTGGTGATCCCCGGGCGGCCCTTGGGGAGACGCTTGCGGACCGGGCGGTACTCGACGACCTTCTCGACCTTGGCCTCGACGGCCGCGGGCTCCTCGGCCTTCTTCTCCTCGGTCTCCTTCTTCTTGGCCGACAGCGGCTGGCCGACCTTGCAGTTGTCGCGGTAGATCGCGAGCGCCTTGACGCCCAGCTTCCAGGCCTCGAAGTAGATCTCCTCGACCTCCTCGACGGTCGCCGTCTCCGGCATGTTGACCGTCTTGGAGATGGCGCCGGAGATCCACGGCTGGATCGCGGCCATCATGCGGACGTGGCCCATCGGGGAGATGGCGCGCTCGCCCATGGCGCAGTCGAACACCTCGTAGTGCTCGTGCTTCAGTCCGGGGGCGTCGATCACATTGCCGTGCTCGGCGATGTGGGCGACGATCGCCTCGATCTGCTCCTCCTGGTAGCCCAGGCGGCGCAGGGCCTGCGGGACGGTGCCGTTGACGATCTGCATCGAGCCGCCGCCGACCAGCTTCTTGAACTTCACGAGCGCCAGGTCGGGCTCGACACCGGTGGTGTCGCAGGACATCGCGAGACCGATGGTGCCGGTCGGGGCGAGGACGGACGCCTGCGAGTTACGGAAACCGTTCTTCTCACCGAGACGGACGACGTCCTGCCAGGCCTCCGTGGCGGCGGCCCACACCGGGGTGTCCAGGTCGTCCATGCGGACGGCCTTGCCGTTGGCGTCGGCGTGCTGCGCCATGACGCGCTTGTGGGCGTCGGCGTTGCGGGCGTAGCCGTCGTACGTGCCGACGACCGCGGCCAGCTCGGCGGAGCGGCGGTAGGCCGTACCGGTCATCAGGGAGGTGATGGCGCCGGCGAGGGCGCGGCCGCCGTCGGAGTCGTAGGCGTGGCCGGTGGCCATCAGCAGGGCGCCGAGGTTGGCGTAGCCGATGCCGAGCTGGCGGAAGGCGCGCGTGTTCTCGCCGATCTTCTGGGTCGGGAAGTCCGCGAAGCAGATCGAGATGTCCATCGCGGTGATGACCAGCTCGACGACCTTCTGGAAGCGCTCGGTCTCGAAGGACTGGCTGCCCTTGCCGTCGTCCTTCAGGAACTTCATCAGGTTCAGCGAGGCCAGGTTGCAGGACGTGTTGTCCAGGTGCATGTACTCGCTGCACGGGTTCGACGCGGTGATCCGGCCGGACTCGGGGCAGGTGTGCCAGTTGTTGATGGTGTCGTCGTACTGGATGCCCGGGTCGGCGCAGGCCCAGGCGGCCTCGGCGATCTTGCGGAAGAGTGCCTTGGCGTCGACCTCCTCGATGACCTCACCGGTCATACGAGCGCGCAGGCCGAACTTGTCGCCCTCCTCGACCGCCTTCATGAACTCGTCGTTCACGCGGACCGAGTTGTTGGCGTTCTGGTACTGGACGGAGGTGATGTCGTCGCCGCCCAGGTCCATGTCGAAGCCCGCGTCGCGCAGGACGCGGATCTTCTCCTCCTCCTTGACCTTGGTCTCGATGAAGTCCTCGATGTCGGGGTGGTCGACGTCGAGCACGACCATCTTGGCGGCGCGGCGGGTGGCACCACCGGACTTGATGGTGCCGGCGGAGGCGTCGGCGCCGCGCATGAAGGAGACCGGACCGGAGGCGTTGCCACCGGAGGACAGCAGTTCCTTGGAGGAGCGGATGCGGGAGAGGTTCAGGCCGGCACCGGAGCCGCCCTTGAAGATCATGCCCTCTTCCTTGTACCAGTCGAGGATCGACTCCATGGAGTCGTCGACGGACAGGATGAAGCAGGCGGAGACCTGCTGGGGCTGCGGGGTGCCCACGTTGAACCAGACGGGGCTGTTGAAGCTGAAGATCTGGTGCAGGAGCGCGTAGGCCAGCTCGTGCTCGAAGATCTCGGCGTCGGCGGGCGAGGCGAAGTACTTGTGGTCCTCGCCTGCCTTCCGGTATGTCTTCACGATGCGGTCGATCAGCTGCTTGAGGCTGGTCTCGCGCTGCGGGGTGCCGACGGCACCACGGAAGTACTTGCTGGTGACGATGTTGACCGCGTTCACCGACCAGAAGTCGGGGAACTCGACGCCACGCTGCTCGAAATTGACCGAGCCGTCGCGCCAGTTGGTCATGACGACGTCACGGCGCTCCCACGAAACCTCGTCGTACGGGTGCACGCCGGGGGTGGTGTGGATGCGCTCGATGTGCAGTCCCTTGTTACCCGCCTTGGTGCCCTTGGCTCGGGAACCTCGTGCCGGACCGCTCGCCGTCTCTGTCATGCCGCCTCCCTGTACGGGCGAAACGCCCTGAAGTGCCCCGTTTGTTCCCGTGGCACGGTGTTCTGTCTTGTGTTGCGGGCACCCTCAGCTGCCGCCCGCAACAGGTCTTCGGTCGCCGCCCGGCGGCCGGAACCCGGCTCTCCTCCGGATTCCGGCCCGCCGGTCAGTCGGCGACGTGGGCGGGCACGGGGACCTGAGTGGTCCCGCCGCGCCCGCGGTCGTCTTCCTGGCTCCCCGCTCCCGCGACTTCCTCGTCCGCGGCGGGGCCTCGCGTCGCCTCCCTCAGCTCCGCGATGGCAGCCTCGAAGTCCTCGAGCGAGTCGAACGCCCGGTAGACGGAGGCGAATCGCAGATAGGCGACGAGGTCGAGCTCCTGCAACGGGCCGAGTATGGCCAGCCCCACGTCATGGGTGGTCAGCTCGGCGCTTCCGGTGGCTCGCAGCGCCTCCTCGACCCGCTGGCCGAGCTGGGCGAGCGCGTCCTCGGTGACAGGCCGTCCCTGGCATGCCTTGCGCACGCCATTGATGACCTTGGTACGACTGAAAGGCTCGGTGACCCCGGACCGCTTGATCACCATGAGCGAGCACGTCTCCACGGTCGTGAAACGACGGGAGCAGTCAGGGCACTGGCGGCGCCTGCGGATCGACGTGCCGTCGTCGGTCGTACGACTGTCGACCACACGGCTGTCGGGGTGCCTGCAGAAGGGGCAGTGCATGATCTCCAACCCTCCTCACAGCAGACTCAAAAACCTCACCAGGCCACATGAGCCCCGCGAAGCAGCCCTAAGCATAGGCGATCGCCGAGTCACCTCGGACCGGGGGGACCACAACTTCTGGGCTGGCGCAGAAATCCAACCACTAGATGTGGGGCTTGGCTCATACATCGAAGCCAACTCGCGTGTCGCGAGACAAGGAAGCGGACGCTGACCTGCACAGAGCCCGCAGAGACACGCGGGCGCAGAGCCGTATCGCTGTGAGGCTTACGGAGATAGCGTGGGCGCCGCACGGAGGACGCGTGGGACTCCGGCACAGAAGGGACCCGGAGCCCGGACGAGCAGGTTCCGGATGGCAGACTGGGGCAGCGACCCACGAGGTCGGCAACCTCAGCGGTGAAGAGTACAACAATGGGCGCTTTTGCCCGCCCGGTGGCGTGTCAGCGATACACCCAGACACATGATCGCGTCAGGTGAATCGCACTTTTTCACTCGAACGTGTGTTTGGCGCAACCTTTCGAAAGCAACTACCGTTGTCCAGCAGGGAGACCATCGAGAGGGGCCGACGTGACCACCACCGCAGACAGTGCCACCATCACCGCCCAGGACCGCTCCCAGGGACGAGTCGAGCCGGTACACGTGATGAACGAAGCCACGAATCCCGAGGGACACAAGCGTTCCCTGCCGGGCCGACCTCCAGGCATCCGGGCGGACAGCTCCGGGCTCACCGACCGGCAGCGCCGCGTGATCGAAGTCATCCGGGACTCCGTACAGCGGCGCGGTTACCCGCCGTCGATGCGGGAGATCGGCCAGGCCGTCGGTCTCTCGAGCACCTCCTCGGTGGCCCACCAGCTGATGGCGCTGGAGCGGAAGGGCTTTCTGCGCCGCGACCCGCACCGCCCGCGCGCGTACGAGGTCCGAGGTTCGGACCAGGCCGTGACCGTGCAGCCCACGGACACCGCCGGCAAGCCCGCCGCGTCGTACGTCCCGCTGGTCGGCCGCATCGCCGCAGGTGGCCCCATCCTCGCGGAAGAGTCCGTCGAGGACGTCTTCCCTCTCCCCCGCCAGCTCGTCGGCGACGGTGAGCTGTTCGTGCTGAAGGTCGTCGGTGACTCCATGATCGAGGCCGCGATCTGCGACGGCGACTGGGTCACCGTCCGCCGTCAGCCGGTCGCCGAGAACGGCGACATCGTGGCGGCGATGCTCGACGGCGAAGCCACCGTCAAGCGCTTCAAGCGCGAGGACGGCCATGTCTGGCTCCTCCCGCACAACGCGGCCTACGAGCCGATCCCCGGTGACGACGCGACCATTCTGGGCAAGGTCGTCGCGGTGCTGCGGCGCGTGTGACGCCTGCGGCGGGCGGGCCGTATGGCCGGCTCGCTCCCCGACCGGGCCCCGGAACCCCTGCGCCGGTTCCGGGGCCCTGCTGTGTCCAGCGGGCTGCACGGTGCTTTCGCATCGCGGGGTAGCCTGACCGGCGCCGGTCAGGCTACCCCGCGATCATTTGGCCTCGGCCTGCTGCGCTTCCGTCGCCTGCGCCGCCGCGTCGATCGCCGCGAGCGACTTGCGCACCTGGTTACGGTCCGTGGTGTACCAAAAGTCCGGCAGTGACGCCTTGAGATAGCCGCCGTACCGTGCCGTGGCCAGCCGCTGGTCCAGTACGGCGACCACACCCCGGTCCCCCGACGCGCGGACGAGCCGGCCGGCACCCTGGGCCATGAGCAGGGCCGCGTGGGTGGCCGCCACCGCCATGAAGCCGTTGCCGCCCGCGTCCTCCACCGCCTTCTGCCGGGCGCTCATCAGCGGATCGTCGGGACGAGGGAACGGGATCTTGTCCATGACGACGAGCTGACAGCTGGAGCCGGGCACGTCGACGCCCTGCCACAGAGACAGGGTCCCGAACAGGCAGGTCTTCGGGTCGGCCGCGAAGTTCTTGATCAGTTCGCCGAGGGTCTCCTCGCCTTGGAGCAGGATCGGGAACTCGGGAATCCGGGAGCGCAGCTCCTCCGCCGCGAGCTGCGCGGCCCGCATGGACGAGAACAGCCCGAGCGTGCGGCCACCGGCCGCCTGGATGAGTTCGGTCAGCTCGTCGAGCATGTCGGAACGTTCTCCGTCACGCGCGGGGCGCGAGAGATGCCTGGCGACATAGAGGATGCCCTGCCTGCGGTAGTCGAAGGGCGAGCCGACGTCGACGCCCTTCCACTTCGGCAGGTCCTCGCCCTCCACACCCTCGGGGCCGAGGCCCAGGGACGCACCGACGCCGTTGAAGTCGCCGCCCAGCTTGAGGGTCGCAGAGGTGAGGACGACGGCGCGGTCGGCGAAGAGCTTCTCCCTGAGCAGGCCCGAGACCGACATGGGAGCGACCCGCAGGGATGCACCGAAGCGATCGTGCCGTTCGTACCAGACGACGTCCCACTCCGAGCCGTTCAGGACCCGCTCCGCCACGTCGTGCACCGTCTCCACCGAGGCCAGGGCCTGCTTGCGGACGGCGTCCTCGTCCTGCACCGACTTGTCGCGCGTCGCACCGATCGCGGAGATGACCGTCCGGGCGGCGTCCCGCAGCGCCATCAGGGCATAGCCGAGGTCTTCCGGGATCTCCTCCAGACGGGCGGGCAGCGCCAGCTCCATCAGCCGCTCGAAGCCCTCGGCGGCGGTCTGGAGCTGATCGGCCGCCTTCTCGTTCACCAGCTTGGCGGCGCGGCGCACCGCCCGGTTGACCTGGCCGGGCGTGAGCTCGCCGGTCGCGACGCCGGTGACCCGCGAGACGAGCTCGTGCGCCTCGTCCACGATCAGCACCTCGTGCTGCGGCAGCACCGGCGCGCCCTCGATGGCGTCGATGGCGAGCAGCGCGTGGTTGGTGACCACGACCTCGGCGAGCTTGGCGCGCTCGCGGGCCATCTCCGCGAAGCACTCGGCGCCGTAGGCGCACTTCGACGCGCCCAGGCACTCCCGCGACGACACCGACACCTGCGCCCAGGCGCGGTCCGACACGCCCGGGGTGAGGTCGTCCCGGTCGCCCGTCTCCGTCTCGTCGGACCAGTCCCGCAGCCGCAGGAGGTCCTGGCCCAGCTTGCTGGTGGGCGCGGCGGCCTCGAACTGGTCGAAGAGGCCGTCCTCCTCGTCCTGCGGCATGCCCTCGTGCAGGCGGTGCAGGCACAGATAGTTCGACCGGCCCTTGAGCATCGCGAACTCCGGCCGGCGGCGCAGCAGCGGGTGCAGGGCCTCGACCGTGCGCGGCAGGTCGCGTTCCACGAGCTGGCGCTGCAGCGCGAGTGTGGCCGTCGCTACGACCACCCGTTCCCCGTGCGCGAGCGCCGGCACGAGATAGCCGAGCGACTTACCGGTGCCGGTGCCGGCCTGGACCAGCAGGTGGGATCCGTCGTCGATCGCCTCGGCGACCGCTTCGGCCATGGTCACCTGGCCGGGGCGCTCCGTGCCGCCGACAGCGGTGACAGCGGCATGCAGGAGTTCGGGGAGGGAGGGCTTCGTCATAGCCCGACCACCCTACGGCCCGGCACCGACAAACGGGCGATCAAGACGGCGAGGGAGGGCGGGATCACGGCCGGGCTCCTGGTGGAAATTGGCTTCGGAAATTTCTCGGAACGCGGGAACCCCAGCGCCCCGCGCTTCGTACTACAGGTGAGCGCACAGTCACACAGCGCTACAGAACATCGCGCAGGACTCGGTCACGGATCATGAGGGCGGCCCGCTTGCCGGGCAGGTCGACCTCGGCCGCGTACCGGAAGCCGGCGCTCAGGAACGCTGCGACGGAGGGGGTGTTGCGAAGATCGGGTTCCGCTACGACCCGTGCGCAGGCGGGGCGCCGGTCCAGGATCAGGTCGGCTACGGCGCGGAGCAGGACGGATCCCAGTCCCTGCCCTCGATCCGCCGCTCCGCCGACGAGGAGGTGGATCCCGGTGTCATGCGGACGAGCCGGATAGCGGCGGGCCAGCGGATCCAGGTCTGCCCGGTAGATCTCCCAGTAGCTCATCGGTGTGCCGTCCAGCAGGCCCAGACACGGCGTGCTGCGTCCGTCGCCCTCGAGTTGGGCGCGCAGGTGGTCCTCCGTCCGGTTCTGGGGCCCGGCCAGCGCCCAGAATTCCGCGACGGCGGGGTCGTTCATCCAGCGATGGATGAGCTGCAGGTCTTCATCGATACGGACAGGAACCAGTTGGAAGGAGCCGACGCGAGTGACCACCGGGCCCCACGTGGGGAGCTGGTCCAGGAGGTAGGCCGTCCCTCCGGCGAAGAACGCGAGGAACTCGGCGGGCAGATGCAGGTCCAGCGTGTCCTCGCTGTCCCCGTCGTCGTCCTCGATGGCGAACCCGGTGAAGGGGGCCCGCAGGGCACTCATGCTGTCCGCGCGGGGGCCAGGGGCGCCAGGGCCGACGGGGGCTCCCGGACAGGCAGGGCCGGCACCGGGGGCGGCGTTCGCGTCGGTGGGAGGCATGGTGCGCTCCTCTCAGGAGACGAGGTGGGTCATGGTCCTCGGAAGTGCGGAGAGACGGTTCGATTCGCTCAGGAATGAAGGGGGTTGGCGATGGTGACGTAGACGGACTGGGTGTCGACCGGGCCGATGAGTTCGTCGAGGCCGTGCAACCGGGTCAGCAGGTTGGCCTTGCACCGCAGCACGGGCGAATCGAGCAGGCGGCGGGGCAGGGAGGTGCGCAGGGCGTTGGGTCCTGCGGCGACATCGGTGAGGAAACGCCGGAAGGCCGCGAGGAGGAGTCGTTCGTCGGCCAGGCGTTGGGAGCCGAACGCGCCGATCAGGCCGAGCACGTTGTTGATGGCGAGGTAATAGACGAAGCGTTCGTCGGTGACCTCGTCGGAGACGAAGGTGTCGCTGCGCTCACCGATACCGGGCAGCCGGGCATCCAGTTCGGCTCGCCGGGACTCGCGGAAGTAGTAGCCCTGGTTGTCGCGGTAGTAGCCGCCGGCGGGCCACCCGTCGCCGTCGAGCAGAAGCAGGGTGTTCTGCTGGTGGGCTTCGAGGGCGATGCCGGCCTCGCTGTCCAGCCAGAGCACGGGGCGGACGACCTGCTCCAGGTAGCGGAGGAACCACTCCGCGGCAACGGCTCCGACGGACCGCCCGGTGCGTGCGGCGAGCTTCGCCACAAGCTGGGCCAGCCGGGAGCGCATGGGCCGGGCCGGCTGCTGGACGCAGAAGCTGCCTTCGGGTTCGGCAACGGGCCCGGGCGAGACGAGACCGGCGACACAGCCGACGTTGTCGGTCGGGCTGAACGGGTTGTGCCTGATCATCACGTCGAGTCCGGGCACGGGCCGGCCGTCCGGGTCGTCGACGGCGAGCCAGGCGGGGTCGCGGACGATGTCGAAGCCGGGGTGTACGGCCTGCCACTGCTTGAACAGGCCGGTGCGCAGCAGTCGGTGCACCTCGACTCCCCGATGGAGTTCCTTGCGCAGGTTCTCCCGGCGGGAGTTGGTGATGCGCAGTCCCAGCGACAGCTTGAGCATCGCGGGGGCGCCGGATCGGTGGACCGTGCGCACCGAGGACGTGGGATGCCAGTAAGCGCCGAGGGGACCGAGGTCGCGGAGGAGACCGGAGTCGAGCAGGGCGGCGATGGGTTCGCGATGGCGCAGCTCGCGGGCCTGCCACGGGTGCAGCGGGAGGGCGGCGTGGCCGTCGGGCAGGAGGAGGTCGGTTGCGGCGAGGCGCCGGGTGAGATGGTCGGCGGGGACGGGGCGACCGCGCTCGGTCCAGGCCGAGTCGGTCGCGAGGAGGGAGGGGGCGACAGCCATCCAGTGAAGGGGGAAGGAGCCACGCAGCTCCGGTGAGTAGAGGCGGGCTTCTGCCTCGGTCAGACCTTCCCGGCTCTTGGGTGTCGGGTGCAGGGGGTGTCCGAGGAGGAGCGCCTGCTCTGCGGAGAGGAAGAGGTCGGGCGCGTCGGTGGGCTGCTCGCGCCGGTCGCGGATGAAGGTCGCGGTGCGGCGGAGGGAGTCGGCCACCCTGGCCACGAGATCGCCGTCGTCGTGGAGGCAGGCCGCATTGGAGTCCGGGGCGCGGGAGGTACTGCCCGTGTCTCCGGCTGTCTCCCGGGCGAGCAGCGCCGCCAGGGTGACGGCGTCGACGGCCGGGGCGGCCTCGGGGGCGCTGGTCAGGCGTGGTGGACCGAAGCGGTGCGAGCCGGTGGGCGACCAGTAGCGGACCGGCACGAGCAGAGAGATGCCGCTGGCCGGAAGCGGGAGGCGGAGGGTCCCACTGGTGGGGGCGGCGAGGCTGGTCTCGCGTACCCAGCACCGCAGCAGGTTCTCCACGGCGGCGGCCTGGGCCGCGATATGCGGGTCGGGATGGTCCAGCAGGTCGGCGCCGGGCTCGGTCACACGGGTGAGATCCGCGGTGCGCCGCTTCTGCTGGGGAACCGACTCGGCGAGCGGCACGGGAGCGACCGGGGTGGCGGGGTCTCCCTGGTCGTCGGGAGCGCCGGAGCTGCCGTCGGGAGTGGGAGTGGCGTTCATGACGGCTCCTCGTGGCTGGCTGGGGTGGTGCTGGGCTCGTGCCGTCGCTCGAGCACCGTTCTCCCGGCCGATGGTTGCCTCGGCGGCGCCGACGGTCGGCTCGGCCGTGTCGAAGGGCCGGGTCGGCGGGGAGAGCGGGCGTGGGCGAGAGGGCTGGGGGTGTGTCATGGGAGCCCGTTTCGGCCTGAGCGTCCTTGGAAGGAGATGCAGTTGGATGAGCAAGGTCGGTGTTCGTGAGGCTGGTGCCGGCTTCGAGGGCCGGGCGGTGTGGGTGTGGCTCTCAGCCCGCGCGTTGGCCAGGGCCGTGGTGTCCGCCGTGGTGTGGGCCGTGAGGGCCGTGTGGGCCGTGCTCTTCTTGACTGCGGGCGACCGCGGCCACCGCGTCCGACAGCCGGTCCAGAACGGCCGCCGCCTGCTCCTCGCTGATCGTGAGCGGGGGAAGCAGGCGGACCACGGCCGAGTGGCGGCCGCCGAGTTCGACGATCAAGCCGCGCTGGAGGCACTCCCGCTGTACTGCCACGGCGAGTTCGGGCGCCGCCGGATACGGGGTGTGGGAGGGCTCCAGACCCGTGGCCGCGGGGCTGTGGTCGAGGGGCTCGGACCCGGCGCGCGCCGGGTCCACCAGCTCGACCCCGATCATCAGTCCACGCCCCCGCACCTCGCCCACACACGCGAACGTGTCGGCGAGTTCGCCGAGTTGGTTCAGCATGCGGGAGCCGAGGTCGGCCGCGCGTTCGGCGAGGCCGTTCTCTCGGACATAGGTGAGGGTGGCGGTGCCCGCGGCCATGGCGAGCTGATTGCCCCGAAAGGTTCCGGCGTGGGCGCCGGGTTGCCAGACGTCGAGATCGTCGCGGTAGACGATCACGGCCAGTGGGAGGCTGCCGCCGATGGCCTTGGACAGGACCATCACGTCAGGGGTGACGCCGCTGTGCTCCACGGCCCAGAAGGCGCCCGTCCTGCCCACTCCGGTCTGGATCTCGTCGGCGATCAGTGGGATGGAGCGGTCCGCCGTGAGCCGGCGCATACGGCGCAGCCAGTCGTCCGGGCCGGGAATCACTCCGCCTTCGCCCTGGACGGGTTCGAGGATCATCCCGGCGGGCAGGGGCACGCCCGACTTGGGGTCGTCCAGGAGGGACTCGGTCCAGCGAGCGGCGAGTTCGGCGCCGCGCGCTCCGCCGACGCCGAAGGGGCAGCGGTAGTCCTGCGGATAGGGCAGACGGGCGACCTGGACGTCCGGGGCTCCGCCGGAGGCGGCCAGGGCGCCGGCGGTCATGCCGTGGTAGGCGCCGGTGAAGGCGAGGATGCCGGTGCGGCCGGTCGCGGCCCGGACCAGTTTGAGGGCGGCCTCGACGGCGTCGGTACCGGCCGGACCGCAGAACTGGACGCGGGCGCGGTCGGCGAGGCCGGGCGGGAGGGTGCGGAACAGCTCGGTGATGAAGGCGTCCTTCACGGGGGTCGCCAGGTCGAGGACGGAGAGGGGAGCGCCGGAGTCGAGGACCCTGCGGATGGCTTCCAGTACGACCGGATGGTTGTGGCCGAGGGCGAGCGTTCCGGCGCCCGAGAGACAGTCCAGATAGCGGCGGCCGTCGGCGCCCTCGATGGTGAGCCCTCGGGCCCGGACCGGGACGATGGGCAGGGCCCGGGCATAGGTGCGGGCGGAGGACTCACGCGCCGACTGGCGTCTGAGGATCCCCTCGTGCACAGCACGCTCTTCCCCGTGCATCCCTGCAGCCATCGACTCCGTAACGGCCACGGCTCGCTGTCCTCCCCGCTGTCCAGAGGCGAGTTGATCCTCGGGGACCGGAGACAGGCAGCTGGCCCCCCACCCCTACAACCGTGGACCGTTCGGCGGGTTACGGGTTTACGCAAGATCATTGCCACGACGGGACGACGGCATGGACAGCAATCCGGAAGGCCGTACCGCCGAGTGGACGTCACATCGGGCAATCCAGGGATGGTTGTCCTGGTCAGACGGCTTGTGGCCGAACCGTTGCCGTTCCGTCGGAAGTCCCCCACAGCCAGCGCATAGTGTGTGATGCCGTTCCTAGACGGTCGTGAGACCGGCATGAACTCCCCACGAGTTCGCGGCCGGTGGCACGGCCGAAGCGCCGAGTACCTTCACAGCAGGGGGAGTCACAGCATGCGATCCATACGGCCGTCGTTCACTGTTCGGCGAGGGAGGGGCGCGCGCCGTACCTCCCCCGCGCTGGCGGCGGTCGCCCTCGCCTCCACGCTGGCGCTGACCGCCACTGCCTGCAACGGCGACGACAAGGCCGACGACAAGCCGACCGCCTCGGCGACCGCGGACGGCATCGGCGACGGCAAGATCAGGATCCCGGACGACCTCAAGCAGAGGCTCAAGGAGCACGGGATCGACATCGACAAGTGGAAGAACGGCGCCTGGAAGAACTGGAACAAGGAAGACTGGCTGCGCGAGGCCAACGACTTCATCAACCCGATCATCAAGGGCCTGTGGGATCCCAACCGGATGCGCCACGCCAACGACCCGAACAAGGGTGTCAACGACAACGACATCTCCGGTGACCAGGGCGTGACGGACCCGACCCCGCAGCCCGTGAAGGCCCAGGCGGTCACGCCGCCGTACCACACCAACGCGGCCGCCTCGGGCAAGGTGTTCTTCGACTCCCCCCAGGGCCACATGGTGTGCTCGGGCACGGTCGTGGAGGACCCCGCGCACCCGGGCAAGTCCAACCTCGTCTGGACAGCGGGGCACTGTGTGCACGCCGGCAAGAACGGCGGCTGGTACCGCAACATGGCCTTCGTGCCGTCGTACAACAACTCCGGCGAGTCGGTCGCTCAGCTGCAGAACGCCAGCCGGTCCGAGGTCGCCCCGTACGGTGTCTGGTGGGCCGATGCGGCGCGGACCTCGCAGCAGTGGATCGACCAGGGCGGCGAGACCGGCGGCAACGGTGCCCCGTACGACTTCGCGGTGATCCATGTGACGCCCGAGCAGGGCAACGGCGGCAAGTCGCTGGAGGAGACCGTCGGCGGGGCGCTGCCGGTGAACTTCAACGCTCCCGCGGTGCCGAAGGTCGACGGCATCACGGCGTCGGGCTACCCGGAGGCGGCTCCGTTCGACGGTCAGCTGCTCTACCAGTGCAAGGACAAGCCGGGCCGGCTCTCCATCGACCAGTCGGCTCCGACGATGTACCGCATCGGCTGCACGATGACCGCGGGCTCCTCCGGCGGTGGCTGGGTGGAGACCGGTTCCGACGGTAAGCCGGCGCTGGTGTCCAACACCTCGATCGGTCCGGTGACGTCGGGCTGGCTCGCCGGGCCGCGGCTGGGGTCGGTGGCCAAGGGCGTGTATGAGGCGGTCAGCAAGAAGTTTGCCGGGCAGTAACGGCGGTTGACTTCGCCATCTCGCGGCTGAAGAGGCGCGAAAGGCCCGCCCCCCGAAAGGGGAGCGGGCCTTTCGCATGGCCTTGGATCAGGACGCGGAGACCGGTGCGTACGGCGCCAGGTCCGCCGCCAGTTCCTCGTGCACCCGGACCTTGAGCAGGGTGCCCTCCGCGGTGTGCTCCTCGGAGATCACCTCGCCCTCGGTGTGGGCGCGGGCGACGAGCTTGCCGTGGGTGTACGGCACGAGCGCCTCGATCTCCACCGAGGGGCGGGGCAGCTCGTTGTCGATCAGGCCGAGCAGTTCCTCGATGCCCCGGCCGGTGCGGGCCGAGACGGCGATGGAGCGCTTCTCGACCCTGAGCAGCCGCTGGAGGACCAGCGGGTCCGCTGCGTCCGCCTTGTTGATCACGACGATCTCGGGCACGTCGGTGGCGCCGACGTCCCGGATCACCTCGCGCACGGCGGCGAGCTGCTCCTCCGGGTTCGGGTGCGAGCCGTCCACCACGTGCAGGATCAGGTCGGAGTCGCCGACCTCCTCCATGGTGGAGCGGAACGCCTCGACCAGGTGGTGCGGCAGGTGACGGACGAATCCGACGGTGTCCGCCAGGGTGTACAGCCGGCCAGTGGGGGTCTCGGCCCGGCGGACGGTCGGGTCCAGGGTCGCGAACAGCGCGTTCTCGACCAGGACGCCGGCGCCCGTGAGGCGGTTGAGCAGGGAGGACTTGCCGGCGTTGGTGTAGCCCGCGATGGCGACGGACGGCACCTTGTTGCGCCGGCGCTCCTGGCGCTTGATCTCGCGCCCGGTCTTCATGTCCGCGATCTCCCGGCGCATCTTCGCCATCTTCTCGCGGATCCGTCGCCGGTCCGTCTCGATCTTGGTCTCACCGGGGCCACGCGTGGCGAGGCCGCCGCGACCGCCACCCATCTGCCGGGACAGCGACTGACCCCAGCCACGGAGCCTGGGCAGCATGTACTGCATCTGCGCGAGAGCCACCTGCGCCTTGCCCTCTCGGGACTTGGCGTGCTGGGCGAAGATGTCCAGGATCAGGGCCGTACGGTCGATGACCTTGACCTTGACGACGTCCTCCAGCTGGATCAGCTGGCCCGGGCTCAGCTCACCGTCGCAGATGACCGTGTCGGCGCCCGATTCGAGGACGATGTCGCGCAGCTCCTGGGCCTTGCCGGAGCCGATGTAGGTGGCCGCGTCCGGCTTGTCGCGGCGCTGGATCACACCGTCGAGCACGAGCGCGCCCGCGGTCTCCGCGAGGGCGGCAAGCTCCGCGAGGGAGTTGTCGGCGTCCTGAGCGGTGCCGGTGGTCCACACCCCTACGAGCACGACCCGCTCCAGGCGGAGCTGCCGGTACTCGACCTCGGTGACGTCCTCCAGCTCGGTGGACAGGCCCGCCACACGGCGCAGCGCCGCGCGCTCGGAGCGGTCGAACTGGTCGCCGTCCCGCTCGCCGTCGATCTCGTAGCTCCAGGCGTCGTCCTCTTCCATCAGGGCATCGGCCCGAAGACCCTCGGGATAGGCGTACGCGAGGCGCTTGGTGTCCTGGGAAGGGGAAGAAGAGGAGGTCATTGGATCCTTACGTCGATGGGAAGCCGTTACGGCGTCGGTGGCCGGTCCCGCTGGACCGGCTCTGTGTCGTCAACGCACGAATACCCCGGGAGATTCCCGTTGTCCCGTCTCGCGCCGACCCGAAGATGGTCGCACGAGGCGGCCCGTCTCGTCACCGTGTTATCGCGCGCTCCGCGGTGCCTCGGGCCCGGCGGTCCCGGTCGGTGAAAGCTGCTTCCATTCCGGGTGGCCGGGCATCGGCGGGGTCTTCTCACCGTACAGCCAGTCCTTGAGGAAGCCGCTCAGGTCGCGGCCGGAGACCGCCGAGGCCAGCTGGACGAAGTCGGCTGTGGTGGCGGTGGAGTCCCGGTGTTCGAGGACCCAGATCCGTTCCAGCCGCTCGAAGGCCGGTCGGCCGATCTTCTGGCGCAGGGCGTAGAGGACCAGCGCGGCGCCGTCGTACACGCTGGGGCGGAAGATGCCGATCTTCTGGCCGGGGGCGGGGACCTTGGGCCGGGCGGGCGGGCCGCCGGCCTCGCGCCAGCGGTCGGAGGCGCTGTACGCGGCCTTCATCCGCTTCTCCATGGGCCGGTGCGCGGTTTCCTCGGCGTACAGCTGCTCGTACCAGGTGGCGTGCCCCTCGTTCAGCCAGACGTCGGACCAGGTGGCGGGGCTGACGCTGTCGCCGAACCACTGGTGGGACAGCTCGTGCACCATGACCGACTCGATGTACCACTTGGGGTAGGCGGGCTCGGTGAACAGGTTCTTCTCGAAGAGGGAGAGGGTCTGTGTCTCCAGTTCGAACCCGGTGGAGGCCTGTGCCATGAGCACGCCGTACGTCTCGAAGGGGAACGTGCCGACCTTGCTCTCCAGCCAGGCGATCTGGCCGGGCGTCTTGGCGAGCCACGGTTCGAGGGCCTTGGCGTCGGAGCTGGGCACGACGTCGCGCATCGGCAGGCCGTGCGGTCCCTCACGGTGCAGCACGGCGGAACGGCCGATGGACACCTGGGCGAGTTCGGTGGCCATGGGGTGCTGGGTGCGGTAGGTCCAGGTGGTGGCGCGGCCTACCCGGTCGGCTCCGGCGGGCAGCCCGTTGGCCACGGCCGTGTAGCCGTTCGGGGCGGTGATGTGGAAGGTGAACATCGCCTTGTCGGACGGGTGGTCGTTGCACGGGAAGACCTGGTGGGCGGCGTCGGCCTGGTTGGCCATGACAAGGCCGTCGGAGGTGCGCACCCAGCCGCCGTCCTGGTCCTTGGCGTAGACGGGATCGCTGGTGTGCTTCACCGTGATCCGGGTCCAGCTGCCCTCCGCGATGCCGTGGTCCGGGGTGACGACCAGGTCCTCGCCGGCGCTGGCGAAGGCCGCGGGACGCCCGTCGACCTCGACGGACTGCACGGTGCCGTGCGTGAAGTCGAGGTTGATCCGGTCCAGGTCGGCGGTGGTCCAGGCGTCGATGCTGGTGACGGCCTGGAGCGGCTTGTCGTTGGTACCGGGATAGGTGAAGGACAGGTCGTACGACGCCACGTCGTAGCCCGGGTTGCCCAGGTCCGGGTAGAGCCGGTCGCCGATGCCGAGGGGCTCGGCCGGGCCCGTGGCGGCGAGGAGACAGACGGAGACGGCTGAGGCGAGCAGGGCCGCCTTCCGGTGCCGCAAGACCCGGGGCCGGGTCCGGGAGTGGGGTCGGGATCCGGTCCCGGGCTGGGTCCGTGACTCGGAGCAGGCACGAGGGCCGACGCGGGGGGTGAGCAGCATGCCCCACCGCTACCAGTGCCTGCCCGCGCTACGACGGCGACTCGCACCCGGCCCACCCGATCGGGTTCGGTCGGGAGGGCCTTCTGATCCAAGCGCGGCAGCCCTCAGGAGCCCGGGGCCTGATGCTGGGCGCGGGACACGTCGTACACGCCCGGGACGTCCCGCATGGCGCGCATCAGGGCCGGGAGGGCGGCCGCGTCGGGGAGCAGGAGGGTGTACGTGTGCCGTACCCGCTGCTGGCTGGGCGGCTCCACGGTCGCCGAGACGATGTCGGCGCCCGTCGAGGAGATCGCCTCGGTGAGGTCGGCGAGCAGATGGGGGCGACCGAACGATTCAGCGACCAGGGTGACCCGGCACTCGGTGGTGTCCCCCCAGCGCACGCCGATCTCCGCGCGCCCCCTGCCCTTCATATGCGCCACCGCGGCGCACTCCACCCGGTGCACGGTCACCACTCCCCCGCGCACCGCGAAGCCGGTGATCTCGTCGGGCGGCACGGGCGTACAGCACCGGGCGAGCCGTACGGAGGCCCCCGGCCGGTCCACGAGGACGTCGGCGCCGCGGGACCGGGTCGCGGGAGTGCCCTCGGCCGGGGCCACGTCCGCCGGGCGGGACGCGGCGGTGCTCGGGGCCGCATCGGCGTGCCGTGCGGGGGCGGTGCCCTCGGCGGTTTCGGCGCGGGTGCCGGTCATGTCCTCCGCGCCGGTGCCGCCGCCGGGGTGCGTCGCCAGCCAGCGCTGGATGGCGATGCGGGCGGCCGGGGTGTGGGCGTGCTCCAGCCATTCCCGGGAGGGCTCGGAGGCCGGGTCCTGGCCCATGAGGAGCTGGACGGTGTCGCCGTCCTTCAGGACGGTGCTGAGGGTGGCCAGACGGCCGTTGACACGGGCGCCGATGCAGGCGTGCGCGTCCTCGCCGTACTGGGCGTACGCGGCGTCCACGCAGGTGGCGCCCTCGGGCAGGCCGAGCGTGCCGCCGTCGGGGCGGAAGACGGTGATCTCGCGGTCCTGGGCGAGGTCCTCGCGCAGCGTGGACCAGAAGGTGTCGGGGTCGGGGGCGGCCTGCTGCCAGTCGAGGAGCCGGGAGAGCCAGCCGGGACGGGTGGGGTCGGCGCGCTCACCGTCGGCGGGGGCGTCGACGGCGGGGGCGGGGGCGTACGGGTTGCCGAGGGCGACGACGCCGGCCTCGGCGACCTTGTGCATCTGGTGGGTGCGGATGAGGACTTCGACGACCTGGGCGGCGATAGGGGTCCCCCCGGGCGAGTCGGTTCGGGCCTGGGGGCGGGCGACGGCCGTGTGCAGTGACTGGTACAGGTTGAACTTCGGTACGGCGATGAAGTCCTTGAACTCCGAGACGACCGGCGTCATGCACGTGTGCAGTTCGCCGAGGACGGCGTAACAGTCGGCGTCCTCGTTCACCAGCACGAGCAGGCGGCCGAAGTCGGTGCCGCGCAGCTGTCCGCGTTTGCGGGCCACGCGGTGGACGGAGACGAAGTGCCGCGGGCGGATGAGGACTTCGGCCTGGATGCCGGCCTCGCGCAGCACGCCGCGCATCTCGTCGGCGACCTCGGCGAGCGGGTCGTCGGGGCGCGCGGCGTTCTCGGCGATGAGCTCGCGTGTGTGCTCGTACTCCTCGGGGTGCAGGATGGCGAAGACCAGGTCCTCCATCTCGGTCTTCAGGGCCTGCACGCCGAGGCGTTCGGCGAGCGGGATGAGGACGTCGCGGGTGACCTTGGCGATCCGCGCCTGCTTCTCCGGGCGCATCACGCCGAGGGTGCGCATATTGTGCAGGCGGTCGGCGAGTTTGATCGACATCACGCGCACGTCACTGCCGGTGGCGACGAGCATCTTGCGGAAGGTCTCCGGCTCGGCGGCGGCTCCGTAGTCGACCTTCTCCAGTTTCGTGACGCCGTCGACGAGATAACGAACCTCCTCGCCGAACTGTTCCCGCACCTGGTCGAGCGTCACATCGGTGTCCTCGACGGTGTCGTGGAGCAGGGAGGCCGTCAAGGTCGTGGTCTCGGCGCCGAGTTCGGCGAGGATCAGGGTCACGGCGAGCGGGTGGGTGATGTATGGTTCACCGCTCTTGCGCATCTGGCCGCGGTGCGAGGACTCCGCGAGGACGTAGGCGCGGCGCAGCGGGTCGAGGTCCGCGTCGGGGTGATGGGCGCGGTGCGCCTCCACGACATGGCTGATGGCGTCGGGCAGTTTGCCGCGCACGGCGGGGCCGAGCAGCGCGGCCCGGCCGAGCCTGCGCAGGTCGATCCGGGGCCGGGACTTCCTGCGGTCCGCCCTGGGCACCGCGGGGGCGGTGGCTGCCGCGGACGCGGTGGGCGCTACCGGGCCAGGGGTCGCAGGGTTCGTGGCCTCCGCACTCATGGGCACCTCCGGCTCGTGGACCGGCGGACGGAGGCCCCAGGGCGTACGCGGCTCAGGGATGGCGACGTTCCCCCGTCCGTGCCGGTGCTTGATGCTATCGAGCCCACCACGCCCGACCGACCGCCTCTCGCCGAGCGTGAAACGGATCACCCATTCGAGCGATGAAAAGGAGGTTTAGGGTTTGCGCCAACTGCCTTGGTCTCGGCCGCCGTTTCCAACGCCCCGGGGCACCGGAAACCGCTGATCCGGAAGCCGCGGGGCGTCCCCCACGCGGTCACGCCGCATCAGCGAAGGGCGTTTTCCAGCCATTCACCGTCGATCTCGCCCTCGGCGACGATCACGGCGGGTCCGGTCATCTCGATCTCACCGTCGGGCCGCTCGGTGATGACCAGACGACCGCCGGGCAGGTCGACGGTGTACGTGGCCGGGGTCCCGGTGACGGCCGGGTCGGCCCCGTCGCGCCGGGCGGCGGCGACGGCGACGGCGCACGCACCCGTGCCGCACGAGCGGGTCTCGCCGGAGCCACGCTCGTGCACGCGCATGGCGACGTGGCCGGGGCCTCGGTCGACGACGAACTCGACGTTGACCCCGTCGGGGTAGGCGGCGGCCGGGCTGAACGGCGGCGGGTCGTACAGGGTGCCGGCCTGTGCGAGGTCGTCGACGAAGGCGACCGCGTGCGGGTTGCCCATGTTCACGTTGCGGGCGGGCCAGCTGTGCTCGCCGACGCTCACCGTGACCTCGCCCTCCGGCAGGCGGGCGCGGCCCATGCCGACGGTGATGTCACCGTCCTTCGCGATGTGGACCGTCTTCACGCCCGCGCGCGTGGCGATCGCAAGATCGCCCTCGCCCACGTGTCCGGCGTGCTGGAGGTAGCGCGCGAACACACGGACTCCGTTGCCGCACATCTCGGCGACCGAGCCGTCGCCGTTGCGGTAGTCCATGAACCACTCGGCCTCGGCCCCCATCGCCCGGGCCTCCGGGTGCGCGGCGGAGCGCACCACGTGCAGCACCCCGTCGCCGCCGATGCCGGCCCGGCGGTCGCACAGGGCGGCGACGGCGGCCGGGCTCAGGTCGAGGGCGTTCTCCGGGTCCGGGACGATCACGAAGTCGTTCTCGGTGCCGTGGCCCTTGAGGAAGGGGATCCGCGTGCGCGTGCTCATTCCTCGATCGTAAAGGACGGCAGCGGTCCCACTGCGGACCGGTTGTTCAGCGCAGCCTTGCCACGCGCCAGACCGCGAGGACCACGACCACGGCCACCAGGAGGACGTATCCGAGTACGACCCGCCAGTCCGGGCGCTGGTCCGAGCCGCGTGGCGGGAGGCCGGGCATGGTGTAGCCCACGCGGCGGGCGGCCATCATGCCCCAGCCGGCGGCGCAGGAGCAGATCAGCAGGCCGAGCATGGCGATGACGGCGCCGCTGTCGCCGAAGTCGAAGGCGAGCGGGAAGGCGAACATCAGGGAGCCGACGGCGGACAGTCCCACGATGGGAGCGAGCTGCCAGAGGCGGAGCCTGCGCTGCGGGCGCAGCTCGACCTCCACCTCCGGACCGCCCGGGTACATCTCCTCGGGCGCCGGCCCGTCGTCGGTCACACCGTCCGGCGTCTCGTCGGGACCGTCGTCGGTCAGCCGGTCCGCGGTGAGCCGGTCTTCCGTGAGCCGGGGGTCGACGAGCCGGTCGTCGGTGAGGCGGTCGTCGGTGAGGCGGTCGTCGGTGAGGCGGGCCTCCGCCGGCCGGCCTTCGGCCTCCGCCGGCAGGTCCCCGGTCCGACGGGCCTCGGGCAGCCGGTGGCCGGCCGGGCGGTCTCCGTTCAGACGCTCTTCGGTCAGACGGTCCTCGGCCGGGCAGTCGTCGGTCAGACGGCCGCCCGGGGCCGGTTCGTCACCCGCAGTGGTGACGTGCTCGGCGCTCTGTGCGGTGTCGCGAGGGCCGGCCTCCATCGCCACGCGCCCTCCCAACTAGGCTCCACTTGGTCGATCGAAGCTCGATGATGGCACGGCACCGAAGGCCTCGATGACCGGCGGCGCATCCCGATGCCATGACGTGATCAGGCTGTAACCGGTCGTTCGACCAACGCCAGGGCCTGGTGCGGAAGTTCCCCGCGGTCGGCCGCGGCCCCACTCAACCAGTGCACCCGGGGATCGCGCCTGAACCACGAATCCTGACGGCGCGCGAAGCGCTTGGTCGCGCGTACGGTCTCGGCCCGGGCTTCCGCTTCGGTGCACTCTCCGGCGAGCGCCGCGAGCACCTGCTGGTAACCCAGCGCACGCGACGCCGTGCGCCCCTCGCGCAACCCCTCCGCCTCCAGGACGCGCACCTCGTCGACGAGGCCCGCCTCCCACATCCGGTCGACACGGCGCGCGATGCGCTCGTCGAGCTCCGGACGGGCGACGTCGACTCCGATCTGGACGGTGTCGTACACGGAGTCGTGACCCGGCAGATTGGCGGTGAAGGGCCGGCCGGTGATCTCGATCACTTCCAGCGCCCGGACGATACGGCGGCCGTTGCTCGGCAGGATCGCGCGGCCGGCCTCCGGGTCGGCGGCGGCCAGCCGGGCGTGCAGCGCACCCGAGCCGCGCAGGGCCAGCTCCTCCTCCAGGCGGGCGCGGACCTCGGGGTCGGTACCGGGGAACTCCAGGTTGTCGACGGCCCCCCGGACGTACAGGCCGGAGCCGCCGACCAGGATCGGCCAGCGGCCCTCGGCGAGCAGTGCGTCGATCCGGGCGCGGGCCAGTTTCTGGTACTCGGCGACGGAGGCGGTGACCGTCACGTCCCAGATGTCCAGCAGGTGGTGCGGGATGCCGCCGCGCTCCTCGGGCGTCAGCTTGGCGGTGCCGATGTCCATCCCTCGGTACAGCTGCATGGAGTCCGCGTTGACGACCTCCCCGCCGAGCTGTTGGGCCAGGAAAACACCGAGATCGGACTTTCCGGCCGCGGTGGGTCCGACGACGGCGATGACACGGGGGGCGGAGGGTGCACTGCTCACCGCACCAGTCTCGCAAACCTCCAGGCCGCGCCTCGAACGAGTTACGTGACGGGTGGGATTCCGGGTCGTTGCCCGTGGCGGATACCGCCATCCGGATCACCGGAGGCGGTGACCGGGGCGGCGCAACCGTACGCACCGGGTAACGCGGGAATTCGCCCGCACGAGTACCGTATGGAGTGGATATGGGCGTTTTTGCTCGATTCTTCGGAAGGTCGAAGACGACTCCGGAGACCTCGGCCGCCGAGGCACCGGCCGGTGCGGAGCCGGAAGGAGCCGAGGCGGAGGAAGCGCAGTCGGCGGAGGCCGAGGCGGCCGGGTCGGCGGAGGCGACGGGGTCGGCCGGGGGCGAGAGCGAGGACGCGGCGACGCGGTCGGACGCCGCCGCGGACGACGCGTCCGACGGCTCCGGCATCCCCAGGCAGCAGTCCGCCGAGGAGGCCGCCGACAACGAGTCCGGCGAGGGCGCCCGCAGGTAACTGCCCCGCGAGGGAAGGTGGACCATGGGTCTGTTGGACAACATGAAGGCCAAGCTCGGCCCGGCCAGGGACAAGGTGTCGGACCTCGCGCGACAGCACGGGGACAAGGTTCAGCACGGTATCGACAAGGCCGCGAAGGCCGTGGACGACCGGACCAAGCACAAGTACAGCGAGAAGATCCACGCGGGCACGGGCAAGGCCAAGCACGCGGTCGACCGACTCGCGCACAAGGAAGGTCACGGTCCGGAGCGGGCCGGCGGCACTCCGACGACCCCCACCCGGCCCACCCCGCCGGAGGGCCCGCCACCGGCTTCCTGAGCCTCCTGGACGGCGGCACACGAGCCTGCCGGACGGCATACGGCCGTACCGCAGGCGGATCGGCGGACGGTCGTGGAGCACAGCGGCTCCCGGCCGTCCGCAGGTTTCGCGTGCGCCGGGGTTTCCGGGACCGGGTGGCCACCGAGCCGCGCTAGGACCAGGTGGCCACCATGTATCCCACGCCGTACGGCGCGTCCTCGTACAGGAGTGCGCCGCTGAGGTCGGCGCCCTCGGCGGCGCCGGCCAGGACCTGCCAGGGCGCCCGGCCGGAGGCCTTCAGTTCGTGTGCCAGCTCGGCGTCCAGCGCCTGGACGGCCGCCACGTCCGCCGCGCCCAGCGCCCTGGCTACCTCCGCGTCGAAGGGTGCCGCCCGCTCGTCCAGGTAACCCGGCGCCTTGACCGTGCGGCACGCGCTGGCGTCTCCCATCACCAGCAGCGCCACGCGTCCGGCCCTGGCGCCGATCTCCCTTCCGGCTTCGACGCACCGCTCGGGCGCGAGCGATTCCCCGACACCGAGTCCCTCGATCGGGGCATCCGCCCAGCCGGTCCGCTCCAGCAGCCAGGCGCCGACGGCCAGCGACGGCGGCAGCTCGCGCTCGGAGACGTCCGCCTCGGCGGGGCCCAGGCGGACCTCCACGTCGACCCCGAAGCCGCGGAAGGACCCCCGAGTGCCCTGCGGAAACGATCCGCGCCCGCTCTGCTCGGCGGGCCCGACGACCACCAGGAGGTCCGGGCGGGAAGCGGCGAGCACACCCAGGGCGTCGGCGCAGGCCGCGCGCGCGGCATCCATCTCGTGCGCGGCGCCCACGGCCACCTCGGGCACGATCAGCGGAGGGCAGGGACAGACTGCGGCGGCGACAAGCATGATCGGCAGGGTACGCCGTACGCCAGCCGCCGGCCGAGTCGGTCCTCGATGAGCACGTCGGTCAGGTCGATCTCTGTCGTGACGGGCCCTCAGTCGCAGCCGCAGCCGCTTGCCGTGGCGACCGGCAGCGGCTCCGGCACCCCGATCCTCGGCAGGCCCAGCATGACGCCGACCGGCTTGGCGGCCTCGGCGGCGTTGCGCTTCTCCCAGGCGTCCCCCGCGCGCGTGCGGCGCACGGAGAGGACGGGGCCCTCGGCGAGGAGGTGGTGCGGGGCGGCGTACGTCACCTCGATCGTGACCACGTCACCGGGGCGGACCTCCTGCTCCGGTTTGGTGAAGTGGACGAGGCGGTTGTCGGGGGCGCGGCCGGAGAGCCGGTGCGTGGCGCCGTCCTTGCGCCCCTCGCCCTCGGCCACCATCAGCTCCAGCGTGCGACCGACCTGCTTCTTGTTCTCCTCCCAGGAGATCTCCTCCTGGAGGGCGACCAGCCGCTCGTAGCGCGCCTGGACGACCTCCTTGGGGATCTGGTTCTCCATGGTCGCGGCCGGGGTGCCGGGCCGCTTGGAGTACTGGAAGGTGAAGGCCTGCGCGAAGCGCGCCTCACGGACCACGTGCAGGGTCTGCTCGAAGTCCTCCTCGGTCTCGCCGGGGAAGCCCACGATGATGTCGGTGGTGATCGCGGCGTGCGGGATGGCGGCCCGCACCTTCTCGATGATCCCCAGGTAACGCTCCTGCCGGTAGGAGCGGCGCATCGCCTTCAGCACGGTGTCCGAGCCGGACTGCAGCGGCATGTGCAGCTGCGGCATCACGTTCGGCGTCTCGGCCATGGCGGCGATGACGTCGTCGGTGAAGTCACGGGGATGCGGGGAGGTGAAGCGGACCCGCTCCAGGCCCTCGATGTTCCCGCAGGCGCGCAGCAGCTTGCTGAAGGCCTCGCGGTCGCCGATGTCGGAGCCGTACGCGTTGACGTTCTGGCCCAGCAGCGTGATCTCGGAGACACCCTCGGCGACCAGCGCCTCCACCTCGGCGAGGATGTCGCCGGGCCGGCGGTCCTTCTCCTTGCCGCGCAGCGCCGGGACGATACAGAAGGTGCAGGTGTTGTTGCAGCCGACGGAGATCGACACCCAGGCCGCGTAGGCGCTCTCGCGCCGGGTCGGCAGGGTGGACGGGAAGGCCTCCAGCGACTCGGCGATCTCGACCTGCGCCTCCTCCTGCACGCGGGCGCGCTCCAGCAGGACCGGCAGCTTGCCGATGTTGTGCGTACCGAAGACGACGTCCACCCAGGGCGCCTTCTTCACGATGGTGTCGCGGTCCTTCTGCGCGAGGCAGCCGCCGACCGCGATCTGCATGCCGGGCCGCGAGGCCTTCTTCGGCGCGAGCCTGCCGAGGTTGCCGTACAGCCGGTTGTCGGCGTTCTCCCGTACGGCGCAGGTGTTGAACACGACCACGTCCGCGTCCCCGTCCGACCCCTCGGGGGCCCGCACATACCCGGCGTCTTCGAGCAGGCCGGCCAACCGCTCGGAATCGTGGACGTTCATCTGGCACCCGTAGGTGCGCACTTCATACGTCTTGGGTGCTTGAACGTCCACTGCGGGGCTCCGGTCGCTGCTGCTGGTCATGCGTAAAGGGTAGGCCGTCCCCGGAGAACCCCGCCCCGGGCTCCGTCGCGGTGGCCCGGGACGAGAAGACCGGCTGTCCCTATGGGCGGCTGCACTCCGACTCTGCCGATAACCGCCCCACGGGGCGGTGGATCAGGGCTCGGCGCCTCTGACAGGATGTGTCCATGATCCCGTCGTCACCGGTGCCCCCGGTCGTTCCCGCAGGTCGGATGGCCCAGCTCCAGCAGCCGGTGCTCGGTCTGCCCCACGGCCTGGAGCTGCGGCCGTGGCACGTCGACGACGCCGGTGTCCTGGTGGCCGCCGGCCAGGATCCGGCCATACGGAAGTGGAACCGCCTGGAGGTGGGGTCACCGGAGGGCGCGCGCCGGAGGATCGAGCGGATGCACCGGCGCTGGCAGACCGAGGAGGCCGCGATCTGGGCCATCGCCCGGGCGGACGGCGGCGAGGCCCTGGGCCTGATCGGATGGGGGGACATCGACCTCGCCGACGGCAACGCCGAGATCCTCTACTGGATCCTGCCCGCCGCACGAGGCGGCGGTGTCGTCGCCGAAGCGACCCGGGTCGTCAGCCGGTGGGCCCTCGACGAGCTGGGCCTGCACCGGCTCCGCCTGTGCCACTCGACCGCGAATCCCGCGTCCTGCCGCGTGGCGGAGAAGGCCGGCTACTCCTACGAGGGCACCCAGCGCAGCGCGCTGCTGCACGAGGACGGATGGCACGACGAGCATCTGCACGCCCTGGTGCAGGGAGACATCTGAGACCGTCAGCGGTCGTCGCCCGCGCGGGCAGGTTGAAGCACGGGCGCCATGCCGCTCAGCGTCGTACACGGTTGAAGGGCGCCGGCGGCGCGGCTCGGGCCACCCCGTGTCGGCTCGGGAGGCGGCCTTCGCTACGACGGCGGCGTCCCCTCGCCCTGCGCGGCCTGCAGGTCGGCGAGGAGTTCGGCCTGGCCGGCGAGCACGCCGGAGAGGATCGTACGGGCCACGCGCAGCAGTTCGGTGACGTGCGGGCTGGTGAGCGAGTAGTACACGGTCGAGCCCTCCTTGCGGGTCTTGACCAGGTTGGCCCGCCGCAGCACGGCGAGTTGCTGCGAGAGGTGCGCGGGCTCGATGCCCACCTCGGGCAGCATCTCCGCGACCGCGTGCTCGCGCTCGCTCAACAGCTCCAGGACCCGGATGCGGGCCGGGTGACCGAGCGTCTTGAAGAACTCGGCCTTCAGCTGGTACAGCGGCGTACTCACCTGGCCGTCCCCTCCCCGGTGCAGCGGCACGGCCCCGCCGGCCGGGCCTCGGCGCATCGCATCCACCCACTCGTCACGAACATGCGGCCCATCCTCGCCTGCGGACGCGGCCAAGCCGAATCCGCAGGCGAGGACGAGGACCGCGGACGCGCAACCGCCCGGGACGTCGTGCGGGCGGCCGGCACGGCGAGGTGTCGGGTCAGGCCTTCTTGACCACGCTGGACTTGAGCTGCATGGCGCCGAACCCGTCGACCCTGCAGTCGATGTCGTGGCCGTCCACACCGTCGACGAGGCGGATGTTGCGCACCTTGGTACCCGCCTTGATCCCGGTGGGGCTGCCCTTGACCTTGAGCGTCCTGACCACCGTCACGTTGTCACCGTCGGCGAGCACATTGCCCACCGCGTCCCTGATCACCTTGGCCCCGGCATCACCTGCGGACTCCGCGGACGGCGACCATTCGTGGCCGCACTCGGGGCAGACCAGGAGCGTACCCATCTCGTAGGTGTACGCACCGGAGCATTCGGGGCAGGGGGCAAGGTTGTCACTCATGGCACAAGGGTCTTTCCGTCAGTGAGCGGGTGAGCGGGTGTGCGGGTCGGGCAGGGGTCAGGCGGGCCGGCCGTCGGTGCGCCATGCCTGCTGCCCCTCCTCGGGGACCGATGGGTGCCGGGCATCGGCGGCGAGGGCGGCGGCCAGGTCGCAGTGGACGCGGATCCGGGCAGTCGCCGGTCGGGACCAGCGAGCCGCCGACGGGGATGGCGGCCGGTTCCAGGCCACGACCCGCCCCGGCGAGGCGGCGTGCGGCCTCGGTGATGGCCAGCCGGCCCTCGGCGGACCGGCTGAGCAGCGCGGTCAGGTCGAGGATGACCGGTCCGGTGCCGCGGGCGACCACCCAGCCGACCGCGCCACCGAAGCGACGGACCGCCTCCCGGCCCAGATGTCCGGCGACGGAGAGGATGCCGAGATCCTGCTCGATGGTGCAGCGCCCCTCGATGGTCATGGGGGTGAACTTCTTTGCGGTGCGGCCCGTCGGGGTCAGAGGGGGAGGGTGATCCAGATGCTCTTGCCCCGCCCGTCGGCGTCCGCGCGGACCACCGCGGTGGCGCCGAGCTCCCGGGTCAGCTCCGGGTCTCCGGGCCGGAGACCTCGACCATGCGGAGGGGACCGGGGAGAGTGCTCATCGCAGGGCTTCCTCGCTGGAGGTTCGGGGCTTGTGGTGGGGAGGTGCGGGCAGGAGTCCGGCGAGTTCCAGGTAGTCGCACGCGCCTCGGATCGCCTCCGGGGTGGTGGCGTATTCCCGGCCGTCGTGCCGCAGCAGCTCCAGCGCGCCGACGGAGTCCAGGACCTGGTGCTGGCCAGGGCGTATACCGGAGGCCAGGACGAGGATGCCGCGCCGTGTCAGCTTCTCCACCGCGTCCTTGAGGACCAGCGCCCCGGTGGCGTCCATGGTCGACACCCGCGACATGCGCAGGATGACCACCCGGACGTCGGCCACATCGGTCAGCTCCAGCAGGAAGCGGTGCGCGGCGGCGAAGAACAGCGGCCCGTCGATGCGGTACGCGACGATGTGCTCGGCCAGCAGGGCGTGCTCCTCGGCGCTGTGGTCGCCCCGGTCGAGGGGCACCTGGTCGAAGCGGGCCTGCTTGGCCACGGCGCGCAGGGCCAGGGCGCCCGCCACGACCAAGCCGATGATCACGGCGTAGACGAGGTCCAGGACGAGGGTCGCCGCGGCGGTGAGGACGAGAATCAGCGCGTCCGAGCGGGTCGCCTTCGCCATCGCCCACAGCGAGCCGACCTCGACCATGCGGATCGCGGTGGCCAGCAGTACCCCGGCCAGGGCGGCCAGCGGGATCTTCGAGACAAGGGGCGCCGCCGCGAAGACGATCACCGCGAGGACCGCGGCGTGGGTGAGGGCGGCCAGCCGGGAGCCCGCGCCGGTGCGGACATTGACCGCGGTACGGGCGATCGCACCGGTAGCGGGGACGCCGCCGAAGAGCGGAGCGGCGATATTGGCGAGGCCCTGCCCGAACAGCTCCCGGTCCGGGTCGTGTTTCTGCCCCACCGTCATCCCGTCCGCGACCGAGGCGGACAGCAGTGACTCCAGGGCCGCGAGCGCCGCCACGGCCACGGCCGGGCCGAGCAGGGTGCCGAGCGAACCGAGGTCCAGGAAACCGAGGGACGGCGCGGGCAGCCCGGACGGCAGGTCGCCGATCGGCTTCGCCGCGTCCAGCCGCGCGCACTGGGACACGACGGTCGCCGCGATGACCGCGAGGATGGAGAACGGGACGGTCGGCCACCGGCGGGCGCCGATCAGCATGACCACGGCCACCGCCCCGGCGAATCCGACCGCCGTCCAGTTCGGATGCCGCGCGAACGCTTCGACGGCCCGCCAGGTCACCACCAGCACCCGGTCACCCTCGGGCTTGGGCACGCCGAGCGCGTTCGGGACCTGTTGGAGCCCGATCACGCAGGCGATGCCGAGAGTGAAGCCCTCGACCACGGGTGCGGGCACGTATTGCATGTACGTGCCGGCCCGCAGCGCGGCCAACGCCACAAGCATGAGGCCCGCCATCAGCCCGACGGTCAGTACGCCGGTCGGCCCGTACTTGCCGACGATCGGCACCAGCACCACGGTCATGGCTCCGGTGGGCCCGGACACCTGGAGGTTGGACCCGCCGAACAGCGCGGCGAGCGCGCCGGCGACCACGGCGGTCGCCAGTCCCGCCTCGGCGCCGAGACCGGAGGAGACGCCGAAGCCGAGCGCGAGCGGCAGAGCCACGATCGCCACGGTGAGACCGGCCAGCAGGTCCCGCCGGGGGGCGCGGCGCATGTCCGCCAGGTCGGCGCGGGCGGGCAGGAGTGCGGTGAGCCGGGCCTTCGCCCCGCTGATCCCCGAAGTCATCGCGCGGCGACCTCGGCGTCCCGCAGCTCGGCCAGCAGTTCGCTGCGGCCGGCGAGCATCTCGGTCAGGATCCGGCGCGCGGCCTTCATCAGGTCGGCGACGTCCCCTCCGGCCAGCTCGTAGACGACGGTCGATCCCTCCCGGGCGGCGGTGACGATCCCGGACCGGCGCAGCACCGCCAGCTGCTGGGACAGGCCCGAGGGTTCCACCTCGATGGCGGCCAGCAGGTCCCGCACCGGCCGCGGTCCGTCCTGCAGCAGTTCCAGCACCCGTATCCGTACGGGATGCCCCAGCATCCGGAAGAACTCGGCCTTGGCCTGGTACAGCGGAACGGACACGAGCCCTCGGCTTCCCCACGACGCGGCCCGCCTCGGAGCGGACACAGTCGACAAAGCATCTAACCAATTGCGAAATTTTGCAATTTCGCATGTGCTGCTCACGGAAGCCGACGCTTCGGCGCTGCCCCCGGTGCGGGCCGCACGGCTCCCCTCGTGCCCCGCCGGGCGCACACTTGTAAGCGGAAGGCCATGCGTCATGAGCCGCACGTGGAGGTGAGCCATGAGCACCCTTGAGCTGCATGTCGACGTCGATGTTCCGGTCGACAGGGCCTGGGAGACGCTTCACCGGGTGGAGAACTACCCGCGCTTCGTGGACGGAGTGCGGGGCGCGCGTACGGAAGCGGGGGGCCGAGCACATCTGGAGGTCGAGACAGGCGGCCGGGCCCGGGAGGTCGAGGCCGAGGTGACCGACCGCGGCGAGCACGTGATGGAGTGGCTCACCACGAGCGCTCCCGAGCTGACGGGCTCCTTCTCGGTCCAGCCGATCGACCAGAATCACACCCGGATCCAGGCACGGCTGGAGTATGACCCCGGCACGGTCCGGGACGCCTTCGGCGGGCCGAAGGGGTTCGCCCAGACGAACGCGATCGAACGGCTCGTCCGCGGCGATCTGGAGCACTTCAAGGAGTACCTGGAACGCGGGTGAGCGGCGCGCACACGGTGAGCGTGGCAGCGCCGGGCGGCGGCTACGCCGGTCAGGTCTCCATCACGGCATCGCAGTCCGGGCAGACCAGAGAGGCGTGTTCCTCGGGGTACCAGGGCGCTCCCGGATGTTCGGCGGGCTTCCAGTCGGTCGTCTCCATGGCGAAGGTGTCCCTGCCACAGAGGGTCCGCGGCCCCGCGGCCGTCCGCGACCCCGGTGCCGCGGGTGCCGCGTGCACCTTGCGGACGCGGCGTTCCACGCCACCCGCCGGCCCCGTGGCCCCGGTGGAGCGTGTTGCGCCCGGCCTGCCGAGTTCGTAGACGACGATCTCGCTCATGTCTCCACCGTAGGCGTCGCCACCTGATGGTGCGGGTGAACCCGGCCGTGAACCCCGTACGCGGAGAACCGGACGATCTCGTGCGGGCCCTGGTGGCCGCCGGGGTCGGGGACGAGCGACTGCTCGCCGCCGTCCGGACGACGCCCCGCGCGGGATTCGTCCCGGCCGACCAGCAGGCCGCCGCCTACTTCGACGTGCCCATTGCGATCGGGCAGGGGCAGGTCACCACCCAGCCCTCGCTGTCCGCCATGATGATCGAGGGCCTTGAGCTGGACGGGTCGGAGCACGTCCTGGAGGTCGGCACGGGCCTGGGCTTCCAGACCGCTCTGCTCGCACAGCTGGCCGCGGACGTGGTCAGCATCGAGATGCGGGCGGACATAGCCCGCGAGGCGCGCGTGAATCTGGCACGTCAGGGCGTGCGGAACGTGCAGCTGCGGGTCGGCGACGGCAGCGGCGGCGTGCCGGACCGGGCTCCGTACGACGCCGTCCTCGTGTCGGCCGCCTTCCCGGAGGTGCCCGCGCCGCTGGTCGCGCAGGTGCGCCCGGGTGGCCGTCTGGTGCAGCCGATCGGGCCGGGGGGACACGAGCAGGTGGTCTGCTTCGGGCGCACCGCGGCGGGGCTGGCGCGGCTGCGGGTGGTGACCTCGGCCTGCTTCGTCCGGTTGCAGGGGCGATACGGCTTCCCCCTCGGCGAGGCGGAGTCGGATCCGGGCTCTCCCTAGTCGTGCGCGACGCGTATCCCTGGTCATGCGTGCCGGTATCCCTAGTCGTCCGCGACGCGAACGACCGCCAGCGTGATGTTGTCGGGGCCGCCCGCGGCGATGGCCGCCTTCCACAGCTCGAAGGCGGCGCGGCCGTCGTCGTGCTCCCGCATCACCTCGTCGAGCACATCCGCGGGCAGCGGATCGGTCAGGCCGTCGGTGCAGACGAGGTAGCGGTCGCCGGGAGACAGGGACTCGGCCGTCACATGGGGGTGGACGGCGCGGTACGAGGGGCTGCCGCCCAGGCACTGGGTGACGATGTGCGTGGTGCGCTGCCCGGGTTCGAGCGGCGGGCTGTCATCGACGCTCACCTGGCGCAGCCCGTCGCGGGAAGCCGCGTAGACCCGGCTGTCCCCCACGTTGAACACCAGCAGCGAGCCGGACTGTACGACGATGCCGGCGACCGTCGTGCCCATGGCGGTGAGCTCGGTCTCCTCCTCGCCGCCGGCGGCCGCGTACACGGCGCGATTGCAGGCGTTCAGGGCGTCGCGGACGGCGTCCTCGCCGCTCAGGGAGGGTCCGACGGACGCGATCCGGCGGGCGACCAGGGCGCTGGCCACGTCGCCGCCGGGATGTCCGCCGAGCCCGTCGGCAACGGCGACGGCAAGGGGCGTGCCGAGCGGGAACATGAGGGTCTGCGGACTCTCCGTCACCGTGGCGCACAGGGTCCACGGCCCGATCACGAGGCTGTCCTCGTTCCGTTCGCGGAGCAGCCCGGGATGACTCAGCGCGCTCACCGCCACGTACCGCATGGAACGCCACCGCCTTCCCGGACGGGCCACGGCAGTCCGCCGGCTCGCTGTCCGCGGCTCAAGGGTAGGCGCTCGCCCCAGGAGCCGAGCTGCGCCGCGGCACCTCGGCGGGGCGTGAGCACAGGCCCCGGTGCCTGGAAACGCGGTGGAGACCGAAGGCCCGCCGTGCCTAGGCTCGCGGGATGAGCACTCGCACCTTCCGAATCACCGTCCGCGGGGCCTTCGACGGTCTCACCGACGCACAGCGGGCCGCACTGCTGGCCGACGCCGCCGAACACGACGTGCTGCGCGCCGCGTTCACCCCCGAAGGCAACCTGACCTACGACATCGCCGCCCGGCCGGCCTTCGTCTTCCGTTTCTCCGCCGCCGGGGAGGAAGAGGAGGACATCCTGGAGGCGACCGAGCGGGCCGAGGAGGCGGCGAAGGCCTGGCTGACCGAGCGCGGCTACGGCTTCAAGAACCTCCGCTCCACCGCCGAGGACCTCTCCCAGGCACCGATGGGCAAGCGGCAGCGACGCGCCGCGCGTGCGAACGGCGCATAAACTTGAGTACTCAAGGAGATCGCAATGAGCGGCCCCGAGGACACCGGGAGCGGGCGGTGAGGGGCCATGAGTGACGCCCTGGACGCGGCACTGCGACTGGTACGGGCCCAGGCGGCGCTCGTGCGGCGCTTCGATTCCCGGCTGAGCGGGTTGCACGGCGTGAGCCTCGCCGACTTCACCCTGCTGCTACGGCTGAGCCAGGCGCCCGGCGGCCGTATGCGGCGGGTCGATCTCGCCGAGGCACTGGGCCTGACGGCCTCCGGGGTCACGCGCGGGCTCGCGCCACTGGAGCGGATCGGACTGGTGACCCGCGAGGCGGATGCCCGGGACGCGCGCGTGGCGTACGCGTCGCTGACCGGGGCGGGCCGCCGGCGGCTGAAGGAGATGCTCACGACGGCCGAGGAGACCGCCACCGAGGTCTTCACGGCCCCGGCGTTGAACACCGAGGACATCACACAGCTGTCGGCCCTGCTGACCCGCCTCGGCGGCACCGGCCTGGCCGGGCCCTGAGGCCCAGCTTCACATCACCGTTTTTCGGCCCCGCCGTGGCGTGAACTCGCGGTGGGGCAGGTCACCTTGAGATGTGGCCGGATTGTGCGGGCCCCCCACACAAGGGCATGGCATGCTCATGGCCGATCACGAGTTACCGGCCGGTTCTACTAACCAGTAGTCAACTCGCCCGGTACCTCTCTGCCACCCCCCACTTCACCCAGGACCGACCATGCGCAGACGCATGCGGCACAGACGTGCCCTGCTGCCCGCCTTCGCCGTGACCACCCTCTTCCTCGCCGCGGCCTGTTCCTCGCCCACCTCGCACGCCGGACCGTCGGCCACCGCGGGGCACGACCGGCAGGTCGAGGTCGCGGACCGCTCCGCCGACGGTGCGGACCACTCGCTCGCCGTCGCCGCCGCACCCGCGACCACCGCCACGACCGCCGCGTCCGCCACGGCGGGGCCGGCCGGCTCCGGGCAGCGGGCGCACAGGACGGCGCTCTCCATCACCTCGTACGACAGCCGCACCCGGCGAGCCGTCCTCACCGACAAGTCCAACAAGCCCGTCCCGCACAGGAGTTCATCCTCTTCGTCCCCGACCACCTCCCCCGTCCCGTCCAGCGCCCCGCACAAGACCTCCGTCGGTGATGTGATCGCCAGTGCGCCCGCACCCGGGGCACCGCACGGGCTGCTCGCCAAGGTCACCAAGGTGCTCGGCGAGACGGACGGCGGGACCGAGGTACAGACGGAACCGGCCACCCTCAACGCGCTGCTCGGCGACGAGACGGCCAAGGGCGCCGTACCGGTCGACCCCTCGTCCTTCGCCGTCGACAAGCTGCTTCCCGGTGTGAAGGTGTCCTGGGCGACGGCCGGCCACCTGCACGCCGGCCCGAAGGGTGCCACGGTGCCGCTCGGCAGCCTCCGGCTCGACGTGAGCGCCGGCATACCGACGGCCCCGAACGCCCCGGTCTCCGCCACCGCCTCGGTGCACGGTTTCGTCCAGGTCGCCCCGCAGGTCGACTTCGCCTACGGCGGCGCCGGTACCGATGCCCCGCCCGGCTCCGCCTACCTCGGCCTGTCCGGCGACTGGACCTCCGGCTGGGCGGTCGAGGGCCGGGCCGCCGCGGCCACCGGCACGCCGCTGCGGATCCCGTTCGCCAAGCTGCACGCCGACCCCGTCCTCCAGGTCGGCCCGGTCCCTGTCGTCGTCAACCTGGACCTGACCGCTTACGTCCAGATCAGCGGCGACGGACGGATCACCGTCGACGTCCAGCAGAGCCTCAAGGGCGGCTTCAAGGCGGGCGGCACCTTCGGCCCGGCCAGGGGCTGGACACCGGTCAGCTCCTCGGACATGACGAGCACGCCCGTGCGCGCCTCCGTCACCGCCGCCGGGAACATGAAGACGGCACTCGGCGCCGAGGCCTCCGTGGGCCTCTACGGCACCGTCGGCGTCACCGCCGACCTGGCGCCGTATCTGCGGGGCGAGGCCTCCGGCACAGTCACCGCCGCCACGGGCGGCGGGGCGAAGGCCTCGGGCGCCTGGGGCGTGTACGGCGGGGTCGATCTGTCCGGGACCCTGCGGCTCCAGCTCTCCGTCTTCGGCACACCGGTCATCCAGCGGAGCATTCCGCTGGGCACTCTGAACCGCGAGTGGAAGCTGGCGGGCGGCACCTTCTAGACACCCGCCTGCGCAGAACTGTCCTGCGCCGCCGGTATCCAGCCCTGGCGGCGCAGCACGGCCGACACGTCCGGCGCCCGGTAGTGCTCGCCCTTGAGGACCTTGCCGTCGGCCCGGCGGGCGACCTGTCCGTCCGGGCCGAGCTTGCTCATGTTGGCGCGGTGGATCTCGGCGATCACCTGGTCGAGATCGATGCCGTGGACCAGCGCCGTGCCGTACGCCACGTAGACCACGTCCGCCAGTTCGTGCGCGAGCTTGTCCAGCGGGCCGTCGACAGCGACCTCGGCGACCTCCGCGGCCTCCTCGGCGAGCAGTGCCCCACGGTGCGCGGCCAGTTCGGGGTCCACCTCGGTCGGCGTACTGCGGGCGTCGAGGCCGAAGGCGAGGTGGAACTCTCGGACGAGGTCTGCGGGCGAAGTGCTCATGCGACGACTGTAACGGCCACCACTGACAGAGCCTTCCGTCCACTTCCGGGCCATGGACCGACCCCGCCCTGGTCAGCGTCGCGCCCGGCCTGGCAGGATCGCCGCATGTCCAAGGTGTTCCCCCGTATCAGCAGGCGCCGGGCGCTGCCGGCCACGGCCGCCGGTGCCGTGGTGCTCGGGCTGCTGCTGTGGTGGCTGCTGCCACTGGGCGAGAAGCCGCCGAGCGGGGAGATCGTCTTCAGCACGGGCACGCCCCGTGGCGTCTACCAGGAGTACGGCGAGCGGCTGCGCGCCGAGTTCGCCAAGGACATGCCCAGCTTGAAGGTGAAGCTGCTGAACAGCGCCGGCTCGCAGGAGAACGTACAGCGGGTGGCGACCGGCAGGGCCGACTTCACCATCGCGGCGGCCGACGCCGTGGAGGCGTACGAGTTGCGGCACGGAGGCGGCGCCGGGCGGCTGCGCGGGGTGGCCCGGCTCTACGACGACTACGTCCACCTCGTCGTGCGCAGCGACTCGGACATCAGAAACGTCGCGGACCTGCGGCACAAGCGGGTGGCGATCGGGCTGCCCGACTCCGGGGTACGGCTGATAGCCGACCGGGTGCTCAAGGCCGCCGGCATCGACCCCCGCAAGGACATCACCCCGGTCGCGGACGGCATCGACACCGGGCCGGACCGGCTGGAGCAGCGCAGGATCGACGCCTTCTTCTGGTCGGGCGGTCTGCCCACCAAGGGACTCGCCGCGCTGGCCCAGAGGGCCGCCTTCAAGTTCGTACCGATCGAGGGCGATCTGGTCACCAAGCTGCACAGCCAGAGCGAGGAAGCGCGCTACTACCGGGCCACCAACATCCCGGAGTCGGCCTACCCGGCCGTGCAGCAGGGCAACGAGGTTCCGACGATCTCCGTCTCCAACCTCCTGATGACCCGCGCGGACATGGACCCCCGGCTCACCGAATGGGTGACCCGCACGGTCATCAAGAGCCGCGACGACATCGGCGCCCATGTCCACTCCGCCCAACTGGTCGATCTGCGCACCGCCATCTACACCGACCCGTTGCCCTTGCAGGACGGCGCCCGGCGCTACTACCGCTCGGTCAAGCCGTAGCCCGGGCGCGCCCCGTTCCGCCGCCCGCGGCGGTGCCCGCCCGGCCCGGCCGCCGCCGACTCCGGCATCGCCGCTGCTCGCTGCGTCAGGATTCCCCGTGCCGAGGCACGGTCACCGTCACCCGCAGCCCCCGCGGCTCGTGGTGGGCGTAGTCGATCGAGCCTCCGCCCGCCATGAGCAACGCACGCACGATGGACAGGCCGAGGCCCGAGCCCTTGATGTTCTGGTGGCGGCCGCTGCGCCAGAACCGGTCGCCCACGCGGGCGAGTTCCTCGTCGGTGAGGCCGGGCCCGGTGTCGGTGACGACGACCGTGGAGCTGTCGCCGTCGGCGGCGACGGTGACCTCCACCGTGCCGCCCTCGGGGGAGAACTTCACGGCGTTGTCGATCACCGCGTCCAGGGCACTGGACAGGGTGATCGGGTCCGCCCAGGCGGTCGTGGGCGGGCAGTCCCCGGTCAGCCGGACCCCCACGGCCTCGGCGGCCGGAGACCAGGCGGCGACCCGCTCCTCGGCGAGGGCGCCGATGTCGGTCAGCCTCAGGTCCGCCTCGGCGTGCTCGGCCAGCGCCAGGTCCAGCAGGTCGTCCAGGACCTGTGCGAGACGTTTGCCCTCGGTGCGGACCGAGGCGATCTCCTCGTTGTCCTCGGGGAGTTCGAGGGCGAGCAGTTCGATGCGCAGCAGCAGCGCCGCGAGGGGGTTGCGCAGCTGGTGCGAGGCGTCCGCGACGAAGGCGCGCTGCTGCTCCAGCACGTCCTCGACGTTGTCCGCCATCTCGTTGAACGAACGGGCGAGCCGTCTGAGTTCCGGCGGCCCGCCACCGACCGCGACCCGTGACTTCAGCCGTCCGGTGGCGATGTCGTGGGTGGTGGCGTCCAGGACCCGTACCGGTCTGAGCACCCAGCCGGTCAGCCGCAGCGCCGCGCCGACGGCCAGCAGCATGGCCGCGATCTCGCCGGCCCCGATGACCAGCCAGCCGCGGAGGATCCGTGAACGCATCTGCCCGGTGGGCGAGTCGGTGACGACGACCGCCACGACGTCCCCGTCCCGGATCACCGGCGAGGCCACGACCAGCCGGCTGCGCTGCCACGGCCACACCTGCCGCGGGTCATGGCTGCGCCGGCTGAGCAGCGCCTCCTCGAAGGCGTTCCGCACCTCCCCCGTCCGCGGGACGAACCAGTCGTCGGGGGCGTTGGCCATCGCCGAGCCGTTGCGGTAGAAGACACCCGAGCGGATGCCGTAGACACCGTAGTAGCTGCCCAGTTCGCTGCGCAGGGCCGCCAGTCGCTCGTCGGTGCTGGTCCGGCGCGATCCGCTGGGCGCGTCGGTGACGAACTGGGCGAGCGCCGCGAAGCGTGCCGTGTCGTCGATGCGGTCGACGACGACCTTCTGCTGCTGCGCGGCGGCCAGGCTGAGGGCGAGCGGCAGCCCGAGGGCGAGGAGGAGGGCCGCCATCAGGACGATGAGCAGCGGCAGGAGCCGTGAGCGCACCCGTCCCCGCTAGGCGGCCGGGGCGACGAGCCGGTAGCCGACGCCGCGTACGGTCTCGATCAGCGCGGGCATGCGCAGTTTGGCGCGCAGGGACGCGACGTGCACCTCCAGGGTGCGGCCGGTGCCCTCCCAACTGGTGCGCCAGACCTCGCTGATGATCTGCTCCCGCCGGAAGACCACCCCGGGGCGCTGCGCGAGCAGGGCGAGCAGATCGAACTCCTTGCGGGTCAGTTGGATGACCGAACCGTCCACGGTGACCTGCCGGGTGGGCAGTTCGATGCGTACGGGACCGAGCAGCAGGGCGCTCTCGCCGCCGGCCGCCGGGTCCTCGTGGACGGTGCGCCGGCTGACGGCGTGGATGCGGGCGAGCAGTTCCCCGGTGTCGTACGGCTTCACCACGTAGTCGTCGGCGCCCAGGTTGAGCCCGTGGATGCGGGAGCGGACGTCGGAGCGGGCCGTCACCATGATCACCGGGGTGCTGGTGCGTTTGCGGATCTTGCCGCAGACCTCGTAGCCGTCCTGGTCGGGCAGGCCCAGGTCGAGCAGGACCACACCGAAACCGTCGCCCTCGGGGACGAGCGCCTGCAGGGCCTCCTCGCCGCTGCGCGCATGAGTGACGTCGAAGCCGTGCCGCGCGAGTACGGCGGACAGGGCCGCGGCGACGTGGTTGTCGTCCTCGACGAGCAGCAGTCTCATCCCGGCCCCCTCCGGTTCAGCGGTCGTACGTCCTGGATTCGCGTGGGCGGTATAGCTCACGCGCGCGTGCACCATGGCAGTGACGCCGATGGACTAGGACGGCGTCAAGAGGGTTCCGGTTGCCCGTCGCTTCCGTTATCCGGCCGATACGCGCAGGGGCGGCATGTGTCACGACACGTGTCCGAGAGCTATCGGATCGTGATGCTCAGATCTCCCTCAGATGTGATGACGCAGGTCACAGCCGCTCACTACTGTCCTCCGAAACCGAGGAGGACGGAGCCCGAGAGCGATGACCAATGTATCGGTGACCAAGGAAGAGGTGGTCACGTCCGGCGAACTGGTCGTCCTGAAGAGCGTCAACAAGCACTTCGGCGCGTTGCACGTTCTCCAGGACATCGACCTGACGATCGCCCGCGGCGAGGTCGTCGTGGTCATCGGGCCCTCCGGGTCCGGAAAGTCGACCCTGTGCCGCACCATCAACCGTCTGGAGACGATCGACTCGGGCACCATCGCCATCGACGGCAAGCCCCTGCCCCAGGAGGGCAAGGAACTGGCGCGGCTGCGGGCGGACGTCGGGATGGTCTTCCAGTCCTTCAACCTCTTCGCGCACAAGACCGTGCTCGAGAACGTGATGCTGGGTCAGCTCAAGGTCCGCAAGGCGGACAAGAAGCAGGCCGAGGACAAGGCCCGGTCCCTGCTCGACCGGGTCGGCGTGGGCACCCAGGCCGACAAGTACCCCGCCCAGCTGTCCGGCGGCCAGCAGCAGCGCGTCGCCATCGCCCGCGCACTGGCGATGGATCCGAAGGTCATGCTCTTCGACGAGCCGACCTCCGCCCTCGACCCCGAGATGATCAACGAGGTCCTCGAGGTCATGCAGCAGCTCGCCCGCGAGGGCATGACGATGGTCGTCGTCACCCACGAGATGGGCTTCGCCCGATCGGCTGCGAACCGTGTGGTGTTCATGGCCGACGGCCGGATCGTCGAAGAGGCTGCGCCCGACCAGTTCTTCAGCAACCCGCGCAGCGACCGGGCCAAGGACTTCCTGTCCAAGATCCTGCACCACTGACGACGCCGGCCGCCCCGCGCCCCTGGGTCGCCTTTCCAGGCCGTGGGTTGCCTTTTCCAAACGGACCTCGTTCCGCACTCCCTCAAAGGATGTTCACCATGAAGCTCCGCAAGGTCACCGCCGCCTCGGCCGCCGTACTCGCGCTCGCCGTGGGCGCCACCGCGTGCGGCGGCGGCAAGAAGGACGACACCGGCTCCTCCGGCGGCGGCAAGAAGATCGCCATCGGCATCAAGTTCGACCAGCCGGGCCTCGGCCAGAAGACCCCGCAGGGCTACTCGGGCTTCGACGTGGACGTGGCCACCTATGTCGCCAAGAAGCTCGGTTACAGCGCGGACCAGATCGAGTGGAAGGAGTCGAAGAGCGCCGACCGCGAGACCATGCTGCAGCGCGGGGACGTCGACTTCATCGCCGCCACGTACTCGATCACGCCGAAGCGTGAGGCGAAGGTCGACTTCGCCGGCCCGTACCTGCTGGCCCACCAGGACGTGCTGATCCGCGCGGACGACAACTCCATCAAGTCGCCGGCGGACCTGAACCAGAAGAAGCTGTGCTCGGTGACCGGCTCGACCTCGGCGCAGAACGTGCACGACAAGCTGGCCCCCAAGGCGCAGCTCCAGCAGTACCCGACGTACTCGGCGTGCCTGACCGGTCTGCAGAGCAAGGCGATCGACGCCCTGACCACGGACGACTCGATCCTCGCCGGCTACGCCGCCCAGGCCCAGTTCAAGGGCAGGTTCAAGCTCGGCGGCTTCAAGATGACCAACGAGAACTACGGCATCGGCGTCAAGAAGGGCAGCGACCTCAAGGCCAAGATCAACAAGGCGCTGGAGGAGATGGTCTCCGACGGTTCCTGGAAGGCGGCCGTGGAGAAGAACTTCGGCCCGGCCAACTACAAGTACGAGCCCGCCCCGAAGATCGGCGACATCAAGAGCTGAGGAAACGCCCGGCAGGTGCGCCGTCCCTGACGGCGGCGCACCAGGGCATCCCTACACGCGGAAGCGCGGGAGACGTGTTCGACTTTCTTGACAAGTACGACGTGCTGGGCGCCTTCTGGACGACGGTGCAGCTCACGCTGCTCTCGGCCGTGGGCTCCCTGGTCTGGGGCACCCTGCTGGCCGCCATGCGGGTGGGCCCGGTGCCGCTGATGCGCGGTTTCGGCACCGCTTACGTGAACATCGTGCGGAACATCCCGCTCACGGTGATCATCCTGTTCGCCTCGCTCGGGCTCAACCAGACGCTGCTCATCGACATGGGCTCGAAGCAGGTCGACACGACCAACTTCCGGCTGGCCGTACTCGGTCTGGTCGTCTACACGTCGGCCTTCGTGTGCGAGGCGATCCGGGCCGGCATCAACACGGTGCCGGTCGGCCAGGCGGAGGCCGCCCGGGCCATCGGCCTGAGCTTCACCCAGGTGCTGGGCCTGATCGTGCTGCCGCAGGCCTTTCGCGCGGCCGTCCTCCCGCTGACCAACGTCCTGATCGCGTTGACGAAGAACACGACGGTGGCGGCCGCGATCGGCGTGGCGGAAGCGGCGCTCCTGATGAAGAAGATGGTGGAGAACGAGGCGCAGTTGCTGCCGATCTCGGCAGTCATCGCCTTCGGGTTCTGCTGCCTGACCCTGCCGACGGGTCTGATCCTCGGATGGGTGAGCAAGAAGGTGGCGGTGAAGCGATGAGTTCGGTCCTGTACGACGCCCAGGGCTCCCGCGCCAAGCGGCGCAACGTCCTGTACACGGCGGGCTTCCTCGTCGTCCTAACGGCCGTCCTGTGGTGGGTGTACAAGGCCCTGGACGACAAGGGCCAGCTGGACTGGGTGCTGTGGAAGCCGTTCTTCAGCTCCGAGGCGTACTCGACGTACATCTGGCCGGGTCTGCAGAACACCTTGAAGGCGGCGGCCCTGGCGATGGTCATCGCGCTTCCGCTGGGCGCCTTCTTCGGCATCGCCCGGCTCTCGGACCATGTGTGGGTGCGGATACCGGCGACGGTCGTGGTCGAGTTCTTCCGTGCGATTCCGGTGCTCGTCCTGATGATCTTCGGCAACGAGCTGTACAGCCAGTACACCAACGTGAGTTCCGACGACCGTCCGCTGTACGCGGTCGTCACCGGCCTGGTGCTGTACAACGCGTCCGTGCTCGCCGAGATCGTCCGCGCGGGCATCCTCGCCCTGCCGAAGGGCCAGTCCGAGGCGGCCATGGCGATCGGTCTGCGCAAGGGCCAGGTGATGCGGCTCATCCTGCTGCCGCAGGCGGTCACCGCGATGCTCCCGGCGATCGTCAGCCAGCTCGTGGTCGTCGTGAAGGACACCGCGCTCGGCGGTGCCGTCCTCACCTTCCCCGAACTGCTCGCGTCGGCGAACACGATGAGCGGCTACTACGGCGCCAACACCATCGCGTCCTTCACGGTGGTGGCGGTGATCTTCGTGATCATCAACTTCTCCCTGACCTCGTTCGCGAGCTGGCTGGAGGGCCGGCTGCGGCGCGGCAAGAAGTCGACCGGGGCGGTGCTCGGCGTCCAGGACGCCGCGGGCATCCCGGGTACGGCGGCGACGGGAGCCGGAGGCTCGGCCGGCGCCGTGGACCTCAGCGGTCCGTTCGTCGGCGGCGGTCATCACAGCGATGGGCACGGGAACTGACGCTCATCCAGGTGACATGAGACGACCGAGGGCAGTGGCGTGATCGCCACTGCCTCCGGTCGCTTGACGCAAACTCTGCCAATGGGTTGCATACGTTCTGTGATCGTGCACCCCGCTCCCCCTTCCTGTTCACTTGTCTCCGTCAGGGCATCGTCACGGGCAGGGGGCGCCGCGTCATGGACCCGGTGATCATCGTCGGAGCGGGGCCGGTCGGACTCACGCTCGCCCTGGCGCTGGGCCGCCAGGAGGTGCCGTGCGTCGTCCTGGACGAGGGCCCCGGCAAGGACGAACCCCGTCCGGCGCGCACCGTCGTCCTGCGCGAGGACACGGCCGCCCTGCTGGAGCGGCTGACCGGGGTGGCGCTCGGTGAACAGGGTGTGCGCTGGGCCGGATGGCGGTCCCTCAGGCGCAAGCAGGTGATGAGCGAGATCACCTTCGGGGCGGCGGACCCCGCCGCCCCGCTGCACATCGCCCAGCACGTCCTCAGCGGCGCCCTGCGCGCGGCCATCGCCGACGAGCCACTGGTGAAGGTGGCCGTGGACAGCCGTCTGGACTCGATCGAGCAGGAGCGTTCCGGCGTCACCGCGCACACCCGCGGCCCGAACGGCACCTGGTGGCGCGGCAGTTACCTGGTCGGCTGCGACGGACCGCGCTCGACGGTGCGCAAACTCCAGGACATCCGCTTCCCCGGCCGTACGGCGGTGGAGCGGCACGCGGTCGCCGCGCTGCGCACGGAACTTCCGTGGCAGGGTCGGGCGTTGCTCCATCGGACGCCGCCGTGGCGGCAGTCCGGGCCCCCGGCCGGGGAGGTGACCGCCCGCCCCCTCCCGGACGGCGTGTGGCGCCTGGACTGGCTGCTGCCACCGGGCAAGGACCTGGTCACGCCCGAGATCCTGGTGGCCCGGATCCGCGAGACGCTCGCGGGCTGGACGGACGGCTCCACACCGGCGTACGAGCTGCTCGACACCGGTGTCCACACGGTGCACCACCGGCTGGCCCGCCGGTGGCGCGTCGGCCGGGTCTTCCTCGCCGGGGACGCGGCCCATCTGCTCGGCGCGCTCGGCACCCAGGGGCTGGACGAGGGCCTCAGGGACGCCGACAACCTCGCCTGGAAGCTGGCCCCGGCCTGGCACCACGGCCCGCGCGAGGCGCTGCTGGACAGCTACCAGACCGAACGGCGCGCGGTGGTCGCCGCCCGGCTGCGCGCCGCCGACCAGGTGCTGCCGGTGCTGCGCGGCGCCGGCGGCCTGCGTCAGATCGTCCCGGGTGCGGGGCGCGGCCACGATGCGCTACTCATGGACGGTCACTTGGGGCGCGGGCCGCTCGGTGCGCCGGGGGCGTACGCCAACTCGCCGCTCGCGCCCCGGCATCTGGAGGGTGAGGTCCCGGTCGACACCCCGGCCGGAGCACCCGTCACCGACGTACGGGTCACCGCGGAGGATGGTTCCTTCGTTCAACTGCGCGACCGGCTCGGCCGCGGCGCCCTGCTCGTCGTGCTGATCGCGCCCGGCACGGGGGTGTGGGACCGCAAGCACTGGGTCTCCGCAGGAGTGATGCCCCGGCTCGCGGCGGCCGTGACCGCGCTGCCCTACCCCGCCGAACTGCTGGTCGCCGAGAGCTACCCGGGTGCGCCGGCGCACAGCGTGCTGCTCGTGCGCCCCGACGGCCACCTGATCACCGCGCTGAGCGGCGTTCGTCCGGCCGACCTCTACGCGGCGGCGGAGGCGGCGGTGGGCGGCGCGGCCAAGGAGGAGCCGGCCCAGGCGGCCTCCGCCGCCCGCTGACCGCAGCCCAGTCACCCTCTGTCCACATGGTGACGGTGAGTTGACCGGAGTACACCGGCATGCTGTACTCCGGACCATGACCGACACCTGCGTGCGTCTGTGGCGGAGGGTCCATATGGACCTCGTCCGCTATGCGGGCTGCGTGTGTCGCCCGTCCTGCTGAATTCGCATCCCTCTTCCTGTCCGGGCGCCGCGGTGCGCCCGTTCCGCGAACCTTCTTCAGGCTTCAGGACGGTGTACGTGTCTGTCTCTCCCGCTCCCGTGTCCCCTGCCGTCGGCTCGGCACCCACCCAGGCGGACCTCCTCGACTTCGTCCGGCGCACGGCCGCCGACGCAGAGCTGATCGCCTCCCTTCCGCTCGACCCGGAGGGCCGCACCTGGGTGCGGCTGCAGGGTCCGGGCGGCAGCGAGGCATGGCTCATCGGCTGGCCGCCCGGAACCGGCACCGGCTGGCACGACCACGCCGACTCGGTCGGCGCGTTCCTCACCGCCTCGGGCGTTCTCAAGGAGAACTCGCTCGCCGCCCGGCTGCCGACCGACGGCTGGAAGACCCTGGAACTCACCGAGGACGTGGACCGCGCACGCCGGATGCCCGCGGGCGAGGGCCGCTCCTTCGGCTGCCACCATGTCCACGAGGTCCTCAACGAGTCCCACGACGAGCACGCGATCTCCGTGCACGCCTACTACCCGCCCCTGCCGCGCATCCGGCGCTACAGCCGTACGGGGCATGTGCTCCGCCTCGAGCAGGTCGAACGCCCGGAGGACTGGCAGTGAGCGGCACCATCGGTCAAGCCCCGGTCGGCATCGACGAGTTGCTGGAGCGGGTACGCGCCGGCTACCGGCGCATCGAGGCTCGGGAGGCGCACGAGGCGGCGCGGACCGGCGAGGCGCTGCTGGTCGACATCCGGTACGCGGCCCTGCGCGAGCGGGACGGGCTGATCCCCGGCGCTCTCGTCATCGAGCGCAACGAACTGGAATGGCGTCTCGATCCCCAGGGCAGCCACCGCGTCCCCGAGGCAACCGGCCACGACCTGCGCGTCGTAGTGATCTGCAATGAGGGCTACGCCTCCAGCCTCGCGGTCGCTTCCCTCCGGCAACTGGGCCTGCACCGGGCCACGGACCTCGTGGGCGGCTTCCAGGCGTGGCGGGCCGAGGGACTTCCAGTGGAGCCGACGACGCCCGGTTGACCCACCGCGGACGCGAGGGGTTCGCAGAACCCGACGGCTCCCCGCCCTGCGCACCGAAGACTCAGAAGTCGCCTTCTCCCAGGAAGTCCGTGTCCTCGCCCTCTTCCTCCATGGCCTGGCGGACGACACGGAGGGCCATGCCCTCGGGGTAGCCCTTGCGGGCGAGCATCCCGGCGAGCCGGCGGAGCCGCTTGTCACGGTCGAGGCCACGGGTGGCGCGCAGTTTGCGGTCCACGAGTTCGCGGGCCGTCGCCTCCTCCTGCTCGGAGTCGAGCTGGGAGACGGCCTCGTCGATCAGCGTCTTGTCGACCCCTTTGGTGCGCAGCTCCTGGGCCAGCGCCCGGCGCGCAAGCCCCCTGCCATGGTGCCGGGACTCCACCCAGGCGTCGGCGAACGCGCTGTCGTCGATCAGCCCGACCTCCTCGAACCGCGACAGCACCTCCTCGGCCACGTCCTCGGGGATCTCCCGCTTGCGCAGGGCGTCCGCGAGTTGCTTGCGGGTGCGCGGGGTCCCGGTGAGCAGGCGCAGGCAGATCGCCCGTGCCCGCTCAGCCGGGTCCCCTGAAGACTCCCCCCGCTCGGCCCTCGACGAGGAAGGGGCGCCTTCGTCCTCATCGGGCGCGTCCCCGAAGCCGCGCCGCCGCCGGCCGCGCCCGCGCTCGCCCCGCGGGCCGACGCCACCTCGGGAGCGCCGGCCGGGCGAGCCGCCCCCGTACGGCTCGTCGCCCGTGTCACCTCGGTGGGCGCCGCCGGCATCCCCGTACCCGCCGGTGCCGCGGTACTCGTCGTGCCCGTCGTGACCCTCGTAACCGTCGTCCGGGTATCCGCCGTCGCCGCCCGGGGCGGCGCCCGGGTGGCCCCCGGTGCCCCTCCCCCGTGGGGCACCGGGGGTGGCGTACTCGTACTCGGCCCAGTCGGTTCGTCGTGTCACGGGTCAGCTCTTGGCTGCGGCGGCCTTGGGCTTGGTGGCCTTGGCGGCTGCCGGGGCGGGCGCCGTCTTGGCGTCGTCGGCGGCCGCGGCAGTGACCGCGGCATCCCCGCCCGGCTCGGCGGCGGGCTCCTCCGGCCGGACACCGACGCCCAGCTTCTCCTTGATCTTCTTCTCGATCTCGTTGGCCAGATCGGGGTTGTCCTTGAGGAAGTTGCGCGCGTTCTCCTTGCCCTGGCCGAGCTGGTCGCCCTCGTACGTGTACCAGGCACCGGCCTTGCGGACGAAGCCGTGCTCCACGCCCATGTCGATCAGGCCGCCCTCGCGGCTGATGCCCTGGCCGTAGAGGATGTCGAACTCGGCCTGCTTGAAGGGCGGGGCGACCTTGTTCTTCACGACCTTGCAGCGGGTGCGGTTGCCGACCGCCTCCGTGCCGTCCTTCAGGGTCTCGATGCGGCGGATGTCGATACGCACCGAGGCGTAGAACTTCAGCGCGCGGCCACCAGTCGTGGTCTCCGGGGAGCCGAACATCACGCCGATCTTCTCGCGGAGCTGGTTGATGAAGATCGCGGTGGTCTTGGACTGGTTGAGCGCGCTGGTGATCTTCCGCAGGGCCTGGCTCATCAGCCGGGCCTGGAGGCCGACGTGGCTGTCGCCCATCTCGCCCTCGATCTCCGCGCGCGGGACGAGCGCGGCGACGGAGTCGATGACGATCAGGTCGAGGGCACCGGAGCGGACCAGCATGTCCACGATCTCCAGGGCCTGCTCGCCGTTGTCGGGCTGGGAGAGGATCAGGTTGTCGATGTCGACGCCGAGCTTGCGCGCGTACTCGGGGTCGAGGGCGTGCTCCGCGTCCACGAAGGCGACCTGACCGCCGGCCTTCTGGGCGTTGGCCACGGCGTGCAGGGTCAGGGTCGTCTTACCCGAGGACTCCGGGCCGTAGATCTCGACGACACGGCCGCGCGGCAGGCCACCGACGCCGAGGGCGACGTCGAGCGCGGTCGACCCGGTCGGGATGACCTCGATGGGCTCCTTCGACCGCTCGCCCATGCGCATGACCGCGCCCTTGCCGAATTGCCGTTCAATCTGCGCGAGCGCGGCGTCGAGCGCCTTCTCGCGGTCGGTTCCTGCCATGGGTTCCACCCGGTTTGCTTGAGTCGATCGCTTCACGTCAAAGACGCTAACGCCTGCCACTGACAATGCGCCCCGACGCAGGCCCAGCCTGTGGATAACCCTGGGACTTCTTCCCGCAAAACGGGGCGAAATCCACCGCCAAAGCCTCGCCTGAGCCTCCATAAGAATGGATGTTCGATTTTGGTGTCAAGCACACCACGCGGTGCCCGGAACCCGTGCTCCGGCGCCGCACCGCTACTCCCGGCGGCGTACGGCGGGTGTCTTCGGCCGGACGACGACCGGGCGTGCCGCTCCCGGGAGCCTTGGCCCATGGACAATCCGCGCGCCGTCGACCGCCTCTGTCATGCGACGGGGCTGCTTCTCGTCCTGTCCGGTCTCGGGCACCTGGGCGTGTTCGCGGTCGACGGGGGCCCGTGGGTCGGCCCTGTCTCCTGGCGCAAGCCCGTCACGTTCGGACTGTCCTTCGGGCTGACGCTCATCGCGATCACATGGGTCACGTCGTATCTGCACGTCGGCCCGCGGCTGCGCTCGGCCCTGCTGCTCGTCCTCGCCGCCGACTGCGTGGTGGAGGCCGGCGGGATCACCCTCCAGGCGTGGCGCAGGGTGCCCTCGCACCTGAACATGGAGACCCCCTTCGACACGGCGGTGTCCATGACCCTCGCGGTCGGCGGCGGTGTCCTGGTCGCCCTGCTCACGGTGTTCGCCGTCGCGTCCTTCCCGCACCGGCCGACAGGCCCGGCCGGAATGCCGCTCGCGGTCCGCTCCGGGTTCGCGATCCTGCTGGTGGCACTGGCCTCCGGGGCGGCGATGATCGCGCGCGGGGTCGTACTGACCCGCACCGGCCATCAGGAGGCCGCCTACCGTTCGACGGCCCCGCTCAAGCCCCTGCACGGCGTGAGCCTGCACGCCGTGTTCGCCCTGCCCGCGCTGGCCTGGCTGCTGTCCCGCTCACCCTGGAGCGAACGGACACGCCGGCGGATCGTGGCCACAGCGGTCGGCTGCTATACGGCGGCCGTCGCCGCAGCGGGAGTGCGGGCGGTGCTGACGTACCGATGACCGGACCCAGGCGGCACCGGCCCACCCCGTGCTTCTCCGGTCACCGGCCCGCGGCATCCGTTTCCGAGGCGCACCGCCCTACGACGACTCCTCCGGCTCGGGCTGCACGGCCCGCGGTCGGCGTATCCGCGCCAGCACCCCGGCACCGCCCGGGCCCCGGCTCCGGTGCCCGTGCACCCTGGGGTCGTCCGTGACGGCGTAGCGCTTCACATACGCCCCGAGGAACGCCTGGAGGGTGGCCACCGCCGGGATGGCGATCAGCGCGCCGACGGCGCCCAACAGCGCGGTGCCGGCGATGACCGAGCCGAAGGCGACCGCGGGGTGGATGTCGACGGTCCTGGCGGTCAGCTTCGGCTGGAGCATGTAGTTCTCGAACTGCTGGTAGACCACCACGAAGGCCAGCACCCACACCGCGTACCAGGGGTCGACGGTGAACGCGATCAGCATCGGCAGCGCGCCGGCGAGATAGGTGCCGATGGTCGGGATGAACTGCGAGACCAGGCCCACCCAGACGCCGAGCACGGGCGCGTACGGCACGCCGAGGGCCTGGAGCAGGATGTAGTGGGCGATGCCGGAGATGAGCGCCATCAGGCCGCGCGAGTAGAGGTAGCCGCCCGTCTTGTCGACGGCGATCTCCCAGGCGCGCAGCACCTCGGCCTGACGTGCGGGCGGCAGGACGGAGCACAGGGCGCGGCGCAGCCGGGGACCGTCGGCCGCGAAGCAGAAGGAGAACAGCCCCACCGTCAGCATCTGGAACAGCCCGCCGAGCACCTGTGCGGAGACGTCGAGGACACCGGCGGCGCTGTTCTGCGCGTACTTGCGCAGCCAGTCGGAGTGGAGCAGGCCCTCCTGGACGTCCACCCGCCGCAGCTCGGTGTGGAAGCTCTCGTTGATCCAGTTGATGAGCGAGTCAAGGTAGTCCGGGAAGCCCTCGACCATCTTGATGATCTGGCCGGCCAGCATGGAGCCGAGCAGGGTGACGAACCCGGCGACGGCGATCGTCAGCCCGAGGAAGACCAGGAAGGTGGCCAGCCCCCGGCGCATGCCGCGGGCGGCCATCCGGCTCACCGCGGGCTCTATCGCGAGGGCCAGGAAGAACGCGATCAATATGTTGATCAACAGCCCGGTCAGCTGGTGGAAGGCCCAGCTGCCGAGCTGGAACGCGGCGATCAGCGCGAGCGCGAGCACCATGGCGCGCGGCAGCCAGCGCGGCATGCGGCCGACCGCGGCGACGGCGTCGGGAGCCGTGGGCCGCTCGGGCCGTGTCGTGCCGGTCGCTGCCGCGTCCCCGGTCAGCGACTCGTTGTCCTCGTCAATCGGTGCCACCGGCCAAGTCTCGCCCACGCCACCGACAACCGGCGCCCACCTGCGATCTTCGTGACCGATCGGTGCCGTACGGCCGGTCTCTTCACGGACGAATCGGAAACTTCCAGGCAGCGCGTCAGCGCCGCTCGCCCGGCACGTTCATGACCGTGCAGACCACGCGCCACACGTCCTTCGCGTCCCAGCCGGCGTTCAGCGCCTCGTGCACCGTGCGCCCGCCCAGCTCGGACATGACGTGATCGCGCGCGAAGGTGTCGGCGTACCCCGGACCGAAGTGTTCCGCCATCCGCTGCCAGAAGACCGTCAACCGCATGACTCCAGTATCCCGCCCCTGGGGGTGGGCCCCGGCCGGGAGCGCTTGCCGAGACCGCTTTCCGTCCTACGGTCTGACGCATGGCCGAAACAGGAGCTTCCCCACTCCCTTCCACGCCCCCGGCGCGCTCCCCGCTCTTCCGCGCCGAGCAGTTCGTGTGGCTCACCGCGCGCGTGCTGGAGCAGCGCCTCTTCGCGTACCACTTCCTGCACGGCACCCCGGACGCGGTCGAAGCGGCACTGGACGCCTACCGCAACGAGGACGGCGGGTACGGGCACGCGCTGGAGCCCGATCTGCGCGGCCCCGTGAGCCAGCCCCTGCACTCTGCGCACGCGCTGCGCGTCCTGGACGACATCGGGCGCTGCGGCGGGCAGCGGGTCGAGCGCGTGTGCCGCTATCTGACCTCGATCTCCACCGCGGACGGCGCCCTGCCGGCGATCCATCCCAGCCAGCGCGGATATCCGGTGGCACCGTTCGTCCCGGTCGTCGACGACCCTCCCAGCGCGCTGCTCGCCACGGGACCGGTGGTGGGGCTGCTGCACCGCAACGAGGTGTGGCACGCCTGGCTGTTCCGGGCCACCGACTTCTGCTGGCAGGCCGTGGAGTCCCTGGAGAAGTCCCATCCGTACGAGGTGGAGGCCGCCGTGGCCTTCCTGGACTCCGCTCCCGACCGCTCGCGCGCTGAGGCCGCCGCGGACCGGCTCGGCCGCCTGGTGCGGGAGCAGCGGCTCGCGGCCCTGGAGCCGGACCGGCTCGACGCGTATCCGGTCGCGCCCGGTTACGCTCCGGGCGAGCATCACTTCCCGCACGACTTCGCCAGGACTCCGGACTCACTCGCGCGCGCGTGGTTCACGGACGACGAGATGGCACGCTCCCTGGACCACCTGGCCGCCGAGCAGCAGGACGACGGCGGCTGGCCGATCCGGTGGCACCAGTGGGCACCGGCCCCCGCACTGGAGGCACGCCCCCGGGTGACGATCGAGGCACTGCGCACCCTGCGGGCGTACGGCCGTTTCGTCGGGTGAGCCGGTGGCGTACGGCCGCCCGCCCGGCGTCCGGGCCCGACCGGTTCGCGCGCGGAACCGCCCCCGTGAGCCGCGTCGGCCCGCGTCGGTCCCGCGTCATCCGCCGAGGGCCCGTACGCCCGCCGTCACGATCACGGCCGCCGCGACGACCAGCAGGAACGGCGCACGCAGCACGAGCGCCACGGCGGCCGCGCCGAGCCCCGCGACCCGTGCGTCCAGCACGAGCCCGTGCCCGTCGGCGAACGTCTGCTGCGCCGTGAGCGCGGCGAGGAGGGCGACGGGCAGCAGGGCGGCGAGCCGCCGTACGAACGGTCGCTCCATGGCGCCCGCGGGCACCAGCAGCCCGGCGAGCTTGACGGCGTAGCAGCCGAAGGCGGTCAAGGCGATCGCTGTCCAGGTGTTCACCGGTCCTCCTCCGCTGCGGCGCCGCCGTTCGGTCCGCTCACCGGCTCGCCCTGTGGGCCGCGTGGCCTTCTGCGTCCCTCGGCGACCAGAGCGATCGGTGCCGCCAGGGCCGCCACCAGGACCGGGACGCCGGCCGGGAGGACGGGCAGCAGACCGAGGCCCAGCAGGACCGCCAGGCCGGCGACCGCGCGCTCGGTGGCCGTCCGCAGCATCGGCGCGAGCAGCGCCAGGAACACGGCGGGCCCGGCCGCGTCCAGCCCCCACGCGCGCGTGTCGCCGATCGCCTTGGCGCCGAGCGCGCCGAGCAGCGTGGTGAGGTTCCAGAGCGCGTACAGCGTGAGCCCGGTGACGGTGAAGCCGATCCGCCGGGCGCGCCGGGTCGGCTGGGCCAGGGTGACCGCCGTGGTCTCGTCGATCACCCACTGGGCGGCGAACGGCCGTACCCCGCGCGGGAGGTCGAGCAGCTGCGACAGCCGCAGCCCGTAGAAGGCGTTGCGCACGCCGAGGAAGAAGGCGCCAGCGGCCGCCGTGAACGGACTGCCTCCCGCGGCGAGCGCTCCGACCAGGGCGAACTGGGATGCGCCGGTGAAGACCAGGAGGCTGAGCGCGCAGGTCTGGAGCAGTCCGAGCCCGCTGCCGGCCGAGGTCACCCCGAAGGCGAATCCGGACAGGCCGACGGCGACGCCGACCCCGAGGGCGTCCCGTACGACGGCCCGGTCGGACTTGTCCGCGCCGTCGGCGATCATGTCCGCGAGTGCTGTCTGCTGTGCCACGCCGCAGACGGTACGGACATCCCTCACCCCGGGTCTTGTACGTTCTTGCGCCCGCGCATGTTCTTCGGCTCGCCGGTGTTCCTGCGCTCGCGCTGGTAGGCGCCCGGGGGCACGCCGATGATCCGGGTGAAGTGCCGGTTGAGGTGCGGCTGGTCGGTGAAGCCGACCGCGGTCGCCGCCTCGGCGGGGGGCGACCCCGCGTCCAGCAGGAGCCGCGCGCGGCGCACGCGGGCGTCGGTCAGCCAGGTGTGCGGCGGCATGCCGTACGCGTCACGGAACGCCCGCAGGAGCGCGAACGGGCTGGTGCCGAGGTCGGCGGCCAGCCGTTCCAGGGTCGGCGGCTCGGCCATCCGCTCGTCCAGCACCGCACGCGCGCGTGCCGCGATACCGGCTCCGGCCGTGCGGACCGGCCGCTGGGGCAGCGGTCCGCCGTTCAATCGCAGCAGTCTCGTCACGGCGACCCGCAGCAGGGTGTCGGCGGCCAGCGCGTTGCCCTCGTCGGCGGCGCGCAGCACCTGGTGGACCAGGCGGACGGTGTAGGGGTCGTCGAGGACGGGACTGACGAAACCCGGCGTGCCCCGGATGGTGGTGGTCTCGGCGGCGATCGCGGCGACCACCTCGGGCGAGGGGTAGACCGCGCCGTACCGCCAGCCCTCGGGGACGCCGGCGCGCCCGGTGTGGGCGGTGTCGGGGTTGACCAGGGCGAGGGCTCCCGCGCCCGCGGACACGTCGGAGCCGCGGTGGTGGAAGACCTCGACGCCGTCGGCTATGGCCGCGATCACGAAGTGCTCGTGGGTGTGCCGGACGAAGGTCTTGTGGATGTACCGGGCCCGCAGGAGGTCCACGCCCGGCAGGTCGTCGTACCGCCAGTGCCGCGCACGCTCCACCGGCCGACGCCCGCCCGTCTCCCCGCCCGTCCGTTGCTCGCCCCGCCGAGCCGCACCCGCCATGCGTCCATTCTCCGCCCACCGCCCGCACCCGCCCGCGGCCCGCTCCCCGTCCCACAGTCCCGCAGCCGCCACTACATCACTGCCCGCGACCGCGCCCCGGGGCCCACTCCCTGCCGCACGGCGTTTGCCCAGGTCAGGGTGATTGTCAGTGGCCGGGTGCAACATGGACGCATGGTCAGCTCCGCACACCGAGCCCTCGACGGCTTCTCACCCGCGACCCGCGGCTGGTTCACGGGGGCGTTCTCCGCGCCCACCGCGGCCCAGGCCGGCGCGTGGCGGGCCATCGGTGCGGGCTCGGACGTGCTGGTGGTGGCCCCGACCGGCTCGGGCAAGACACTGGCCGCGTTCCTCGCCGCCCTGGACCAGCTGGCCGCGACCCCGCCCCCGGCCGACCCGAGGAAGCGCTGCCGGGTGCTCTACGTGTCCCCGCTGAAGGCCCTCGCGGTCGACGTCGAGCGCAACCTCCGCAGCCCGCTGACCGGCATCCGACAGGAATCCGTGCGCCTGGGCCTGCCCGAGCCCGAGGTCAGGGTCGGCATCCGCTCCGGCGACACCCCGGCGGCCGAGCGGCGCGCCCTGTCCACCCGCCCGCCGGACATCCTGATCACCACCCCCGAGTCGCTGTTCCTGATGCTGACCTCGGCCACGCGCGACGCGCTCACGGGCGTGGAGACGGTGATCCTGGACGAGGTGCACGCGGTCGCGGGCACCAAGCGCGGCGCCCACCTCGCGCTCTCCCTGGAGCGACTCGACGAGCTGCTGCCGAAGCCGGCCCGCCGGATCGGCCTGTCGGCGACGGTCCGTCCGGTGGACGAGGTGGCCCGGTATCTCTCGCCCCGGCGCAAGGTGGAGATCGTTCAGCCGGAGTCCGGCAAGGAGTTCGACCTTTCCGTGGTCGTCCCGGTCGAGGACATGGGCGAACTGGGCGGCTCCCCGGCGACGGACGCGGCCGAGGGCGGGGAGCGGCCGTCGATCTGGCCGCATGTGGAGGAGCGGATCGCCGACCTGGTCCAGTCCCACCGCTCCACGATCGTCTTCGCCAACTCCCGGCGGCTCGCCGAGCGGCTGTGCAACCGGCTCAACGAGATCGCCTACGAACGGGCGACCGGCGAGACCCTGGACGAGCACCACGCGCCGGCCCAGCTGATGGGCGGCTCCGGCGCGGCCCAGGGCGCACCCCCGGTGATCGCCCGCGCGCACCACGGCTCGGTCTCCAAGGAGCAGCGCGCCCTGGTCGAGGAGGATCTGAAGGCGGGCCGGCTGCCCGCCGTGGTCGCCACGTCCAGCCTGGAGCTGGGCATCGACATGGGCGCCGTCGACCTGGTCGTGCAGGTCGAGTCGCCGCCCTCGGTCGCCTCCGGTCTCCAGCGCGTCGGCCGCGCGGGGCACCAGGTGGGCGCCATCTCCACCGGTGTCGTCTTCCCCAAGTACCGCGGCGACCTCGTCCAGGCAGCCGTGGTCACCGAGCGGATGCGCACGGGCTCGATCGAGTCCCTGAAGGTGCCGGCGAACCCGCTCGACGTGCTAGCGCAGCAACTGGTCGCGATGACGGCCCTGGACACCTGGCAGTTCGACGACCTGCTCGCCGTGGTCCGCCGTGCGGCCCCCTTCGCCTCGCTGCCCGAGTCGGCGTTCACGGCGGTCCTCGACATGCTCGCGGGCCGCTATCCGTCCGACGCGTTCGCGGAGCTGCGTCCGCGCGTGGTGTGGGACCGCGTGACCGGCGAGATCACCGGCCGCCCGGGTGCCCAGCGCCTGGCCGTCACCTCCGGCGGCACGATCCCCGACCGCGGCCTGTTCGGGGTCTTCCTCGCCGGTTCCGACCCCAAGAAGGGCGGCGGCCGGGTCGGCGAGCTGGACGAGGAGATGGTCTACGAGTCCCGGGTGGGCGACGTCTTCACGCTGGGCACGAGTTCCTGGCGCATCGAGGACATCACCCGCGACCGGGTCCTGGTCTCCCCCGCGCCCGGCGTGCCGGGCCGGCTGCCCTTCTGGAAGGGCGACCAGCTGGGCCGCCCGCTCGAACTGGGCCGCGCGGTGGGCGCGTTCCTGCGCGAGGTCGGCTCGCTGCCCAAGGACGACGCCCGGCTGCGGCTGCTCGCGGCGGGCCTGGACGCCTGGGCGGCGGACAACGTGCTGTCGTACCTGGACGAGCAGCGCGATGCCTGCGGCCATGTCCCGGACGACCGCACGATCGTCGTGGAGCGCTTCCGTGACGAACTGGGCGACTGGCGGGTCGTCGTGCACTCACCCTTCGGCGCCCAGGTGCACGCCCCGTGGGCCCTCGCGCTCGGCGCCCGCCTGTCCGAGCGGTACGGCATGGACGCGCAGGTCATGCACGCCGACGACGGCATCGTGCTGCGCCTGCCCGACGCCGACCTTATGGGCCTGGACCTGCTCGACCAGGCACCGATGAAGGCCGGGACGGAGTACGACGCCGAGCAGGCGCCCGTCGGCGCGGCGGACGTCGCCTTCGACAAGGGCGAGGTCGACCAGATCGTCACCGACCAGGTCGGCGGCTCCGCCCTGTTCGCCTCCCGGTTCCGCGAGTGCGCCGCCCGCGCGCTGCTGCTGCCGCGCCGCAACCCCGGCAAGCGCACCCCTCTGTGGCAACAGCGCCAGCGCGCTGCCCAACTTCTCCAGGTGGCGAGCGAGTTCGGCTCGTTCCCGATCGTCCTGGAGGCCGTCCGCGAATGCCTCCAGGACGTCTTCGACGTCCCCGGGCTCACGGAGCTGATGGGCGACATCGAGTCCCGCAAGGTACGCCTGGTCGAGGTCACCACCCCGGAGCCGTCCCCCTTCGCCCGCTCCCTCCTCTTCGGGTACGTCGCCCAGTTCCTGTACGAGGGCGACTCCCCGCTCGCCGAGCGCCGCGCCGCCGCGCTGTCCCTGGACTCCCGGCTGCTGTCCGAGCTGCTGGGCCAGGCGGAGCTGCGCGAACTGCTCGACGCCGAGGTGCTGACCGAGCTGGAGCGCGAGCTGCAGTGGCTCACCGAGGACCGCCGGGTCAAGGACGTGGAAGGCGTCGCCGACGTACTGCGGCTGCTCGGCCCGCTGACCGACGCCGAGCTGGTCGCGCGGGGCGCGGATGCGCAGTGGGCGCGCGAGCTGGCCGGCGCCCGCCGGGCCATCAAGGTCCGGATCGCCGGCGCCGACCACTGGGCGGCGGTCGAGGACGCGGGCCGGCTGCGCGACGCGCTCGGCACGGCACTGCCGGTCGGCGTGCCCGAGGCCTTCACCGAGCCGGTCAAGGACCCGCTGGGCGATCTCCTCGCCCGGTACGCCCGCACCCACGGCCCGTTCACGTCGGCCACGGCCGCGGCCCGCTTCGGCCTGGGCGTGGCGGTCACCGAGGGCGCCCTGCAACGGCTCGCCGCGAGCGGCCGAGTGGTGCAGGGCGAGTTCCATCCGGCGGGCATCGGCCAGGAGTGGTGCGACGCGGCCGTACTGCGCCGCCTGCGCCGCCGTTCCCTGGCGGCCCTGCGCCATGAGCTGGAGCCCGTGCCACCGGCCGCGCTCGCCCAATTCCTGCCCCAGTGGCAGCACATCGGCAAGGGGCACGGTCTGCGCGGCGTCGACGGACTGGTGCGCGCCGTCGAGCAGTTGCAGGGCGCCTCCGTGCCCGCCTCCGCGCTGGAGAAGCTGGTCCTGCCCTCCCGCGTGGCGAACTACACGCCCGCGATGCTCGACGAGTTGACGGCCGCCGGCGAAGTGGTGTGGTCCGGCGCGGGCGCGCTGCCCGGCAAGGACGGCTGGGTCTCCCTCTATCTGGCGGACGCGGCCCCGCTGTTGCTCCCGCCGCCCCATCCCCTGGAGCTGACCGCGCTCCACCAGTCCGTACTGGACGCCCTCTCCGGTGGCTACGGCCTGTTCTTCCGCCAGATCGCCGACCAGGTCCGTGCCACCACCCACCCCGACGTCACCGACCCCCAACTGGCCGATGCACTCTGGGATCTGGCCTGGTCGGGCCGGCTCACCAACGACACCCTCGCGCCGATGCGCTCCCTGCTGGGCTCGGGCCGTACGGCGGGGTCGACCGCGCACCGCGCCAAGCGCGCCGTCCCGCGCGGGCGCTACGGCTCCCTGACGGCCGCCGCGCGTACTGCGTCCCGTACCGGTCCGCCGACGGTCGCCGGGCGCTGGTCACTGCTCCCGACGGCCGAGCCGGACCCCACCGTGCGCGCGCACGCGCTGGCCCGCACCCTGCTGGACCGGCACGGCGTGGTCACCCGCGGGGCGGTCGCCGCGGAGGGGGTCGAGGGCGGCTTCTCGGCGGTGTACCGCGTGCTGTCCGCGTTCGAGGAGAGCGGCCAGGCGCGGCGCGGCTATGTGGTCGAGGGCCTGGGCGCGGCCCAGTTCGCCATGGACGGCGCGGTGGACCGGCTCCGGGCGGTGTCCAACGCCCGCGACCGCGGCGAGAGCCTGACCGCCGCGGCCCCCGGAAACGGTTTCCCAAGTCCCTCGAACGGCTTCGCCGCACCGCCGTTCCCGAACGACTTCGGCGGAGGCGACGGCCCACCCCACGAACACCCCCTCCCCGGCGCCTTCGACGGGTCGGACGGCGGTTTCGCCCACCCCGGCCTCGACGGCGACTTCACCTGGCCACCGGCAGACCCCCCGCCCGGCCCCGGCGACTATGTCTCGCCCCGCGACCTCGCCGACCCCTTCGCCTCCCCCGGCTACGGCGGCCCCAGAGCCGGCGCCTACGGCTCACCGGCGCACCGGGGTTATGGCAGTGGTCGTACGGGCACGGCCGCACCCGACCCACGTGCCGTGGTCCTCGCCGCGGCCGATCCCGCCAACGCGTATGGCGCCGCCCTGTCCTGGCCCGAGCCGCCGACCGGTGCCGGGCACAAGCCGGGCCGCAAGGCGGGCTCGCTGGTCGTCCTGGTGGAAGGCGAGCTGACGCTGTACATGGAGCGCGGCGGCAAGACCCTGCTGGCCTGGCCCGCCGGCCCGGACACCGCTGCCCCGGACGACCCCCGGCTCCGTACGGCCGCGCAGGCCCTGGCCGCGGCGGCCCGCGCGGGTTCCCTCGGCACGGTCACGGTCGAGCGGATCAACGGCGCCCAGGCCCTGACCTCGCCCATAGGCACCCTTCTCGAAGCAGCGGGCTTCGTGGCGACACCGCGCGGCCTGCGCCTGAGAGCGTGACCGCCGACGGGCGTCCCCGCCGCCACCGCCACCGCCACCGCCACCGCCACCGCCACCGCCACCGCCACCGCCACCGCCACCGCCACCCGAACGCCCACCTCACCCGACCGTGGCACCCTTGACGCATGCCCGAAGGTGACACGGTCTGGCAGGCCGCGAGGCGGCTGCACGAGGCCCTCGCGGGCAAGGCGCTGACCCGCAGCGACTTCCGGGTGCCGAAGTACGCGACGGTCGACATCACCGGCACTACGGTGCTCAGCACGATCCCGCGCGGCAAACACCTGCTCACCCGGTTCGAGGGCGGCCTGACCCTCCACACGCATCTGCGCATGGAGGGAGCCTGGAAGGTGTACGGCATCGGCGAGCGCTGGCGGGGCGGTCCGGCACACCAGATCAGGGCGATCCTCGGCACCGCCGACCGCACGGCCGTGGGCTACCGGCTCCAGGTCCTGGAGCTGCTGCGCACGAGCGAGGAGGAGCGGGTCGTCGGCCATCTGGGCCCCGACCTGCTCGGCCCGGACTGGAATCCCGAGCGTGCCCTCGCCAACCTCCTCGGCGATCCCGCCCGCGCGCTCGGCGAGGCCCTGCTCGACCAGCGCAACCTCGCCGGCATCGGCAACATCTACAAGAGCGAGCTGTGCTTCCTGCTGGGCGTCACCCCATGGCTGCCGGTCGGCGCGCTGCCCGCGGACCGCGCGGAGAAGCTGCCTGCGCTCGCCAAGAGACTCCTGGAGGCGAACCGGGACCGCCCGGTCCGCCAGACCACGGGCCTGCACCGGCACGACCTGTTCGTCTACGGCCGCGCACCCCGCCCCTGCCTGCGCTGCCACACCCCGGTCCGCATGGCCGACCAGGGCGACGGCTCCCGGGAACGCCCCACCTACTGGTGCCCGACCTGCCAGACGGGCCCCGCCCCGGCCCCGGGCTCACCGCAACACCGGCGAGACCGCCGACCCCGCCGCACCGCCTGACGCCCCGCCCGACACCGCTCCGGCGTCGTCGGCACTGGCGTTGTCGGAGCGACATCGGCGGCCACTGACACCGTAATTGACGATCCGTCAGAAACGGCCGTACCGTCGCTCCATGCCCCTCACCGCGTACGACCTCACCGCACGCACCGCGTTCGTCACCGGAGCCGCCGGCGGTATCGGCCGGGCCTCCGCCGTGCTGCTCGCCGAGGCGGGGGCGACCGTGCACTGCGCCGACCGGGACGCGGACGGCCTGCAGGGCACGGCGGAGCTGATCGAGAAGCGCGGCGGCACGGCCCGTACGCATGTCCTGGATGTCACCGACCGGGCCCGGCTCGCCGAGGCCGTCCGGTCCTGCGAGCGCCTGGACGTGATGGCGGCGATCGCCGGGATCATGCACAGCAGCCCCGTGCTGGAGACGCGTGACGAGGATCTCGACCGGGTGCTGAACGTCAACTTCAAGGGCGTGCTGTACGCCTGCCAGGAGGCGGTCCGTTCGATGCTGGCCCATGACACGCGGGGCAGCATCGTGACCATGGCCTCCGGCGCGGTCGACACCGGAGGCCCCGGGCTGCTCTGCTACGGCGCGGCGAAGGCGGCCGTGGTCCAGCTGACCAGGACGCTGGCCACCGAGGTCGGCCGGCACGGCATCCGGGTCAACGCGATCGCGCCGGGCTGGATCCGCACCCCGATGACCGACCGCCACGACCGCGAGACGCAGGCGCACACCGAGGGCGTGATGGCCCGGATGGCACCGCTGGGCCGGGTCGGTGAGCCGGACGACGTCGCTCACGCCGTGCTCTACCTGGCGTCGGACGCCTCGGCGTTCACCACTGGTCAGATACTTCGCCCGAACGGGGGTGTGGCGATGCCCTGGTAGCGTCCCCCTCGCGCCAGGCGACCACCCAGCGCCCCTTCGACACGGCCCCCACCGTCTGCCCCTTGGGGACGCAGTGCACGGGCAGCAGGCTCAGCCCCCACCCGCCGGCCGCGACGGCGCCTTCCAGGAGACCCGCGCCCTGGCCCAGAGCGATCCGGAGCACGGCCCACCACCACAAGGCCGCGAACCCCAGCCCGACCGCCCAGCGCACTGTCCACGCCACCATGCCCGCCACCACCTCCTGCCGGACGCTAGGCCTCCGCCCGCCCGGCGGGGAAGGCGCACCACGGGCTCACCGGCGCACGAACATCAGCCCGTCCGCACCTGAGCAGCACCGGCAACCGACCCCGGCCAGAACACCTACGCGTTCTCCGCCTGGAACATCCAGTGATGCTTCTCCAGATCCGCTGTGATCCCGATGAAGATGTCCTGGGACACCGGATCCGGCTCCCCCGTCGCCGCCACCCGCACCCGCATCCCGGCGATCACCGCGCCGAGCGCGTCCACCATCGCCCGGACCGCGTCCCCGTCCTTGATCCAGCCCGCCGGAGTGGTGCCGATGCCGCTGCCGGAAGCCACCGTGGCGGCGCGTCCGTCCGGCGGTACGCCCAGGGCCGAGGCCCGCTCGGCCACCGTGTCGGAGTGGGTACGGGCGGAGGCGACGACCTCGTCGAGCTGGAGGTGGATGGAGCGGAAGCGGGGCCCGACGATGTTCCAGTGGATCTGCTTGGCGACCAGGGAGAGGTCCACCAGGTCGACGAGGGCACCCTGCAGCGCCTCGGCCACGGTCTTCAGGTCCCCCTCGGCCAACGGGCTCTTCACGACGTACATCCGCTTCCTCCGGTGCTTCGGCGCCGTCACGTCCCTCCACCATGACCGCATGGACCGAACCCGGCAAACGGGCACAAAAGTGATGCAACCCACACGCGCGACCGGCAAAAAGAAAGCCCCGGCCGCACTTCTCGGTTCGTTCCGAGAAGCCGACCGGGGCCTCACACGTTCGCTAGGCCGCGCACACGTGTGTCACGCGGCGACCACATCCACTGCCTCCGCGGGCGCCTTGATGGTCACCCGTTCCGGTGGCACACCGGTCACCGAGACGGAACCCAGCATCGGACGGACCGGCGTGGGCACGGGCTCGGTGGCCGCGGCGGACTGGGCCAGTTCGGCGAGCGCCAGCTCGTCGCTCACTTCTCGCATGAGTTCCGACATCCGTACGTCCAGCGCGTCGCAGATGGCGGCGAGCAGCTCGGAGGAAGCCTCCTTCTGCCCCCGCTCCACCTCGGAGAGATAGCCGAGTGAGACTCGGGCGGACGAGGAGACTTCGCGCAGAGTACGGCCCTGGCGTTGGCGCTGCCGACGCAGCACGTCACCCAGCAGGCGACGGAGCAGAATCATCGGTGGCTCCCTCCTCGGACCGCGTAGCCGCATCCTTCTCGCCCCACCGTACCGCCTCGCGCTGCGGCCGTGCGGGGAGCGATGTCGTGTTCACTCAGGGCTGCAAACATCAAAACCCCCCGTTCCGTTCCGTATCCTGTGCCCGCTCATTACCGGTCTGTTCGCCCGCCAGCTGCTCGAGGAGCACTGCGAGTACGCTCCGTACACTCTCCATACGAATTTCCGCACGGCTGCCGTTCAACCGCAGGGCTTCCACTTTTCCGCCGCCGGCGGAACCGGGGCGGTCGGTGAGCGGCCCGTCCACGGCCACGAAGACCGTCCCGACGGGCTGGCCGTCCTGCGGTTCGGGGCCGGCGACTCCGGTGGTCGCGATGCCCCAGTCGGCGTCCAAAACCTTCCGTACTCCGGCTGCCATCTCACCCGCGACCTGCGGATCCACCGCTCCTCGCTGCGCCAGCAGGGTGGCGTCGACGCCCAGCAGCTCATGCTTCAGCTCGGTGGCGTAGGCGGTGACCGAACCCCGGAACACCTTGGACGCTCCGGGGACCGAGGTGATCTCCGCCGCCACCAGGCCACCGGTGAGCGACTCGGCGACGGCGAGGGTCTCGCCCCTCACGGTCAGTAGCCGCACCAGTTCGGTGGCCTGCGAGCTCACGCTTCCTTCTCCTCCAACGCCGCCGCGCGCTCGGCGATTCCCTGCCTGCGCAGCACAATGGCTTGTCTCACGTAGTCGAGTCCGGTGACGACGGTGAGGACGACCGCCACGGCCATCACCCAGAACCTCAGCGTGGCCAGCCATCCCGTCAGCGCCAGGACGTACATCCCGACCGCCACGCCCTGGGTGAGGGTCTTGAGCTTGCCCCCACGGCTGGCCGGGATCACGCCGTAGCGAATGACCAGAAAACGAAGCAGCGTGATGCCGAGTTCCCGGCCGAGGATCACGGCCGTCACCCACCACGGCAGATCGCCCAGGGCCGACAGACAGATCAGCGCTGCCCCCATGATGGCCTTGTCGGCGATGGGGTCGGCGATCTTCCCGAAGTCGGTGACCAGGTTGTAGGTGCGCGCCAGATGCCCGTCGAACAGGTCGGTGATCATGGCGATGGCGAAGGCCGCCCAGGCCAGCGAGCGCCAGGCCGGGTCATAGCCGCCGTTCGCCAGCATCAGCGCCACGAAGCCGGGCACCAGGAGCAGCCGGAGCATGGTCAGCAGATTGGCCACGTTCCAGACGCTGGCCTGGTTGACGGCCGCGGCCGCGATCTTCCCGCCGCGCGCGGGCCGGCCGCCACTGTCGGGACCTGGAGCAGAACCGGAGACCTCGGACCGAGCGCCGTCGGCAGCGGCGGCGGAACTCCGGGCGCCGTGCGCGCCGGAGGAGCCACCCGCGGCGGATGCCGGGACTCCGGTCATCTGTCCGCCTCCTCACTGCACGCGAGCGAGCCGGCCAGCGGCTCGGCCATCAGGTCGACACCTTCCGTACCGACCACCTTCGCCTCGACCATACGTCCGACGCTCAGGCCCGCGCCGCTCGTGAGCAGAACCTGGCCGTCGGTCTCGGGCGCCTGGTGCGCGGCACGGCCGTACACGCCCTCTTCCTCGTCGACGGACTCGACCAGGACGCGCACGGTTGCGCCGACGCGCTCCTCGGCGCGCTGCGAGACGAGCTCCTCGGCCAGCCGGGACACCCGGGCCAGGCGCTCGGCCACGACGTCCTCGTCGAGCTTGTCGTCGTAGGTCGCGGCCTCCGTGCCCTCCTCGTCGGAGTAGCCGAAGACACCGATGGCGTCCAGGCGGGCGCCGTTCAGGAAGCGCTCCAGCTCGGCCAGGTCCGCCTCGCTCTCGCCGGGGAAGCCGACGATGAAGTTGGAGCGCACGCCGGCCTCGGGCGCCTTGGAGCGGATGGTGTCGAGCAGCTCCAGGAAGCGGTCGGTGTCGCCGAAGCGGCGCATGGCGCGCAGCACGCCGGGCGCGGAGTGCTGGAAGGACAGGTCGAAGTACGGGGCGACCTTCGGGGTGGAGGTCAGCACGTCGATGAGACCCGGACGCATCTCGGCCGGCTGCAGATAGCTCACCCGCACCCGCTCGATGCCGTCGACCTCGGCCAGCTCGGGCAGCAGGGACTCCAGCAGGCGGATGTCGCCCAGGTCCTTGCCGTAGGAGGTGTTGTTCTCGGAGACCAGCATGATCTCCTTCACACCCTGCTCGGCCAGCCATCTCGTCTCGTTCAGCACGTCGCTGGGGCGGCGGGAGACGAAGGAGCCGCGGAAGGACGGGATGGCGCAGAAGGAGCAGCGCCGGTCGCAGCCGGAAGCGAGCTTCACCGAGGCGACCGGGGAGCCGTCGAGGCGGCGGCGCAGGGGGGCGCGGGGGCCGGAGGCGGGCGCCAGGCCCTCCGGGAGATCGGCAGGGGCGTGCCCGGGCAGGGCGACGGACGCGGCCGATTTCTGGCGCTCGGCCGGGCTGATCGGGAGCAGCTTGCGGCGGTCGCGCGGGGTGTGGGAGGCGTGGACACCGCCGGACAGGATGGTCTGCAGGCGGTCGGAGATGTTCACGTAGTCGTCGAAGCCGAGCACGCCGTCCGCCTCGGGCAGCGCCTCGGCGAGCTCCTTGCCGTACCGCTCGGCCATGCAGCCCACCGCCACGACGGCCTGGGTTCTCCCATGGTCCTTGAGGTCGTTGGCCTCGAGGAGGGCGTCGACGGAGTCCTTCTTCGCGGCCTCGACGAAGCCACACGTGTTGACCACGGCGACATCGGCGTCCGCGGCGTCCTCGACGAGCTGCCAGCCGTCCGCCTCCAAACGGCCTGCGAGCTCCTCCGAGTCCACCTCGTTACGGGCGCAGCCGAGAGTGACGAGTGCGACGGTACGGCGTTCAGGCATGGGCTCAAGAGTACTTCGTCTCACTGACAGCCCACGTCGACGGGGTTGGCCGATCTTGGCCAACCCCGTCCCACACGCTCTTCCCGAGGGCTCCTCAGCCCGCCACCGGGTCACCCTTCGTGTAGGTGAGGCGCTCCACCTGGCCCGCCTGGAAGTTGTCTTCGATCTTCTTGCCGTTGACGTACAGCTCGATCGCGCCGGCGTCGCCGAGGATCAGGTTGATCTTGGAGCTGTCCTGGAAGGTCTTGGACTCGCCCTTGCTCAGCAGCCCGTCGAAGAGCATCCGGCCGTTGTGGTCCTTGGCCGAGATCCAGCTGCGTCCGTTGGGCGCGCTGACCTGGACGGTCACCTTGTCCTGGGGCGCGGCGGCGATGGCGCTGTCGGAGGGCGCGGTGCTCGGTGTGGCGGGCTTGTCCTTCTTCGGCGTGGGCGAGGCGGACTTGCTCGCCGCGGGCGTGCCGCCGCCCCCGGCGACCTGCGACTTCGCGTCATTCCCCGAGTTGCCGCCCTTGACCGCGGTGAAGCCGACGAAGCCGATCACGACGACGATCGCGGCGACCATGGCGGCGGTCCAGTTCGGCCCGCGCCGCTCCGGCCGGATCCGCTCGGCCTCGAACAGGGGTGCCGCCGGGGTGGGTGCGGGACGGCCGCCGTGCTCGGCGTCGTACTGGGTGATCAGGGGTGCGGGATCGAGGTGGACGGCCTTGGCCAGCGTTCGGATGTGTCCGCGGGCGTACACATCGCCGCCACAGGGGGCGAAGTCGTCCGCCTCGATGGCGTGGATGATGGCGATACGGACACGAGTGGCGGTGCTCACGTCGTCCACGGTGAGCCCGGCCGCGATCCGCGCCTGCTGCAGGGCGCGGCCCACGGAGACACGGGCTTCCTGGGACTCGTCTTGCAACGGACGCTCGTCTTCAGGGGAGTTGCCGATGGACACGGGGGCGCCTTTCGAGCGTGTAGCCACCTGTGCTGGAAGCTCAGTCTAGGGGGGGTACGAAAGGGTGGGGCAACCGGGCGGTCTGACTTTGTACACCATAGGAATGGCCGGACATTTTTATGGTTCGACAGGCAGGTACCCCATCGTGGGATGCCCATCTGTCCTTTCGCTCAACTGGACGTACGACAAAGGGAAACGGTTGCTCGCCGCTCCCTAACGGGTGGATCACGGACGATGCCGCCACCCGGCGTAACCGGCGCCCGCCGGACGGCCTTCGCCCTACTCCCCAGACTCCCCGCGGATCAGGGCGAGCACGCCGTCCAGGTCATCAGGCTTCACAAGAACGTCACGTGCCTTGGATCCCTCGCTCGGGCCCACGATGTTGCGGGACTCCATGAGGTCCATGAGCCGCCCGGCCTTGGCGAAGCCGACACGCAGCTTGCGCTGGAGCATGGAGGTCGACCCGAACTGGGTGGAGACGACCAGCTCGGCCGCCTGGCACAGCAGATCCAGGTCGTCGCCGATGTCCTCGTCGATCTCCTTCTTCTGCTTGCTGCCGACCGTGACGTCGTCCCGGAAGACCGGCGCCATCTGGTCCTTGCAGTGCTGGACGACGGCCGCGACCTCGGCCTCGGTGACGAACGCGCCCTGCATACGGGTCGGCTTGTTCGCGCCCATCGGCAGGAACAGGCCGTCGCCCTTGCCGATGAGCTTCTCGGCGCCGGGCTGGTCGAGGATGACCCGGGAGTCGGCGAGCGAGGACGTGGCGAAGGCGAGCCGGGAGGGCACGTTGGCCTTGATCAGGCCGGTGACCACGTCGACCGACGGACGCTGGGTGGCGAGCACCAGATGGATGCCGGCCGCGCGCGCGAGCTGGGTGATGCGCACGATCGCGTCCTCGACGTCGCGCGGGGCGACCATCATCAGGTCGGCCAGCTCGTCCACGATCACCAGCAGATACGGGTACGGCTGCAGCTCGCGCTCGCTGCCCTCCAGCGGCTTGACCTTGCCGTCGCGGACGGCCTGGTTGAAGTCGTCGATGTGCCGGTAGCCGTAGGCCGCCAGGTCGTCGTAGCGCAGGTCCATCTCGCGTACGACCCACTGGAGGGCCTCGGCGGCCCGCTTGGGGTTGGTGATGATCGGCGTGATCAGGTGCGGGATGCCCTCGTAGACGGTCAGCTCCACCCGCTTGGGGTCGACCAGGATCATCCGGACGTCCTCCGGGGTCGCCCGCATCATGACCGAGGTGATCAGGCAGTTGATGCAGGACGACTTGCCGGAGCCGGTCGCACCGGCGACCAGCATGTGCGGCATCTTCGCCAGCGAGTGCATCACGTACCCGCCCTCGACGTCCTTGCCGAAGGCGACCAGCATCGGGTCGTCGTCCTCGGCGGATTCCGCGAGCCGCAGCACATCGCCGAGGTTGACCATCTCCCGGTCGGTGTTCGGGATCTCGATGCCGACCGCGGACTTGCCGGGGATGGGGCTGATGATCCTGACGTCCGGGCTGGCGACGGCGTACGCGATGTTCTTGGTCAGCGCGGTGATCCGCTCGACCTTCACGGCGGGGCCGAGCTCGACCTCGTAGCGGGTGACCGTCGGGCCGCGGGTGAAGCCGGTGACGGCCGCGTCGACCTTGAACTCGGTGAAGACCTGGGTGAGCGAGGCGACGACCGCGTCGTTGGCCTCGCTGCGCGCCTTGCCGGGCCCGCCGCGCGTGAGCAGGTCCAGCGACGGCAGTGAGTAGGTGATGTCCCCGGAGAGCTGGAGCTGCTCCGCGCGCGGCGGCAGGTCGCGCGGCTCCTCGGGGGCTCTCTTGGTCAGGTCGGGGACGATCCCGGCCGTGAGTTTCTCCTGCTTGGGGCGCGCTGCCGGGACCGGCGCCGGGGCGGGCGCGGGGGCCGGTGCCGGGGTGGGCACCGGCGTGGTCTCCTCGCGGTCGCCCACGCTGACGCCCTGGGTCAGGTCCGCGACCAGCGGGGAGGGCGGCATGCCGTGCAGCACCGCGCCGTCGAGCGCCGCGGCGGCGGCCGCCGCGACGTCCACGGCGTCCATCCGGCGCTGCGGATCCGGCTGGGGCACCGCGGAGCGCCTGGGGCGCCCACGGCGCCGCGAGAGGGCCTCCTCCTCGGCGCTGTCGGGGTCGTACGCCTTGGGGGCGGACGAGCGCTTGCCGGGGCGCGCGGGCAGCGCCTCGCGCCACTGTTCGTCGTAGCGCTCGTCGTCCTCGGTGAAGTCCTCCGCCTCGTGGTCGTGCAGCACGCCCAGGCGTACGCCGAGCGCCCGCAGCCGCTGCGGGATGGCGTTGACCGGGGTGGCGGTCACCACGAGCAGCCCGAAGACCGTCAGCAGCACCAGCAGCGGTACGGCGAGCGCGTCACTCATGGAGTACGTCAGCGGAGTGGCCGCCGCCCAGCCGATGAGGCCGCCTGCGTCCCTTATGGCCTGCATGCCGTCGCTGCGGGCGGGCGAGCCGCAGGCGATGTGGACCTGCCCGAGCACGCCGATGACGAGCGCGGACAGGCCGATCACGATCCGCCCGTTGGCCTCCGGCTTCTCCGGGTGCCGGACGAGCCGTACGGCGATCACCGCGAGCAGGATCGGCACCAGCAGGTCCAGCCGGCCGAAGGCACCGGTGACGAGGATCTCCACGAGGTCGCCGACGGGGCCCTTCAGGTCGGCCCAGGTGCCGGCGGCGACGATCAGCGCGATGCCGAACAGCAGCAGCGCGATGCCGTCCTTGCGGTGGGCCGGATCGAGGTTCCGCGCGCCCTGCCCTATGCCGCGGAAGACGGCGCCGACGGCGTGCGCGAGGCCCAGCCAGAGGGCGCGCACGAGTCGGTACACGCCCCCGGTGGGGCTGGGCGCCGGCTTCGGCGGCGCGGCCTTTCGGGCCGGGGCCTTCTTGGCGGGCGCCTTCTTGGCCGGAGCCTTCTTCGCTGCGGCCTTCTTCGCCGGAGCCTTCGCGGGAGCGGCCGCCTTCCTGGCGGGCTGCTTCTTGGCTGCGGAGGGACGTGAGGCCATGGGTGTGAGGTTACCGGGGGAGACGACGGCGGACACGTGTGCCCACAGCTTCACCCGTTCGTGTCGCCCTTGTCGAGGACCGGAACTGACGCACGCTCATGGGCAACCGCCGCCCGGGTGTACGTCAGTTCTGCGCCGGCACCGACGAGCCGCCGGGGCCGGCGCCCGGCTCCAGGGCGTCGAGCGCGCGGCGCAACCCGGTGAGTTTGCGCTCCAGATGGGCCGCCGTGGCCACCGCGGCGGCGTCCGCCGAGTCGTCGTCCAGCTGCTTGGACAGTGCCTCGGCCTGTTCCTCCACGGCCGCGAGCCGCGCGGACAGCTCGGCGAGCAGCCCGGCGGACTCCTTGCCGCCGACCGCGCCCTTGCCGCCGCCCTCCAACTGCAGCCGCAGCAGCGCCGCCTGCTCCCGCAGCTGGCAGTTCTTCATGTACAGCTCGACGAACACCGAGACCTTCGCGCGCAGCACCCACGGGTCGAAGGGCTTGGAGATGTAGTCGACCGCGCCCGCCGCATAGCCCCGGAAGGTGTGGTGCGGGCCGTGGTTGATCGCCGTGAGGAAGATGATCGGGATGTCCCGGGTCCGCTCGCGCCGCTTGATGTGCGCGGCGGTCTCGAATCCGTCCATGCCCGGCATCTGGACGTCCAGCAGAATGACCGCGAAATCGTCCGTGAGCAGTGCCTTGAGCGCTTCCTCCCCGGACGATGCCCGCACCAGCGTCTGATCGAGCGCAGAGAGGATCGCCTCCAGCGCCAGCAGATTCTCCGGCCGGTCATCGACCAGGAGGATCTTGGCCTTCTGCACCATGGCCCGCCCTCCTCGCCCCGGCGGTACACCGGGCGCCGCCCCAGGGGACGACTCCCTTTCGCCGCCCGTCCTTGTGCCGGTCATCGTAGCCGCACCCCGCCCGTCGCCACACCCTGTCACCGCGATGTCACTGTGCACATAGCGAAAACGCGGCGGGGGTGGTGATGGTTCCCGGAATCCCACATTCCCATACGTTCGCAGGCCACCCTAAGCCGTACCTTCGCCCTCACCTCAAGTGGACAACTCCCGACCCACGCCAAGGGTTCTCCGGGTGTTCACATCCCGGTGCGCCGATCTCGTCACTTCCCACCCATCCACTGCTGCATCACGGCCAGCAGATGATCCGGGTCGACCGGCTTGGTCACGTAGTCGGAGGCACCGGACTCGATCGCCTTCTCCCGGTCGCCCTTCATCGCCTTCGCGGTCAGCGCGATGATCGGCAGCCCGGCGAACTGCGGCATCCTGCGGATCGCCGTGGTCGTCGCGTACCCGTCCATCTCCGGCATCATGATGTCCATCAGCACGACCGCCACGTCGTCGTGCTGCTCCAGCACCTCGATGCCCTCGCGGCCGTTCTCGGCGTACAGCACCGACAGACCGTGCTGCTCCAGGACGCTGGTGAGGGCGAACACGTTGCGGATGTCGTCGTCGACGATCAGCACCTTCTCGCCGCCGAACCGCACCCCGCGCGCGGACTGCGGCGCGCTCTCCTGCTCCGGCACCGCCCAGTGCTCGGGCCGCTGCTCACCCTGCGGCAGACCCCGGCGCCGGCGCCGGAAGAGCGCGGCGGGACCGTTCTGCGTCTCCCGGTACGACTTCACCTCGGCCGGAGTCTCGATCTCCACGGCGGACAGCTCCGAGGACTGCCGGGCCTCGGAGGCCAGCAGCTCGCCCGCCTCCAGCGGGGGCACCGACTGCTGGTAGCCCTGCGGCGGCAGCTCGCTCGGGTGCAGCGGCAGGTACAGCGTGAACGTCGAGCCGCGCCCCGGTTCGCTCTGCGCGTGGATCTCACCGCCGAGCAGCTGCGCGATCTCCCGGGAGATCGACAGACCGAGGCCGGTGCCGCCGTACTTGCGGCTGGTCGTGCCGTCCGCCTGCTTGAACGCCTCGAAGATCACCCGCATCTTGCCGGCCGCGATGCCGATGCCGGTGTCCGTCACCGAGAACGCGATCAGCGGTCCGTCCGGATCGGTCAGCGAGCCGGCCTCCAGCAGCTGCTCCCGGATGCCCACCGGCACGTCCGCGCCGGCCGGCCTGATCACCAGCTCCACCGACCCGGAGTCGGTGAACTTCACCGCGTTCGACAGCAGGTTGCGCAGCACCTGCAGCAGCCGCTGCTCGTCGGTGTGCAGGGTCGCGGGCAGCTCCGGGGAGACCCGTACGGACAGATCCAGGCCCTTCTCCGCGGTCAGCGGCCGGAAGGTGGCCTCCACGTAGTCCACGAGCTGCACGAGCGCGATACGCGTCGGGGAGACGTCCATCTTGCCCGCCTCGACCTTCGACAGGTCGAGGATGTCGTTGATCAGCTGGAGCAGGTCGGATCCGGCGCCGTGGATGGTCTCGGCGAACTCCACCTGCTTCGGGGACAGGTTGCCCTCGGCGTTGTCGGCGAGCAACTTGGCCAGAATCAGCAGCGAGTTGAGCGGCGTACGCAGCTCGTGCGACATGTTGGCGAGGAACTCGCTCTTGTAGCGCATCGACACCGCGAGCTGCTCGGCACGCTCCTCCAGGACCTGCCTGGCCTCCTCGATCTCCGTGTTCTTCACCTCGATGTCGCGGTTCTGCCGGGCCAGCAGCTCGGCCTTCTCCTCCAGTTCGGCGTTGGAGGCCTGCAGCGCCTTCTGGCGGTTCTCCAGCTCGGCCGAACGCTCGCGGAGTTGCTCGGTCAGTTCCTGCGACTGCTTCAGCAGCTGCTCGGTCTTGGTGTTGACCGAGATGGTGTTGACGCTCGTCGCGATCATCTCGGCGATCTGGTTGAGGAAGTCCTTCTGGATCTGCGTGAACGGCGTGAAGGAGGCCAGCTCGATCACACCGAGCACCGTGCCCTCGAACAGCACCGGCAGCACGATCACCTGCGCCGGCGGGGCCTCACCGAGCCCGGAGGAGATCTTCAGGTAGCCACTGGGCGCGTTCTCCACAAGGATCGTGCGCTTCTCCTCGGCGGCCGTGCCGACCAGCGCCTCACCTGGCCGGAACGACGTCGGCATGGAGCCCATCGAGTAGCCGTACGAGCCCAGCATGCGCAGCTCGTAGTTCTCCTCGCCATCGCCGCCGTCCTTGCCCTCCTCCATGAGCGGCATCGCCACGAAGAACGCGCCGTGCTGCGCGGACACCACCGGCGTCAGCTCGCTCATGATCAGCGAGGCCACGTCCTCCAGGTCCCGGCGGCCCTGCATGAGGCCGGAGATACGGGCCAGGTTGCCCTTGAGCCAGTCCTGCTCCTTGTTGGCGATCGTGGTGTCGCGCAGGTTGGCGATCATCTTGTTGATGTAGTCCTGGAGTTCCTGGATCTCGCCGGACGCGTCGACGTCGATCTTCAGGTTCAGGTCGCCGCGGGTCACCGCGGTCGCCACGCGCGCGATGGCACGCACCTGCCGGGTCAGGTTCCCGGCCATCTCGTTCACCGACTCGGTCAGGTCCCGCCAGGTGCCGTCGACGTCACGCACGCGTGCCTGGCCGCCGAGCTGTCCCTCCGTACCCACCTCACGAGCCACGCGCGTGACCTCCTCGGCGAAGCTGGACAGCTGATCGACCATGGTGTTGATCGTCGTCTTCAGCTCGAGGATCTCGCCGCGCGCGTCAATGTCGATCTTCTTGGTCAGGTCACCCTTGGCGATCGCCGTGGTCACCATGGCGATGTTCCGCACCTGACCGGTCAGGTTGGACGCCATCTGGTTCACGGACTCGGTGAGGTCCTTCCAGGTGCCGGCCACACCCGGTACGTGCGCCTGGCCGCCCAGGATGCCGTCCGTGCCCACCTCACGGGCCACCTTGGTGACCTGGTCGGCGAACGAACTCAGCGTCTTGACCATGATGTTGATGGTGTCGGCGAGCTGCGCGACCTCACCGCGCGCCTCGATCGTCACCTGCCGCGTCAGGTCGCCGTTGGCGACGGCCGAGGCCACCTGGGAGATGTTCCGCACCTGCATGGTCAGGTTGTTGGCCATGAGGTTGACGTTGTTGCTGAGGTCCTTCCAGATACCGGTGACACCCGGTACGTGCGCCTGACCGCCCAGGATGCCCTCGGTGCCCACCTCACGGGCCACCCGGGTCACCTGCTCGGCGAAGCTGGACAGCTGATCAACCATCGTGTTGACCGTCGTGACGAGTTCGAGGATCTCGCCCTTCGCGTCAACAGTGATCTTCTTCGACAGGTCGCCCTTGGCGACCGCGGTCGTGACCTCGGCGATGTTGCGCACCTGGATCGTCAGGTTGTTCGCCATGAAGTTCACCGACTGCGTGAGGTCCTTCCAGGTGCCGGAGACCCCCTGCACCTCGGCCTGACCGCCCAGGATGCCCTCCGTACCCACCTCACGGGCCACTCGCGTGACCTCCTGGGCGAACGACGACAGCTGGTCCACCATCGTGTTCAGGGTGTTCTTCAGCTCCAGGATCTCCCCGCGCGCGTCCACGGTGATCTTCTGGGAGAGGTCACCGCGCGCCACGGCCGTCGCGACCTGCGCGATATTGCGGACCTGGGCCGTCAGGTTGCCGGCCATGCCGTTCACGGAGTCGGTCAGGTCCCGCCACACACCGGCCACACCAGGAACCTGCGCCTGACCGCCGAGGCGGCCCTCGGTACCCACGTCACGGGCCACCCGGGTCACCTGGTCGGCGAAGGCGGACAGCTGATCGACCATGGTGTTGATCGTGTTCTTCAGCTCAAGAATCTCGCCGCGCGCGTCGACGTCGATCTTCTGCGACAGGTCACCGCGCGCCACGGCCGTCGTCACCTGGGCGATCTGCCGCACCTGCGAGGTGAGGTTGCCGGCCATGAAGTTGACGGAGTCCGTCAACTCCTTCCACGTGCCCGACACGCCGTCCACCCGGGCCTGACCGCCGAGGCGGCCCTCCGTACCCACGTCACGGGCCATCCGCGTGACCTGGTCGGCGAAGCTCGACAGCTGGTCCACCATCGTGTTCACGGTGTTCTTCAGCTTCAGCATCTCGCCGGAGACATCCACGGTGACCTTCTGCGACAGGTCGCCGTTGGCCACCGCCGTCGTCACCTGGGCGATGTTGCGCACCTGACCGGTCAGGTTGCGGAACGCCGTGTTGACGGAGTCGGTCAGGTCCTTCCAGGCACCGGCCGCGCCCGGCACCTGCGCCTGACCGCCCAGCTCACCCTCGACACCGATCTCCCGCGCGACCCGCGTCACCTCGGCACCGAACGCCGACAGCTGGTCCACCATCCCGTTGACGGTGTTCTTCAGCTCCAGCATCTCGCCGGCCACGTCGACCGTGACCTTCTGCGACAGATCACCACTGGCCACAGCCGTCGTCACGGTCGCGATGTCCCTCACCTGGATGGTCAGATTCCGGAACACGGTGTTGACGGAGTCCGTCAGGTCCTTCCACGTACCCGCGGCGCCCGGCACGTTCGCCTGCCCGCCGAGCCGGCCCTCCGCGCCGACCTCGTTCGCCACGCGCGTGACCTCGTCCGCGAAGATCCGCAGCGTCTCGGTCATCTGGTTGATCGTCTCGGCGAGCTGCGCCACCTCACCGCGCGCCGGAACCGTCACCTTCTGCGACAGATCACCACTGGCGACAGCGGTCGTGACCTGCGAGATCCCGCGCACCTGCGCGGTCAGGTTGCCCGCCATCGTGTTGACGGAGTCGGTCAGCTCCTTCCACACACCGGCCACACCCGGCACCTGCGCCTGACCGCCCAGGATGCCCTCGGTGCCCACCTCACGGGCGACCCGGGTCACCTCCACGGAGAAGGACGACAGCTGCTCCACCATCGTGTTGACGGTGTTCTTCAGCTCCAGCATCTCGCCGGCGACCTGCACGGTCACCTTGCGTGACAGATCACCCCGAGCGACCGCCGTCGTCACCAGCGCGATGTCGCGCACCTGGGCGGTCAGCTGCCGCGCCATGGTGTTGACGGACTCCGTCAGGTCCTTCCACGAACCGGACATGCCGCGCACCCGGGCCTGACCGCCGAGCTTGCCCTCGGTGCCGACCTCGCTGGCCACGCGCGTGACCTCGTCCGTGAACGTCGACAGCTGGTCGACCAGATTGTTGACGGTACGGCCGACCTTCAGGAACTCGCCCCGCAACGGGTGCCCGGTGCCGCCGTCCAGCGCCTGCGTCCGCAGCTCCATCCGCGGCGACAGATCGCCCTCGGCGACCGCCGTGAGCACCCGGCCGACCTCCGACACCGGCCACACGAGATCGTCGACGAGCGCGTTGGAGGCGTCGATCGCGGACGCCCAGGAGCCCTCGCAGGCCCCCTTCTCCAGCCGCTCCGTCAGCTTGCCCTCACGGCCCACCATGCGCCGCACCCGGGACAGCTCACCGGTCAGATGCAGGTTCCGGTCGGCCACCTCGTTGAAGACGGCCGCGATCTCTGACATCACGCCGTCCCCGGAGACCGTGAGCCGCTTGCGGAAGTTCCCGTCCCGCATCGAGACGAGAGCCGCCAGCAGCCGGTTCAGGGCAGCCGTGTCCACGGCGGTGGTCTCACCGCGCCTGCCCAGGGACGGTCCGCCTTTCGCGCGCGTCTTCGTGCCACGCGTCGCCGCGCCAGACTCCACTGTGTCCCTCCCGGAGGGGTAGACCGTTACTGCTGTGCTCGGCCGCTTCGGCCCGGCCTGCCGGTTTCGGCATACCGGTTACTTTCGGCGTACCGGTTACTGCTGCGTATTTCTGCCAGACGAGATCCGGCCACACCAGAGGCTGCTGCCCGCCGTACACGGAACACACGCAGGCTGACCCGACCTTCATCAGAAGCTTGCCCAGTGTTTCACCCCGGCCCAACCAGGCCATAACAGTTCGGCAGCTTCGCACATCGTCCGCACACCATGGGGGGTAAACACCGGCGACCGGCATCCGCTCGGACGGCGAAGGTAAGTAACCTTGCATGCGGCTGTCCAGCCGCACCGGTCCGACCGGCTTGGGCGGTGGCACGAGAACGAGCGGGCATCGGAGGGGCGGCCGCAGACCATGACCACCGGAGTCATCCCCGGGGGACAGTCCCCGGAGCCACAGCCGACGGGCGAGCTGATGCCGCAGCAGCGGCGCGAGCCCGCCGGCCACGCAGCCCTGCACGTAGACAACCGGCCGAGGAGTTCTGTGATCACCGCGCGCGCGGCCGCCACCTTCGAGCCCGTGGGGCGATCGGTCGCGACCGCCCGGTCCTTCGTCCGCGACACCCTCCAGGGCTGGGGCTTCGCCGACATCGTCGACGACGCCGTGGTCCTCACCAGCGAGCTGGTGACCAACGCGGTCGTCCACGCGGGCACGCACGCGGACGTTCTGTGCCTGCGCACCGAGGACGGTGTGCGCGTCGAGGTCTCGGACCGCTACCCCGAACGCGAGGTCCCCCTCCAGCACGCCGCCTCCTCCATGGGCAGCCCCGACCGCGAGGGCGGCCGCGGCCTGCAGCTGTGCGCGGCCCTGGCCACCCGCTGGGGCGTCGACTACACGCCCACCCACAAGAACGTCTGGTTCCAGCTCAACCTCCCCGAACGCCCCGTCGGCACCCGCACCGCCGGCCCCTCCCTCCCCGCCGACCTGCTCCCGCTGGCCGACAGCCGGGTGCGCGTCGCGGTCCTCCAGGTGGACCGGGACGGCTCGATCACCTCCTGGAACGAGGACGCCGAAGAACTGTTCGGCTATCCGGCCGGCGAGGTCATCGGCAAGCCCCTCACCGAACTGGCGGCCTGGCCGCACACCCCGGGGACCAGCACCGGCGTGGCCGAGGCCCTGCAGCTCTCCCGCTGGGAGGGCAGCTACGGCATCCGCGGCGCCGACGGCCGCGTGGCCTCGGTCTACGCCTCCCACCTCAGGGTGCGCGACACCGGCGGCGAACCCTCCACCGTCTGCCTCCTGGTCCGCGACCACGAGCGCGCCGTACTCCAGACTCCCCCGCGCGTCCCGGCCGGCGACCAGACCCCGTCCGCCGACGGCCAGAGCACCGACCCTTTCGAGGTCTTCATCGGCTCCCCCGCCCCGGACGACCTCGACGGCCTGCTCCAGCGCACGGTGGAGCGCGCCCGCGACATGCTCGACGCCGACTCCGCGTTCCTGCTGCTGGCCACCGACGACGAGACCGAGCTGGAGGTCCGCGCCTCCACCGGCCTGCCCTCCGCCCGCCAGCGCTTCGCGCGTGTGCCCGTCGAAGCAGGCCCCGGCCGCTACGGCTCCGCACGCATGCCGGCCGTCCACGACGACCTCACGTCCGTCCCCGGCGCCGTACCGCTGCTCGCCGGCACCGGGATGCGCTCGGTCGTCACCGTCCCGCTGAAGGTCGAGGGCCGCCTCACCGGCTCGCTCGGCGTCGCGGCCGAGGCACCGGGCCGGTACTCCAACGAGGAGGCGCTGCGCCTGCAGTTCGCCGCCGACCGGATCGCCCTGGCCGTCGAGTCGGCCCGCCTCGGCGAGCTGGAGCGGCTGCGCCGCGGCTCCCTGAGCTTCCTGGTCGAGGCCTCCGACCTGCTGGCGGGCACCCTGGACCGCGACCAGACGCTGGCCCTGATGGCCCAGATGACGGTCCCCACCCTGGCCACCTGGTGCGCCGTCTATACGATCGCCGACCAGGCCTCCGAGCCGTATCTGTCGTACGTCCTGCACGAGGACGAGGAACTCATCGACGGTATCAAGTCGTTGCTGTCGAAGGTCCCGCCGCCGGACCCGGTACCGACCCCCGGCGCCCGTGTGTGGGCCGTCCCCGCCGAGGTGGCGCACCGGGCGGCCCTGCGCTCGTCCATGCGCAGCCTCGGCCTGTCCGGCGGTCCCACCCACCGGGTCAGCGCGGGCATCGGCCCCACCCTCGCCACGGCCTCCGCCGTCGGCGGCGAAACGGTCGTGCTGCCCCTCGTCGCCCGTAACCGCGTCATCGGCATGCTGACCCTGGGCAAGCCCACGGACGAACACTTCCGCCAGGAAATCCTGGAACTGGCCGAGGACCTGTCCCGCCGGGCGGCACTCGCCCTGGACAACGCCCGCCTGTACTCGGAGCGCACGGCCATCAGCCAGTCCCTCCAGCGCAGCCTGCTCCCGCCGGGCCTGCCGCAGATCGACGGCGTCGAGGTCGAGGTCATCTACCGCGCCGCCGGAGAGGGCAACGAGGTCGGCGGTGACTTCTACGACCTCTTCCCGATCGGCAACGGCGCCTACGGCTTCGCCATCGGCGACGTCTGCGGTACGGGCCCCAACGCGGCGGCGGTCACCGGACTCGCCCGGCACGCCCTGCGCCTGCTGGCCCGCGAGGGCCTGTCCGGGCCGGCGGTCCTGCAGCGCCTGAACTCCGCGATCCTCGACGAGGGCGACCGCAGCCGCTTCCTGACCCTCCTCTACGGCGAGATGCGCCCGCAGGAGGACGGCAGTGCCGAGCTGAAGGTGGTCTGCGCCGGCCACCCGCTCCCCCTGCGCCTGCGCCAGGACGGCACGGTGACGCCGGCCGCCGAACCGCAGCCGCTGCTGGGCGTGATCGAGGACCTGGAGCTGCACGAGGAGACGGTCACCCTCGACCCCGGTGATGTGCTGCTCTGCGTCACGGACGGCGTCACCGAACGCCGTGAGGGCGCGCGCATGCTGGGCGACGACGGCCTCGCCGACGTCCTCACGACCTGCACGGGGCTGACGGCGGGCGCGGTCGCCGCGCGCATCATGCGGGCGGTGGAACGCTTCGCGTCGGACGCCCCGTCGGACGACATGGCGATCCTGGCGATGCGCGTCCCGGGAATCCACAAGGACGCATGAGAAAGACCCCGCCCGAAGGGCGGGGTCTTTCTCTTTGAGCCCCCAAACGGAATCGAACCGTTGACCTTCTCCTTACCATGGAGACGCTCTGCCGACTGAGCTATAGGGGCCTGTCGTTTTCGAGGTTTCCCTCGCGGCGACGAAGAAACTCTACCCCGAGCGGGCCCGAGTTCCCAAATTCGTTCGGAACCCGCTCAGTAGGCGGGCTGCAGCAGTCCCCCGAGCGCGTTGCACGCGGACACGATCCGCTGCATCTCCCGCTTGGTGAGCGAGGCGTCCACGGGCAGCGTCAGCGTCTCGTCGGCGGCCAGCTCGGTGTCCGGCAGGGACACGCACCGACGGAACTCCGGCAGCCGGTGCACGGGCGTCTTGACCGGCACCCGGCAGTCAACGCCCTTGGCCCGCAGGGCCATCGCGAAGGCGTCCCGGTCAGGCCGGCCGTTGCCAGGTACTCGCACGACGTACTGCTGGTAGGTGTGCCCGTCACCGCCGTCCGGCGTCCGTACGCCCTTGAGCTTGCCGTCGAGGTAGGCGGCCCGCTGCCTGCGCTGCGCTATCTCGTCGTACGGCGCCTCGGACTCGCCCTGCTCCAGCACCAGGACACCGTGCCGCTGCCCGAGCCCGTGCAACCGCCGTACATCGGCGCGCCGTCCGAAGCGGTGCACGACAACGACCGCCGCGGTAAGCGGAGTTACAGCTGCCTCGACAGAGCCGGGGTCGAGGCAGTAGGTCACCGGGTCTATGTCGGCGAACACCGGGAGCGCACCGGCCAGGGTCACCGCCTCGGCGACCTCGACGTTCCCAAAGGCAGGTACGACGACCTCGTCACCGACTCCGACGCCGGCGGCCCTGAGCATTGCAGCAGTTCCCATGTGCTGGATGCTGGGTGCCCAGGGTGAACGACACGTTAAGCAAAACGTAAAAAGGCCGGACCCCGAACCGAAGTTCAGGATCCGACCTTTTTATAAGAATTGTTCGGCGGTGTCCTACTCTCCCACAGGGTCCCCCCTGCAGTACCATCGGCGCTGTGAGGCTTAGCTTCCGGGTTCGGAATGTAACCG
>NZ_JBIAEC010000024.1:53768-93037 GCF_042868225.1 Streptomyces sp. NPDC007856 | reverse complement strand
ATGCGCTGGAAGGCCGCACTCCAAGCCTTCGACATCACCTTCGACGGCCGGCTCACCGCCGGACGCCGCTGAACAAATCCGACTGAGTTCCACCGATCGCTACACAGACCCGTGCTGTCCGCCTGTCCGCAGGACCTCGTCCCGGTTAACGGCGATCTCCAGCAGCCAAGGGACGTGGAGGTCTGCATCACGGACGCAGCCGGACCGGCCAGCTGACCACACCCTAGGCGAGTAGGCGGCTGTCGCGAATGCCCAGCGTTCGGTGGGAGTGAGGCCGGCGGCTTTGCGGCGAGGACTGCCGATGGCAAGTCGATGAGTTCGCGGCGTTCGCGCCACGAGGCTCACCGATTCCATCGGAGCCATCTGCGCGGGTCGACAGGGTCGTAGGCGGGCACCGCCGGGCTGGCCACCATCGCCACCCGACCGCGAGGCGACTATCGGCCCACGTTCGGCCGACGCGGTTTCTTGGCAATCCCCGAGTAGCCGGCGCCGGCCACCGTCACCAAGCTGGAACAGCCGTGACCCACCGCATCGCCGATATCAATCCGACGGCGAGACCACGCTGTACGCCGACACCGACATGGACCGCCCCGGCACCGAGCACAACCTGGTTCCCCACGCCTGAGGAAGCCCGAGCCCAGGGACAGAAAAAGGCCAGGACACCCGCTGCCGTTCCGGCCCGACAGGGGAAGGAGCCGTCAGGGCGTCGGCGGGCACGCGGACGTGCGGCTGACTTCCCGTCGGGAAGGCCGGGCGGGTGTCCCGGGTCGACCGGATGGGCACCGTACCGCGCCTCGACGAGGGCCCATCCGTGAGCCGTCGCACAGCCCCGCGCCGGTGCCTTCCCGCCGGTGCCGGCTCGCCGGCACGGCGGGGGCTCGGCCGAAGAACCCGTGCTGAACGGCTTTGCCTGCATGCTCGGTTGCCCGGCCTCGAAGCGTGGAGGACGGCCGTGTCACGGGCCGTCGGAACCACGTGTCGCGGCGGGGCGAGCGACGTGCGAGGACAAGACCGCCGTGAGCTAACGCCTGGTCAGCAGGTCCGTCATCGGCAGGACGCCGCCCTCGGTGTCACCGGAGTACCGCAGGTGGCCGAGGCGCCAGTTGTCCTGGACGGTGCGCAGCAGGGAGTAGTGGTTGTACGGCGTGTGGCTCACGGCACCGCGCGGACCGCGGCTGGTGATGACCACGGCCGGGCTCAGACCGCCGCCGTAGGGACCACCGGGCCAGTTCGATGGGGTGGTGGAGGCGGGGTAGTCCGGGTTGAGGCGGACGTCGTGCAGCGGCACGTACGGGGAGTCGCAGCAGCCATCGGCGCTTTCGTATCCGCCGTTGTCCTCGCCGCCGATCCAGTCGTTCTCGTCGGCGACGATGAAGATTGCACTGTTCTCCTTCCAGGCCGCAGAGTGCGTGATCGTGTCGATGGCTTGCTGGACCCAGACGTCGGACTTCCCCTTGAGGGCCTGGTCGTTGGCGTCGCCCGGGGACCCGGCGTACGGGCAGGGCGTCTCGGGGTGACCGGGTACCGCGACGTTCACTCCGCCGTGCATGTCGTTGCACTGGTTCGGCGTGAGCCATGCGAAGTCCGGGATGTCACCGCTCGCCAGATCTGCGGCGAGCGCGCTGTAAGGCTTCACCGCTGCCATCCGGGCCGGGTTTTCGGCGATGTCGTTGAAGAGCACGAAGGGGTTGTGCTTGCGCGCGTACAGATGGACCTGGCTGCCGTTCACCACGGGGCCGAAGCGGGCCTGCTTGTCCGTCGGCAGGTCCTCCATGTACGCCGCCCAGGTCCTGCCGTGTTCCTCCAACTGGTCCACAACGTTGCGGGCGGTGAGGCGAGTGACGTTCTCGTCCTCGTCGTCCTGGATGCCGAAGGTGTCACCGGCCGTCGCCGCGAGGTAGTTGGGCATGCTCGGGTGGGTGACCCCGAAGTAGTGGTCGGCCATCCCATATGTGCGGGCGAGCCGGGTGATACGGGGGGCGTCCGGATCGCCGATGACGCCGTCCTTCGAGTGATTCTCCAACATGATCACGAAGATGTGGTCGAGGCGGCCCCTGCCCTCATCGTGCGGGCGAGGAGCGGCGTCGGCCACTCCGGACGCCGCTCCCGCCAGCAGTGCCGCACAAACCGCCCCGACAAGGCGTTTCGCCTTCCGCATCGACAAGTCCCCTTCTCTCTCCCGGACTGAGGGCACACCGCCTCGACCGAACTCTGCCTCATGTTGCTTGATTTACAACTCGTTGCGTGAAACGGGACGGCGTGCGCGCCAGAGGCTCCCTCACCATCGGGAAAACTGCAAGGCCTTACCCGTGCGTAACAGTGGTCGTAGGACTGCCCCGTCGGCGCGCCCGAGGGCTGAGAGCGGTTGTCCGGCCCAGTCGGTGAGTGCATGGGCAAAGGCGGTCCAGTTCGGTGATCACCTTGACGTAGCGGGTATCCAACCGAGTGGCTTTGGCGGGAGCGGCGGTGTACGCCGTACCCTTCACCTCGACGGGGCTGCGGAATGACTGGGGGTACACGTCGAGCCGCTGGATATGGGTGGGCAACGCTCGAGACCACGCTCGGTGAGGGCTTCGCGTGCGTCGGAGTCGGGACCGGTACGCGTGGTGTCGGGAAGATTCGTGAGATTCAGCAGGACGGCGGTGCGGGCCGACTGGGAGGGCAGGGACTGCATGTCATCGATTTCGCGGTCGACGGGCGCCATGCGGTCCGGCTCGATCGGGGTCGGGGTGACGGGCACGATCCACTCGCTCGCCTGCCGCATGACGCCCCGGGCGATGTGGGCGTGGTCTCCAGCTGCGGGGCGTCGAGCATGGCGAGCACGGGGAACGGAAAAACGCCCGCCAGTTCGCTCCAACGCGGCGGCGGAAGAAAGCGGGTCGCTGTCCACCAGCAAGGGTGACAGGCCCGAAGTGTGCGGCGCGTAGGCCGACCAGACGGCGCTGGTCGTCTTCCCCACTCCGGGTTTGAGGTTCACGCATGCATAGCTCAGCGGCACAGGAGCCGACGCTAACGGCCGAACGCCGGCGACAACCGCAGACGCGGAGTCACGCTGCGTGGTTCACCCTGCGGCGCCTGGGGATCATTCCCGCGGGCTAAACTTCCGGCTCTCCTTTGAGTGGCTGAGCGGTCCGACCAACGGCTTCCTGCCGGTGGGTCCGACGCGGTCATGAGCAGGATCAGTCGGCGTCGGTGCGTGATGATGTCGTCCGCGGCTGCGACGGCCGCGCTGCGGCCGGTGCTGACTCGGGGGCGGGCTTCCCCGCAGGAGCGGGCGAGGAGGGTTTGACGAACCGTGGGAGGAACGGACTCGGACGGCCGGCCCTTGAGCGTCGCAGTGCCATGCGGTGGTTCCCGGCTCGTTCGACGGTTGCGAGCGGTTCCCGTCAGCTGCCGCCCGTGGCCGGTGTGCTCGTCCGGTCGGCTCACGACGGTGTCGAGGATCCGATCGGCCTCACACTCTGCCCCGAGACGCAGGTCGGGTCTCGGACCGGGGCGCAGACGTCGCCGCCGCCGGCCCGGTGTCGGTTGTGCTGATGACGTCGCCACGCCGACGCGTGCTGCCCTTCCCGTCCTTCTCGGCGACGGCCTGCAGCGCCGCGGACTCAGTCGCATCGTCGAGCGTACACGGCGCCCTATATTGGACCGCATGAGCCGTTGGAAGGAGTTGACCGGGGGCACGTCCGGACAGGACTACGCTGCACGGTTCGCGGCTCTGGCCCGTAGCGGGAAGGACATGCACGGTGAGGCGCGGTTCTGCGCGTCGCTCGTGCCCGCCGGAGCACGGGTGCTGGACGCCGGGTGCGGTACCGGCCGGGTCATGATCCGGCTCGCGCGTCTCGGGTACGAGTGTGTCGGGGTGGACCTCGATGCGTCAATGCTGGCAGTGGCCCGGAAACAGGCGCCCGAGCTGCCCTGGTTCCAGGCCGATCTGGCCGAATTCGAGCCGGCCGCGCTCGGCGTCGCAGCCTACTTCGATCTCGTGGTCGCGGCGGGCAACATCTTCCCGCTGCTGGCCGCCGGCACCGAGGCCACGGTGGTCGAACGCCTGGCCGCGGCCCTGCGCCCGGGCGGTCTGCTGGTGGCCGGCTTCGGACTGGACGAAGCCCACCTGCCCCTGCCGCCCAGCATCACGCTGCCCGAGTACGACGACTGCTGCGCCACGGCCGGCCTCACGCTCGTCGACCGCTTCGCCACCTGGGACGCCGACCCCTACGACGGCGGTGGCTACGCCGTCAGCGTCCACCGCCGCTGAGCTGCACCACGAGGTGTCCTTCCGCCACCACGAACGTATCGTCTGCCGTCGACTCACCCCGCCGATCGGTGACGACGTACATCGGAGGGGGCCCGTGGGTTGGTGTGCCGCCTCTGCCTGGGGTCACGTGTGGCGACGATTCCCGCGCCGGTCTTCGGCGCGACGGGGACGCGATGCCAATCCGTTCTCCACCACCTGCAACGCTGTCACGTATTCAGCGGCAAGGCTCCGCCGCGTTCGACAGTAGTGGACGGTCCGACGAGAGGTCACCGGAGTGGTGGTTGTGGCACCTGGCCGTCCCGAGAGGCCTCCAATGATTACGACGACCTGTCAACACTCTCTGGCTGGTCCAAGCTTCGAAGCTGCCAGACCATCCGGCCTTCCAGGAGATCATGGCGGTGTTCACCGCGGCCGGCTCCCCGTTGCGGGCGCGGGCGGTGTGCGAGGCGATGGACGTGCAGATCGCGCCCGACCACGTGAACAATGTCCGCCTGAAGCTCAAGCGGCTGGCCGAGAGCGGGATTCTGATCGAGACCGAGCAGGGATTGTTCACCCGGCCGCGGCCGTAGCCGTCCATCGAGCCCACGGCCAGGCCGCCCGCACCAACCGAAATGGGTGCAGATCCCCTCAGGGGATCTGCACCCATTCTCGATCTTCACTGCGTTAGAGGTATCGACGCGTCTCTGGCGGGCCCAATAGGATGCGGCGCTCAATTCAGCTGCGGTACTTGTGCTTCACCCTCGGCGGGCCTGGCGCTGCTGGTGGCGGTCACGCTTCCCCTCCCTGACCAGGCTGCCGACTCGCGCACTGTATCCGGTCGCCCTCGGGCCGACCGGAAGGGCGTTCATGGGTGCGGTCCCGTGGGGCGAAGGAAGGCGGTCGGTTGGGAACCGGAGTCGGCCGTCGCCGAGGGAGGCGAAGGCCGCGCCGGTCGCGGCGAGCAGCACGACGTCGGAGAGGGCGCTGGAGATCTGGAGGGCGGCGGAGTTGGCACCGGCCTCCTTCGGTGTGGAGAGCCGGGCTCCGTGGGCCAGCGCGAGCACGGCCTCTACCGTCTTGCCGGACCTGTGTGTGCTGACTCGTACCTCTTGCGCCAGTTCCAAGACCAGCGGCCAGCCGAATCCGCCGGGCTCCCACAGCGGAGTGTTGCGCCGGTGAGGAGGCGTGGGGCTGTCGTCCGCCACCCGTACGGTCACGGTTTCCTCGTCCGCCCGCAGTCCGAAGCCGGTCACTCCGCCGGCGTGCCGGATGGCGTTCGCGACGAGTTCCGACACCGCGAGGAGTATCGCTTCCGCCTGAGCGGAGTCGTCGGGCTCCAGGACGGACAGGAAGATCCGCGTGATACCCCGTGCGTCCTCGGCTGTTCGAGGACTCCTGGCGGACCGGTGCACATCCTCCATGAAGGAGGGCACCATCACTCACCTCCGATCTCAATGGGTGCTTTTGTCCGCTTACCCGGCAGGGCCGGGATCAGACGCGTTCCACTTACAGGTGAGTCCGCAGGTCGATCGACGGCGGTCTGGGGGTATCCGAAGCCGTGAAAGCCCCCAAGGCGTTCGTTGCCCTGCGGGAACAATGACCGAAGACCGACCAACCAGCCGTGCCGTACCGCACGAGGAGGGATGTGGAATGTTCCGGCGGACGGCAACCGCTCCGCGCACCACCCATCGACGCCCAGGAGGGTCGGGAGACCCGGTGGCGCGACCCGGCGTTCAGGCCGTGCGGTCGCCGGTCCGAGCGTCTTTGTCGTCCATCTGTAGTGTCGCCGCGTCGCAGAACGCCTCCAATCCCTCCAGCAGCGCCGCTCGTTTGCCGACGGGCATGAGCCTCAGCACCGTCTGCAGCTCCTGCTCCCTGCGCGTGCGAAGTTCGTCGAGGAAGGCGCGGCCCCGCTTGCTGAGGTGCAGCCGGATCTCGCGCCGGTCGGCCTTGCCGATCACGCGCTCGACGAAGCCGGCCGCGACCAGCCGGTCACAGAGCCGACTGGTCGCGGGGGGCGCGGAGGAGAGCGCGTCACACAGGGCGCGCAGGTTGATACCGTCCTGGTGCTCCAGGGTCAACAGCACCCGCATCTGCGACGCCGACGCCGGCGCGGTGGAGGCCCGGCCCCACAGGACTTCCAGCAACTCTCCAGCCGTCGCGGTCACTCGGGCGACCTCGACGGGTTCCGGGCGGGGACGGAATGCGGTCACTGTCACACTCTCGCAGGCACTGGGACGGTCGCCAGCGTACTAGGCACCCGCAACGGCAACAGATGGTTTGAACGGCTTGGCGAGGCTACCGAGCGGCCTCCTCGCCAGCGAGGCCGGTACGTGTCCGCCGAAGGATTGGTGTGTTTACCACCGTGAACAGATACGTGACCGCTGAGCGGGCTCTGCGCACAGCGGCATCCCACGAGTTGCTCGACGCCGTCCGTCGCGTGCTGGTCGAGCAGTACGGCGCAGAGTCCGTCGACCTGCTGATGGCCGACTACGGGCTGACGGTGCTTCAGCCTGTGTCGGTGCTGCCGAACACCGAGGAGCCGGTGTCCGTGAACAACAGTGTGGCGGGCCGTGCTTTCGGTGCCCAGGAACCGGTCGTCGAATCCGCTTCCGGCGGCCGCGTGCGGGTGCACCTGCCGGTCAGCGTGCGCGGGGACCGGCAAGGAGTGCTGTCCGTGACCCTCGCGCACAGGGGCGGGGTCCGGGAACTGCTCGGTGAACTCTCCGACATCGCTGAGGTGCTCGGCCACGAGCTGCTCGTCGCGGAGCGGGACACCGACATCTACGTGCAGGCGCGGCGCAAGGACCGGCTCACCCTGGCCGCCGAGATGCAGTGGCAGCTGCTGCCCGGACGCTCCTGCTCCCGCCGAGAGTACGAACTGGCGGGGCAGTTGGAGCCGGCGTACGCGATCTTCGGTGACAACTTCGACTGGTCCGCCACGGCCGACCGCCTGACGCTGTACGTCACCAACGGCATGGGGGAGGGAATAGAAGCCTCCCTGCTGACGAACCTGGCCATCAACGCCCTGCGCAACGCACGCCGCGCCGGGCTCGCCATCGACGACCAGGCCGCCCTGGCGGACCAGGCGGTGTACGCCCACTACCGGGGCCGCGGCTACCTGTCGGTGCTGATGTTCGACTTCGACCTCGCGGCGGGCCGCGCCGAGGTGGTGGACGCCGGCTCGCCGCAGATGCTGCGGCTGCGCGGCGGCACGGTGGAACACGTCACCTTCGAAGCGCAGCTTCCATTGGGCATGTTCGAGGAGACCGACTACGTGGCTCAGGAGTTCCAAGTCGAGCCCGGTGACCGGCTCGTGTTCGTCAGCGACGGGGTGTACGCGGTCGCCGACCCCAAGGGTGAGGCGTACGGCGATGTCGCCCTTGCCCGGGCGATCCAGGCCACTCGGCTGCTGCCGGCCGCCGATGTCCCGCGCGCCATCCTGCGGGAGTTGACCGGCCACCGCGGTCGTTGCGCCCCCGACGACGACGCGCTCGTCGTCTGCCTCGACTGGCACGGCACCTGACCCCGGACCGGATCGCCGGCCGGGCACTTTGATGTGTAGCGATCCCGTGTTGTTCGCACCAGACCGTCGACGCTAACGTTTGCCATGAGGCAATAATCCAGTCTCAGGCGTGGCCGATCGACGGCCCTGTACAGGAGGAGGCGATGAAGGTGTCGGAGCAGGAGGCGGTCGAGTCGACGGCGCGCCGGCTGGGGATTTTCCTGAAGCGCCGCCGGGAGCAGATCGCTCAGCGCTGGGCCGATGCGCCGCTCTTCCGGACGGTGTTCACCGTATCGCGCGAAGAAGCGGTGGAGGCGTGCAAGGCAGTGGTGGACGCGCTGTCCGACGTAGCCTTGTCCGGACGCCTGGAGAACATCACCTCGTCCGGTTTCGACGGCGTGCGCGACCAGTTGGGACGCATGTCCGGTAGCCAGACCCGGGCGGGATGGAGTCCGGCCCGGATCGCGGACGAGGTGGCCGCCCTGCGGGCCCCGGCGGCCGAGTTGCTGCGGGGCGAGTACTCCGACCCCTCAACGCCCGAGGCGGCCGAGGGCCTGCTGGCGTTGACGGCCCTGATGGGCACCCTGCGGCTGGTGGTGATGCAGACAGCGCTGAGTTCGGGCGAGGAGCTGATCGCACGGCAGCGGCAGCAACTGCTCGAAGTGGCCACGCCGGTCATCAGCCTGTGGGAAGGCGTCGTCGCCGTACCGCTGATCGGCACGCTGGACAGCGCCCGCAGTCAGGTCGTCATGGAGTCCCTGCTGGCGGGCATCGTGGACCAGCGGGCCCGCTACGCCATCCTGGACATCACCGGTGTGCCCACGGTCGACTCGCTCGTCGCGCAGCACCTGATGAAGACGGTGGCCGCGGCGCGGCTGATGGGCGCCGAGTGCATCGTCTCCGGCATCCGACCGGCCATCGCACAGACCATCGTGCAACTCGGCATCGATCTCAGTTCCGTTCTCACCCGCGCCTCACTCGCCGATGCCCTCGCCTACGCCCTCAGCCGGCTGGGCATCGAGGTCTCTCCCCGTGCGAGCATGCGGTGACCGCTCCCTTCCCGGGCCACGCGACCGTGGTGCCGGTCCTGGCGCTGGGGGACACCCTGCTGGTCAGCCTTCAGGGTGAGTTGCACGACGGCATGGCCGAGCAACTCCAGCAGGACATCAGTCACCGAATCGCCGGCAGCGGGGCGACCGGCGTGATCATCGACATCTCCGGTGTGGAGGTCGTCGACTCCTTTCTTGGCCGGATCCTCGCCGAGATCGCGGCCAGCGCCAGTCTGCTGGCGGCCCGCACGGTCGTCGCCGGCATGCGGCCGGCCGTGGCGATCACCCTGGTCGAGCTGGGCCTCACCCTGCCCGGACTGACCACCGCGCTCGACGTCGACCGCGCCCTGGAAATCCTTGCTGGAACGTCCACGCCGGGCGCCTCGGACGCACGCGAGAGGGCGACGTGATGCCGGCTTCCGACCCCGCCGTCGAGACAAGCCTGCCGATCCGCTCGGACGCGGACCTCGCGTGGGTGCGCCAGCACGTACGCCAGAGCGCGGCCGACCTCGGCTTCGGACTGGTGCAGCAGACGAAGCTGGTCACGGCCGCCAGTGAGCTGGCCCGCAACACCCTGGTCCACGGCGGCGGCGGACACGTGGAGATCACGCCACTGAACCGAGGCGTGAGCCGGGGTCTGCGGCTGACCTTCGCCGACAGCGGTCCGGGCATCCGCGACGTCGGGCTTGCCATGACCCACGGGTACACCAGTGGCGGCGGCCTGGGGCTCGGTCTCAGCGGTGCCAAGCGCCTCGTCGACGAGTTCGAGATCGACACCGAGCCGGGCCGGGGCACGACCGTCACGGTCATCGCCTGGACCACAGGCGTACCCGCGGCACGGCCGGGGGCGTGATGGGACGCGTCTGGGACATCCCGGTGCACGACTCCACCCGCGTACGGGACGTCCGGGTGGCGGTCGAGGCGGCCAGCGCCCATGCCCGTCTCGACGCGCACCGCACCGCGGTCGCCGCCCTGGTCGCCACTGAACTGGCCACCAACCTGGTCAAGCACGCCAGCGGCGGTCGGGTCCTGATCGACCTCGTCGACCGGCCTGGAGCCACCCGCGCCCCCGCCGTGCAGGTGGCAGCCATCGACTACGGCCCGGGCATCCCCGACATCACCGCGGCCCTGCGCGACGGGTACTCGACCAGCGAGGCGTCACTCGGCGCCGGCCTGGGTACGTGCATGCGCATAGCCAGCGACTTCGACCTGTACAGCACCTCCCGGGGCACCGTCGCGGTCGCCCGCTTCGACCAGGAGCCGGCAACGCGTCGGGAAGGGAACCGGCAGGGCCCGAGTGCGGGAGGGATCAACGTTCCCCTCGGCCACGCCGAGCACTCGGGAGACGCCTGGAGCTGCGCCCGCGCGGGCAGCCGCCTCACCCTGATCCTCGCCGACGGCCTCGGCCACGGCGCGCACGCGGCGCACGCGTCCAGCGCCGCCGCCGACGAGCTGCACCGCTCGGCCCACCTGCCACCGGAGGAGATCCTGCGCCACATGCACCCGGCCCTTCGGCCCACCCGCGGCGCGGCAGTCGCGGTGGCACAAGTCGACACGGACACCGGAGAACTGGCCTTCGCCGGCGTCGGCAACATCGGAGCCCGCCTGCACGCCGGCGACTCATGGGACCACCTGGTCTCCCACCCGGGCATCGTCGGCGCCCAGTTCCCGGCGTCCGTGCCCGTACGCCGCCGGCCCTGGCGGCCCGGTGATCTGCTCGTCCTGCACAGCGACGGTCTGCCCAGCCGATGGATACCGCCGAACGATCTCGGCCTCCTCGCCCATGAACCGGCAGTGGTCGCGGCGACCATCCTGCGCGATGCCAGCAGTGCCGCCAACCCAGTGCGCGACGACACCAGCGTGGCCGTCCTGGCCTCCGACCCCGTGGACCGACGCCATGATCCCGCCTGACATCCGGAAGATCACCACACCCGCCGAGGCCGCCCGAGCTCGGAGCTTCGCGGCACACCTCACGGCCTCCCTGGGCGCGCCCGATATCGGACGGGCGCGCTTCCTCACCGCCCTCACCGCACAGTTGCGGAAGTCTCTCGGCCAAGGCGGCGCCGAACTCACCCTCACTGTCCGGCAATCAGCCCCGGACAAGCCCGTACGCGTACAGGCTGCCGTACAACCGGCCACGCCGTCCCCGGGACAGGCCTCGCCGTGGCGCCTGGCCCTCTCCTGCCCCGGTCCCCTGACACAGGACCCGCCTTGCCCGGCGCACCCCGACGCCACCGCGACCGCGTCCGCCGAAGCTCTGCTGGCAGCGGACGAGGAGACCGCGGCGGTTCTGCAGAAGCTGGACGAGTCGGAGAAGCTGCTCCAGCTCCACCGTGAGGAACTGCACCAGACCAACCAGGGCGTGCTGGCCCTGCACGCCGAACTGGACGCCGCCGCGCTGACCCAACAGGAACTGCTTGACGCGGAACGGGCCGCGCGCGGCGAGGCGGAGAAGGCACGACGCCTGCTGACCTTCCTCGCCAATGCCAGCGCGGTCGTCACCGCGTCGCTCGATCACCGGGACATCGTGCGCCGCCTGCCCGACCTCCTCGTTCCGGAGTACGCGAGCCAGGTCGACGTGTGGCTCTTCGACGAAGACGAGAAGACAGCCGGAAACGACCTCCACTCCGCCGCCGCGGTGGCCGCCGCCCGCACCGACCGCCCGCAGCACGCCGGACCGCACCCGGGCGACCTGCCCGGCATCGACGACCGCCCGCCCTCCGCCCTGTCGCCGGACCGGCCTCTGCTGTGCATCCCCCTCACCGTGCGGCGATCCCTGGGGGTCCTGACGCTCACGGCACCCGGCGACCGCTTCGACGCCGACACCAGCGTCATGCTGCTCGAACTGGCCCGCCGTGTGGCCATCGCCCTGGACAACGCCCTGCGCTACGAACAGCACCGGGACACCGCTGAGGAACTCCAGCGCGCCCAGCTCACCGACCTGCCCTCCGCGGACGGCCTGCATCTGGCCGCCCGGTACCTGCCCGCCACCCGCGGCCTCAACATCGGCGGTGACTGGTACGACGCCTTCTTCCAGCCCGACGGCAGCCTGCTGACCGTCATAGGAGACGTGACCGGGCACGGACTGCGCGCCGCCGTCATCATGGGCCAGCTGCGCACGGCACTGCGGGCGTACGCGATCGACGAGACCAGCCCCGCCCGGATCCTCACACGGCTGCACCGCATGCTGTGCCACCAGCAGCCCAATCTCTACGCCACTGCCACGATCGCGCGCTTCAGACCGGACGATTTCCAGGTGACGTGGGCCGCCGCCGGCCACCCGCCGGCCGTGGTCCGTGCTCCCGGCGGCGCCGTGCGCGTCCTGGACGACAGGCCCGGGGTCATGCTGGGCGTCCCGATCCCCTTCGAGTACGAGGACCGTACGACCGAGATCGAACCGGGCTCCACGCTGGTGCTCTACACCGACGGCCTGGTCGAGCGGCGTGCCCAAGGCATCGATGCCGGGATTGAGTTGCTCGCCCGGACCCTGGCAGCATTGGACGAACCCGACCTCGAAGACCTCGACGCGAGCGCGGAGTCCCTCCTCAAACCCCTTGTCCATGAGTCGGAGCGCGACGACGACGTGTGCGTCCTTCTGTGCCGCACCGCTCCGCTCCGGAGCCCCTGACAGACACGGACCGGCATGCGGCCGATGCCGGTCCCGGGATGCCTGCACCGTTCCCGTCCGCGGAGGGCCCGACTCCGGGCCGCCCCGCTCCTGGCGATGGTCGAAGAGACCCTGTCCGAGCAGTCTGCTCACATGAAGCCTGGCGGCCGCCTGGGAGCCGGCACCCGCGGCCTCCGCTCGGCGACCGGGGACCTCGGCGGCGGGCGCCCACCGCGCCAGGTCCTGAGCGCGGCCCGCGGAGCCCGCCGCACGAGACCGCGACGGAATCAGCGGACCGGAGGACTCGCAGGGCCGTCGGCAGGGCTGGTCCAGAATTCCTGGACCAGCCCCGTCACCGCTTGCCAGGCGGCTCGTCCGGAGCGGGCGATACCCTTCTCTGAGCGGCGAGTAAAGCCTTCAGCCCCCGACGCAGGGCCGACCGTTCCGCCGGTTGCAAGGCCGTCAGCGCAGCCGTCAGTGCCTGGGCCCGGCGCGACGCCACGTCGTCCAGCACCCGTCGTCCCTGCGCGGTGAGGCTCAGCCGTACCTCACGGCGATTCCGCGGGTGCAGTGCGCGTTCCAGCACTCCCGCCGCTTCCAGCCGGTCACACAGCCGGCTGGCCGTGGGCAGCCCTATGTGCAGCCGCTCGGCCAGAGCGGTGAGGTTCAGCTCAGGTGCCGCCTCCAGCGTCCGCAGAGCGCGGAGCTGGTGGAGGGACAGGCGCAGGGGCGCTTCCTGAGCGGCCAGCGACCACAGGTTCGTGAGACTCTCCACGGCGTCCGCGATCTCCAGCGCGACGGCGTCCGGGCCAGCGCCCGGCCCCTCCACACGGTCATCGCCAGAGCCGTCGAGACGGGTCACGAACACATCGCTTTCACTGGGTATCGGACGCTGCTGAGGTCACCCTCATCAAATCGCTGTGTACCCGACGGCAGGGGCAGCAAGCCGTTTCCCGGCCGACCCCGACCGAAGTGGGCCGCCTGGGCGTCGCTTCATGGTAAGACCCATGGCTTTACGTCCTCGGAACCGGGGGACCCGGTCGTAAGCGGCCGGCGCGGACATCCGGCTGCTGTGGTTAGAGAGACAGTAGGCGACGGACGGAGCGGCGGCGCCCTCAGGGCCAGGGGCGGATCCAGACTTCAGAGCGCATGGCGACCGCCATCCGGGCAATGCGCCGGGTGTGACACGCGTTGGAGTCGTCGTACTGACTCTGGTGACCGCTCTGTCGGCTTCGGCCGCGGCGGTTGGGATCTCGCCCTCCTGGTGGTTCGCGGCGCTCCCGCTCGCCTTCGTGGGGGCGGTGGGTGTCCGGTGCAGCGTCGACATTCGGTGGTGCGGCGGCAGGGGGTTTCGCGCAGGACACCGGTGAGGGCGGCCTGTCGGAGTTCCACCTGCGTCCGGGCGGCGAGCTCGTGTGGGAGATAGGCACCGGGTACTTCGGCTGCCGCACGCAGGACGCCGGTTTCGACGCGGCCGAGTTCTCCGGCAAGGCCGCGGACCTGCGTCCTCACATGCTCCGTCGACGCGTCGCCCCCTTCACCGAGCGCTCGTACGAGGAGATGTCGGAGTGGCTGGAACCGGGGCAGTTGCTCGCCGAACCACCACCTTCGTGGGCGACCGACTGGAAGGCCGCCGATCCGGACCGTTTCACCGTCTCACGTGGACGACTGCCGTGGCCCGTACTGACGGAGGTTCGAGGAGTGCTGATCGGCGGCTGGGGTAGACGGGTGCTGCCGGACGATGTGCCGGCGAGGACGAGACCCAACGACCGGGAGGGGCGCATGACGCCGACGACGACCACACGGACTGCCGAGCAGACGGTGGACGTTCCGGAGATCGCGGACCCGTCCAAGGTCGCGCCGAAGAACGCGCGGGAGCTGTCGAAACTGTTCTTCGGTCAGTTGGCCGTGCTGGAGGAGGGCACGCCCGAGTACAGCTACGCGCGCAACACGCTGATCGAGATGAACATGTCCCTCGTCCGCTACGCGGCCGGCCGGTTTCGCAGCCGGGGGCCGGAGGAGATGGAGGACATCGTCCAGGTCGGCATGATCGGGCTGATCAAGGCGATCGACCGGTTCGAGCTGTCCCGGGAAGTGGAGTTCACCTCCTTCGCCGTCCCGTACATCGTGGGGGAGATCAAGCGGTACTTCCGTGACACCTCCTGGGCCGTGCACGTGCCGCGACGGCTCCAGGAAGCCCGCTCCCAACTGGCCCGGGCCAACGAGGAGTTGCGCACCCGACTGGGGCGGACGCCGACGAACAAAGAGCTCTCCGAGCTGATGAGCCTTCCGGAGGACGAGGTCGTCGAGGCTCAACTGGCCGCCAACGGCTACAAGTCGGCCTCCTTGGACGCGGCGATCAACAGCAGCGAGGACGGCGAGGCCGCGCTGGCGAACTTCATCGGCGACGAGGACGAGGCCCTGCAACTGGTCGAGGACTTCCATGCCCTCGTACCGCTGATCGCGGAACTCGACGAACGCGACCGCAAGATCATCCACTGGCGCTTCGTCGAGGAACAGACCCAGGCACAGATCGGCGAACGCCTCGGCATCTCCCAGATGCACGTCTCCCGTCTGATCAAGCGGCTCCTGGCACGCCTGCGCGAAGGCATGCTCAGCACGGAATAACGGCCGGGACCGGCCGCACAGGCGGTCCACACCGACACCTCGTTCCCGCCGGATCTCCGAGGGCCTGCCGGCAAAGCCGTCGATGAGGAAAAGCCGTCGATCAGGAGTGGCCATCGACGGCTTTGCACACCCTTGGCCCTCGACGTCTTCCCCGGCCTGCCGGGCGTGGCCGGGTGGGCTACTCGGCCAGCGCCTTGGCCTTCCGGCAGGCCGGGCTCGCCATTGTCCGGCGCAGCGATGGCCCCGGTCACTCCTGCCGGACGGGCTCGTCACACACCACCACGGCGTAGGAGCCGAGACCGATGAGACGGTCTCCGGAGATGTCGCCGAGCGCCGTGTACAGCGTCAGTACGGCTCCGGTCGTGCCGTCGAAGGCGATGTCCTTGACCGTGCCGTGCGTGGCGCCGTGTTCCGTCAGGACGCGGTGCCCGAGGGCCTCTTGATGGTCGGGCAGCGCGCGCCGACTCGGGTCGGCGGCGGCACGGGAACGAACGATCACGGCATCCCGTCCCATCCCTTCGACCGCGTCCCAGACGATGACCCGGGGGTGTTCGGATGCACCGGACAGCCGCAGGCAAGCGATGTTCCCGGTGCGGGCGTCGATGGTCAGGCTCTCCACCCGTCCCAGGGACTCGGCTTCTTCGGCGGTGATCACGGGAAGGCCCTTGGCCTGTGTGAAGAGCATCATGGTCGGCCCCCTTCCGCGCTGACGGACGGGTCGGTGTACGGCTGCACCGTGTGCGCGCGGAACGCCTCGACCTGGGCGCCGAAGCTGGGCAGGTCGTCGGCGATGAAGCGGCGGGCGTGCGCCGGGACGACCAGGGCCCGCCCGGAGACGGCCAGTGTCTCGCCGCGCGGGACGAACGCCTTCCGTTTGCGGTGGTCCGGATTCCCGTTGCTGGCCATCTCGAAGCCGATGACTCGTCCGCTCGTGCCGGCCTCTATCACGACGTCCAGCACTGTGCCCACCGCGGTTCCGTGGTCCGTGAGAACAGGTGCGCCGATGACCTGGCCGCGGTCGGCGTCGCCGGCGCCCACGACCACGTCCGACTCCTCCACGACGGCCTCGCTGGGGATCATCACGGCGGACGGTCCGATGGCGTGCACCCCGGAGAACGGCAGGCTCTTCTTGAGCGGGCCGGCGAGCAGACCGCGCCCGCTCAAGGTGAAGCCGCTGATCCGGCCCGCCTGCGCGTCGAACACGGTGTCCCGGACTTGGGCGACGGCGTCGCCGCTCAGCGTCACGACCACCCGCTTGGTCAGTTCCGACGCGAGAATGAGGGTGATCACCGCGGTCCCTCCCGGCGGGGACAGCGGGCCGAGCGCACCGCGATCACCGTTCCCCCGCGGCGTTTGGCCTGGACTGCCAGCGTCGCCGCTGTGAGCAGACCCGCCAGCGCGATCAGGAGGACCATCAAGCCCCACCACTGCATCGCCACGACCTCCTCGGTGCCGTCATCGCCGGGCCGCCCCCGGTCCGGCCTGTCCCTTCGCTATCCGGTTGCCCCTGGTTCGGGCAGGGCACGCCATCGGTGCGCCGGGTGGCGGAAGTCGGCGGGGCGGGTAAGGCGCCGGAACGGGCGGGGCCCTCGCTGCGGCAAGAGCTCAGATCCAGTCCTTGCGCTTGAAGGAGACTCAGTGGAGCAGCACGGACGCGATGACTATGACACCGGTGGAAGTGAGGAATCCTGCATGGCTGTTGACGCCCGGATACGGGACGTTCTGTAGCGGGGGAGTGCGACTGGGCAGTCGTGCCCGGACGTCGTCGAGGCCGACGGCTATGACTTCCAACCCGTCTACACCGAGCTGCTGATCACCAATCGCGGCATCAAGTCTCCGATCCAGACCGACGGCCGCTGGGTCGTCGAGCACGCGAACTCGTGGATGAACAACTTCGGCGAACTCCGCCGCAACACCGAACGACGCCGCTCCTGCGCGGAGTTCTACCTTGCCCTGGCTGGCACCACTATCGCTGCGTGTAGCCTCATCCGCCACGCCTGGTACACCCACCGCTGGGACACCCACCCCCCCAGGCCCCGCATCCGATAACCCGGCTCACTACCCACTGGCGGACGCTCTAAGCTCGACGACAAGTGTTCACATTTGAATCATGTACAAGTTGCATGATGTTCAGATGATCCTGCCGACCCGGCAGGATCATTCGGGGTCGATCACCGGGTGATCACTGGCTTGGCACCCTTCTCCGGCCGGGATTGTTCCGTCGCCTTTCTGTTCTTACCCCTCCGCAGAGGAGCGCCGATGCGCAGGATTGCCTGCATCGCCCTCGGACTGGCCCTGATCGTCGAGGCCATCCCGCTGTTTGTTCTGCTCGCCGGGACTGCTGTCATCGCTCTGGCCTTCCCCCGCGAGCCTGGTCGCCCCGGCACTACGTGGATCGGCTATGTCTCCTTGGCCCTCGCCTTGTTCTGGGTCGTGGCATGTGTGTGGGGCGCTGCAAGGGCATTCGCCCGTGCATACCGCCGACCCACCGCAACCTGGTCCAGGGACTTCCTTTTCCTCGCCCTCGGCCACCTCGCCGCCGCCGTCCCGACCGCAGCCGAAGGCCTCTCACTCGTGGCCTTCGCCGAACTCGCCTTCGTGCCTCTTCTCCTCCTGGCCGCCCGGCCCTCGCGCTCCCGCACCTCGACGTCTACATTTGATCTTCGAATCGAGCCCCTCGTGTCTGGGCCATCACCGCAGCCCGGGGAGCCGAAGCGAGCGACATCACGCGGCGAATCTCAGTAGGTCTGTCTGCACGGTGTGGAGTTGGCGATGGCGAACTGTCTCAGCGGTCCGAAGTGGGCCTCGGTGGGGTTCGCTCAGGAGGCGTAGGGCGGGGTGAAGCACAACTCGACCTTGTTCTTCTTCGCCCAGCGGCGGATGTCGGCGCCCTTGTGGGCGGACAGGTTGTCCGAGATCACGTAAATGGGGGCACCGTCGGGCCGGGCGGCGCGGATCGATTTCAGCACGGTCAGCGTGTTGACGGCCCCCTTTCTGCGGCAGTTGACGCCACACAGGCGGTCGTCGAGGTCCTGCGGAGCGGCAAGGTTGCATCGTCGGAGACGCGGGATCGACCCCAACCGCGCGATCGAGATCCAGCGCGTCTACCTCGCCGCCTTCTTCGACCAGGAACTGCGCCACCGGCACGGCACCCTGCTCGACGGCCCCGACGAGAAATACCCGGAGATCTCCTTCATCCGCTGACCAGAGCCTTCGAAGGGCCCGCCCTGAGCGCTCTGTGCCCGGACATATTCAGTTCCGGTCGATCTGAACCCGTCGTCCAGTGGCCCACTCGCACGCACGACACAGGGACAAGGATTCGTCAGGGCGGAAGGCCGGGTCCGTGAAAGGCCGCGCTCAGCCGCGCCGTGTTCAACGACAAAGGAGGCCGGGCGGCCCTCCCAGGGGAAGGTGGTGACGACCCGCTGGCCCGATCCGGCCGACGCGGGCATCAACCTCGGAATCCCCAGCACCAACTGATCGCCTTGCCGAGGCCGGCACGGGACGGACGCTGGTCCGAAGGGCGAGCGACGGCAGCAGCCCGCAGCCGGGGAGCGGGCCCCTGCACGCCGCGAGCATCAGGGCATCGCGAACGCCCGACCGCTGGGATCCCTTGGCCGAGATTTTCACTATGGGCGGGTGCTGGACGGCCGCGCCGGGCACTTTCCGGGGCGGCTGGACGGCCGCGCCGGGCACTTTCCGGGGGCGGCCGCGTGCGGGTTCGGCAGCGCCGGTCAGTTCCGACGGCGCGCCGACTCCTCGATTCGTTGCGCCGCGCTGCTGGCCGCGTCCCTGGTCACCGCGACGGCACTCGCGCTCCCCGACGCCACCTCGACGCTCGGGCGGTTCCTATTCCCGGGCCGTTACCCTCGTCCTGGCCGCCGCGCTGTCCGGCCGCAACCGGCAAGCCAACGGCTGACCAACACCGGCAAACCAATGTTGACGTGTCCTTGACTACTCCTTCCAACTCCGGTCACCCGACGCAGGGCTAGGCTCGCCGGGCGACTCATGTCCCGGCGACACCGGGACCGTACCTGCGCCAGCACAGCCCGAGACGAACCGTCATCGCGGAGTTGGGGGAATCGCCATGCGCACACGTACAAGAGCGTCTCTCGTGGCCACCGCCGCTGCGTTCCTGCTCGTCACCCCAGTGGGCAGTTCCGCAGCCTCGAGCGACAGCCAGCCGGTCCACCTGGTCTCACCCACCGACCCTTACGCCGCCTGCGACATCAGCGGCGACGGGACCGGCACCAACTACCTGTCCGCCGAGGACGAACCGTACGTCACCGTCTCCCCGCGCGACCCACGCAACGCGGTCGGCATCTTCCAGCAGGACCGCTGGTCCAACGGCGGTGCCCGAGGGCTGACCGCCACGTACACCCATGACGGGCGGCACTTCACCGAGACCACGCTGCCGTTCTCGCATTGCGCGCCCGCGGGGCTCAACTACCAGCGCGCGTCCGATGGTTGGGTGAGCACCGGCCCGGACGGCACGGTCTACGCCAGCGGTCTGGTGTTCGACGCGACCGACGCGCGCAACGGCGTGGCCGCCTCGACGTCGTACGACGGCGGGCGCACCTGGAAGCACACGACCCCCCTGATCGACGACACGCAGGCCCGGTTCAGCGACGACAAGAACGCCGTCACCGCCGACCCCCTCCATCCCGGTGTCGCCTATCAGGTCTGGGACCGCATAGACGAGGACGACTCCGCCAAGGTCTACGACGGACCCGCCTACATCTCCGTCACCCGCGACGGCGGCCGGCACTGGACGAAGGCGCGCCCGTTCGTGGACACCTCAGTCGTCCCGCACTCGCAGACCATCGGCAACGTCATCGTCGTCGACCCGCGCACCGACACCCTCTATGACGTCTTCGACTGGCAGACGTACGACCTCGACTACAGCACCGGCACGTTCACGCCCACCGACCTGCATTTCGCCGTCGTCAAGTCGACCGACCAGGGCCGCACGTGGAGCACGCCGGTCACGATTGCCAAGGACACGTCCGTACCCGAAGTCGACCCCAACGCCCCCACCGACGCAACCAAGTCCCTGCGGGCCGGCGGCGATCTACCCAACGTCGCCATCGACCCGCGCACCGGTGAGCTGTACGTCGCCTACGAAGGATCCGACTTCAGTGGTGGCGGCTACGACTCCGTGGAACTGATCCACTCCACCGACGGCGGCCGGACCTGGTCGGCACCAAAACGAGTCAACTCTGTTGCCTCCGCACCCGCGTTCACGCCCTCGGTCAGTGTGGACGCCCGTGGCACGGTCGCGATCACCTACTACGACCTGCGCTACCTCACCGCGGGGAACACCACCACCTTGCCCGCCGCCGCCTGGCTGGTCACCTTCCCCCGTGGCGCGGAAAACCGTGCGACCGAGCGCCGTATCTCCCGCGTCTTCGACTGGCTCCAGGCTCCCTACGCCGGAGGCCACTTCCTCGGCGACTACGAGGGCCTCGCCACGGAAGGCCGCTCCGCCGTACGTCCGCTGTTCGTCGAGACCAACGCCAACGCGCCGCAGGACTCCACGGACGCCTACAGCGGGCTGTTCTCCACCGGCAGGGACGACGGCGCCTTTGCTGCGGTCGCGGCCGCGCCGCGCGCGACGGGAGCCCTGAAAGCCCGGCCGCATCGGTTCTTCCGGTGATCGGAGGCGTGCCCGAAGCACGCTGTGACGGGCGCGACTTCGGGTTCATCTGAGACGCAAGGTAAACAACCCACCATTTTTCCTGTGAGCCCTTTGTGTGACTGTTGTGGTCACGCCAAGATCCCCTCTGCGCCCGGGACACCCCCATATGCCCGGCGCAGGGAGGAGCGGGCATGTTGCCCCCGAAGCACCAGCGACGGTTCATAACCTGCACCGTCGTAGCGGCCGCGTTCGGACTGGTAAGCACCCAGTCGTTCGCGGCGCCGAACAACGCAAGACCCCGGCCCTGGCAGGCGCGCCACCAGGCCGCCATGGGCCGGCAGCACATCAAGGCGGTGCACGCCGGCCAAGGGATGTCCGCGTTCGCCGCGGAAGGCGGCGACGACGACGGCGCCGACGAGGCGGAGAACTCCGCCGAGGCGACCGCCCAGTTCACCGAGGCCCGCACCGCGCCCGGCGTGGTCGCACCCGGCGCCTACGGGGCGGCCTGGCAGCAACTGCAGTCGATGAAGCACACGAGCGGCAGCTGGGACCACGTCACCAAGAGGGCGTACAACTCCGACGACCCCCGCTACCGCGATGTGAACTCCAACTCCAGCGGTGGCGCGGGCGACGTCACGGGCCGGATCACCGGCATCGCGGCCGACGACCAGGGCTATGTGTACGCGGGCGGCGCCAACGGTGGTGTCTTCCGGTCCACCACCGGTGGCGGGCACTGGAAGCCGATCTCCGACAGGCTGCCGTCCCTGTCGACGGGCACCCTCGCGCTGGACGGGCAGAAGCGGCTCTGGTACGCCACGGGCGAATCCAACACCGGGGCGACGTCCTTCGTGGGGACGGGCGTGTACGTCCTCAAGGACCCGCGCCACGGCCAGTTCCAGCCCGGCGACCGCGTCGGCGGCGCCGAACTGGAGTCCACCGTCATCCACGCGCTGCGTTTCGCCGGCACCAAGGTGTGGGCGGCCACCAGCACCGGTGTCTGGTCGCACTCCACGACCACCCTGTCCGGGCCCTGGAAGCACGAGTTCGCCCCCAACCCCGACTATCTGCCGGGCGGTTCCAAGGCGGACGACCCGAGCGCGCCGTACAAGAACATCGCCAATGACATCGCCGTCGACCCCAAGGACCCGGACAAGGTCCTGCTCGCGGTCGGCTGGCGCGGCGGTGACACATACAACGGGCTGTACGCCAAGCAGGACGACGGCAGCTGGAAGCCGGTCAGCGGCCTCGGTGACCTGCCCACCAGCAGCGCCGACGTCGGCAACATGACGTTCGCCGCCGCGGCCGACGGCTCGCGTCTGTACGCCATCGACCAGTCGCCGGCGCAGATGGCCGCCAACCCGGACAGCGGGCTCAAGGGCGTGTACGTGTCGAAGAACGGCTCGCCGTTCGGGCCGTGGACGCAGATCGCGGACTACACCAAGCTGAAGGCGTCCGGATCCGCCCTGCAGAGCGCGGGCTACATGCCGGGCATCCAGTCCTGGTACAACCAGTTCCTCCAGGTCGACCCGGCCAACGCCGACCACGTCTACCTCGGCCTGGAAGAGGTCTTCGAGACCAAGAACGGCGGCCAGAGCTGGACAGTGCCCGGCCCGTACTGGAACTTCCCCTTCCCCTGCTGGAGCATCGACCCTTCGAAGCAGACCGGTGACTGCTCGCCCACGACCCATTCCGACCAGCACGCGGTCGCGATCGGCAGCTACAAGGGCAAGACCTGGGCGTATGTTGGCAACGACGGCGGCATCTACCGGCGTCCGCTGAACGGCGCGGTCGACTCCGGCGGCCACGCCAAGGACTGGCAGTCCCTGAGCGACGGCACCCTCGACACCCTCCAGTACTACTCGGTGGGCGTCGGCAAGGACCTCGACCGAGGTGGCGTCTCGGTGACCGGCGGCCTGCAGGACAACGGCCAGTCGATCCTGCGCGGCCACGACAAGGTCATGGGCTCCAACTTCGGCGGAGACGGCGGCGACACCATCGCCGACCCCGCCGACGGCTGCAACATCGCCGCCGAGTACGTCTACCTCGACATGTGGGTCACCCAGAACTGCGGCGTGAACGACGGTTCCTGGTCGACCGACCCGTCCAAGGCCACCGAGTACGAGGTCGCCCCGCCGGACAAGGACCAGGGCGGCGCGGGCGCCCGCTTCATCGCGCCGATCACGGCCGACGCCAAGGACACCAACACCTGGATCGCGGGCGGCCGGCACGTGTGGGTGAACACCAAGGGCTTCGCCATCCGCTCCGGCAAGGAGTGGACGAACGCCTACGACCTCGGCGAGGGCCACGTGGCCACGGCGGTGGCGTCCTCAGGCGGCGCCGTGTACGTCGGCTGGTGCGGCCCCTGCAACAACCAGGGCTTCACTCGCGGCATCGCGGTCGGCAACGCCGACGGCACCGGCTGGCACCAGCTGAACCTCCCGGTCGACGGCACGATCCCGAACCGCTACGTTTCCGGCTTCGAGATCGACCCGGCCGACGCCCAGCACGTCTACGTGGCGATCAACGGCTTCTCCCGCCGCTTCACCGAGGGCCCCGGCGCGGGCGTCGGCCACGTCTTCGAGTCCAAGGACGGCGGCGCCAGCTGGACGGACATCTCCGCCAACCTGCCCGACGTCCCCGCCGACACGGTCAAGGTCCTGCCGAACGGCGGCCTCGCCCTCGGCACCGACCTGGCCACCTTCTACCGCCCCGCCGGGGCCACGAAGTGGCTGGTCCTGGGGCACGACCTGCCCACCACGGCCGTGATGCAGCTGCGCCTCGGCCCCGACGGCAAGCTCTACGCCGCCACCCACGGACGCGGCATCTGGTCCTACGACGTACGGCGCCTCAAGGGCCGTAAGGACTGATCACGCCGGATTCCCGGCATACGACGACGGCCGGTGCGCCCCCCGTTTCCGGGGACGCACCGGCCGTATGTCGTGCGGGTTCACTGCACGGGGTACGCCGCCACACTCAGCCGAAGCGTGAAGAGCGGCGCGCTCTCGGGACCCCATGTGACGCTGACCGCTCCGATGCGGGCGGCACGTACCGTGACCCGGGTGACACCCCTGCTGGCGGTGGCGGAGGAGGTCACCAGCGCCAGCATCGGGTTGCTGCTGCGCGGCTGCGGCCAGGAGCCCTGGGGCGCGGGGCTCCAGGACGACGGTCACCGTCGTACCGGATCGCACGCACAGGCGCTGGACGGAGGCGTCGCCGACAGCCTCCATCACGGCGGTGAACTGGGTGCAGTCGTTGGTGTTGCCGCCCGTGACGGTGAAGCCGAGCGGGCGGCCGGCGCCGTCGCAGGCCAGGTGGATCTTGCTGGTCAGACCGCCTCGGGAGCGTCCGAGGGCCGGGCTGCGGAGCCCCCTTTTCGGGCCCCGGCGGCGTGCTGATGGGCCCGGACGATCGTGGAGTCGACCGACACCAGCCAGTCGATGTCGCCGGACGCGTCCGCCTTCGCCTGGGCGGTGCGAAGCATCCGCTCGAACGTGCCGTCCGCCGCCCACCGGCGGAAACGGGTGTGCGACGTCGCCCACGGCCCGTACCGCTCGGGCACGTCCGCCAAGCCGTGCCCGTACGGAACTTCCACACGATCCCATTCAGGACCCTGCGGTCATCCAGCCGCTTTCGCCCACGCAGCGACTCGGGCAGCAACGGCCGTATGAACTCCCACTCGGCGTCCGACAGTTCATGGCGACGTATCACCTCACCATGATCCACCATCCAAGATCGTTTGAAGACACTGCCTAGTGCTGGGCGTCGTTGTTGCTGCCGAAGTCGGGTACGTCGGTGGACAGCAGGTGTTCGGCGCCGCCTTCGAGGGCCTTGGCCGTCTCGGTGGAGCGGGGGAGCATGGTCTTCTCGTAGGTGCGGATCGCGTCCGCGACGGTGGCGGCGTTCATGAGAGCGAGGGCGATTTCGCTGGCGTCGAGCATGGCGAGGTTGACGCCGACGCCGAGCGGGGGCATGAGGTGGGCGGCATCTCCGAGCAGGGTCACCGTCGGGTTGTGTTCCCAGGTGTGCGGGACCGGGAGGGCGAAGATCGGGCGGTTGACGTAAGGGCCGTCGTTTTCGGTGATCATCCGGCGGATGCGGGGCGACCAGTGGGCGTACTCGCGCAGGAGCAAGGCGCGGATGCCGTCGGTGTCCTCGACTGTCAGGCCGCTCGTGTTGATCCAGTCGACCGGGACGCGTTGGATGATGTAGACGCGGATGTGGTTTCCGCTGTTGCGCTGGGCGAACAGGCCGCGCTCGCCGTCGGCTGCGTGGGCGCTGCCCTGGCCGACCAGCTCAGCCATGTCCGGGTGCCGGTTCTCGACGTCTGAGAACCATGCTTCCAGGAAGCTCACCCCGGTGTACTCGGGGACGGCGGGGGACACAGCCGGGCGTACCCGGGAGGAGGCGCCGTCGGCGCCGATGACCAGATCGGTCTGGGTGGTCGTGCCGTCGGTGAAGTGCAATTGCCGCGGCCCGTCGTCAGGTCCGCTGATCGTGTCGAGGGCGCGGCCCCAGTGCACAGTTCCCGGTTGCAGGGAGTCGAGCAACAGGTTACGCAGCTGGCCACGGTCGATTTCCGGCTTGAAGAGTTCGTCGGCCGCCGGGACTTCATGGGACTTGATCGTGCCGGTCGGGTCCATCTGCCGCATTTCCTGCCCTTCGGGGCGGGCGAGCTTGAAGAACTCGTCGAGCAGACCGGCTTCGCGCAGGGCGAGCTGACCGTTGTCCGCGTGCAGGTCGAGGGTGCCGCCCTGGTTGCGCGCGTCGGGGCCCCGGTCGCGGTCGTAGACGGTGACCGCTATGCCGCGCTGCTGGAGGATGCGGGCGCAGGTCAGTCCGCCGGGGCCGGCACCGATGATGCTGATGCGTGCCCGGGCAGGTTCTGGGGAGTTCATGGTTGTCCCTTTCAGTCGGCGAAGAGAGGCGAGCAGGCCGGGCGTTGTCGACCTCAGCACCGGCACCGGATGTGACCCGCAGAGGGCCCCTCAGGTGAACAGGTCGGCGCGGTGCAGACGATGACCAGGCCGACGAGGATGTGCCGCTCAGGTGCTCGTGCATATCCATAGAATCAGAGCGAGTAGAAAAGTGCAACGACTCTACTTAGTGACTGATTCGACTATCTAGTACGCTGTAGTCATGACCGTGCCCTCTGCCAGCCGCCGCGACCGCAAGAAGGCGGCCACCCGGCAAGCGATCGCCGACGCCGCACTGCAACTCTTCCTGGAGCGCGGCTACGATCAGGTGAGCATCCGTGACATCGCCGACGCCGCCGACGTGTCGACCGCTACGGTGTTCAAGCACTTCAGCGGCAAGGAAGCGCTGGTATTCGACCAGGACGAAGACCGAGAGTCACAGCTGATCGCCGCGGTGCGGCAGCGACCCTCCGACCAGAGCATCCTCGATGCCCTCCGACAGCACGTCCTGGACACCTGGCCGTCGATCGAGGCACATCCTCAGGCGGCCGAGTTCACCAACCTGGTGAACTCAACGCCGGTGCTGCGCGCCTACGCCGAACGCATGTGGACCCGGTACACCGACAGCCTCAGCGCAGTCATCGCCGACGAGTTCGGCGTGGAGCACGACAACCTCGCGTGTGTAGCTATTGCCCGATTCGTACTCGAGATCCCGGTGCTCGCTCGCGGCCGGCAGGACCGCCGGGCCGCCATCGAGGCAATCTTCGACATCCTCACCCACGGCTGGGAGCCGCCAAGCAAGCCGCCCGCGCCATAGCACCTGGACCGTTTTCTGGGCCCGTCCTCGACCAGCCTCGGCTTGCCCCACTGCGTGTATCGGTCGCGCTCACCCCCTGCCTGGCGACGAGACCTGACATCCCGTCATTCCCAAACGGCAAGCACCTCATTCTGATCCGTCGGCGGACAGCACACGAGTCAGCTCGGCCGTTCCCGGGAGCATCGGGAAGAACCGGTCGCCGTTCCAACTGCGCGGGTACATCGGCTCGTCCAGCACAAGTAGGCGGCGTCCCTCCACAACGGGGATGTCGTCGGGCAGCCCCTCGTTCCAGATCCGCTCCCCGTCCGGGGCGAGGAGTTCGAAGGCCCCGGTCGCGACGGCCTCGGTGCGCCCCTGGGCGGGCTCGGGGTCCGTGGCCAGGCGGACGCTCTCCGCCGACGGTGCGGTGCCGGGCACGTGGCCGCCGCCGACGAGCACGTGGGCGAGCAGCGTGTGCAACTGGAAGTTGTCCCCGATGCCGCCGATGCGCACTTCGAACCCGGTCCCGGTGGGCCGGTGCAACACAACCAGGGGCTCGTCGTCCAGGATCGCCAGCGCGTAGGCCAGGCACTTGAGGTCGTGCCGCTCCAGGGTCGCCAGGTCGCGGCAGGCCGGGAGGAGCGCGGATGCGTGCCGACGGCGCACCTCGGTGCTGCGGCACAGCACGGCCAGCGCGGGGGGCTGCCACTGCTCGACCGAGCACCAGGCCAGCGCCAGCCGCAACGCCTCGTGCGCCTCGCCACCCAGCCGGGCCATCAGCGCGTCATCGACGATCTTCTCGTCGGCCTCCGGCAGTTCGTCCCCGGCACCGTCGGCGGCGGCCCAGTGGCGGGCGAACTCCAGGGGATCGAGCAGGTCCCGGTGGGTGCCGTCGAGGATCGGCTCCGCACAGGCCGCCGGATCGGCACCACGTTCCACGCAGAAGCCGGCCATCGTCGCCAGCATCGGGCGCGGACCGGTGGGCGGAAAGGCGGGGAGTAGCGCGGCCAACCGGGGTCCCACCGGCACGCATTCGATGCCCGTCGCCGACTGCAGACCACTCATCGCCGCGTTGAACGCACGCTCGGTGCGGCCACCGTCGCGAGCGGGCTTCCAGTAGTCCGAGGTCGCTTCGATCACGACGAGTGTGACCTCGGCGGCGAGCAGATGGCCCCGCAGGGCAGGGACCGCGTACGTCGTCGAACCCAGGTCGTGGTCTGGTTGGTGAACGCTCCCCGCCGCTTGGTGCTCGGAGTGCGGACGCATACCTTGGCGTCCTTCCTGCTGATGTCCACTCCCGCGCGGCGTTCGTGCAGTACATCCACGGCCTTGTTCCCTCCCTCACCGCAAACCGCGTACGCCGTTCCGGGAGGGCCAGGGTGGAACAGCAATTCTGACGCCCGTGCTCCCAGCAACACTCCACAGTTCCCGTTGACGGCCCCCAGCACCACGCTGACCTGCGAGCTCACCGGCATCACAGAGGCATCGGTTTCGGCCGGAACGAACCCCTCCAGCATCCCGCACCGGCATCAGCCCACGTCAGGGCAGACAGAAGCACCCCCGGCGCGCGCCACGGCATTTACTACGCCCCCGGCGCGCACCGAAGGTGCGCTGAGTCGCTGACCTGCGCGGATTGGTTGTGCCGGCATCGTTGTACAGGGGGGCGAGCGCCCATGGTCGACCGTGGTTGTCCGCACTTACGGGCACGGATTGGGCACGCCCCCGCCGCACACCCGTCCTCGCCGTCCTCAGCCGCCTCGGTTCCTGACGGCGCGGCCGACACCGGGGCGCCCCGGGACGAGCCGCTGTGGGCCCCGTCCGACGCGAGACCGACCCACACGGTTGACACCCAGGCGTGCGCCGACCCCGCGGTCACCACCCTCAGGCCGGGACCGGCGAGGTTGCGGTGCTCGTCCTCGGGCCCAAGCATGGGCTCAGGAGAACAGCGACAGAGCACATCGGAGGGGAACGTCCCGGGAGGAGAGCCATGCCGTTTCCTGCCCCCCGGTCTGCCGGCCGTCGCAGGACAAGGCGCACTCGACAGGCATGCCTGCGATCGACATGACCGACGACGACCGGCCGCTGCGCTGTCTGGTCACCGGTGCCACCGGTTACATCGGCGGCAGGCTGGTGCCGGAGCTGCTGGCCGCCGGGCATTCCGTGCGCTGCCTGGCCCGCGCCCCCGGCAAGCTGCGGGACCATCCGTGGTCTGGGCAGGTGGAGGCCGTGCGCGGGGACGTGACGGACGAGGGGGCCGTGCGCGCGGCCATGGAGGGCATGGACGTCGCGTACTACATGGTGCACGCGCTGGGCACCGGTCGGGGCTTCGAGGAGACCGACCGGCGAGCGGCCAGGATCTTCGGTGAGCAGGCGCGTGCCGCCGGAATCCGTCGGATCGTCTACCTCGGCGGTCTGAGCCCTTCCGGAGTACCCGAGCACGCACTCTCACCCCATCTGCGGTCCCGGGCCGAAGTGGGCCGCATCCTCCTGGCCTCGGGCGTGCCCACCGCCGTACTGCGGGCAGCTGTGATCATCGGGTCGGGTTCGGCCTCGTTCGAGATGCTGCGGTATCTGACCGAGCGGCTGCCCGTGATGGTGACCCCGAGCTGGGTGCGCACCCGCATCCAGCCCATCGCCGTCCGCGACGTGCTGCGCTTCCTCGTGGGATGCGCGAGGCTTCCGTACGACGTGAACCGCGCCTTCGACATCGGCGGACCGGACATCGTCACGTACGAGGAGATGATGCGGCGGTACGCCGTCGTCGCCGGGCTGCCGAAACGCGTCATCCTCCCCGTTCCGCTGCTCACCCCCCGGCTGTCCAGCCTCTGGGTCGGTCTGGTCACCCCGGTACCGGGCGCCCTCGCGCGCCCGCTGGTCGAGTCGCTGAAGCACGAGGTGGTCTGCACCGAGCGGGACGTCGTCCGTTATGTGCCGGACCCGTCGGAGGGACCGGTCACCCTCGACCGGGCGATCCGGCTGGCTCTGAGGCGCGTGCAGGACGCGGACGTCGCCACCAGGTGGTCCTCGGCCTCGATTCCCCGCGCCCCCAGCGACCCGCTGCCCACCGACCCCGACTGGGCGGGCGGGAGCCTCTACACGGATCACCGCGAGCGCACGGTCGCGGCGTCGCCGCAGGCCCTGTGGCGGGTGGTGGAGGCGATCGGCGGCGAGCACGGCTGGTACTCCTCGCCGCTGGCCTGGTCCCTGCGGGGCTGGCTGGACACCCTCGTGGGCGGTGTCGGCCTGCGCCGGGGCCGCCGGGACGCGACCCGGCTGCGGGTCGGCGACAGCCTGGACTTCTGGCGAGTGGAGGAGATCGAGCCGGGACGGCTGCTCCGGCTGCGCGCGGAGATGCGGCTGCCTGGCCTGGCCTGGTTGGAGATGGCCGTCGACCGGGATACACAGGGACGCACGGTGTACCGGCAGCGGGCCCTGTTCCATCCGCACGGCCTGGCCGGGCACGCCTACTGGTGGGGCGTGGCCCCCTTCCACGCCGCGGTCTTTGGCGGCATGGCCCGCAACATCGCCGCCGCGGCCGAATCGGCCGCCCCCGAACCGGCCCGCACTCACTGAGGGGGCTCAAGGAACTGTGCGCGTTTCGGTCGCCCTGTTCACCGCCGATCTTCGGGTGCACGACAACCCGGTCCTCCGGGCCGCCCTGAAGGATGCGGAACGTGTGGTCCCGCTCTTCGTCGTCGACACCGGCATCCGCCGCACCGGCTTCGCCGGACCCAACCGCGCGGCGTTCCTCGCTGGCAGCCTGGCCGATCTCGACATGACCCTGAGGGCTCGGGGCGGTCGGCTGGTGGTGCGCGTCGGCGACGTGGTCGAGGAGACCTGCCGGGTGGCGTCGGAGACCGGGGCCACCGTGGTGCACGTCGCGGGCGGGGTGAGCCGCTATGCGGTACGGCGCGAGGACCGGCTGCGCGCGGAGCTGGCCGGTGACCGACGGGAACTACGTGTCCACGACGCCTCGTTGACGGTCGTACCGCCGGGGGCACTGACACCGGCGGGCAAGGGCCACTTCGCCGTCTTCACCCCGTACTTCCGCCGATGGGAGAGCTTCTCCGTGCGCGACGTCCTGCCGGCACCGGACGTCGTACGGCTACCCGACGTGGGCTCGGCCGGCCTTCCTCGCGCAGAGTCCCTCGCGTCGGGTTCCACGTCGCCGGGCCTGGCCGTCGGCGGGGAATCCGAGGCCCGCCGCAGGATGTGGTCATGGCTGGCGGGTCCGCTGTCCGCGTACGCCGACCGGCACGACGACCTGGCCGCCGACGCGACCTCCCGGCTCTCCCCCTATCTGCACTTCGGCTGCCTCTCGCCCACCGAACTGCTGCACCGGGCTCGCGCCCAGGACGGTCCCGGTGCGCATGCCTTCGTCCGCCAGCTCGCCTGGCGGGACTTCCATCACCAGGTCCTGGCGGCTCGCCCCGACGCGGCCGACCACGACTACCGGCCCCGGCACGACCGCTGGCGCCGCGCGACGAAGGAGTTCGAAGCCTGGCGGGACGGCCGCACGGGCTACCCCGTCGTCGACGCCGCCCTGCGACAGCTGCGCCACGAGGGCTGGATGCCGGGCCGGGCCCGCCTGCTCGCGGCAAGCTTTCTCACCAAGACGCTGTACATGGACTGGCGGGTGGGAGCCCGCCACTTCCTGGACCTCCTTGTCGACGGCGATGTGGCGAACAACCAGCTCAACTGGCAGTGGGCCGCCGGGACCGGCACGGACACCCGCCCGAACCGGCTCCTCGACCCACTCGCCCAGGCACGCCGGTACGACCCCCGCGGGGAGTACGTACGACGCTGGCTCCCCGAGCTCCGCCACCTCGACGCCACGGCGGTCCACCGCGTCCCCTACCTCGACGCAGCCACCCGTGCGGGCCTGGACTACCCCGCCCCGATCGTGGATCTCGCCGCGGCTGCCGCCCGGTTCAGGGAGCGACGGGGCGCCGAGTGACCGGAACAGAACAAACCCCAGGCCGCTGGTCCGAAAGTAATGGGTGAGGTACGGGTCGAGCGGGTGCTGTGACGCTGGTGGGTGTCAGGGTTGGACAGCCGAGTGTTGCAACGCCCCAGCACGACGGGTGCTGGCGCACTCGACAGGGCGGCGAAGCGCCCGATGGTCTGACGTCCGCCTCCGTCGGCCCGCTGCCTCCCCCGTTTCGGGGATCGGCCGGGGCTTCACGCTCTGCCTCCATCTGAATCCGTGCTGGCTTGGGCTACAACCGCGTAGCGGGTCACCGTGGGAATGGTGTCCGGGAGGCGGGGCACATGAGTCGTGTAAGACGCATGCGAACGGTGGCTGCAAGGGAGGCTTGCGATGCTCATGGCGCACCCCGCCGTGCTGAAGAACTTGATCGAGCAGTACGAGACGCTGCGTGTCCTGCACGCGGAAGAGGGGCATGAGGAGGTGCGCCGACGGATGGACGACATCGCTTACACCCTGTGTGTGTCGACTGGTACCAGTGATATCGACGCCGCCCTCGTCGCAGCCCGGCACCGGCTACCCGGTGCCCGTGTCGAAGACGACTCCCTCCTTGCCACCTGACTGCTTCGTTGATCGGTGCCGATGACTACCGAGCCGCCGACTTTCACCAGTCTCGAGGAAGTTGGCGACGATTCAGGGCTGCTCGCCTGCCTCGTTAGCAGCTGACGGGTAGTCGATGAGGGCCCTCGGGGCTGGTGGGCTCGGGTGTTGAGGGGTCGCCTATTCACGGCCGAGACCAAATGAGGCTCGCGCTGAGTGATCAGCGCGACCCCGGCGGGCGTTGATCGCTAGGGACTACCGGTGCCTGGTACGGACGTCGTGCAAGGCACCCGACCATGCCAGAAGGCACCAAGGCAGCCTTTGCCGTCAGCTGACTTGGCCGCCCGTCGGCCGCAGCGAGAGCACCTGCGGACGTGCCAGCGTTCGTACTCCTCCGGCGTCACTGCTCAGTCCTCCGTCAGCCTGACCCGCTTGGGGCGGCGGTCGGCCAGGTCGATCGGCGCGTTTTCGCCGACGGCCCGCCGGACGGTCAGGCGCAGCCCCCAGAGCCGGCCATTGCGGACCGGATCCGCGCCCTCACGCCGCAGCGCGGTGATCAGCTTGCGGAACTGCCGCGGGCTCAGCCCGGTGAATGGGGCTATCCAGGACGGTTCCGACGCCGCAATCACTCCTGCCACAACAAGATCATGGCATCGTGTCCAGCGAGCCATGGGGGACGGCCGACAAAGGCCGGACCAGGGATACCCTCGGACGATGGCGAATCGGGCGGTAGCAGCTGGAGTAGGTCTCGCGCGGGTGATGGCGCACTGCGGGGGCAGCCCATCAGCGTCCGTGCACTACCTGGCGGGTGCCATCGCCTCCGCACCTGAGAACCCCGAGCCGTATGCGGTTCTCGCCGAGTTGTGGAGGGACAAGCCGTCGGAGCTGGCCGAGGTCGTTCAGGGTGCCGACTCCTTGAGGACGGTACTGGCGCAGTCGTACATCAGCTTTCTTCGGGACGACATGGACGTCTGACTACTCCGCCCGGTGCAGAGGGTGCTGGCTGTACCGGAGTGCCGGGTGCAGGGAAGCACCGTCAAGAGCTGTGCGGCCGGGCGACGCGAGGGGCGGCGTGGTTGTCGGGGAGCCGTAGCGGTGGCCTTGGGGCTGCTGTGCTGCCGGGGACGGGGAGGCGGAGGCGCTGGTCGGCGAGGTGGCCTGGGTGGTGGCGGTCGTACCTGCGCCCCTGCCGGACGGCGGGGTGCTCGGTGACGCGGACGGGGTGCCCGGCGACGTGGACGGGGAGGTGCTGGTCGTGGGAGCGGCCGAGGCCGGCGTCCGGCCGAGCGCTGTCAACACCGCGTCGGTGACCACTCCGTCCGCGTTCGTGGTGAGGACGACGGGGTCGGCGGCGCCGAGCAGATGATCGCAGCCCAGGTTCGTGAACGTCTGGTTGGCCCGTGCCGCGAGGAAACCGAAGAGGTTCGGCGCCATGGCCGGGTCCGGCGAGGGCGCCTTCTCGAAGAGTGGCTTGTCCTTGAAGACGCGCTGGATGCCGGCCGGATCGCGGAAGAGGGTGGTGCAGAAGGCCGCTCCGTCACCGTCGGCGCCGGCACCGGCCGCGGGCATGTCGACTCCGGCGCGGTACGCGTCGGTCTTTGCGACGCTGCCACGGCCGTCGACGAGCGTCATCGGGTCGTTCCGCGGGACCAGCGCGATCGGCGCCTTCTGGTGTGCCGCGGCGGACAGTTCGTCCAGCGCGAGGGCGGACGTGGCCCGGCCGTCGCCGGACTGGTCGGGCGCGGTGAAGGGCTTGCAGCCAAGGGCAGGGTCCATGAACTGGGTCAGCAACAGGTTGTCGCTGCCGTTGGCCAGATCCCTGGGGGCGCGGGTGGTCGCCGACCTGGTCCTGCCGTTGTGCCGGTGGTGGCGGTCGCCGCGGTTGGTCAGCCGGGCGGACTTCTTGAGTGCGGCCCTGCTCGCGGCGTTGTTCTGGGCGATCCGGCCGTGCCCGTCGGCGAGGTAGTGGGTCACCACGTTGTCGCTTCCGTCCTGGTCCACGACGGAGAAGTCCCGCGTGGTCGGGCAGGGCAGGCCGTCCTTGGCTCTCCCGAGCGCCGGAATCCTGAGGTGCCCCTTGGCGATCTGGACGTTGGCGGCCCGGAAGAAGGCCGGCGCATTGCAGTACGCGAACTGGCCGAAGACCGATCCCGGCAGGCCGTTGACACACTGGCCCCGGGCTGGACCGTCCCGACGGCCGCTCGCCCGCAAGGTCAGCTCGGCGCTGTTGAAACCGAACCAGATACCCACGGTCGAGCCGCGCGGCACCGAGGGCCGGGCGGTGGGCGCGGCCGGTCTCGTGCCCTTGTCGATCACCAACGGGTTGTAGACGGTCAGCTTGCCGTTCGGGGTTACGATCGCGGCTTCCACGAACGCCGACTGATCGGGATTGGCCTCGTGACAGGGTCCCTGTGCCGGATCGGTCGCGACGAGTCTGTACGGCGTGGCCAGGCCACGGGCGGTGAGCGGATTGTCCGGTACCAGCAGCGTGCAGTTCGGATCGGGTTTGCGGGCCGCCGCGTCGGGCTGCGCGGCGGCTGCCTGGTTCTTTTGCGGGCGGTGCTGGGCACGGACGTCCGCCGCGAACACCGACCCCGCGACGACGGCGAGAATCACGGGGCCGCCGATCAGCGCGAGTGACACCTTCGACAGCTTCCGGTGCCGGGCGTGCTCCCGCCGCGCAGTACGCGACGACTGTGTCAGGTCCTTGCGGGCCACTGCGGTGCTCCTCACTGTGCGTCCTGCCGTGGGAAATGGCCCACGGTCGCGCGGGCGCACGACGGTCATGACAGTCCGGACCCTTCTGGGCGTGGCGGAGGACGAGCAACCGGATCGCCCCGCACAACGGATCCCATCGCGGTTACGTGCCGCGCGCACGGTCGGTTCAACCGCGCGCCAGTCATTGCCGAACCTTGAACGAGCGCGAGGCTGAATCCATGGGGGCGCACGCTGACGAGAGGCCAGCCGGATCGGCTCGGGGCGGACCGCGAAGGGGTCATCGTGCCGGGGAGCCGTCGTGGCCACTCCGCCGGGTGCAGGGGAGGAAAGTCGTGCGGCGGTGCCGCCCAGTGGGTAACGGAGCACATCCCGAACCGGAGCGAGCTCGCTCTTCGGGTACGGGCCGGGCGCTGTGGTACGGGGTGGGGTTCGGTGTTGCGGAGGCGCCCGGGCGAGGGCGGGAAGAGCGGGCGGAGCATCAGCCAACCTTTCATTACGAGCCAGTTGCAGGAAAGCGGCCGGTCAACGGGTACGGGTATGTGCCGCGGTGTGTGCTCGGGCCCTGCGACCGGGCCGGTTGTGCGGCAGATCTGCGCGGACACGCGCGCGGAGATTTCGGTCTGCCGTGCGTAGGGATGGGTGCCTGGTGCGTCGGCTCAGTTCTGGTCGGCCTGTGCGGCGGGGACCGGGCCGGAGCAGGTGGCGCGGCCGAAGGCGCCGGTGGCGGTGGCGCTTTGGACGTGGTGCCCGCGGATGGCGAGGGTGCAGCGGGCCTGACCGCCCTTTGCGCCGAGGACGATGCTGACGATCGGTTCCTTGCCGAGTGGGACGTCCACCGTCTTGTGCCACGGCAGCGCGGCCGCTTTGACGACGACGGCCTTGCCGGTTGTGCTGCGTGCCTGGTAGGTGAGGTCGGCGGTGCCGGTGCCGGCCACCTCGTGCCCCGAGTCGCTGCTGGTGTTCTGGTACGCGGGCCAGCGGTGTGAGTCCGAGCCGAAGTCGTCCCGCTTCCAGTACCAGCCGCTGGACGGGGCGGGCCGTGCCCAAGGGGCTACCGCTCTGCTCTGCCCGAGCGACCTCAAGCCCCCGCTCGCGGACCGGGACACCGGCTCGGTGAACGTGTACGGGTTCCCGGACCCCGCGCAGAACACTCCCAGGTCGGGGAAGGGGAACATCTTCGACCGCACGCACATCGTCGGCGACAAGGTGAGCGGCGACTGGGTGAACGAGAACCTGTTCACCGGGTTCAAGCGAATGAACCGGAGCGGCATGCGGCGTTGCGAGATCAAGATGGAGAGGCAACTCGCGGCCGGAAAGTGGGCCATGTACACCGGAAAGCTCAACTACAGCCACACCACGGGCTACGCGGACAGCATCACAATGTCCGCCTACACGGAGGACGGAGTATTGTTCGACGACGTTGTGGTCCAGAACAGCCCGGATTGGCAGACGACATGCTGAGGATCGAAGAGCTGGAAGCGGTGCTTCCCTCGATGACACGGTGGCGTGTGCCCGGCGGGCGTGGCGTGGACTGGGCTGCCCTCGAGGCGGAACTCGGGACGGCGCTGCCCTCCGACTTCCGTTCCCTGGCGGAGGCGTACCCGGTGCTGGTGATCGACGACTTCCTGAGCGTGTCCGTTCCCGTGCCCGGCACCGAGGCGTCATGGGCGGCCGAGGCCAGGGAGGACGAGATCCTTCAGGATCTGTACGAGATCGGCGACACCGAGGACTACGTTCCCTACCCGCAGCCCGGTGGCCTGATCTCCTGGGCGGAGTCCAATTCGGGGGACGCCTTCTACTGGAGGACGAGCCCCGCGAACCCGGACGCATGGCCGGTGGTCGTCCGCGGAGACAACGGCGACTGGTCGGAGTTCCCGGTCGGTGCCGTCGAGTTCCTGGTCGGCGTGGACAGGCGCACCATCCACGTAGGGGGTATGCCCGGGGACTTCCCCAGCGACCACCCGCAGGTGGTGGGCCTGAGCGACCGCATCGACTGATCGGCAGCTGAGCCCAGCCGCACGTGAAAGACGATCGCCCCCGGCACTCCCGGGGGCGATCGTCCGTTTTCGGCGTACTTCGTCCCACCGTTCGCGGTCGCCTCGACGGCTGTTGTACAACCAGGCCGCCATCGAACTGCCCGTCCCTTTCGAAGGGTGATGTCATGCTGCCCGGAATCGGAAGACCTCTCCGTCCGAGTGGGCTCCGCGCCCTCGGTCTCGTGTCGGCCGCGGCTGCCGTGGCCGTGTCGGGATGCTCTTCGCACGGTGGGAAGGGGACGTCGGCCGAGCGGCCCGTTTCGACGAGGGCCAGGGTGGCGCGGCCCGAGTCGACGCGTATGCCACGCCCCGCACCCAACCCCGTTCCGCCCCCGAAGACCGCCGCGCAGTTCGCCGCCCGCGCCCGGCAGGCGATGGGGGTCGAGAAGGGGTGAACGTTCGCTCTGCGCGGCAGTGAGTTCGCCGTGCTGCGGGGGCAGGCGCCCTCCTCCGCCACGTACACCGCGACCGTGCACCGCACTACCGCCCTCGCCGCGCTTCAGCAGACCGGCACGGTCTCCACCGGCAAGGGGGACCGCAAGCCCGAGGGGTGTACGTCGTCGGCGGGACGGGGTACGTGAAAGACGCCGCAGGGCTGGAGGAGCGGTCCGCTGTCCGATCCCTGCATCGCCGACGATGTCGAGTTTCTGGTTGTCGAGCGGGACGCGTTCGCGGAGTACGCCGAGAGTGCGACGGTGAGTCGTACGACGGCAGGGTGCGGCTGCGGGTCACCGCGTCCGGCTGGCAGCTGCCGGCTGCCCAGAACCGTCCCGCGCTGAAGAGGGCGGTGCGGGAGGTGGAGCCCACGCTGGCTCAGTTGCGCAAGGCGGGAGTGACGGCGACCGATGGTCAAATCACGCTCAAGAGCTTCACCGAGACGCAGGACCTGGAAGCGGCGGCATGAGTACGGGAGCGCGTCGCACCGGTACGCGTTCACCTTCCTCGTGCCGTGTGACCTGTGCTGACGCACGGCAGGGTAAGAAGGTTGTACGTACGGCGTGAATTCCTTTGTGGTGATCGGCACTTCCGCCCCCCGTGATGTTGGAGACGCGGATTCCGCTTGGTAATCCGGGGGACGAATCCCTGGTCCCCCTGGATCTGGGTGGAGGGGGAACGGCGTCATGGGTGGAGTGGACGCGCGACCGCGAGCGAGCGAGATGCGTGCGTGCGCTGCGGACTTCGTTGCACGCGCCACCGCCCGCAACCGGCTGCCGCTGGACTACTCCGAGCGCAGCCTGCGAGTCGTGGACTTCATGATCGGTGGGCTGCGCAAGGGCGGCGCCGACCGAGAGCGGCCGCACAGCGTGCTCTTCGGTCTCGGGGCGTACGTCGGTGAGGTGCTCGTGCGCCGAGCTGGAGCGGTTTGGATGGACTTTGACGTCCATCAGCGTGCCTACTTCGGGCAGCCGGTCGGTGTGTGCATGCCGGATGGGCGGATGTGGAATCCGCTCGGCAAGGTTCTCAACCGTTTCGAGACGGGCGGACCGGAGGACTCGTTGCAGAGGTTCTGGTTGATGCTGCACGGTCGGGCCCGGCGGCCTGCCGCCTGATGGGCGGCTTTCGGGTGTGTGCGTCCAGCATCACCGACCTGACGGTCGATCCGGTAGCTGTCCACGCCGTGGGGCGCGTCACTCCCGCCGTGACCACGGGCATCGACGAGAACCAGGCGATGCCCCCCGGCGAGCGCGTCGACATAGCCAGCCGCCCGCCACGTCGTGCGATCCCCGAAGAAACCGTGCAGCAGCACCAACGGCGGCCCGCTGCCCACAACCTCGAAGGCGATCCGAACTCCGTCGTCACGGGTGACCCGCACCGTCAGTCGCCCTGGGACGGGACGGGCGTGGCCTGGTGGTAGTACATCCGCCAACCCATCTCCTCGCCCAACCTGCGCCACAGCGAGCTCCGGCGCGCCCGCCGTCCCTCGATCGTGGTCTCGTACGTCAGGTGCACCACACCGGGAGCCAACACGACACCCGTCATAGCTGAGGGCACGTACCGAGGACCCTCCTCCGAGTTGCCGGGCATGTCCGGCAACTCGGCCAGCATCTCCTCGTACGACCACCGCCGACCCGAGGCGCCGACCTCCACGAACTCCGGGTCCAACAGCTGCCTGGCCTCCGCCCGCGACGTTCGCACGGTGGGATCCATGAGCCGCAGCTCCCCCCCTGATTGCCTCTTCCACCTCGTTCGCTTCAGCACGCACCGCTGCATCATCGCCCCACTCACCGGGCTCACCGCAACCACATAACCCAATGCTCAGTGCCGAGCGGATGATCTGGCCGCGCTGGCCAACGTCCTTGCAGCAGATGCCATCGGGCGGTCTCAGCCCAGCACCCGGGCCGCGCCTCCGTCCTGGGTCAGATGAGCGAGTTGTAGTTGTTCCAGCCGTAACCGATGGAGGTGCGGGCCAGGAAGGGCGCTGAGGCGTTGCCGGTGCCCCGGTACAGCCACAGGCCGCCCTTGCTGTCGCGGGCGACGAGGTCCGCCTTGCCGTCCCCGGTCAGGTCGGCGGTGCCGACGATGGAGTTGTAGTTGTTCCAGCCGTAACCGATGGAGGTGCGGGCCAGGAAGGGCGCTGAGGCGTTGCCGGTGCCCCGGTACAGCCACAGGCCGCCCTT
>NZ_JBIAEC010000024.1:26896-53669 GCF_042868225.1 Streptomyces sp. NPDC007856 | reverse complement strand
TGCTGTCGCGGGCGACGAGGTCCGCCTTGCCGTCCCGGGTCACGTCACGGGCGCCCACGATGGAGTTGTAGATGTTCCAGCCGGGGCCGACCTGCTTCCGGGGCGCGAAGGGTGCCTTCGGGTTGCCGGTGCCCTGGTAGAACCACAGCGTGCCCTTGCTGTCACGGCCGACGGCGGTTCCAGTGCCGTCCGCCATCTCACCGCTGACACTCGTGACGATGTTGTAGGTGTTCCAGCCGGTTCCGATGGCGGCCCGAGCGGCCAGTGCCCCGGAGGGCACACCGGTGCCGCGGTACTGCCACAGGGTGCCGGAGTTGTCCCGTGCGAGCACGGTGCCCAGATGCGACGCCGGGGGCACACCGATGCCGGTGAGCGGCTCCAGTTGTGCCCCCTGCCCGGCGTCACCGGTGACCTCGTACGTGGCCGACTGGTTGCCGCTCACCGTCGGGGCGAAGGTGACCGTCTGGCGGACACTCTGCTCGGGACCGATGACCAGGCCCTCGGCAAGCTGGTCGGCGCTGCTGAACGCACCTGCCGGGGCCTTCGCCTTGGTGACGGTGACCGGGATGTTCCCCGTGTTCGTGATCGTGAAGGTCCGTGTGCTCGACGTGCCGCGGACAACCGCCCCGAACGAGAGAGTCGTCGGATTGAACACCAGGTGACCCTGGCCGCTGATCGCGTCGCCCTCCACCGGGATGGTGAGCGCACCGCTGGTGCTGCTCAGCGTGATCGACGAGGAGTTCTGGCCGGTGGCCGTGGGCTCGTACCCCACCTGCAGGACGATCGAGCTCTGTGCCGGGATCACCGTCGGGTTCGCCGGGTCCGCGCTCGGCAGGTCGGCGGCCGTGAACGGTCCGTCGGGCGGGGTGACGGAGGTGATGGTCTCGGGGTCGGTGCCCGTGTTCGTCAGCTGGACGTTCGCGGTGGCCGTGGTCCCCGTGGGCTGGTTGTCGAAGGACACCCTGCCCGGGAACGCCGCCAGACCGGGCTTGGTACCGACGCCGTGCAGGCTCAGTGCGAAACTGCCGGCGTCGGTGGACACGGTGAGCGTTCCGCTCGCGCCCAGGACCGCGGTGGGTGTGAAGGAGACGGGTATCGACAGCTGCCCGCCCGCCGGGATCGTCGGCGGCAGCGACGAGGTGTCCGCGGTGAACGGACCGTCGACGGTGACGCCCCTGATACCGAGGGACTGGGACGGACTCTGGTTCTCCGTCAGGACGACGTCGGTGCTCGCGGAGCCGCCCACCGACACGAGCCCGAAGTCGACCGGTCCGCCCTTGAGCGGGCTACCCACCGGGTTGCCGAAGGCGTAGACCTTGCCGTCCCGGGTGCCGACGAAGACCTGCCCGCCGTCGGTGGCCGGGGTGGCGAACTTCGGTGCGGTACCGATCGGCGCGGACCAGACCAGCGGCAGGACACCGTTCGCGTCGGGAACCGGGTCGTACGCGCGCAGCTGGGCGTTGGCGCCGCTGGACCCGCCCGACCAGACCACCCACACCAGGGCGCTGCCCGAGCGCGTTCCGTCGGAGGTCACCACGGGCGATCCGCTGGTGTAGGGGAAGGAGTCCTGGCTGGACCCGGCGACGGTCAGCGCGGGGTCGCCCGAGCCCGTCACGCCGCGGTGCAACGCCACCAGTGAGCCACCGTTGCCGACGACGTAGACATAACCACCGTCACCGCCCCAGACCCCGGGGTGGCCCCACTGGCCCTTGAGCGGCCCGGTGATCCCCACCACGTCGTCGGTCCCGCCGGTGCCCTGCGAACTCCCGCCGAGGTCGTCGCGGTCCAACAGGAAGACTCGGCCGTCCTTGCCCTGCTGCACCAGCAGATGCGGGTGGGAGGCGGTGCCGAAGCTGTCCGGCAGGCCGACCGGCCCGCCGGAGGCCAGGTCCTTGTCCTGTTGGTCCAGGGTCGGCGCGTTGGACGGGCTGAAGAAGTCGGCGGCCTTCAGGCTCCGGTCGGCCTGCACCTGCAGCCGGACCACGGACTCCGCGAGAGTGCCAGGCGGGGCGCTGCCAGGGCCGGGCGCCGGGCTGACGCCGTTGCCGGTGGCGAGGAAGATCCTGCCGGGACCGTCCGAGACGAGTCCCCCGCCGGACTGCCAGATGCCGGCCCCGCTGTTGCTGGCGCCGGTCTCCGTCGCCCACATCGAGGTCACAGAGGGATTGGTGGTGCTGACACCGACCACATAGCCGCGATAGGGCTTGGCATCGCAGTGTCCGCCGAACGCCGCGTACACCACCCCGTCGAGCAGCAGCAGGCCCGGACGCTGCATCTGGTACGCGGGCAGGAAGGACTGGGTGGGGTCGTTGGACGGGGTGCCCTGGATCGTCACGGGGAAGCCGGATTTCTCCGCCCCCGTGACCGGGTCGAGCGCGTGCATGTACCAGTGCGGGCTCAGGTGGGTGGGACCGTCGTCGACCTTGGTGGTCAGATAGACCGCGCCGCTGGCGGGGTCGTATACCGGGGTGGCGGTGCTGCCGATGGTCGGCACCAGATCGCCGCAGTTGAGGGTGGACGCGGGCCATGCGGGCCCGAAGCTGCGCCGCCACAGCGCGGCTCCCGTGGCGCGGTCGAGGCCGTAGGCTTCGTTGTTCTCGGTGACCGCCACCACGGTGCCGCCGACGACGATCGGCTGAGCGTATATCTGCCCGTCGAGCTGCGCGGGAGCCTTCCAGAGTTGCCCGAAGGAAGAGGAGCGCACGTCGGACGGGCCGAGATCCGGTTCACTCCTGTCCCAGCCGGTCCGGAGGGTGTCCACCGAGCCGGTCGTCTCACTCGCCTGCGCCTGAGAGACGCCCAGCCCGACCAGGCCTGCGGTCACCGCGCCGGCCAGGGCGAGCACCAGGCCGCGCCACCGGGTGTGTCTGCGTCCGTGTGCATGTCTGGTGGCACCCACCACCGCATCGCCTTGTGACATCGCCAAGGAAACCCCCCTGAGTCCCCATCCCCGAAGGCCCTCACGCCCTCCCCGCGCGCCACGGCGGCCTCCACGATCGCGGGAGCCTGCGGCACACGGGCCACAACCCGCGCATCCAATCACAGACCGGCGTCCGTGCCTACGGTTGTGAATATTTGATGGATGCGGTCCCGTCGCATACTCCGCACGGTCGACGTGTCACCGCCTGACGCGGCATCGGACGGTCACCGGGGCAACGCGGTTGTTGCATAAGGGGTTTCAGGTCCTGTCCAGTCGTCGCTGCGCAGCTGTACGTAGCGGTTGCGGCCCGCGGCCCGGTTGAGCTGCGGGCGCGTTCCAGCGCATGACGTCGTGGTGGCCGAGGGTGGTGTTCGCGGGGTCGACGAGGTCGTGGTCGGTTCGCTGACGGCCGGTGTGAAGCATTATCGGCGAATCCCGCTGCCGCAGAGCGCACGGTGGTCACTCTGCGGCAGCGGCTGTGCGGTGAGTGCCGGTCAGGCGCCGGTGCCCGGCTGGAAGGTCGTCACAGTCGCGGCGGAGGAGACGGGCACGGCACCGGCTTCCCAGTCCGCGTGCAGGGAATCCTTCTCGTCCGGCGGGGTATCAGGACAGCCAGGGGCGTGGCCTTCTTGGCCCCACTGACCTCGGGGTTGGCGAAGGACAGGCCTGCCCAGGCGCTGTTGCCCGGCGCCAGCGTGATCTTGGTGGGGCTTCCGGTACCGCGCCTGGGGTCCGGACCCAGCTGCTTGCCAGATGCATCCGCAAAAGCGGCGCCCGGATACCCGTCGATGGTGCAGGTACGTCCCGAGAAGTTGGTCACGACGAGGGGGAAGTTCTCCTGCCCGGCGCCAGGGTTATTGGCGCCGACATGAGCCTTCAGGTCGGACGTGTGACAGCGAGTGCTCACGGCGCCGCTTCCGGTGGCCGAAGTGCCGCCTGAACCCTTGCGCGAACTGGTGTTGGCGGAGGTGCCGCCCGTGCTCGTCTTGGTGCCGGCGGCGCCTGAGTCGTCACCGGACGCCGGCCGGGCCTGCCCGTCCGCCGTCGGCGGGGCACTGGCGATGCCTTGGCCGTCGTTGCAGGCTGTGAGCAGGCTCAGGGCGGCTACCACCCCCCAGTGCGGACACCACGCGTCGTGCCATCAGGAAGGTTGCCTTGCTGTCGGTGTCCGGGCTCGCCGTGCCGCGCCGGAAGGTCGCCGTATTCTGCTTACTCCTTCAAAATTGGTGCCCGACATGGGCGTGTGTGAACGGTGCCGTGTGCCCGTTGTCCTTGTCCGATGCGCGTCAGCCGGGAAAAGTTCGGGCGAGTGCGATGTGTGCGGTGGGGTGCTCCCCCCCATGCGTGTCAGGCGGTGAGGTGGACCGTCCCGGACGGCTCCACCGACCTTCGTGGACTCGGGCAGACACCGTTCTGCAGGGGCGTGTCAGGCTGATCGATCGTGCTGTTGCGACTGCCCTACCTCGCAGTGCCGATCTCGCCGGTATCCTCCATGCGTACGTACATGCCACCTGATCAGCGAAGACGTAATAGTCGGCACCTGCGACCGGCGGACAAGGGTGCCGCAGGGGAGGGGAGCGGCGTGAGCCCGCAAGACGTTGTGAAACTGTTCATGACAACTTACTGGCATTGGGTTCGACGGCGAAGCGCCCTCAGGACGGTGCGAAGCCGAACACGCCGGCGTAGGCGGCCGGACCACGTCGCTCGGCACCTGCAGTTCGGGCATGCACTAGGGGCTGCGTCCGACAAGGAGTGTGTGTGTCTCTATCTGGGACCGCTGCCGATCACGGCATTCCTGTTCCGCTTGGGCTCGGCGAATTGGGCGATGGCTTCGGCCGGGCCCTCCGGCTGTGCGATGGCGTCGTGGTCCACCGCCATGCAGGCGCGGCGGACTTCCGGGAAACCGAGATTGTCGAGGTGTGCGTCGAGCAGGGCGCATCAATCTCGTCGGCGCCGGCCATCGTCACCTGGGTGGTCTCAAGAGCCGTGAGTTGCGTGTCCGAGATCGAGGCGTCGAGCGGCCGCGCGAGTTGACGTCCCGTTGCGCCGGTCGTGCAGGGTGAAGTCGGCGCGGACGGCCACACCGGACTGCAGCAGCTTCTGGTGGACCAGGGGGTCTCGGCCGGGGTGCGAGACGACCACGCTGATGTATCCCTCGGGCAGTCCGGTCACGGCGTACTCGCCCCGCGCGTTGGTCGTGGTCCGCACCAACTGCCGGCCGCCGGTGTCCATGACGGTCACCGCGGCATGACGGAGGGGCTGCTGTTCGCCGTCACGGACCGCGCCCTCCAGCATCGGCAACGGCTCGCCGAAGTGATGCGGGTGGACCGGAAGCGCAGTAGGCGCGGGCGCTTCCATGGAGGGGTCCTCCATCGGCGGTTCCGGAATGTCCTCCTGCTCGTCCTCCACTCCCCGCCGTACGGCCATGCGGTGGTGCCGCCACGCGTCGAGGCCCAGCAGCGCCATGCCCGCGATGATCCACCCGCACAGCACGAGGACCGGCTTCAGCACTCCCGCATCGTTGAAGTACAGGACTCCCCTCAGGGCGTCGACCGCGTTGCCCAGCGGCATGACGGCGTGCAGGCCCTGGAAGAACCCCGGCAGCAACTGGACGGGGACCAGACCGCTGGAGGGAACGCTCAGCACGACGTACAGGCCCAGACCCGCCAGGGGGAAGAAGTGCTTGACGAAGGGCGCCATGCCGAGGGAGAACGTGGCCACGGCCGTGGTGAGCAGGAAGGCGATCGCCAGGGCCGCGGGGTCGTTGGGGAAGAAGCCCAGTCCCACGCCGACGAGGAAACCCACGGCGCTGAAGAGGCCGGCGACGCCCGCGATCGTCAAAAGTTTCCTGCGCCGGTCGAAGGTCACCGCCCGCAGCAGGGTCGTGGCGAGTATGTAGCCGGGGACGTTCCAGGCGATCCCGAAGTAGACCAGAGTCGCGCCGGATCCGTCCTTGCTGACCGTGGGGGCCACGTCCGTGACGGTGAGCTTCTGGTGGTTGTGCGCCGCAAGCTGGGCGAAGCCCTTGGTCAGCGCCTGCTCGAGGGACGCGCCGTTGGCCTTGGCCACGTAGAGCACGGCATGTCTGCTCGTGGCGGTGAAACCTGCCACGGCGTCCCGGTCCAGCACCGCCCGTCGGGCTTCTCGGGCGTCTGCCACGGCGGTGACGTCGAACCCGCCGGGATGCTGCCGCTGCAGAGCGGTCTCGACCCTGTATTCCACCGCGGGATCGGCGATCACGAGCTTGGCGTGGTGGGGCTGAGGCTGATGAAAGGCCATGGGGAAGCAGAAGAGCAGGCCGAGGAAGAGCACTGCCGGGATCGTGAGGGTCTCGACGAGGACTCTGGCCACGGATACGCCCCGGGGCTGCTCGATCCGGTGTTTCACAGGACCACCACCCCTCGGCCGCCGCGGCGAGCCATGCCGCACAGTCCGCGGGGCACACGGCCGACCGGATGCCCGGCAACCCCCGGGCCGCCTCTCCGGTACCGGTGGTCCCTCACTACTCGCGGTCCAAACAGTTTCACGGCGCCCCTCTCGGCTGCCCCGCGCCTGACCATCGCCATGGCGCCACTCGATTAATGTACCGATCGGCACATCTACGCCTGCTGGACCTTACGCGTACCGGTCGGTACAGTCAAAGGGTGCCTCGCCCCGTCAACGCCGAGAAGCGCGCCGAGCTGCTGAAGCAGGTGGTGAACCACCTCCAGCACCACGGCGTCGCCCAGATGTCGCTGAGTCCGCTCGCCGAGTCGATCGGCACCACCAAGCGCATGCTTCTGTACTACTTCGGCAGCCGCGAGAACCTGCTGGCCCAGGCACTGGCCGCTTGCCGTCCCGACGCGCACGCGATGTTCGACGGCGTCCGCGACAGCGCGGGACTGCGCGAGGCGGCCCATGCCCTGTGGGAGGCGATGACCGTCGGGGAGCAGTCCGGGCCGGTCCGCATGCTGCTGCAGCTGCTCAGCCTGGCCGCCACCGATCCCGAGCAGTACGGCGACATCGCGGCCGAGACCGTCGAGGTGATGATCGGCCCCATCTCAGCGGCCTACGTCCGGCTGGGTCACCCGCCACAGCAGGCGCGGACAGCGGCCACGGTCCTCGTCTCCGGCCTGCGTGGTCTGTGCCAGGACCGCTTGGTGACCCATGACGCCGCCCGTACCGACGCGGCCGCCCGCCAGCTCATCAGGGACGCCGTCACGGCGGCCGACTGAACTTGTGACCCCGCCCTCCACGGGGTCCCGGTATCGCTCCTGCAGTCGCGAGGCAGGCTGGTAGTTCGGTCCCGCGGTTTCGTCCACGCAGGCAAGCAGCAGTGAACACGGGGGTTCGAGGTGCGGTCGGGCAGCACCTCCACGAACCGGTCGGCCTCGACATCGAGCAGCACGGTTCCGTAGGTGCATCCCTTGCGGACGGCGAACTCGTCTACTCCACGTACCGTGGGGCCCGGCCCGACGCGGCTGGCGCCGTCAGCGGCCTGAGCAGACGAGTCCGACTCGCCGTCAGTCGCCGCGCTCGTTGGCGATCGACTGCGGCCGGCCCGTCAGGCCGGTACTGGAACGGCGGTGGCCGCTCGGACAGACCCGGCACCTGCTCGACGAACGTCGTGCGGGAACAGCTCCTGCGGTCGCAGAAGTGTTGGCGCACCCGCAGTCGAACGAAGACCTCGCCTGGCCTGCTTACGGCAGTTCGGGCACCGGCCTGGACCGAGCCATCGACGCCGCCTCCACCACTCAGACGTCGCGGGAGTCGCTCACCCCTTCCACCCGCACATCGATCCCGGGAAACAGCACATGCTCAACAGCCTTGCGCGCCGCGGCAGGTAACACCCTGCGGAAGCGATCCCGCGTTCCCGCCGCTGATCCGCGGATTCACGGTACTGAAGCGCTCCGGGATCGGTGGAGGCTCGATTCCCTGAGAGGATCGAGTCATGGCCCGTCCGTCCCCTTACCCTGCCGAGCTTCGTGAGCGTGCGGTGCGCATGGTCGCGCAGATCCGCCCCAACTACCCAACTGAGTGGGCCGCGATGAAGGCCGTCGCTGTCAAGCTGGGCATCGGTTCCGCCGAGACGGTACGGACCTGGGTCCGCAAGGCTGAGGTCGACACCGGCCAGCGTCCCGGGGTGACCTCAGAGGAGGCCGCTGAGATCAAACGGCTGAAGGCCGAGAACGCCGAACTACGCCGGGCGAACGAGATCCTCAAGGCGGCCTCCGCTTTCTTCGCGGCCGAGCTCGACCGGCCGTCGAAGCGCTCGTAGCGTTCATCGACGCCCACCGGCAAGTGTTCGGAGTCGAGCCGATCTGCAAAGTCCTGACCAGCCACGGACTGAAGATCGCGACGAGCACCTACTACGCCGCCAAGAACCGCACCCCCAGCCCGCGGTCGGTCCGCGACGCAGAGCTGAAGACGCAGATCAGCCGCGTCCACGCCGACAACTTCGGTGTCTACGGAGTGCGGAAGGTCTGGCGGCAGCTGCACCGCGAGGGCATACCCGTGGCCCGCTGCACGGTCGCCCGGCTGATGCGTGACCTTGGTCTTGAGGGTGCCCGACGCGGGAGGAAGATCCGCACCACCATCCGCGACGATGGCCATGAGCGGGCCTCTGACCTGCTCAGACGCGACTTCACCGCATCCCGTCCGAACGAGCGGTGGGTCGCCGACTTCACCTATGTCGCCACCTGGTCCGGCATCGTCTACGTCGCCTTCGTCGTGGACGTGTTCTCCCGGGCGATCGTCGGCTGGTCGGCCGCCACCAACAAGCGGGCCAAGCTCGTCCTCGACGCCCTGGACATGGCCCTGTGGCGCCGCGACCGGGCTGGCATTCCCGCAGGTCCCTGGTCGTTCACGGACCTCGAAGCCGTCGCCATGGCGATCAACAACCGGCCCCGCAAAGTCCTGGGCTGGCGGACGCCGGCCGAGGTCTTCGAAGAACAGCTACGCTCGCTGCAACAGCCCGGTGTTGCAACGACTGGTTGAACTCGCCCACTATGTGTCGATTCGCTACACCGACCGGCTCGCCGAGGTCGGGGTCGCCGCGTCCGTCGGCTCGGTCGCGGACTCGTATGACAACGCGATGGCCGAGGCGCTGAACGGCACCTTCAAGGCAGAGCTGATCGAGATGCAAGGACCGTGGCGCGACGTCGACCAGGTCGAGCGGGCGATCTTCCAGTGGGTCACCTGGTACAACGAGGAACGGCTCCACTCCACCCTCGACTACGTACCGCCCGCCGAGTACGAACGCGAGTGGTGGCGACAACAGGAAGCCACCCCGCAGTCCGCCTGAAACAAGATCACGGACTCTACGAAACTCGGGGCAGCTCAGTCCGGTCGAGCTCACCCGTCAACCGGAGCACGGCCGGCATGTTGTAGGTGGCGTTCGGCCCTTCCAACCGGTTGAGGAACCACAGTCGCTGCTGTGCGTGCGAAAGCGGGATCATCGAATCTCCTCGGGCTGCCCAGGCGCTGATCTCCCCTGGAGACTCCGCTGTGTCGACTTGCCGTGCAAGGCTCGAGACGGCACCGGACGAAACGGGACAGCGAATCCCGCAGGACGGGCCTCGGTCGGCGGATAGCCTCGAACCTTCAGGCAGGAGGCTTATCCGATGACAGGTATGTTGAGCCAGGCTGTGATCCCCGGGCTGGCGTTGGTGCTCTTCGTCTGCTGCGGAACGGAGTTGGTCCTGCGGCGCTTCTTCAAGCGCAGCATCCTCTTCCGGCGCGGCACCTCACGGCGCCCTCTGACCGGTTCCGCGTTCGACGAGTTCAACCTGATCTTCAACGCCAACAAGCTGGTCGAGATCAAGCAGCAGCAGCGGCAGGAACTTCAGCGTGACGAGGTGGGTGACGGCGCCCCGCCGCGGACGCGCATCGATCTGACCAACGGCACCGCGCACGTCGTCCTGCCCAGCGAGAACGCGACCCCCGGTCCCCGTCCGGCCGCCGACCGCCCGTCGGCCGGCGAGGAAGATCCCTCCCGGTGACGTCGTCACAGGCCCCGTTTCTCCTCCTGGACCTGGCTCTGATCCTCGGCCTTGCGCGCGTCCTGGGACTGGGTGCGCGGGCGTTGGGTCAGCCGGCGGTGGTCGGCGAGATACTCGCCGGCATTCTGCTGGGCCCCACCCTGCTCGGCGCGCGGTTCGCGGGCACCCTCTTCCCTGCCGAGGTTCGCCCCCTGCTGAGCGCGCTCGCCGGCGTGGGCCTCGCGCTGTTCATGTTCGCTGTCGGGACGGAGATCGATCTCGGCATCCTGCGCGGAGGGAGCAGGGTCACCCTGTGGGCAACCACGTTCTCGACACTGTTGCCGCTCGCCCTGGGGGCCGCGCTCGCGTGCGTGCTGGCGGGCGCGCACCACCAGAGCCCACGCGCGGGACTCGTTCTGTTCTTCGCGGTGGCGATGGCCGTGACGGCGTTCCCCGTACTCGCCAGGATCATCGCCGACCGAGGGCTGACCCGGTCCCAACTCGGCGCGACCGCCCTGACGTGTGCGGCGATCACCGATCTGCTGGCCTGGATCCTGCTTGCGGTGGCCGTGGCCGTGGCCACGGGGCAGCACCTCGACTGGCGTCTCGCGCTGCTGGTGCCGTATGTCGCCCTGATGATCGCGGTGGGCCGCCCCCTGCTCCGCCGGGCGAGCGAGGCGAGCCGGCGCGAGAAGGCGCAGGGCACGGAATCCGGAGGCTCCGGCGAGAGCAGGAACTTCCTGGCTCTGGTGCTGGTCGGGCTCCTGCTCTCGGCAGCCTGCACCGAGTGGCTGGGACTGCACTACATCTTCGGAGCATTCCTGTTCGGCGCCATCATGCCGAGGGGCGGCGACGGAGGCCTGCGCGACATTGCGCTGCAGCGGATTGAGCCGCTGTGCGGGCTGCTCCTGCTGCCCGCGTATTTCGTGCTGGCAGGCCTCAAGGTCGATCTCTCCCGGCTGGACGCCGCAGACATCGGCACCCTGGCCGCCATCCTCGTGGTGGCCGTGGCCGGTAAGGTCCTTGGCGCGTACCTCGGGGCGCGTCTCGGGGGCTACGGCAGTCGGCCTGCGTACGCGCTCGGCGTCCTGCTGAACACGCGCGGCGTCACCGAACTGGTCGTCCTTGGCGTGGGGCTGGAACTGGGCCTACTGGACGGGACGCTGTACTCGCTGATGGTGGTGATGGCCGTGACGACGACGGCGCTCGTCGGCCCACTGCTGAACCGAATGCTGCCGACCGCCGGGAAGAGTGGGACGACGGTAGTGCAATGCGCTCCGGTGGCTCCTGGGGGAGCGGCCCGGGAAGAGTCCCGGTGAGCTGTCGCAGCAGTACGTCATGTTGATCAACTGCGGAAAACCCTGGTCCGGGCTGCTGATCAAGCCGTTTGTCTGCCTGGCGTCAGGCTGCTTGCTGGTACTCGTTGATGAGGCCGCCGATTGGTTGAGTGCGGCGGACGCGGCCTCCGAAGGGGATGACAGGTGCCGTCTGGCCGGTCTCCGAGGCTTGGGGAGATCGTTGGTGGAGGGACTGGTGGGGGCGGTGCCGGTTGCAGTGGTCGGTGTAGGTGTTCAGGACGCGACGATGCCTTGGCACAACCTGTAGCAGCACCAGGGGTTCCGCACCCTGCCGCCACTTCAGCACCGTCATCCCCCGATCACCGGATCCTCGGCCGCTGCCGCGTCCCCCTTGAGGGTCTGGGGCCTTCCTCGTCCAGCCGCCGGTGCCACGTCGGCTACGAGCGGTAGAGGGTGCGGGCGTGTGCCAGGTCGGCAGGCCCGTCCCGGCCGAGGTGGAAGACTGCCCGGGAACCGAACATCTCGCTGCTGTCGTTCTTCCGAATGGCAAGGTGCGCATCGGGATGCAGGTGGTGGCATGACTCAGTTCCGGCTGTCGTGGCCGTGGGTACTGGACGGTTCGGAGCCGCCCGGCGATCTGGTCCGGGCGCTGGCGGAGGGCACATCGGTGCAGGACCGGGATCGATTACTCAAGGGCCTGGCCAATCAGGCCGCCACCGGCGATGCCGACAGCGTCGAGCGATACGCGATCGGGCTCTCGGTCGCCAAACGCTTTGGTGATTCGCTCCAGCTCTGGCGTCTGCTGCTCAAACACCGCCCAAACGCGGTCCGCCTGCGTCTGAACCTGGCAGCCTGCCTGCTCAGCGCGCAGCGGATGGACGAATGCGCCCGCGAACTGGACGAGTGCGCCCGGCGGTGCCCCGATGACGACCCACTGCGCCCCATGGTCCAGCAGCGCCTTGAGGAACTGGCCACGATCCGTGACCATGACGAGCGGGAGTTCCGGCTGCTGGAGTTGAAAGCAGACGCGTACCGGGAGCTGGCCGAGCGCGGCGAGGCCAGCCCCGCAGATCTCAAAGAACTGTGCAAGGTGCTGGCCGCACTCCAGCAGAGACCGGGCAGCGGCGTCACTGCGGACGATGTCCTCGCCCTGGCCGAACAAGCACGGGAAGGGATGCCACAGGACGCCGAGGTCCTGGAACTCGTCGCATATGGCCGCATCTTGACGGGCGACATGAACGGGCTGTCAGAGATGCTGCGATTGCTGGAGCAGGTCGCTCCGCACTCCCACCTGCTGGGTGAGTTCCGGTCCTCGCACACGGACCCCGAGTTCCAGCAGATGGCGGACCAGCGCAAACGCCACATGGATGAGACCATCCGCCGCGCCGGCGAGGGCGATGAGGATGCCCTGCGGGAACTGCGCCGGGAGAGCCAGAGGTTCCCAGCCAACGAGACGTATGGCGTCGGTCTGCTGTCCGCCGTGTACGGCCGGGCGGCCAGCGGGACGGGCGACTACGAGGAGGCGCGGCGGATCGCGCACGAGCTGGCCGCGAGGCCCTCGGCGGGCCACCACACCCACTTCCATGTGGCCCAGTTCCTGTGGATGTTGGGCGACCACGAGCTCGCGCGGCACCAGTTCGCCCGCGCCTTCGAAACGGCACAGGATGAGGAGGATCGGGAGACCGTACGCCTGGCCATGCGGACCGTCGGCGCCGACGGCCCTGAAGATGGCCGCCATGGGTGAGCAGGAGCGGCGTGTCGCCGCGCTCCTGATGAATGCGGGCAGCGCGCGGCACGCGGAGACTCTGCTGTTGACCCACGCTGGCCGGTTCGACCCGTACGAGCTGGTGAGCGAGCTGGAGGACGGACAGCGCCGCTTCGAGGCGGACGGCAAGACCAAGGCCGCCGCGCTCGTCGGTTTCTACGTGTCGTTGGCTCGGGAGCTGAGCGGCGTGTTGCAGCGGATCGGCTCCGTTGCCCGTTCCGGGAGCGCCCCGGTGGGCTTCCCCGACCCGCAGGAGGATCTCGGTCATCCGCGGCTCCTTTTGGAGCGGCAAGCCTCCCAGTTGCTGGGGCGCGGCGAGTTCGACGCCGCGCGTGACGCCTTCCGTCAGGCGGACGAGTTGCCACTGCCCCATCCGGACGAATGGGGCCGCGCCGCCGGCCTTCGGATGCGGCTCGCGGAGGCGCTGGGTGCGAAAGGTCGCCGCCGGGAGGCGCTCGGCATCCTCGACTCCGTACAACTCGGGCCGCACGGCGCCGAGATGGGTTCTGAATCGATGCTGCGCATCCGCTTTCACCGGCTGCGCGGCATCCTCTGCCAGGACGAGGCGGACTACGAGCAGGCGCGTTCCTGCTACCGGACGGCACTTGAGGAAGCCGAGGGACTTCACGACCACCAAGCTCAGTTCGCGCTACGCATGCTGCTGGCCGGTGCGTACTTCGAGGCGGGCCGGGGGAGGGAGGCGGTACGCGAATACCGCAGGGCACTCGGCCTCGCGGAGTCCCGGTTCGGTACGGAGATGCGGGCCTGTGCGCTCAACCGCCTGGGAGCTGCATACCAGAAAGCCGGCGACCACGCCGCAGCCCGCTCGAGCCTCCGCCGCGCGCTGGAGCTGGTCGGTGGTTCCTCCGTCAACGAGGGGGGCGCGCGCTTCGAGGCCGAAGCCTGGGTCGGCCTCGGTGACCTCGCCGCCGACGAGGGACGCATGGACGACGCGGTCGGGGCGTACTTCGAGGCGCTGACGAAGGCCATGCATCTCAGCAAGGACATCATCGCCCACGGCATGGCCCTGGTGGCCTCGCGCCTGGACCGCATCGATGCCGACCACGCATCCGTCCTGCTCCGCACCGCGCAGGTCTTCCGCGACGTCGTCGGTTCCGATCCGGGACGTGGATGGACCTTTCACCTGCCGTTCCGGCTTGCGGAAGCGGCGCAGCGACTAGGCCGCGGACAGGTCACCGAGGCGGTGTCCGCGCTGCGGGTGCTGCGCGCGGAGTCTCTGCGGCACGCACCCGATGCCGCCACCCGCCTGCAGGTCACCGACCGTCTGGCCAAGGCGCTGCTGGTCCGTGGTGCGGCGGAGGACAAGCAGGAGGCGTTCGACACCGCCTGGCAGGCGCGCTCGGCGTTGCTGGACACCATGGCCCGGCACCCGCACCGGTCGGTCGGGGACATTCCCGCGCTCATGCACCAGTACCGGGCGGTCTACGAGCTGCTTATCCGGCTGCTGGTGGAGTGCGGAGACGAGATCACGCTCCCGGTAGACGCCCTGCCCGGTACGAACCAACGCAGCGCCCAGCCCCTGGAGCTCGCCTTCGACCTGCACGAGGAGTACAAGACGTGGGCCGACGGCATGGGGAGCATCCTGAGAAATCCGGACACACCGGCCACCCTTCGTGCTCTGCGGGCGCACCTCCGGACCGACGCTGATGCTTCACGCTGCGCCTTCGTGTCGTATTTCTGCGGTACTGACGCCTCCACCATCTTTGTCGTCCACGCCGACAGCGGCCGGCTGTGTGCCGTGCGCACGGAGTTGACGTCCGCGACGCTCCAGCGGGCGGCACAGCGACTGCGGCGTACGTTCGACGGCGATGCCGACGCGTTCCCGCCGCTCCCACCGCTGCCGGCTCGGCGGCCGTGGCGACGTGGGTTGGACTTCTTCGCGCAACTGGCACCTGGGCTGCTGGCGTTCCTCCCCGAGGTGGCGGGGCGCGAGTTGCTGTGCGTCGCAGCGGACGGAGCGGTGCGTGCCCTTCCGCTCGGTGCACTCCCGCTCGCCACCCGGAACGAGGACGGGCAGGGAGACGAGCATGTGCTCGCAAGCCGGCACGCCGTGGTGCAGGTGACCAGTGCCACCGCTCTGCTCCGCACCTCTGAGCGCCCCCCGGCAACGGGGAACACCGATGTATTCGTCGCAGGTACGGCCGCCCGCGAGGATCCGGACGCCGAACGTCTCGAAAACGACGCGGAGTTCGTCGCCCCAGGCTGCTGTCGCAGCGAAGTCACCGGCCTGAGGGCGACGCCCGATTCCGTTCTGGCGGGCCTCGGCGCCGCCCGTATCGCCCACCTGTCGGGGCATGGCTGGTATGACCGTGTCGAACCACTGGACTCCGGCCTGTTCCTCGCACACGACGGGCAGCGCCCCACCAAGTACCCACTCACGGTGGAGGTGGGCACGCGGCTGGAGCACCTGCTCACCGCCCGGCGCCTGGCCAGGGCGGAGCTGCGGCTCGATCTGCTCACGCTGCGGGCGTGTTCCACCGCCCGCGGGGACCTCCACAGTACGGGCGATATCCGGGGCCTCGCCCAGCTCCTGCAACACTCCGGCGCCAGGACGGTCGTAGCCACACTCTGGGATGTGGACGATGCCAGCTCGCGCAGGCTCTTCGAAGAGTTCTACCGACGGCTGGCGGAGAACCCCGCCGAGCCCCTCTGGTGGGCGCTGTGGCAGGCCCAGCGCACCATGCTGGAACATCCCACCGTCCCTTGGGAATGCCACCCCTACCATTGGGCCGCACTGGCTCTGATCGGAGACTGGAGACGCCGATGAGGACAACCGACCTATCCGAGCTCAGCGACCGCTCGGTCCTCCTCGCGCTGCAGGAGCTGACCGAGGAGTTCACTGCTGACGCCACGCCGGACACCATGCCGCTGGACCAGGACGAGGCCGCTCTCCTGCTCTCCACCCTGCTGCGCGCAGCTGGTCAGGACGGTAGCGCGGTGGTCATACCCGACAGCCCCGCGGCGTACGATGCCGCGCGTCGGCTGCTCGCGGCATTCGCCGCAGAGCCCGCAACTGCTGCCGTCGCCGCTGCTGTGCTGGCTGAGCCGCCCACCGACTCGCGGCTCAGCGGCGAGATCGCCGTCCCCGGCCTCGTCGTGATGGCCGCGGTCGTCACCTGGCTGCAGACACAAGTGTCGGTTCACATCAAACGACGCAACGGCAAGACCGAGTTCGAGTTCCGCGTGGCGAAGGAGGCCGCCTCGGCATCGACACTCAAGGAGCTGGCGTCCACGGTCACACGATGGCTCGGCGGACCACCACGGCAATGACCCGACAGCTGGTAGCCGACGCCCTCGCCGAAGTGCTGCGGGTAGTCGTACTCGTGGGAGCCGGCCGATGAGGAGTTGCAGCCCTGCTGGGCCTCGAAGCAGTGGTTGGTCGTCTCGCTCGGGGCGACGCCTGGGCCGATGTACACCGGCCAGTTGGTTCTGCTGCCGGTGAGCATGGAGTAGCCGGGGACAAGGGTGAACCCGCTGCTGGTGGTCGTCATGGTCACCGGCGCGACATCGGACCCCGGCGCAGGCCCGTCGGTGGTTCCTCTTCGGCTCCGACGGACTACGGCGGATGTACACGCCCCGACGCCGGGCGGAACCGTCTCCCTGACGTCACCTCCGTGTCACAGGGCCGTATCGCCGCAACCCCACCGTGCAGGACGCCGTCCTCATGAGCACCGGCACGACGGATGCCGCTGACCAGGAGTGATCCCATGACCATCGTCCGCTCGCGAAGAACCGCCGCGACCCTGACGTCCCTTTTCGCCTCCTGCATGCTGCTCACCGCATGCCAGTCGGGCGGCGGCTCGACGGGAGCGGCCCCCGCCTCCGCGTCGGCCGACGGCGGTTCCTCTTCCGCGGCGTCCCCCAGCGGCGCCTCCCCGTCTGCCGTTCCCGCCGGTGCGGCCTCCCGGGCGGCCTCGCCTGCCCCGCTTCCCGCATCGCACGGCACCACGTCCGCCACGCCCGCCTGTGCCGCCGGGGCACTGACCCCGTCCGTGGCACACCGCCTCGAGCCGAACCCGGACCACACGTACGGCGTCCTGCTCAACCTTGCCAACAGTGGCAGCCGCACCTGCCTGATCGAGGGCTTCCCCACCGTGGCGATCGCTGGACAAGGCGACCCCACTCGCAGCCGACCGCTGAAGGTCACCCCTGAGGGCACCGCCCGCCCCGTGCGCCTGGCGCCGGGCGGCCGGGCCTATCTGATGCTCACCTTCCACGAGGTGATGGGCGAAGCCGACGGATACTGCCTCTCCGGGGCCACGCCCGCAGCACCGCCCTCCCTCGTCGTCGGGGCTGCCGGCGGCCGCTTCCAGGTCGAGATGGGCGACGGCGGCGGCAACTTCGCGGAGTGCGACGACATCGTCCGCACCACGGCCTTTCTGCCCAACCAGCCCTGACCGTCCGCCAGCGGACTGTGGCAGGCCGCGCCACCCCGGTGCTGCCCCCGGCCGCGCCACACCGGTGCGGCCCCGGAACCGAGGCTCGGACCCTGAGACCTCAACGAGCGCACCGCCTTTCGCCCCGCCCTCTTCGGGAGGCGGAATGTCAAATGCGCTGGGACCGACTCGGGTCGGCAGGGTGGGGCGTCTGCGCGGACGTCGCACGGCAGCGGCGTGGGTCGCGCGTCAGTCAGTCGGCGCCGGACGTTGGCCACGAGGGCCGCGTCCGCGGTCCTTGCAGGCCGCGGCGGCAAGCACGCGCGCACAGCCGCATCCGACCCCGTCGGCGCGCCCCCTTCCGGGGCCCCGGCCGCCGACAACACCACCATCATGGTCATCCGGCATGGGCAGAAGCCCGGCCGACATGAATCCGCCATCGACGAGAACGGCCGTCTGGAAGGAAATGGCGCTGACAACCGGTTGGGAGACTCGGGGTCATGCGGACGATGCCGCGCCCGGCCGGGCGGTGGGCAAAGATCCGGGATGCGATCGGCCCGCACTCAGGGTCCATGCCCAAGCGCTGCAGGTTGCACTGCGGCCGAGCGAGGGCCCGGTCAGGGTCCGGGCTTCGGAGGCCGCAGCGGGCCAGCTGCCGCCGTATTTCGGCCGGCTCTCGCATCCTGGCGCATGGCCTGATTGTTGCCTTGTGGGCGCGAACCGTGCGTCGCGATACTCGGGCTTGGCATGGACACGACCCAATTGCGGGTTGCTCCGAGGCCACTTCCCGCCCCGCCCGGCCTCCCCAGCCGACGCGGGCCCCCACCGGAGGTCATCCCTGATGCTTCCTCGCATCTTCACTTCTCGCTCCCTTTCCGCGGGCGCAGGAGCAGCCGCTCTCGCCGCCGCCGTCCTGCTGCCCGGTGCCGGCGCGGCCACCGCTGCGCCCGCCTCGGTCGCGCACGCCAAGCCCACCGCGGCCGAGACCAAAGCCGTCGTGGCTCTCACCTCTCAGCTGAGTGACCGTGCTGCCGGCTCCTACTTCGACACATCGTCCCGGCGCCTCGTCGTCAACATCACCGACCCCTCGGTCGCCGACCAGGTCCGCGCTACCGGTGCGGTCGCCAGGGTGGTGCGTTACTCCACAGCTCAACTCCACGCCGCAGCAGGCCTCCTGGCGAGACAGGCCCGAATCCCCGGTACCGCCTGGGGTGTCGACCCCCGGAAGGACCAAGTGGTCGTCACTGCCGACCCCACCGTCACCGGAGCCAAGCTCATCCGCCTGGACGCCGCGGTCCACGCGTTGGGGAACAAGGCTGTGCTTCGGCACAGAACCTCACCCTTCAAACCCCTGATCGCCGGTGGTGACGCCATCTGGGGCAGCGGAGTTCGCTGCTCCCTGGGGTTCAATGTGTCCGTGGGCGGAGCCCCCTACTTCCTGACCGCCGGCCACTGCGGCAACGCCTCCGCCAGCTGGTCCGACTCGCAAGGTGGCGGCGAGATCGGGCAGACGGTCGACTCGCACTTCCCCGGCACCGACTACGCCCTCGTGCAGTACGACGACCCCGGCACCGACCACCCCAGCACCGTCGACCTGTACGACGGCAGCATCCAGCAGATCACCCGTGCCGCCGACGCCTACGTCGGCGAGCAGGTGCAGCGCAGCGGCAGCACCACCGGCGTCTACGGCGGACAAGTCACCGCACTGGACGCCACCGTCAACTACCAGGAGGGCTCCGTCTTCGGACTGATCGACACCACCGTGTGCGCCGAACCCGGCGACAGCGGCGGCGCCCTCTTCGACGGCGACGCGGCAATCGGCCTGACCTCCGGCGGGAGCGGTGACTGCACCTCGGGCGGCGAGACCTTCTTCCAGCCCGTGACGGCGGCTCTCAGCGCAGAGGGAGCCACCATCCCCTGACGCGCCGCTCGTAGCTGATGAGGTCACGCCGGCCCCGCACCACCCACTGCATCGACGAGTAGTGGTAGCGGCAGCAGCGGCGGCTACGCCTACAGGTGTCTCAGAGGAAGAGCTCCTCTTGCGCAACCACGACCGTGTCGTCAGCGGTCAACTCGCCCCTCGGACACACACTCTGAAATGCCTGGTCGGTGCGCCGACCAGGCTTTCTTCTTGGGATCGCCTAGTGGGATCCCAACGGTGACGGCGACCTCGATGCAGGCAACGCGCTGGACCTGCGTGTTCAGCGCGAGGGGCCGTGGGGGGTCTGTCGGGTTCATGTGGAGATTTCATGGAGGGCGACTGTCGCTCCAGCGCGATCCGCGATCGCAACGCCAACGCTTGAGCGGACGAAGGGTGACGCACCTACGACAGCAACATCTCCCGCTCGGCCTCACTCGGCACCACCGGCGGGATCTTCGGCCCAGGACGACTCGCACAAGACCAACGACGAATCCGGACTCAGGTCCCGAGAGGGTCTGCTCGCTACCGATGGAAGTCCGCGACACGGCAGCGGCCGGCGGTTGAAGGGCCTGTTCGGCTCTACCCCGTTGGGGAGGAAGAGGGACAGGCCGGATTCCCGGTGATCCTCGACTCCGGCCAGGCTGACCCGGAAGAGCCTGAAGATGGCCGGCTGATGCGATAGCTCTTCGACCAGCAGCCGTACGCCTTCGCGGTCGAACAGGTTCGGACCGACAACGGCCAGGAGTTCGGTCAGCCGTTCCACCCGTAGCTGCTGGACAAAGGCATCGGCCACGTCCGCATCGGACTCTGCTCTTTTGATCCCTTGGCGTGCGCAGGCGGCCGGCAGCGGTCTCGGGAGGCTGGTCATGAGTTCCGGCATGAAAGCTCGATGGATCGGCAGTGGTCTGCCCGCGGTGTGTTGTTGCCGTGGCGTGCCCCTGCACGCAGCAGGGGCATACGGCGCCGGCGGGCAGGGGCAGTCGTGGCACTGGAAAGGCAGAATGCTCGGGCGGCTCCGGCTGTCGGGCGGCGCCGGGTGCGTGGACGGGCGAGCCGGCCCAGCGGAGCGGGCGGGCAGCCAACTCCTTTTGGACACGCAGCGTTTACATGCGTTCGACCCGTCGACCGGCGGGACTTGTTATGGTGTTACTCATTGGTAGCAAGTTGAGTGGGGGGACGCGGGGAGACCTGCGGCCATTTCGCCGCCAGGCGAGTGGCGAGACGGATGACCTGGCAAGGGGGCCCGGTCAACGGCTTCTGCGCGTGCGCATCACGCGGCCGTCGAACTCCAGTTCCCTCACCCGCTGACCCGGACAGGTGGGACTCGTCACATGGCTCGTTCCCTGGTCGAATTACTGACCGCACACGCCCAGCAACAGCCCGACCGTACCGCCTACCGGTACCTCCTCACCGGCGACTGCGACGGGGACGTCCAGGACATCTCCTACGGACAACTGGCCCACCGCTCCCGGGCCGTGGCCGCCTGGCTCCAGGACCGAGGCCTGGCCGGCTCGCGCGCCCTGCTGCTCCATCCACCCGGCCTGGAGTTCGTCTCCGCCTTTCTGGGTTGCCTCGCCGCCGGCGTGGTCGCCGTGCCGGGCGTGCCCCCGCAGGGACGGTCGCAGAACCACCGCGCTCTCGTCCGGATGAAGCGTCTGATGGCCGACTCCGACGCCAAGGTGATCCTCGGCGGCCGCGAAGTCATCCGCGCCTTGCGCACATGGACCGAGCAGCTGCCCGAACCGGACACCGTCCCCCGCATCGCCACCGAGGACATTCCCGACGACGCGGCCGGCTCCTGGCACGCCCCCGACCTCACCGCCGACTCGGTGGCCTTCCTCCAGTACACCTCCGGCTCCACCTCCGCCCCGCGCGGTGTGGCGGTCACCCACGGCAACCTGCTGGACAACGAGCGGATCATCACCGAGCGGATGGGGCACACCCCGGATGCCCTCGCGGAGCACGGCCGGGAACTGATCCTCAGCTGGCTCCCCGTCTACCACGACATGGGCCTCATGGGCCCGGTGCTGAACACGCTGTACCTGGGCGCCACGGCCACGCTCTTCTCGCCGCTGCACTTCCTGCAGAGCCCCGAGCGCTGGCTGACCGCGATCAGCCGTTACCGGCCGCACACCAGCGGCGGCCCCAACTTCGCCTACGAGCTGTGTCTGAAGCACGCCACCGCCGACCTGGTCGACAGCCTCGACCTGAGCGCGTGGAAGGTCGCCTTCAACGGCGCCGAACCGGTGCGCGCGGCCACGCTGCGACGGTTCACCGAGACCTTCCGCGCGGCCGGCTTCCGCCATGAGGCGTTCTACCCCTGCTACGGCCTGGCCGAAGCCACCTTGATGGTCACCGGCGGTGCGGTGGACGCCCCGCCCACCCTGCTGGAGGCCGCCGAGACCGGCCCGCACGCCGGCGAGGCGGACGCGGCCGCCGTGGGCTGCGGCCGGCCCGGGACCGGGATCACCGTGGTGATCGCCGACCCCGAACGGCAGGAGGAACTGCCCGAGGGCGAGGTCGGCGAGATCTGGGTCGCCGGCGCGAGCGTGGCCAAGGGCTACTGGCGCAACGCCCTGGCCACCCGCGAGACCTTCCGCGCCACCCTGACCGGCGGCGAGGGCCGCTTCCTGCGCACGGGCGACCTCGGCTTCGTGCGGGACGGCGAACTGTTCGTCACCGGCCGCCTGAAGGACCTCGTCGTCATCGACGGGCGCAACCACTACCCGCAGGACCTGGAGCTGTCCGCGGAGTTGTCCCACCCGGCATTGCGGCCCGGCTGCACCGCGGCGTTCTCCGTGGACGCCGGCGGTGCGGAGGGCGAACAGGTCGTCGTGGTGGCCGAGATGGCGCCGGAGGCGGCCGGCGAGGCCGAGAAGATCACCGACCTGGTGCGCAGCGCGATCGGCGAGGCCCATGGTTTGTCGGTGCGGGACGTGGTGCTGGTCCGCCCCGGCACCATCCCGAAGACGTCGAGCGGGAAGATCCAGCGTCGCGCCTCCCGGGCGGCCTACCTCGACGGCACCCTCGCCTTGGTGGACGTGCCCGTCACGGGATGACCCCACCGCCGTCGGCGCGCCCGCCCGCGCCGGCCGCACGTCCGCCCTCCGCGGCCGCAGGTCCGTCGACTTCGGCCGTACGTCACCCGATGTCAGTCGTACGCCGCTGCCGCATGCGGTCGTGCGGAATCCGCCCGCGTCACCGTTGCTTGAGGACACCTGCCCAGATGCCTGCGAACGAGCCCCGGAAGCAGTCCACCATCCCGCCCCTCACCACCGCCGAGGACGTACGGGCCTGGCTGGGGTCGGCCGTCGCCGAGGCCGCCGGGCTCGACCCGCTGGCCGTCGACCCGGACCGGCCGATCGCGGAATTCGGGCTGGGGTCACGCCGGTTGGTGACGCTGGCCGCGGAACTGTCCGCACGGATCGGCCGACCACTCGAGCCATCGCTCGTCTTCGACCACCCCACGATCGCCGCGCTGGCCGACGCGGTCCTCGGCGAGCCGCCCGCCCCGGCGGCCGGCCCGGCCTGTGCCGAGGCTCCGCCGCGGGCGGCGGGCGACGACATCGCCATCGTCTCCATGGCCTGCCGCTTCCCCGGCGGCGCCGACGACCCCGAAGGGCTGTGGCGGCTGCTGGCCGCCGGTGAGGACGCCATCTCCGAGGTACCGGCGGGCCGTTGGGACACCCGGAGCCTCTACGACCCCGACCCCGAGGCCACCGGCAAGGCGTACACGCTGCGTGGCGGTTTCCTCGACGGCATCGACCGCTTCGACGCCGCCTTCTTCGGGATCTCGCCCCGGGAGGCCGACGCCATGGACCCGCAGCAGCGGCTGCTGCTGCAGACCAGCTGGGAGGCGATCGAGCGGGCCGGGATCGTCCCCGAGACGCTGCACGGCAGCCTCACGGGCGTCTACATCGGCCTGTACGACAGCGGATACCTCGCCTCCGCCTCGCTGGCCCAGCTCGACGGGCACGTCGGCACGGGCTCGGCACCCAGCGTGGCCTCCGGGCGCATCGCCTACACCCTCGGTCTGCAGGGCCCGGCGGTCACCGTCGACACCGCCTGCTCCTCCTCCCTCGTCGCCCTGCACCTGGCGGCCCGCGCGCTGGCGGCAGGTGAGTGCGACCTCGCCCTGGCGGGCGGCGCGAGCCTGCTGGTGACCCCGCGGGGACACGTGGAGTTCAGCAGGCTGCGCGGGCTGTCGCCGTCCGGGCGGTGCAGCCCCTTCTCGGCCGACGCGGACGGCGTGGTGTGGGCCGAGGGCTGCGGTGTGCTGCTGCTCAAGCGGCTCGCCGACGCCCGCCGCGACGGCGACCGGGTGCTCGCCGTGGTCAAGGGCTCGGCCGTCAACCAGGACGGCCGCAGCCAGGGGCTGAGCGCCCCCAACGGCCCGGCGCAGGAACGGGTGCTGCGCGCGGCCCTCGACGCCGCCGGACTCGCACCGGGCGACGTGGACCACGTCGAGGCGCACGGCACCGGCACCCCGCTCGGCGACCCCATCGAGGGTCGCGCACTGGCCGCCGTCTTCGGACCGGGCCGCCCCGCCGACCGGCCCCTCGGCCTCGGCTCGCTGAAGTCCAACATCGGTCACACCCAGGCCGCCGCGGGCATCGGCGGCGTGATCAAGACGGTGCTCGCCCTCGGACACGAGCTCATACCGCCGTCCCTGCATGCCGAGACCCTCACGGAGCACGTCGACTGGGCGGGCAGCGGCCTGACCGTGCACGGCAGCGCCCGGCCGTGGCCGCGTGACGGCGACCGCGTGCGGCGGGCCGGGGTGAGCGCGTTCGGCATCAGCGGCACCAACGCGCACGTCGTGCTGGAGGAGGCACCGCAGGACGCCGTCGCACCGGCCGGGGCGGGGGCGGAGCTGCCCGGCCCGACGCTCTTCCCGCTCTCCGCCCGCACGCTCCCCGCGCTCCAGGGACAAGCCGACCGACTGCACGCACGTCTCGTTGCCCGGCCCGAGTCGCCGCTGCCCGCCGTGGCCGCGACGCTGGCCCACCACCGCACCCAGTTCGAGTACCGTGCCGTCGTCCAGGCGGCCGACCGGGACGAACTGCTGACCGCGCTGCGGGCCCTCGCGGAGGGCCGGCCCGACCCCGGCCTGACCGCCGGCCCTCGGCGGACGCTGCCCGCGGGCAAGGTGGCCTTCGTCTTCCCCGGCCAGGGCGCCCAGTGGGCCGGCATGGCACGTGACCTGCTCGAACGCGAGCCCGTGTTCGCCGACGAGCTCGACCGCTGCGATGCCGCCCTGCGACCGTTCACCGTCTGGTCCGCGGCGGCGGTTCTGCGCGGCGAGGCGGGAGCCCCGTCCCTGGACCGTGTGGATGTCGTCCAGCCGGTGCTCTTCGCGGTGATGGTGTCCCTGGCCGCGGTGTGGCGGGCCCGTGGCGTCCGGCCGGACGCCGTGATCGGGCACAGCCAGGGCGAAGTGGCCGCGGCCTGCGTCGCCGGCGCGCTCAGCCTCAACGACGCGGCTGCGGTGGTCGCCCTGCGCAGCCGCGCCCTGACCGAGCTGTCCGGCACCGGCGCCATGGCCGTCGTCGCCCTGCCGCACACCGAGGTCGTCACCCGCCTCGACGGTCTCGGCGGCCGGGTCTCGGTCGCCGCCGTGAACAGCGGCCGGGCGACGGTGATCGCCGGTGACGTGGAGCCGCTGGAGGGCCTGCTCGCCGACCTCGACCGGGAACAGGTCTTCGTCCGCCGCCTCGACGTCGACTACGCCTCCCACAGCGCCCGGGTCGAGCAGGTGCGCGCGACGATCCTCGACGAGCTCGACGGCGTGACCACGTACCCCACGTCGGTCGCCTGGTACTCCACCGTCACCGGTGCACCGGTCACCGAGGAGCTGGAGGCCGACTACTGGTACAGCAATCTGCGCGAACCCGTCCGCTTCGCGCCCGCGGTGGAGCGCATGGCGGCAGACGGTTACCGCCACTTCGTCGAACTCGGCCCGCATCCGTCCCTGCTGACAGCCCTGCACACGATCGGCGAGGAATTCGGCCACGAACTGGTCGCCGTCGGCTCCCTGCGCCGCGACGAGGACGGACCCGCCTGTCTGGACCGCGCCGCCGCCGAACTGCACGTCCACGGACGGCGCTTGGACTGGCGGCGCCTGGTCGCCGACACCGTCCGGACGGACCTGCCGACCTACGCCTGGGACACCCGGCGTCACTGGATCGAACCCGAATCCGCCTCGGGCGGCCTCGGCCTGTTCGACCGTGCCGCGCACCCGTTGCTCGGCGTCCAGTTGCAGTCGGCCGACGAGACCCGCTGGACCTTCCGCAACGAGTGGTCCCCGGCCACCGCCGACTGGCTGTCCGACCACACCGTGTTCGGCCGGACCGTGGTGTCCGGCACGACCCTGCTGGAGCTGTGCCGGGCCGCCCTCGCCGTGGCCCGCCCGGACGACCCGGCCGACGTGACCGACCTGCTGCTGCTCGCACCCCTCGTGCTGCCGACCTCCGGCATGGTGGAGGTGTCCGTCGAGGTGGTCACCGTCGGCCCGGCACCGGAGATCACCGTGCACAGCCGCCCGCGCGGTCAGGAGGCCACCTGGACCCTGCACGCCACCGCCTCGGCGGCCGGGGCGACTCCGGTGGCGGGGCGGCCGCCGGTGTGGCCTCAGGCGGCGGAGGCCGCCTGGAGCCCGGACACCTACGAGCGGCTGACCGGGCTCGGCCTCGGCTACGGTCCGGCCTTCCAGGGCGTACGGGAGGCGGTGGTGACCGGCGCCGGCGAGCTGCTGGCCCGGCTGTCGCTGCCGTCCGTGGCCCACGACCTGGCCGACCCCTACCCGGTCCACCCGGCGCTGCTGGACGCCGCGCTGCACGTGGCAGCGGCCCTCGAAGAGGGCGCCGCCTCCGACGGCCGGGTGCTCCTTCCGGTCTCCGTGGGCCGCGCCGCGCTGTCGCACGGCGGCGCCGACGACCTCACCGTGTCCGTGCGGCGCACTGGTGCGGCCGGCACGGATCTCACGCTGGACGTGACGCTGTGGGACGCAGACGGCTTCCCCGCGGGTCGGCTGGAGCAGGTACGGTTGCGGGCCGCGAGCCCGGCGGATCTCGTCGGCGGTTCCGGCAACGGGCGGCACCTGTACGAGGTGGCCTGGACGGCCGCGCCCGAACCGAGCGTCCAGGCCCCGGCCGGTGCCTGGACCGTCGTCGGCGACCCGTCCGACCCCGACGTCGACGCGGCCCTGCGCGGCCTCGAAGCCGCGGGGATCCGGTGCCGCGACACGGGTGGCGAGGTGCCTGTACGGTCCTGGCCCCGGCCGGTGTCCGATGCCGAACCTGGCGCTGGCGCCCGGGAGTCGGCGTCACGTGACCGACGTGTCGTGGATGACGCGTCCGCCCCGGACGTCGTTGCGGCCTCGCGCCGCTTCGAAGCGGCGGGGGCCGAGGCGCACGACACGGGTGGCGAGGTGCCTGTACGGTCCTGGCCCCGGCCGGTGTCCGATGCCGAACCTGGCGCTGGCGCCCGGGAGTCGGCGTCACGTGACCGACGT
>NZ_JBIAEC010000024.1:16442-26803 GCF_042868225.1 Streptomyces sp. NPDC007856 | reverse complement strand
CGACGTGTCGTGGATGACGCGTCCGCCCCGGACGTCGTTGCGGCCTCGCGCCGCTTCGAAGCGGCGGGGGCCGAGGCGCACGACACGGGTGTCGACGTGCTCGTGCGGTTCTGGCCACAACCGGCCGAGGACGCCGAAACGGCCGCCGCCGCACGGGAGATGACGGAAGCCGCGCTGGCCGAACTGCAGACCCTCGTCGCACAGGAGGAGGCACCCGCCCGGACCATCTGGGTGACCCGCGGCGCGGTCGCGGCCGACGACCGGGACACCGTGCCGGGCCTCGCCCAGTCGGCGCTGTGGGGCCTGGCCCGCAGCGCCCGTGCCGAGCATCCGGACCTCGGGCTGACGCTGCTCGACCTCGACGACACCGATCCCGCGGCCGCCCTGCTAGCCGCCGTCGCTCACGAGGGCGAGCCCGAACTCGCCGGGCGCTCGGGCACCTTGCTCGTGCCCCGGCTCATGCGCGCCCGCGCCGCCGGCACGGACCGTGCACGGACACCCGTCGACGGCACCGTATTGATCACCGGAGGCCTCGGCACCGTCGGACGCCACATCGCCCGGCTCCTCGCCGAACGGGGCGTGCCCCGCCTGCTGCTGACGTCCCGGCGTGGAGCCGACGACCCGCGCACGGCCGAGGTCACCGCCGAACTGACGGCGCTCGGCGCCGCGGTCGAGGTGGCCGCGTGCGACGTCTCCGACGCCGCGGCCCTGGCCGACATTGTCGGTTCCGTCGCCCACGAACTCCGCGGCGTCGTGCACTGCGCCGGCGTCCTGGACGACGGGGTGGTCGCCGAGCTGACCCCCGAACGCCTCGCGCGGGTACTCAGCCCCAAGGTGGACGGCGCCGCCCATCTGCACCGGCTCACCGCCGGCGCGCGGCTCGACCTGTTCCTGCTGGTCTCCTCCGCCGCCGGTGTCGTCGGCAACGCGGGCCAGGCCAACTACGCCGCCGCCAACGCCTTCCTCGACCAACTCGCCCACCACCGGCGTGCCCTGGGGCTGCCCGCGGTGTCGATTTCCTTCGGCGCCTGGGCGGGCGAGGGACTCGCCGCCGAAAACGCCGACCTGGAGCGGATGGCCCGCCTCGGCCACCGCGCCCTGACTCCGGAACAGGGCCGCGACCTCGTCGAACTCGCGCTGCGCCGGAACGCCCCGCACCTGGTCGCCTGGGCGCTTGACCTGTCCCGCCTGCGCGAGACCACGGCCGGCCCGGGAGGCGGTGCGGCCGCCCTGTGGCGCTCGCTGCTTCCCGCGCCCCGCACCGGGCAGGACGGCGCGGACGGCCTGGCGGACCGGCTGGCCCGGCTGCCCGAGGCCGAGCGCGCCGACCGCGTCCTGGCCCTGGTCCGCGAGGAGGCCTCCCGCGCCCTCGGTCTGCGCTCGGCGGAGTCCGTCCGCGCCGACCAGCCGCTACGCGACCTCGGCATGGACTCGGTGACGGCGGTGGAGCTCCGTAACCGCATCGGTGCCCGCCTCGGCTCCCGGCTCCCGGCCACCCTGCTGTTCGACCACCCCACCCCGGCCCGCCTCGCCGAGCACCTGCTGGCCACCGTGATCGCGCCGAGCGGCCCCGCCGCCCGCCGTCCCGCGCCCGCCGCGCCGCACACCCGCACCGCGACGCACGACGAGCCGGTCGCCCTGGTGGCCATGGCCTGCCGCCTGCCGGGCGGCGCGGGCGACCCGGAGGAGCTGTGGCGGCTGGTCGCCGAGGGCCGTGACGCGGTCGGCCCGTTCCCGGCCGGGCGCTGGGACGTCGAGTCGCTGTACGACCCCGACCCGGAGGCGCCGGGCAAGTCGTACGCCCGGGAGGGCGGCTTCCTGGACGACATCGGGTCCTTCGACGCGGGTTTCTTCGGCATCACCCCGAAGGAGGCCGCCGCCATGGATCCGCAGCAGCGGCTGCTGCTGGAGACCGCGTGGGAGGCGCTGGAGCGCGCCGGGATCGTCCCCGCCGAACTGGCGGGCAGCACCGCCGGCGTGTACGTCGGCATGTTCGGCAGCGACTACCTGTCGGGCTCCCGGCTCGACCAGCTGGACGGATACGTCGGCACCGGGTCGGCGCTGAGCGTGGCCTCGGGCCGGCTGGCGTACGCACTCGGGCTGCACGGCCCGGCGCTGACGGTGGACACGGCGTGCTCGTCGTCGCTCGTCGCGGTGCACCTGGCGGCGCAGGCGCTGCGGTCGGGCGAGTGCGACCTGGCGCTGGCCGGCGGTGTGACGCTCATGGTGACCCCGCAGACCTTCGTGGAGTTCAGCCGGCTGCGGGGCCTGTCCCCGACCGGCCGCTGCCGCTCCTTCTCCGACGACGCCGACGGCGCCGTCTGGGCCGAGGGCGCCGGCATGCTCGTACTGAAGCGGCTGGGCGACGCGCGGCGGGACGGCGACGAGGTGCTTGCGGTGCTGCGCGGCACGGCCGTCAACCAGGACGGCCGCAGCCAGGGCCTGTCCGCGCCCAACGGCCCGGCGCAGGAACAGGTGATCCGGCGGGCCCTGGAGCTCTCCGGCCTCGAACCCGCCGACATCGACTACGTGGAGGCGCACGGCACGGGCACGACGCTGGGCGACCCGATCGAGGCGAACGCCCTGGCGCAGGTCTTCGGTGCCTCCCGCCCCCGGCACCGCCCGCTGTACCTGGGCTCACTCAAGTCCAACCTCGGGCACACGCAGGCCGCCTCGGGCATCGCCGGACTGATCAAGGTGGTGCAGTCGCTGCGCCACCGGATGCTGCCGGCCACCCTGCACGCCGGCACACCCAGCCGGCACGTCGAGTGGGACGGCAGCGGCCTGCATCTGCTGCAGGAAGCCGTGCCGTGGCCGGCCTCGAAGGAGCGCGTCCGGCGGGCCGGCGTCAGTGCCTTCGGGATCAGCGGGACCAACGCCCATGTGATCGTGGAGGAGGCCCCGCCGTCCGCGCCGGAGCCCGGCCTTGCAGGTGAACTTCCGTCCGGCAAGCGGTTGTTCATCCTGTCCGGGCGGAGCGAGGCCGCGCTGCGCGGCCAGGCCGCGCGGCTGGCCCGGCACCTGACCGGGGACACACCGCTGCCGGATGTCGCCTACACCCTGGCCCGGCACCGCAGCCACTTCCCCTGGCGGGCGGCGCTCGCGGCGGGCGACGTGGACGAACTGCGCGCCGCGCTCGATGCGTTCAGCTCCGGACGGGCGCAGCCGGCCACGCCGCGCGAGGAGGAGACGGGCAAGGTGGCCTTCGTCTTCTCCGGGCACGGCGGCCAATGGCCGGGGATGGGCCTGGAGTTGCTGGCCGGCTCGGAGGCGTTCCGCGAGGAGCTGACCCGGATCGACGAGGCGGTGCAGCAGCACGTCGGCTGGTCGGTGCTCAACGCGCTGCGGGCACCGGAGGAGTTCTCCCCGCTGCACCGGACCGAGTGCCTGCAACCGGTGCTGTTCGCGGTCAACGCGGCGCTGGCCGCCGCGTGGCGGGCGCTCGGCGTGGTCCCGGACGCCGTGGTCGGGCACAGCCTGGGCGAGATCGCCGCCGCGTACAGCGTGGGCGCCCTCGGCCTGGACGACGCCGTGGCCGTGGTGACCGGTCGGGCCCGGGCCGTCGTCCCGCTGGTCGGGCAGGGCGGCATGGTCGCGGTGGAGCTGCCGCGGGCGCAGGTCGAGGAACTGCTCGCCCCCTACGCGGACCGGCTCTTCGTCGCCGCGGTCAACAGCGCGGGCTCCACGGCCGTCTCCGGCGCCGCCGACGCACTGGCCGAGCTGCGCCGCCGGCTCGAGGAGCGGGGGATCACCGTACGACGGCTGTCGACGCCGTTCGCCTCGCACACCCCGCTGATGGAACCTCTGCGCACGGAGTTGCTCGACCGCTTTTCCGGTATCCGGGGCGCACAGGCGTCGACCCCGCTGTACTCGACGGTGCTGGCCGAACCCGTCTCCGGCGACCGGCTGGACGCCGACTACTGGTACGCCAACCTCAGGCAGCCCGTCCGTTTCGCCGACACCATCCGGCGGATGCTGGACGACGGCTACCGCTACTTCGTCGAGCTCAGCCCGCATCCCTCGCTGCTGTCCGCCATCGAGGCGGTGGCGGCGGAGGCCGGGATCGACGTGGCCGGCGTCGGCTCGCTGCGCCGTCAGCAGGACGGACCCGATGTCCTGCTGCGCAGGGTCGGCGAGTTGTACGTCGCGGGGCACGCGCCCGACTGGCCGGCGCTGTTCCCGCAAGGCCGCCGCGTCGAACTGCCGACGTACGCCTTCGCCCGCGAACGCCACTGGCTCACGCCCGCCCCGGCCACCGCCACGGGCTCCTCACCGGTCCTCGGCACCCACGTCGAGTCCAGCGACGAGCCCGACCGGCACCTCTTCCAGAGCGACATCGACCTGCGGGACAGCCGCTTCGCCTATCTGAACGACCACCGGGTGGACGGCGAGGTCTGGCTGCCCGGCGCCGCCTTCCTCGCCATGGTGCTGGAGGCCGCCTCCGCGGTGCAGGGCGGTCGCCAAGCCCAGCTGAGCGACATCGAGTTCGTGCAGCCGTTGCGGATGGATCCCGAACGGCCCGTACGGGTGCAGCTGGTGCTGCGGCCCGCCCGGGACGGCTTCCGGTCCTTCACCGTCGCCTCCGCTGCCGCCGGTGAGCGGCGCCCGCGGTGGGAGCGTCATGTCAGCGGACGCATCGCAGTGTCCGGCGAGCAGCCCCCGGCCGACGTGCGACCCGACGACGTGCGGTGCGACGAGGTGCAGTTCGACGAGGTGCCGCTCGCCGCCATGCGTGAGCGGTGCACGCAGGAAGTGGACCTGCCGGGGGTGTACGCCGGGCTGAGCGCCCTCGGCATCGACTACGGCCCCGCCTTCCGGGGCCTGGAGCAGGGCCGCCGCGGGAACTCGACGGGCCTGGGCCGACTGGCCGCCAGGGCCGCCGCGGGCCATCTGCTGCACCCCGCGGTCCTCGACGCCGCGTTCCACACGGCCGCCCTGCCCCAGCACGCGCCCGAGGGCCGGGCGTTCGTGCCCGCCGGGGCGGGACGGCTGCGGTTCACCGGCCTGCGCACCACGCCTGCCTGGGCCGGCTGCGAACTGCGCACCGTGTCCGGCGACATCGCCACCCTGGACCTCAGGATCTGGGACGAGGACGACAAACTCGTCCTGGAGATGGAGGGGTTCCGGCTGGCCGCGCTCTCGCCGCTGGACGGCGCCCTCTACGAGACCCGCTGGCACCCGCGCCCGGTGGCGCAGGAGCCGCCGGTGAAGGGCAGCTGGCTGATCCTGGCCGACGACACGGGGGTGGCGGACGCGCTCGGCGAGCGGCTCGGCTCCTCGGTGCCGCATGTCGTCGCCCGCAGGGGCAGCGCCTTCGCCGTCGAGGGACCGGGACGCTACGTCCTCGATCCGGCCGACCCCGACCACCTGACCCGGCTGCTGGAGGAGGCCTTCGCGGGCGGACAGCCCGAGCAGGTGGTCCAGCTGACCGCCCTCGACGCCCCGGCGATCGCCGACGCCGGATCGGCCGAGCAGGCGGCGCGGCTGTGCTGCCTGAGCACCCTGCACCTGGTGCGCGCCCTCGCCGGCCGTCCGCAGGGCCGGGCTCCGCGCCTGTTCGTGGTCGTACGCGGCAGCCAGGCAGCCGGCGACAGCACCGGGGTGACCAACCCGCAGCAGGCGCTCGCCTGGGGCTTCGGGCTCGCGGTGGCGCAGGAGTACCCGGAGCTGTCGACCACGCTGATCGACCTGCCGCCCACCGACGGCGTCGACGCCCTGTGGACCCAGCTCAGGCACGCCGACGACGAACGGCTCGTCGCGCTGCGCGACACCGGCCGCCTGGTGCCACGCCTGGCCCACACCCGCCCGGACGACGGCGGTCACGGCGAGACCTCCGTGGACGGTGTGCACCTGATCACCGGCGGTCTGGGCGGCCTCGGCCGCGTCGTCGCCGAGCGGCTGGTCCGCCGCGGGGCCCGCCGACTGGCTCTCATGAGCCGGGGCACGCCCGACGCGGAGGCCGTCAACTGGATCACAGGTCTGGAAGAGCGGGGCGTCACCGTGCACCTGGCCCGCGCCGACGTCGCCGACCGGGAGAGTCTCACGGCCGCCCTGGACGCCGTACGGCACGCCTCTGGCCCGATCACCACGGTCGTGCACGCGGCCGGTGTGCTCGACGACGCCACGGTGGCGAGCCTGACCGACGAACGCGTCCTGCGCGTCCTCGCCCCGAAGGTCCTGGGCACCGCTCTCCTCACCGAGCTGATCCCGGAGGCCCGGAACCTGGTCCTGTTCGCCTCCGCGGCCGGGCTCCTCGGGTCGGCCGGGCAGAGCCCGTACTCGGCGGCGAACGCCTTCCTCGACGCCTGGGCACACCACCTTTCCCGCTCCGATCGCCGGGCGCTGAGCCTGGACTGGGGTGCCTGGGCCGGTGTCGGCATGGTCGCCGGGTCCGGCACCCGGGCCGCCGAGACCAGCCGCTCGGGCCTGGTCGCCTTCTCGCCGCAGGAGGGAGGCGAGCTGTTCGAGCGGGTCCTGGCCACCGCCCGCCGCCAGCTCGCGCCGATCGCCCTGGACCGGGAGATGCTGACGCTCGTCCCCGACGCCGTGCGTACCCGCCCGATCCTGGGCGACCTGGTCACCGTCCCGACGGGCACGGCCGCCTCGGACGACCTCGTCGAGAAGGTGTTCGCGGCGACGACCGACCCGGACCGTGCCACCTGGCTGGAGGCGTACGTCCGGGCCCGGGTCGGTGAGGTCTCCGGAGGAGCGGTCGACGTGTCGGCGACCACGGCCCTGAAGCAACTGGGCCTGGACTCCCTGATGCTGGTGCGGTTGCGCAACGCCTTCGTCCGCGAACTGGGCGTGGAGCTGCCGGCCGCGGACGTGTTCGCGGCGTCCGACATCCGTGGCCTCGCCCAGGCCCTGGCCGAGGGCCTTCCGGAGCGGGGCGCCGTGGCGCGGCAGGACTCCGGCGACCTCGCCGGGGCGGTCCCGGAGACCGAACTGCGGCCCGCGACACGAGACGTCGTACGACTGCTGCGCAGCGCCCGGCCGGGCATGCCGGACGCGGCGCACGGCATCGGCCTCGCCGTACGGCTGACCGAGCCGACCACACCGGAGACGCTCACCGGCATCCTCACCCGGCTCGTCGCGCGGCACGCGGCCCTGCGCACCGCGATCATCACCGGGGAGGAAGGCGTACGGCAGCTGCGCGTGGACCGGGAGCCGGCACAGCCGGTGCTGCGCTGCACGGCCGTCGAAGGCCCACTCGACGCCGCCGAGTGCCTGCGCGCCCTGCTGGAGCCGCCGTTCGACCTCGCGACGACACCGCTGTGGCGGTTCGAGCTGGTGGACGGCGGCGCACGCGGCCAGATCCTGGTGTTCGGCGCCCACCACGCGGTCGGCGACCTGCAGTCGCTGCTGCTCGTGGCCGGGGAGATCGACGCGGAACTGTCCGGCACCTCCCTCGGCGCCTCCGTCACCAACCGCGACATCGCCCTGCTCATCGAGGCCCAGCAGGGCGGCGAGGGGGCGGGCGCCGAGTGGCGCGAGCACTTCCACGGCAGCGAACGGCTCGACCTGGAGCTGGACCGGCCGCGCCCGTCGACCCGGTCGTACCGGGCCGGCAGCGTGACCGTGACGATTCCCGACGGGCTGATGGAACGGGTCGCGGCGGCCGCGAGCAGGCTGGCAGTCACTCCCGCCGCCTTCTGCCTCGGCACCCTGACGGTGCTGCTGGCCGGAAAGCGGGAACGGGAGCGGTTCGTGCTCGCCGTGCCCGTGGACACCCGCATCCACGCCGAGGCGTACGACGCGGTGGGCTTCTTCGGCGTGCCGGTGCCGTTCCCGGCCGAGGCCCGCGCGGGCGAACAGGTCGCCGAGGTGCTGCGCCGCACCGACGCGCGCCTGCAGCGCCTCCTGGCCAAGGGCGCCATGTTCTCCGACGTCCTGGCCACCCTGGCCCGGCAGGGCCTGCACCGGGAGAACGCGCCGCTCGTCGAGGTCTACTTCAACTACGTACGGTCCGCGCGCCACCTCACCCGGCTGGAGGTGCTGCCGGCCGGCACCGGCTACTCCGACCTCGACCTGATGATCACCATGACCCCGGACGCGGCAAGCGTCCGGCTCGATCACAACCTGGACATCCTGGACGCCGCGACCACCGCCGAGCTGGGGGAGGAGTTCCTGCGGTCGCTGGGGGAGGCGGCCGAGGACCCTGCGGCACCGGCGCGCGCCGGCACCCGGGCTCCCGCGGGTACGGCGCCCGCACCTCGCCGGTCCCTGGCCCTCGCCGCCACCTTCGCCCTCGGCAACCTCCCGCTGATGTGCGAGGCGGCCGTCGAGAACGAGGCCGGGGACGGCGGACCGGCGATCACCGAGGCGCCGTACCACCACGTGCTCGCGAGTCTCCAGGACCCCTCGGGTGTCTTCGCCGACCCCGCGACCGCGGTGGGTGCGGTGCTGCTGCGGGCGGTGGACCTGGAGCGCTTCGGCCCGGTCGACGACGCGCTGCTCGCCGAGCTGCGCACCGCCTACCCGGCCGCGCTGAAGGCCCTGTACGAACGCACCCGCAAGCCGCTGATCGTCGGCTTCCTGCCCGCCGCCCGTCAGGAGGACCGGCTGACGCGGTGGGAGCGCGAGGTGGCCGCCGACCTGGCCGGGCTGCCCGGCATCGCGGTGCTCGGCACCGACGAGTGGACCCGGCACCACCCCGGTGGGGAACGCTTCGACGAGCGGACCGAGCGGCTGGCCCACCTGCCCTTCACGCCACCCTTCCAGGCGGCCGTGGCGCTGCGCCTCGCCGACGTCGTACGGGCGGTGCTGCGCCCCATGCCCAAGGTGATCTCGGTGGACGGCGACGAGACCCTGTGGGGCGGGGTCGCCGGCGAGATCGGTCCCGAGGCCGTCGATCTGACCGGTCCGCGCGCCCTGCTCGCGCGAAGGCTGCTGCAGTGGCGCGAGGCGGGCGCGCTGCTGGCGCTCGTCAGCAACAACGACGAGGCCACGGTCCGCGCCGTCCTGGACCGCCCGGACAGCCTGCTGAGGGCGGAGCACTTCAGCGTGCTGTCGGCCGCCTGGGGACCGAAGCCGGGCCGCCTGGCCGAGGCCGCACGCACGCTCGGCCTCGGCCTGGACAGCTTCCTGTTCCTGGACGACAACCCCGCCGAGATCGCCAAGGTGCGCTCCGCGCTGCCGCAGGTGCTGTCGGTGACCTGCCCGTCCGCGGACGAACTGGAGGAGTTCCTGGGCCGGTTGTGGCCGCTGGTCCCCGCGGCGGCGACCGCCGAGGACGCGCTGCGGGCCCGGTTCTACGCGCAGGAACGGGAACGGGAGACCGTCCGCGCAGCCGCCGGGTTCGAGGAGTTCCTCGCGCAGCTGCAACTGGAGGTCGATATCCGGGCGCTGTGCGAGGCCGACGTGGAGCGGGCCGAGCAACTCGTTCGCCGCACCAACCAGTTCACGCTCCACTCCCGGTCGGCCGACGGCGGCGACGTCGCCCGGTGGCGGCAGCGGGGCGAGGTGTGGACGGCGGCGGCCCGGGACCGGTTCGGCGACTACGGCCAGATCGCCCTGCTTGCCGTACGCGCTGACGGTGACCAACTGGATGTCCTGGCCTGGCTGATGAGCTGCCGGGCGCTCGGCCGAGGAGTCGAGGAACGCCTGTTGCGGTGGCTGGCCGACCGTGCCGAGGAACTGGGCTGCACGAAAGTCCGGCTGACGGCGGAGCGCACGGAGCGCAACGTACCGGCACGGCGACTGGTGGCCGCGCTCGGCGGCGGTGACCCAGACGACGAGCGCCTGGAGGCCGTGGTCACACCGGACCACCTGAGGGCGTTCCGGTCCTGGGAGCAGCGGTGAGGACGTCCCGCAGCACGGACCTCGTCAAAGGCAACGGAAAGACGCGCACATCGATGAAGGGCTCTCATGCGTGACGTGACCAAGGACTCCGGGCAGCGGGCGACCGCCGAGGCGATCGAGCGCGGTGGCGGCGGGCTCGGCGTGGACGACCTGCTGGCCAGGGTGATGCAGGCCGCCACCGGTGCGGACTCCGGTGCCGCCCCCGCCCCGCCCCGGGACGTGGACGGCGTCGCCGCCGCCATCGCCGCCGCGGCGGGCCGCCATCTGCCCGCGGGACACCTGTCGCCCGACGCCGACTTCTTCGACGCGGGGGGAACGTCCGTGCACGCCGTGGAACTCGTCGCGGAGCTGGAGGGCGAGCTGGGCATCGAGTTCGACCTGGACGAGGTGTTCGCCGACGCCCGTCCGATCAGTCTCGCCCGGCGCTGGCTGCAGACGACCGGGGCCGAAGCGTCGAGCGAGGCCACCCCGCCGACCGTGCACGCAGGCACCCCGCCGACCGTGCACGCAGGCACCCCGCCGACCGTGCACGCAGGCACCCCGCCGACCGTGCACGCAGG
>NZ_JBIAEC010000024.1:0-16344 GCF_042868225.1 Streptomyces sp. NPDC007856 | reverse complement strand
GCACCCCGCCGACCGTGCACGCAGGCACCCCGCCGACCGTGCACGCAGGCACCCCGCCGACCGTGCACGCAGGCACCCCGCCGACCGTGCACGCAGACACCCCGCCGACCGTGCACGCAGGCACCCCGGCGCCCACCGCCCAGGGCACTCTGCCGGTTCCGGCCGCCGGTGCGCGGCCCGCCTCCGGCGCGGGTGCTGTCGCGGATCCGGCCCCTGGCACACTGCCGCTCTCCCCAGCCAGCGCTCTTCCGGCCCTCGCCCCGCGCACCCTTCCGATCCCGACTCCGCGCACCTCACCGGCACTTCGCCCCCCTGTCGGCAGTGGCGACGACCGGTACACCAGGGCCCGCCGCGAGGACCTGGAGCAGATCCTCGCCGATCTGAGCCTCGCCGACCGCCTGCCCTTCGCCGACGTGCCCGAGTCGCTGCCGCCCCGCCGGATCCTGCTGACCGGCGCCACCGGCTTCCTCGGCAGTCACATGCTGCTCGACCTGCTGCGGCACAGTGACGCGCATGTCCACTGCCTGGTGCGCGCGGCCGACGAGGAGGCAGCCGTCGCCCGGCTCGGCGAGGCGCTGAAGAGCTACCGGTTGCCCTGGTCCTCGGAGGTGCGGCGCCGGGTGACCGTGCTGCCCGGCGACATACGGCGGCCGCGGCTCGGCCTGTCCGACGAACTGTGGCACACGCTCGCCCACGAACTGGACAGCGTCGTGGGCGTGGCCGCGGCCGTGGACTTCCTGCGCGGCTACCAGTCGCTGCGGGCGAGCAACGTCCTCGGCGCGCTCACCCTCGCCGAACTCGCGGCCACCGGGCGGCCCAAGCCGCTGCACCACATCTCCTCGATCGCCGTCTTCAACGAGGTCGGCATCCCCTCCATGGGCGAGGACGACCCACTCGCCCACGTCGACCGGCTCGTCTCCGGCTACGACCAGTCGAAGTGGGCCGCCGAGGTCGCCCTGCGCCGCGCCCGCGACCACGGCCTGGTCGTCACCGCGCTGCGCCCCGGCGGCATCGGCGGCCACACGAAGACCGGCGCCTACAACCCCCAGGACCTCAGCAGCGGCCTGATCTCGGCCTTCGGCCGCTTCCGCACCGTACCCGCCTTCCGCTGCCTGAACGCGGCCCCGGTGGACTGGGTGAGCCGGGTCGCCGCCGCCGCGATCTGCGAGCCCGACGCCTGGGGCTACGACTACAACCTCACCGGCGTGCCCAACACCCTCGACGACGTCGTCCGTGACATGGCACTGGGCGGCATGCACGTGCGCGTCCAGGACTGGGACGAGTGGCGCACCGACGCCCTGGGCCGCCTGGAGGCCGAACCGGTCCCCGAACTCGCCTTCCTCTGCAGGGTGTTGCAGAGCCCCACCGCCCTCAAGCTGTGCGAGGCGACCCTGAAGGGCCCGGCGGCCGAAGGCGCACGCACCGCCGCCCTGGTCGAGGCTCTCGGGCTGCCGCCCGCGGCCCGCTACGACGCGCAGGCCCAGCTGAGGACCTTCGAGCGGCTCGCCCAGGACGGCCTCGCCCGCCTGCCACACAAGGACGACCAGCCCTACCTGTGGTTCCCGGAGACGACGGAGGGCAGCGTGGGACCGGTCGGCGGCCCCGCCGACAGCCCCTGCTCCATGGCGCTCACCCTCTCCATCGCGAGCATGTACCAGCTGGTGAAGGAGCGTCGGGTGGACGTGACCGGCAAGGTCGTCTGCACCGCCGTACATCCCGAGCCGCTGACCGTCGAGCGCGGCGACGTCTGGATCCGCCCCGAGGAGGGGATCCCGCTGCAGCACGGACTCAGGCACCAACTCCTGCGCTACCGGCTGCGGTTGCGCGACGCCGACGGCGGCCACTGGTGGCTGGAGGGCCACAAGTACGCCCGGGCCCGCCGCGACCTGTGGCGGCAGACCCGCGCACTGACCGTACGGATCGGCCGCGAGGAAGAACCGGCGAGCCTGGCGGGCGAGGTCGTCGTGCCCGCGGAATCCTACGTCCGCGACCAGATCGACGGCATCAAGGTCGACCCGCGTCTGACCAGCCAGGAGAAGCGGGCCGCCAAGCTGACCTGGCTCACCTGGTTCGGCCTGGAGATGGGCCGCGGCCTGCTCGGCCCCTTCGCCCGCGCCGCCGCGGACCTGCTCGACCTGCGCCGCACCCCGACCGTCACGGAGCACCACCGATGATCCTCAGGACGACCACCTCCCGCGCCGGCCGGCCGGCGCTGCGCCGGGTCAGGACCCCCGCGGCCCTGCGCCCGCTCCACCACCGCCTCGACCCGGCCCGCGTCGAGGAGATCCCCTTCCGGGCGGACGACGGCGTCCGCCTCGGCCTGACCCGTATCCACACCGGCGCCGCGGACCGCCCCGCCGTGCTGCTCCTGCACGGACACACCGCGTCCGCCGACATGTTCCTGCTGCCGGAGACCCGCAACCTGGTCGACGTCCTCCTCGACGACGGCTACGAGCCCTGGCTGCTGGACTGGCGGGGCAGCTGCCGGCTGCCGTACAACGAGACCGGCCAGAGGTACACGTACGACGACGTGGCCCTGTACGACATTCCCGCGGCCGTCAAACACGTCCGCGAGCGCACGGGCGACCGCCCGCTGTTCGTGGTCGCCCACTGCATCGGCTCGCTCACGCTGTCCCTGAGCATGGCGGCGGGACTGGTGCCGGGCCTCGCCGGCGTGGTGTCCCAGGGTGTGTTCCTGACGCCGAAGCTCGCCGGCCGGACATCGCTGCGGATGTCGCTGGCGGGGGAGCTGCTGAAGACGCGGATGGACCACATCCCGGTCGACTTCCGCAAGGTGGGCCTGTGGTCGAAGTACACCCCGTTGTTCGCACTGGCGTCACGGAGGGCGAGCTGCCCGGACCCGACCTGCCAGATCCTGCACAATTCCGCCTGGGGCACGGGCGCCTCGCTCTTCGTGCACGAGAACCTGTCCGAGGCCACCCACGACCGCCTCGCCGACCTCCTCGGCCCCGCGCCGCTGTGGATCCTGCCCCACCTGCGCCGCATCGAGCTGGCCCGCAGCGTGGTCCGCTGGCACGAAACCGACCACCGCTACCGTGACCTGCCGCCCAACGCGCTGGACGCGGCCGGCCGTATCGACACCCCCGTGCTGCTGCTCGCCGGCAGCGACAACGGGCTGTGGCTGGACTCCCAGCGGCTCTGCCACGACGTACTCGCCGACCGCCAGCCCCAGTTGGACGTGTCCTACACCGAGATCCCCGGTTACGGCCACCTGGACACATTCCTCGGCCGGGGCGCCGCCCTGGACGTCTTCGGTCACATCCTCGATTTTCTCGGCGCACGGCGGTGACGGACGGCTGGTCGGCCGCCCACCGAACCCGCCGGTGACCACACCACGGAAGCACCACATGCCGCAGCTCGCCGCCGACGGTGCGCAACGACGTACGACATGGCCTGCGACCCCATCTTGGTATCGCGGCCCGAGTCACATCGGCGGCGGGCGGCGTGCGCGCTGTTCTCAAGCAGGTGTTCGCCGACCCACCGACGCCCCCGGGCATCCCCGCGGACAACCAGGCCACCATGCTCATGGCTTTCACCTGTGGCGACGCCGCATGGCCGCACGAGGTCGACGGCTACGCCACCCGCACCGCCGTCGACCGCAAGCGGCCTCTCAGCGCGGGCATGCCCACGCAACACCCTGATCCCGCGGAACCGTCGGGCGCTGTTGTGCTGCATGCGGGAAGATCCGCTGCACGACGGGTGCGGCGGCTGGGTCGGGTTCGAGTTTGTGGATACGCTGGCCACGCCTCGCCAGGTCAGGCCAGAACCGGTTACGCGATCTTCCGAACTGGTGCTCCAGGTCAAAGGGGAAAGCTCCTCGGCCGGGTCTTTCTGGAGAACTCCTGGATCGCACCCTCGCGCCCCATCTCTCCGGCGATTGCCAGCCCGTACGGCCCAAGATGTGTCGACGACGGCGTAATTCCCGAAGCGAGTACGGCAGATCCTGCAAGCGGCGGGTCCAGGCTCCGGGGAGTGAGGGGCGGGCCCATGCCGACTTCCCGGTGATCCTGAGGTCGTCGGTCCAGCCCCAGGTGGCGCTCAGGGCGTCGACGATGGGCAGCCCGCGGTGGCGTTCCGCCATGAGCACGGGATCGCGACGCGGGGCCGGCGCTGGCCGGGATCGCGGACCGCGCACAAGGTGGTGCGACGGGGCGGGGGCTCACGCCCCTGGCTCCAGGGTGGCTCAACCCGTATGTGCCACCGCGTAGTCCGCGTCCGAGGACGCCGCGTCGTCAGGCGTCGCTTCCGGCCGGGAGGCCGTACTGCGCCAGAGCCGGCGGCAGGACGAGACCGTTGCCACCAGAAGCAGCCCGTCGCGGATCAGCAGTACGACTATGCCCGGCAGATTGCTCCGCACGACCGGGCCGAAGCCGATGGGGAATTCGAGCACCGTGAAGAAGCACGCGACCAGGATGAGCAGCACGGGCCGGCGCTGGACTGTGGAGCGGCTGGTCAGGCAGAGCGCGCCGAGGCCGAGCAGCCAGATCAGGTACTGCGGACTGATCACCCGGCTGGTGGTGACGAAGACCAGCACCGCGGCGAACGCAGCGTCGTAGAGCACGACGTCGCTGAAAGTGCGGGCGCGTACCCGCCACCAGACCAACCAGCAGAAGGCCAGCACCGCGCCGGCCAGCGCGATCCGGGCCGCGGTGGGCACATACGGGCCCAGGAACTCGAACGACCCGTAGTGCAGCCGGGAGGTGCCGTGCCACAGACCGAGCCAGCGCAGGACATGAAACGGCAGTGCGCCCAGCGACTCGATCTCGACGCCGCGCTGACGCTGCTCGGTGAGGAACGCGAACGGTCCCCGGGTGAAAGCCAGGAACGCGGCGCTGACGCCGACGGTGGTGACCAACGCCGCCCCCCAGGCGCGGCGGGTCGTGAGACCCCGTCGCGCGCCGGCGAGCACGAGTATGGGCCAGACCTTGACCAGTGCGCCGATCCCGGCCAGCGCGCCCGCCACCCGGGGATGCCGTGCGGCGGCCAGCAGGGCGGCGACCGCGAGGGCGGTGACCACCACGTCATAGCGGGCCAGGGCCAGTGGGCCGAGCACGGCGACCCCGGCGACCCACAGCCAGGCGCCGGCCAGGTCCCGGCCGTGGGCCCGCCCGGCCCGCAGCAGCATCGCCAGGACCGTCGCGTCGGCGGCGCAGGCGAGCAGGTAGAAGGCGTGGGAGTACGTCAGGAACGGCAGCAGTGCCGGAGCGAGGAAGACCGCCGCTGCGGCGGGCGGGTACTGCCAGGTGACGTCGCCGACCGGAAAGCTGCCGGTCAGCAGCCGTTCGTACCAGCCGTGGTAGATGACGACCACGTCGGGGCGGACGTCGTCACCGGGGAAGCGCAGGGCGCCGAAGAGCGTCAGCAGCAGTGCGGTTCGCGTCACCGCCCAGGCCAGCACCGGCATCCATGTCTTTGCGCGACCCGCGGTCACCGTTCCACGCCAGCACACCGTCACGTTTCAGGGCCTCTCCGTCAACCGCCTTGCACGGGTCACACTTCCGGTGCCGGTTCGCATGAAGGTGACAACATGATGAACATAGCGCGCCATCTTGTTGCACCACCCTGTGAACGACTGCAGGCGACTGACCACGCTGCCACCCGGCACAGCGCGGCCCGTTGCCGGTGCCGACTGGAACCGTGGCGGATGCGGCCCATACGGCGGCCGGCGCGACCTGCCGTGCGGTGAGCGCGTATCCGGTGAGGACATCGGATCCCGAACGAACATGCTCACCATCTGGAATCGCAAGCGCTGAAGAAAGGAACAGCCTGCCGATGAACCCCGGGCTGAACCGGCTCACCGAGCTCCTGCCCCGGCCCACCGCACCAGAGCAGACCCCCGGCTGCCCCAACGATGTCTATGACCAGCTCGAGACCTCCGCAGAGCGTGACGAGGGGAACGAGTGGCTGTGGCGGTACGAGGACAAACCCGCCGAACTGGAGGACGACAGCGCTCGTCTGATCTGCTGGGCAACCACGGACAACGGAGAGTACCTGTACTGGCTCGTGCCACCCGGCGACGACCCCGACAGCCGTACCATCATGATCAATGACGAGTCCGGAGAGGACTGGGAACGGTACTACATGACAGTGACCCGTTTCCTTACCGCAGTTCTCAGTGGCGAGATCCACTCGGAAATCCTGTGGCACAAGTGCCCATTGCCCCAGCCTGAGTTCCGCCCCGCACGCGACATCCAGAACGTGTCTCCTGGACGGAAATGATGAGGCCGCCGAGGATGCGCGTGCGCAGGAGTCGCGGTGTTGGGCTTGTGCACAGCCGTGGGTTGCTGGTCGGCGCCGTCTTCGGCGGCTCCTCGCACGGCCGGACGCTCCGGTACGGCATCCAACTGCACACCAGTGCCAGGGACATCTCCGAGGCCGCGTGGGCCGAGGCGGGCCGGCTGCTCGATCAGATCGACCACGCCGAGATCGACCGCATCCAGGCGAAACTGCGTTCGGACAGCCGTATCCGGACCATCACGACCGTCATGACCAGCAGCAGGGTGGAGGCCGGCGCTTCGGCGCGGGCGCGCTCATCGGTGCCGGTGCGGCGGGTCTCATCGGCGGCGCGCTGCTGAACGAGGCGTTCGACGACGAGCCGGACGTGGTGGTCAACAACTACTACGAGGACTGACCGTCCTGCCTCCTCGGCGCGGGGACGCGGGGCATTCGGCCGCCTACACTGGGCGGGCACATGGGTGTCGGCTGTGTAGTGGGCGGGACGGGAGAGGACTGTGACGGGGAACGTCGGTGGTGTCGAGGATCCGTCCGCCGAGGTTCTCGCCCAGGCGGCCGCCGCGTTCGGGCTGCTCGCCTCCGCAGCCCGGCTGCATCTGATGTGGGCGCTGTCACAGGGTGAGAGCGACGTCACGCATCTCGCCGACCGGGTCGGCGGAGCACTGCCCGCCGTCAGCCAGCATCTGGCCAAGCTGAAGCTCGCCGGGCTGGTGAACTCCCGCCGCGAGGGGCGGCGGCAGGTCTACTACGTCGATGACCCGGACGTCGTCACCGTGGTGCGGGTGATGGTCGGACAGTTGACGGCACGTTCGCAACACGCCCTCGCGCCGGTGCGCGAGCTGCGCGGGATCGGTGGCTGAGACCACCGCGGCCCCGGGGCAGGACGCCGAGCCGCCTGGCCCGTCGGCCGTAAGCGCACCCGAGGAAGAGGTCTCGCCGGGACTGTCTGCGCCGACCGTGCTGGAGACGTTGCGCCGGCTGGACAGCGGGCCGCGCGGTCTGACCGAAGCGCAGGCCGAGGAGCGGCTGGCCCGGTTGGGGGAGAGCACCGGCCCGGCCTGGCGCGCGGCCTCCTGGCCGCGGCTGTTCCTGAGAAGCCTGCGGGACCCGTTCACTGCGGTGCTGGCCTGCCTCGGACTGGTTTCGGCGGCCGTCTTCGCCTGGAGCACCGCCTCGGTGATCCTTCTGCTCGTTGTGGTGAGCTGCGTCCTGCGGGCCTCCGGGGAGCACAGGGCCGACCGGTCCACGGCCGCGCTGCGCGAGCTGGTCGCCACGACCGCCACCGTGCTTCGGCGGGCCGACGAGGAGGCAGCCCCGGCGACCCGTGAGGTGCCCGTGGCCGAGCTGGTGCCAGGAGATGTGATCCGGCTGGGGCCGGGCGACCTGGTGCCGGCGGACGTACGCCTGTTGCGGGCCAGTGGCCTGACCGTGCATCAGGCCGCGCTGACCGGTGAATCCGCGCCGGTCGCCAAGTCTGCCGACGATCTGCCTCACCCGGCCTGCGGCGGGCTGTTCGAGCAGCCGCAGCTCTGTTTCCAGGGCAGCAGCGTGGCCTCCGGCAGTGCCACCGCGGTCATCACCGCGACCGGCGCGCACACCCGGTTCGCGGCGGCGCACGAGCGCAGGGTCGGCCGAGCGGAGGCGAGCGCCTTCGACCGTTCGGTCCATGGCATCTCCTGGATCCTGATCCGGTTCATGTTGCTCACCCCGCCGCTGGTGCTGATGGCGAACGCGGCGCTGCGCGACCGCGGCCTGGAGACACTGCCGTTCGCCGTGGCGGTCGCGGTCGGACTGACCCCGGAGATGCTGCCGGTCCTCGTCACCCTCTGTCTGGCACGCGGCGCCTCGCTGCTCGCTCGCACGCACGGGGTGATCGTCAAGCGCCTGCCGGCCCTGCACGATGTCGGCGCCGTCGACGTTCTGTGCCTGGACAAGACCGGCACCCTCACCCAGGACCGGCCCGTCGCCGACCGTGCTGTTGGCCTGGACGGCCGGGACGACCCCGAGGTGCTGCACTGGGCCGCCGTCAACGCGTGGTGGACCCTCCAACTCGCCGACTTTCCCGAACCCGACGCCCTCGACGAGGCGATCCTGGACGCGGTCGACGAGGACACGCTCACGGCGTACGACGGGGTCGCGGCCGTGCCCTTCGCCCCGGACCGCCGGCTCGCCGTGGCAGTCGTACGCACCCCCGGCCGGCTCGGGATGCACACGCTGGTCGTCAAGGGAGACGTCGAGGCCGTACTGGACCGCTGTGCCCTCGCGGACGACGAACGTGATCAGCTGCGCGCCCTCGCCACCCGGCAGGCCGGCAGCGGGGTGCGCGTCCTGGCGGTCGCCACCGCGGAGCGATCCTCCCGTCGACGCGACTACACGCTGACCCATGCACGCGGCCTGACCTTCCGGGGCCTGCTCACCCTGCGGGACGCACTCGCGCCCACCGCCGCCGACGCTCTGAAGGTCCTCACCGACCGGGGTGTCACCGTCAAGGTCCTCACCGGCGACCATCCGGGGACGGCGGCCCGCGCCTGCCTCGACCTGGGCATTGTGGTGACCGATGACGCCGTGCTCACCGCCGACGCCGTCGACCTCCTCACGGACGCCGAACTCACCGAGGTCGCTGCCCGTACGACCGTTTTCGCGCGCTGCACCCCGGAGCACAAAGCCCGGATCACCGAGGCGCTGCGCACCGCCGGACACACCGTCGGCTTCCTCGGCGACGGGGTCAACGACCTGCCGGCGCTGCGCGCCGCCGACGTCGGGATCGCCCCACGCAATGCTGCCGACGTGGCCCGTGAAGGCGCGGACGTGGTGCTGGCTGAGAAGGACCTCACCGCGATCGCGCACGCCGTCGCCGCGGGCCGACACGCGGGCGGCAACATCGTCACCTACCTGCGCATCACGCTGTCGTCCAACCTGGGCAACGTCCTCGCGATGCTCTCCGCCGGTCTGCTGCTGCCCTTCCTGCCGATGCTCCCGGCCCAGGTCCTGCTGCAGAACCTGTGCTTCGACGCCGCCCAGCTCACGTTCGCCCACGACCGGCCCGCCCCCGCCGCCCTGCGCCGGCCGGCCGTTCTGGACCCACGGGACCTGCTGCGCTTCATCATCGGCTTCGGCGTGCTCAACGCCGTCGCCGACCTGGCCACCTTCGGTGTCCTCGCCCTCGCGATCCACGGGCAGAGGACAGGGGAGGACGAAGCGGTGTTCCACTCCGGGTGGTTCACGGAGAACCTGATCACCCAGGCCCTGGTGATGGTGCTGCTGCGCGCCGGCCGCCGTACGGCCGAATTCCGCAGACCGGGCCCGGTCGCCTGGGCCGCGCTGGCACTGGCCGTCATCGGCCTGGCGCTTCCCCCCTCACCGCTGGGCCCCATGCTCGGCCTGACCGCCCTGTCGGCCGTGTACTACCTGCTGCTCACCGCTGTCCTGATCCTCTACGCCGCAGGTCTGCTGGCGGCCAGGGCACGCTTCGAGCGTCGTGACGGCAGCGGCCTAGCTCCGGTGGGGCGACTCAGGCGATCGCCGGTGCCCGGCGCCGGCTCACGCCCGTCTTGATCTCCCCGCTGTACAAGGTTGTCGGCCGAAGGCAGGGCACGAGAAGGGCGCGACATGACAGAGTCCCGGGCTCCGAAGCGCCCTCAGTGGCTGCTCGTGCTGGTCTTCGCCCTGGTCGGGTACGTCATCGTGCGCGCGGCCGACACCCCGCAGGGCGATCCGCCACCCCAGGGGAAGGCGTCTGTCCCCCCATCGAGCACGTCGGCCGGCTCCGCCGCCCCGTCCGTGTTGCCGGCGTCGTACGACCCCGCCGGCTACGCCGCCTCGGTCCGATCCGGGCCCGTCAGGTCGGTGTGAGCGCCCAGTGGGTGATGGCGATCCTCTACGACGAGGCGTACAAGCCACATGACCCGTCCTTCGAGCGGGCCTGGCAGAAGTACAAGCCGGATGCGGTCTTCGGCATCGCCAACTGCACCGCGCCGCCTTCGACGAGGTCAAGAAGGGCCGGGACTTCGCAGGCCGCCGTTGGGATCGCCACACCGGTCATCGGCGGAGCCGCGCTCCTCAAGCTGCCCCCGCTGCTCGGCCCCGAGGGCAACGGACTGCGCGGCCCGCTGCTGGCGGGCAGCCTGGCCGCCTTCGTGGCGGCCTACCTCGCGACGCGCTACCTGGTCAGGTACTTCGAGAACCGCACCCTCATCCCGTTCGCCATTTACTGCACCGTCGCCGGGCTCGGCAGCCTGGCCTACTTCACCCTTGGCTGACTGCCGGTCGATGAGTGTTGAGGGCCGACCCGTCTGTGCCGTACTGGATGACGGTCGTGGTGTGCTGCAGGTCGACGTCCTTCAGGTTGATCTGCTTCAGGGGGCTGGAGACGAACGCCTGCTGGTGCTTGGAAGACCAGGGCATTGGTCTGGGTCTTTGTCCAACTGCTGTCGGGCAGTTGGCAGGGCTGGACGGTGACCAGCGTGTCACCCGGGATCGATACCGCTGTCGCGTGCTGGTGGTCGGCGTAAATGCTCTTGGACAGGCCGTCCCGCGCCGAAGGTGTTGATGTCCCCGTTCAGCTTCGGATGGATCCGACCCAGACCAGCCACACCGAGAACCGTCACAGTGACCGCGGTCTGCGAACTGATGGCGCTGCCCGCCGAACGGCTCGCCGACGCGACCGCCGGCGCCGTCGCGCACACCTCTGCTGCTGCCGGACACCCTCCGGCTGCCGTAAGCCGTGGAGCAGATGCGCCAACAGGGCGGCGAGTTCGCCGAGGAACTGGCCGGTGACATCGCCGGCGAGTCCAACACCGTCACCGTGGACTGATCGCCCCCGAACGGGTCCCCCGGGCACGCCTTGCTGTGCACGCCCACGCCGGGGACGGCGAAGGGCTTTGGCGGAACGTGGCGCCGCGTGGATAATCGCGAGATACGAAAGGAACGATCATTGAGGTCGGCCGGAACTGGCTGAGTGCAGGGGGGTGTTCACCCGCCTTCCCACGCGATCCCTCACCTGTGAAATGTGTCAGGGGCTGTGCTACTCGGGCCGCAGCTTTGTTAGATTGCGCAATCACGCAAGTATGGTGGAGCCCGGCTTCGCCTGTTCGTACATCGCCGCGTATGCCCGGCCGTACCCCCGACGGCCCGGCCTGACGGGCCCGACCGTTCATGGGAGTGGGAGATGAGCGAGCCCTGGGAGGGCCGAGGCGGTCAGGCCACGCGTGGCCGTGCTGCCCGCCGTCCGGGACAGCGTGCGGCCGAGGCGGAGGGCACGCGCCCGCCGAGCGGGCGCGCCGCAGCCCGGGCGGCCTCCCGGTCACGGGGCAATACCCGGTCGCGGCCGACGGGACGCGGCAGGCGAGCGCTGAAGATGGCCGCGATCACCCTGTCCGGGCTCGTCCTGGTCGCTGCGGGCGCGGGCTGGTGGTTCTACGAACACCTGAACGGCAACATCCACAGCGTCTCCCTCGACGGCAAGGGCGGCACTGAGAAGCCCGACGCCTTCGGCCGTACCCCGATCAACGTCTTGCTGATGGGCTCGGACAGCCGTAGCGGCGCGGCGGACTGCAAGCTGGGAGGCGCCTGCGAGTCGGGCGGCGGTGAGCGGGCCGACGTGGAGATGGTGATGCACATATCCGCCGACCGCTCCAATGCCACGGTGATGAGCATTCCGCGCGACCTGGTCACCAGCCTGCCGCCCTGCACCGACAAGGAGACCGGCCAGAGCGTCGGCGCCCGCACCGACATGATCAACAGCGCCCTGTCCTACGGTCCGGCCTGCCAGGTGGCCGCCGTGCACCAACTCACCAACATACCGATCGACCACTTCATGAAGGTGGACTTCGCCGGCGTCGTCTCGATATCGGACGCTGTGGGCGGCGTGGGCATCTGCGTGGACAAGAACGTCTACGACCCGTCGTCCCACCTGAAGCTGTCGGCGGGCCCGCACACCCTCAAGGGCATCGCCGCCCTGGAATTCCTCCGTACCCGGCACGGCTTCACCGGTGGCAGTGACAACGTCGGCCGCACCAGCGGCCAGCATGCCTTCCTCGGTGCGGCGATGGCGAAGCTGAAGAGCGAAGGAACGCTCACCGACCCGGTCAAGGTACTGGACCTGGCCAACGCCGCCACCAAAGCCCTTACCGTGGACCAGCGGCTGGGCAGCATTTCCGATCTGGTCGGCCTCGCCCAGGACTTCAGCAAGGTGCCTAGCAATCGGGTCACCTTCGTCACCATGCAGAACGTCCCCGATCCGGCCAACCGGGATCATGTTGTCCAAGGCCCGGGCGCGGCAGCCCTGTTCCAGACCATCGCCGACGACCAGTCGCTGACCACTGCCACCGGCAAGAAGTCGGCCGGCCCCTCGGCGACCTCCACGACGCAGCCTGTCGACAGAAGCGCCGTCGTCGTCGCCGTCGAGAACGGCACGAGCACCGCCAGCCGGGCAAGCGCGATCCTCCAGGAACTGACCCGCGCCGGATTCAACTCCGCCTCCACCGCAGGCAACGCAAGCACTCCGGCCACGACAACCACGCTGACCTATCCGCAAGGCAAGTCCGCTCAGGCCAAGGCCGTAGCCTCGGCGCTGGGCCTTCCGACCTCCCACGTCAAGCAGGGCAACGGCAATCAGATCGTCCTCATGATCGGCAGCGACTGGACGACCGGCACGACCTACACGGGCAGCCACCCCTCCTCGGCTCCGGCCGACACCCAGAAGGCGCTGTCCGGTGCGCTGGCGCGCAACGGCGGCGACTCGGCATGCGTCCATGTGAGCACCGACCGCACCATAAGCGTGACCGCCGACGGCAAACCCACCACGGCCGTGACCAGATGGGGGGTCACCCCCACCACGGCGTACGCCCGTAGCCCCGAGGTACAGGACTCAGCGCCTTAGCACTCCAGCCGCCTGGTGGTGTTGTTCTGGTCGGTCGTGTGGCCGTACATCCTGCGGGCGGCGTCGCTGAGCGCCGGGAAGTCCCGGTGCACGGTCCCCAGGACGATCCAGTTGCGGTTGCCGTTGATCGTGGCACCGAGCGGGGTGAGCACCAGCAGCACCCCGAGGACCGAGATGCCGTAGAGCATCGGTACTGCATTTCGCAGGGCGCGGTGGCCCAGCCAGATCGTGCCGATCATCAGGACGAACCCGATGCCGAGGTTCATCAGGTGCCGGATGAGGAAGTAGTGGGGGTCGCCCTGGTTGATCGCGCTGCGGTTGCGGGTCGCCGAGTAGACCAGCAGTGAGCCGATCAACGACAGGGTGAGGGCCGCCAGCAGTATCGGCCAGTCCAGTCGGCGGGCCAGAGAGTCACGGGAGAAGAGCCGGGTCCACCTGGGACGCCCGGGGCCGTAGCCCGAGACGGAGAAACGGCGCCTGGCGGACTGCACCTGTGGCCCGAGCCGACCCCACGGCGACCGTCCTGCTGTTACGGCTACGTCGCGGGCTTGGTCAGGAGCAGTTCGGTGTTGTGGTCTGCCGCGGTGCCGATGCGGGTGGCGGGGGTGGCGTATGGGTCGTTGTAGGCGAGTTCCCGGTACAGCGCGGCGAGGCCGGGATCGGAGGTGTCGGCGAAGTCGGTCCGGTAGGGCGCGGCGGACTCGATGAGCGTGGTGAACAGCGACAGCGTGCCGTCCTGGTTGTCGGCGATCTCGATGACCCTCGCGTGATGCGGGTAGTCGACGTGGGAGGCGGTGTTGATCTCCCAGAAGGCGCGCTCGGGGACGGTGTGGCCGTGCGGGATGATCTGGTTGGTGTGGGTGTGCCCGTTGACCCAGGCCACCACGTTCGGGAAGCGCTGGAGGAGGGCGACCAGTTCGGCGCCGCTGTGGCGGGCTTCGAAGGGGTGGTACGGGTCGGGCAACAGGTTCCCCATCGTGCCGCTGGTGTGGTGGCTGAAGACGACGACGAGGCGGCTGCCGGATCCGCCCCGGACCACGTTGCCGTTGGTGTCGTACCAATGCCCGCTGCGCGCCTTGAGGACCGACTCCAGCCAGTTCAGCTGCGCGGTGCCGAGCGAACCGTCCGCGAATCCCGCCCGGTTGGTGGTGTCGAGGCTGATGCCGAGGACGCCGTCGGCGAGGTCGAAGGTGTAGTAGAGGTGTCCGCTGCTGACCGAGTCGTTGGTGAACCCGTGGCCCACGGGGCCGGCTCCGGTGTACGCCGGGTTCAGGTGCGCCCTGGCGAACTCGGCCGGCGTGAACGGGTGGCGCCGCTCGTCGGGGGTGACCGTGCGGATCGAGCCGCCGCTGGTGAGCAGCTTGCTCAGCAGCAGCACGGCCTCCGCCGGGTCGTGCAGTACGGCGTCCGCCAGCTGGGCCGCGGTGGCGTCGTCGCAGCCCTCCAGCTTGCGGGAGCCGGTGTAGAGGTCGTTCAGCAGACCGAGGTCGGGCAGGCTGCCCTCGATGCTGTCGTCGTGGTTGCCGACCGTCGTGTACCACGGGAGGCTGAGGCCGGGGGCGTCGAAGGGGCGGATGGCGCCGCTCAGGAAACCGGGGATCTGCGGCAGGCCCTTGGCCTTGTAGGCGTCCTGGAGGGACGACTCGGGGTTCCAGTACTGGGCGCTGCCGGAGTTCTGCACGCCTTCGTAGCGGGAGAGGTTGCCGCTGTTCGGGGTGATCCGGCCGCCGCTCATGACCGTCAGGTACCAGTCGAGCTCGATCCGTTCGTGGTTGTCGGTGTTGTCGCCGGTGGCCATGACGAGGCTGAACGGCAGGCCGGTGTACGGGCCTTGGCGCACGGCGTTCACCCGTTCGACGAGTGACGAGGCACCGCGTACGGTCAGCGTCTCCTGCGGGCGGTGCGCGCTGTCGTTGAACCGCGCCAGGTACTCGAAGCGGACCGGCGACTCGGTGTCCGTCACATGCAGGTCGGTGAACTGCACGAAGGAGGCGAGTCCGGTCCGCCGGTCGTCCCGCCCGGACGCGGCACCGGCCAGTTCGGCGCGCACCATCAGCGGCCAGCCGGGGCCCGCCGTCAGCCGCTTGTACGCCCCGTCGCCGGACGGCGTGGCCACCTGTTCCAGCGTGGTCCCCTCGATTCGCACCGCACGCGTGGCAGTGGCGGCCAGGGCCCGGTCCTGAGCACGTGCGCTGCCCGGCGTCAGCAGCGGCCACAGGGCGGCTCCTGCGGCTGCCGCGGATGCTCCCGACACGAACCGGCGACGGCTCATCCCGCTCATGAATCCCCCTGTCCACGGCGGCAATTGAGTGTCACGCCCGAGGGCAGGGCGCGTCCGCCGGGGCAACCTTACTGAGGGGTAGACAAGTGTCCAGAGCACAGATGCAAACTTGGGGGAAACAGGGGGAACGAGTTGCATCGGCCGACGGGGAACTCAGCCCAAGGGCCTCTCCCCGCGTCACTGCTCGGTGAGGACGACCACTGCGGCGGCCGCGGTCAGTGTCAGTGGCACTGTCTTGGACGGGTCGAGGAAGACCCCGTACGCGGGCAGTACGCCGTTCGCATTCCTTGATCGATTGACGGGCGACGCGGTCGGCGCCCGGTGGCCGAGGCTGAGTGCTGTGATGGTGGCGGTGAGCCGGTCCGGGACGAAGGCGCGGGTATACACGAATCCGGCGCCCGGCATACGACGTCTGTGCGCAGGTTGACGGTCCGCGGGTGGCCGAGCCCGGGGTGGAGCCGCGGCGCCGGGCGTCCTGTCGGAAAGCAAGACCGGTCTCCGTCACCGCCAGCAGTGGCAGCGTACGTCGCCGTCCCCGACCCCGTCCCACCCTGGGGTGCGCGCGGTCGCTCATCGGCAGCGGGCGCAACGCGGCGAAGGCGTTAGTGATGGGCCGGTGGGCGAGACGCAACAACACAAGCGATCACGATGCCGCAGGCGTGGACAGGGCGGTGAACTGGCTGAATGACGATTGTGGCAGGCGCAGTGGCAACGACTGCCGGGCATCCTGGTGTCGGGATGCCCGGTTGCTGCTCCGTGGGTCAGCCGCTGTGCACGGCGCTGACGAGGTCGGGTAGGAGCTTCGCCGCGTTCGGCGTGCCCAGTCCGGTGATGGGGTCCCACCCTGTGGTGGCCGAGTAGCCCGGGACCGAGGTTTCGGCGGTGTTGTTGCCCACGGTGATGTCGTTGAAGTCCGCCGCGTATGTGG
>NZ_JBIAEC010000023.1:87541-94223 GCF_042868225.1 Streptomyces sp. NPDC007856 | reverse complement strand
CGGTCCCTGGTCCGGGTGCCCGTACGTCGTGCTGCGGCGGCCGACGCCGCGGCCCCCGGGGCCCTGGCCCAACGCCTGACCACACTCCCCCCGGCGGAACGGGTCAAGGTCGTCCTGGAATCGGTCCGCACGCAGGTGGCCGCCGTACTCGGCCTCCCCGGACCCGACGCGGTCGATCCGCTGCGCGCCTTCAACCAGGTCGGCTTCGACTCGCTGACCGCGGTGGAACTGCGCAACCGGCTGACCGCGGCCACCGAGGTCCGCCTCCCCGCGACCCTGATCTTCGACTACCCCACGCCCACCGCCCTGGCCGAATACCTGACGACGGAAGTCCTGGGCACCTCGGCCGAGGCCGCCGCCCCGGTCGTCGCGGCGGGAGCGGCGGCGTACGACGATCCGATCGCCATCGTCGGCATGGCCTGCCGGTACCCCGGAGACGTCCGTTCTCCCGAAGATCTGTGGACACTGGTGACCGAAGGCCGCGACGCCATCTCGGACCTCCCCACGGACCGGGGCTGGGACGTGGAAGGGCTCTTCGACCCGGACCCCGACCGGCCCGGCACGAGCTACACGCGCGAGGGCGGCTTCCTGCACGACGCACACCACTTCGACCCGGTCTTCTTCGGGATGAGCCCGCGCGAGGCACTGGCCACCGACCCGCAACAGCGGCTGCTCCTGGAGACCACCTGGGAAGCGTTCGAACGCGCGGGCATCGACCCGGCGTCACTCCGCGGCAGCCGTACCGGTGTGTTCGCCGGCGTGATGTACAACGACTACGGCACGCTGCTGCACCGCGCACCCGACGGCCTCGAGGGCTACATGGGCACGGCCAGTTCCGGGAGCGTCGTTTCCGGCCGTGTGGCCTACACGTTCGGCCTGGAAGGCCCGGCGGTCACCGTCGACACCGCCTGCTCGTCGTCCCTCGTCACCCTGCACCTGGCCGTCCAGGCGCTGCGCAACGGCGAGTGCTCGCTGGCGCTCGCCGGCGGTGTGACGGTGATGGCCACGCCGGGAACGTTCGTGGCGTTCAGCCGTCAGCGCGGCCTCGCGGCCGACGGCCGCTGCAAGCCCTTCGCCGCCGCGGCGGACGGCACGGCGTGGGGTGAAGGTGTGGGCATGCTGCTGGTGGAGCGGCTGTCCGACGCCCGCAAGAACGGTCACCCGGTGCTGGCGGTGGTCCGCGGCTCGGCGGTCAACCAGGACGGCGCGAGCAATGGTCTGACGGCGCCGAACGGGCCGTCGCAGCAGCGGGTGATCCGGCAGGCACTGGCCAACGCCGGGCTCTCGGCGTCCGAGGTGGACGTGGTGGAGGCGCATGGTACGGGTACGACGCTGGGTGACCCGATCGAGGCGCAGGCGCTGCTGGCCACCTACGGCAAGGCCCGGGCCGAGGACGAGCCACTGTGGCTGGGCTCCGTCAAGTCCAACTTCGGTCATACGCAGGCCGCGGCCGGTGTCGCCGGGATCATCAAGATGGTGATGGCGATGCGGCACGGTGTGCTGCCGCGGACCCTGCACGTGGACGAGCCGTCCCCGCACGTGGACTGGTCTGCGGGCGCGGTGGAGTTGCTGACCGAGGCGCGGGAGTGGCCGGAGACCGGCCGTCCCCGCCGGGCGGCGGTCTCGTCCTTCGGCATCAGCGGCACCAACGCCCACACCATCGTCGAAGAGGCCCCCGCGCTCGAAACAGAGACCGATGACAGTTCCCCGCAGGTGCCCAAGGTGCTGCCTTGGCCGGTGTCGGGCAGGACTGTCGAGGCCCTGCGTGTGCAGGCCGAACGCCTGCGCGCCCACGTGTCGGACCACCCCGAGTTCAGCCCGGCGGACATCGGCTATTCGCTGGCCGTCCATCGTGGCACCTTCGACCATCGCGCGGTCGTGGTGGCGGGGGACAGGGACGCATTCATCCGCTCACTCGACGCGCTGGCCGCGGGCGAACCCTCGGCTGGACTGGCCGAGGGCGGTCCGGTCGGCGGCAAGCTCGCCTTTCTGTTCACCGGGCAGGGCAGCCAGCGGCTCGGCATGGGCCGGGAGCTGTACGACGCCTACCCCGTGTTCGCCCAGGCCCTGGACGAGATCTTCGAGCGGTTCGAACTGCCGTTGCGTGAGGCGGTGTTCGGCGATGAGTCCGGAGTTCTGGACCGGACGGCTTATACGCAGCCCGCCCTGTTCGCGGTGGAGGTGGCGCTGTTCCGGCTCCTCGAATCATGGGGCAGCAGGCCGGACTTCGTCTCCGGTCACTCGATCGGTGAGATCGCGGCGGCGCATTGTGCGGGTGTGCTGTCGCTGGAGGACGCGTGCACGCTGGTGGCGGCGCGTGGCCGGCTGATGCAGGAGCTGCCGTCCGGTGGTGCGATGGTTGCCGTCCAGGCCACCGAGGACGAGGTCACCCCGTACCTGACCGACGCCGTGAGCATCGCCGCCGTCAACGGCCCGACTTCCGTCGTCATCGCAGGTGACGAGGACGCCGCACTGGAGATCGCGGCCCACTTCGAGGAACAGGGCCGCAAGGCCAAGCGTCTGACGGTCAGTCACGCGTTCCACTCGCCGCACATGGACGGCATGCTGGAGGCCTTCCGGGAGGTTGCCGACGGTCTGTCGTACGAGGCCCCGCGGATCCCGGTCGTCTCGAACCTCACCGGCGCTCTCGCGACCGCCGAGGAGATCACCAGCTCCGGCTTCTGGGTCCGCCATGTCCGTGAGGCGGTCCGTTTCCACGACGGCATCCGCGCCCTGGAAGCCCAGGACGTCACCACGTTCATCGAGCTCGGCCCGGACGGTGTGCTCTCGGCGATGGGCCAGGACTGCGTCACCGGCGAGGACCATGCGTTCGTACCGGTGCTCCGCGCGGGCCGTCCGGAGCCGGAAACCCTGACCACGGCCCTCGCGCACGCCCACACCCGGGGCATCGCGGTGGACTGGCAGGCCTACTACGCCGGCACCGGCGCCCGACGCGTCGACCTGCCCACCTACGCCTTCCAGCACCAGCGCTACTGGATCGACGTACCGGCGACCGTCGGCGACGTGACCTCCGCCGGACTCGGCTCGGCGGACCATCCGCTGCTGGGCGCGGCTGTGGAACTGCCCGACCAGGGCGGTTACGTGTTCACCGGGCGGCTCTCCCTGGACAGTCACCGCTGGCTGGCCGACCATGCGGTGGCCGGCACCGTGATCCTGCCGGGTACGGCGTTCGTCGAGCTGGCGATCCGTGCCGGGGACCAGGTCGGCTGTGACCGGCTGGAGGAGCTGACCCTCGAGGCGCCGCTGGTGCTGCCCCCGCGGGGCGGTGTGGTGCTGCGCATGTCGGTGGGCGAGCCGGACGGTTCCGGTCGCCGGGAGGTGACCTTGTACTCGCGGCCCGAGGACGCCGAGGACGGGACCTGGCTGCGGCACGCCGGCGGCGTGCTCGCCACCGAGGACGCGGAGGACGCCGCTGCGCACGCAAGCGAGGCGCAGACCGACCCCGGCTTCACCGTCTGGCCGCCCGCCGACGCCACGCCGCTGGACGTGTCCGGACTCTACGAGCGGTTCGCCGAGGGCGGGTTCGGGTACGGCCCGGCCTTCCAGGGGCTGCAGGCCGCCTGGCGACGCGGGGACGACATCTTCGCCGAGCTGGCGCTGCCGCGGGACCAGCACGACGAGGCCGCGCGGTTCGCGCTCCATCCCGCCCTGCTCGACTCGGCACTGCACGGTTTGGCGCTGGGCGAGTTCACCGGTTCCACCGGCACCGCGCCGGGTGCGCTCCGCCTGCCCTTCTCGTGGAGCGGGGTCGGGCTGCAGGCGGCCGGTGCCACGGCGCTCCGGGTGCGGATCAGCCCCGCCGGTGACGGCTCGGTCGCCCTGCGAGCAGTCGACGAGACGGGGGGCGCGGTCGCGTCCGTGGACGCCTTGACGCTGCGGCCGGTCGACCCGGCCCGGCTGGGAACGGCCAGGGGCGGGTTCCACGACTCCCTCTTCCAGGTGGAATGGGCGCGGGTTCCGGCATCCGCCGGCACGCGGGTGCCGGCCGGGCAGTGGGCCGTCGTCGGCGCCGACCCCCTCAAGCTGGGTGCCGCGCTGGAGGCGGCGGGGGTGTCCGTCGACGCGTACGCCGACCTCGCGGCGCTCGCGGGGGTCGTGGCGGCGGGCAAGCCCCTGCCCGACCTGGTCCTGGTACCCCGGGCTCCGCAGGCCGCCGGCGACCTCGCCGACGCGGTGCGACAGGCGGCCCACGAGGCCCTGGAGCTGGTGCAGTCCTGGCTCTCCGAGGAGGTGTTCGACGGTGCTCGGCTCGCGTTCGTCACCCGCGGCGCCGTCGCCGCGTCGACGGGCGACACGGTCGGTGACCTGACGCAGGCGTCGCTGTGGGGCCTGCTGCGTTCGGCTCAGACGGAGAACCCGGACCGCTTCCTGCTGCTGGACGTCGACGAGCACGACCTCTCGTACCGGGCCCTGCCCGGCGCGGTGGCCGGCGGCGAGAACCAACTGGCCGTCAGGGAAGGAGCCCAGTACGCCCCCCGGCTGGCCAGGGTCCCGGTGACCGAGGCCGAGGGTGACGCCACGGCCGCGCTCGACCCGGACGGAACCGTGCTCGTCACCGGCGGAACGGGGGCGCTCGGCGGCCTCGTCGCCCGACATCTGGTGGCGGAGCGGGGTGTCCGGCACTTGCTGCTCACCAGCCGGCGCGGGATGAGCGCCGACGGCGCGGCCGAGCTGGTCGCGGAGCTCACCGGGCGCGGAGCGAGTGTGCGCGTCGCCGCCTGCGACGTGGCCGACCGGGACGCGCTGCGGGCCCTGCTCGCCGAGGTGCCCCAGGACCATCCGCTGACCGCCGTCGTCCACACCGCGGGCGTGCTGGACGACGGGCTCGTACCGTCGCTCACCCCGGACCGGATCGACACCGTGTTCCGGCCGAAGACCGACGCGGCCCTGAACCTCCACGAGGCGACCCGGGACCTCGGCCTGTCGGCGTTCGTCCTGTTCTCCTCGGCCGCCGGTACCTTCGGCGCGCCGGGTCAGGCCAACTACGCGGCCGCCAACGCCTTCCTGGACGCGCTCGCCGAGCACCGCCGGACCGAGGGTCTGCCGGCGGTGTCGGTCGCCTGGGGGCTGTGGGAGCAGCGCAGTGCCATGACCGGGGAGCTGGCGGAGGCGGACCTGCGGCGGATGGCCAGGTCCGGCCTGCTGCCGCTGTCCTCCGCGCAGGGCCTGGCCCTGTTCGACACCGCCTGCCGGGTCGGCGCCGACTCCGCACGGGCCGTGCTGGTGGCGGTGCGCCTCGACACCGAGCCCCTGCGATCCCAGGCGGCGGCCGGCGTGCTGCCCGCGCTGCTGCGCGGCTTGGTGCGGGCGGTGCCACGCCGTACCGCGCGGACCGCCCAGGCCGCGGTGGCGGGCGCGGCGGACCTCGTCCGGCGGCTGGCCGCACTGACGGCGGGGGAGCAGGAGCGGACGCTGCTCGATGTGGTGCGTGCCCAGGCGGCAGCCGTGCTGGGATTCGCCGATCCCGGGGAAGTGGGTGAGACACGCGAGTTCCTCGAACTGGGCGTCGACTCGCTGACCGCCGTGGAGCTGCGCAATCACCTGGTCGCGGCGACAGGGCTGCGGCTGGCGCCCACCCTGCTGTTCGACCACCCCACCCCGCAACTCGTCGCCCGGCATCTGCGCGCCGAACTGGCCGCCCGGACGTCCGGCGCCGGGGCGCCCGGTGAGGAGGCACCCCGCGAAGGCGGGCCGGCCGGCGCGGACCAGGCGCCGGACGGTGGGACGAGCAGCGGAATGTTCGGGCAGATGCTGCGGCGCGCCGCCGAACTCGACGCGTCCGGCGAGTTCATGGGTCTGCTGATGGAGGCCTCGCGGTTCCGGCCGTCGTTCGCCTCCGCCGCCGAACTGCGCACCCCGCCACGGCTGGTGCGGCTCGCCACCGGTGACCGGCAGCCGGCGCTGGTGTGTTTCTCCTCCATCCTGTCGATCTCCGGGCCGCACCAGTACGCCCGGTTCGCCGCCGCCTTCCGGGGCCGGCGTGACGTGTGGGCGCTGGCCGCGCCCGGCTTCCTCACCGGGGAGCAGGTACCGGCCGGTCCGGAGGCGGTGATCGAGGCGCAGGCCGAGGCGGTGTTGCGGCAGGCCGACGGCAGGCCGTTCGTGCTGCTCGGCCACTCCTCCGGCGGCATGCTCGCGCACGCGGTCGCCGAGCGGCTGGAGAGCGCCGGGACCGCACCGCGTGCGGTGGTGCTGATCGACATCTACTCGCACGACGACGACGCCATCGTCGGTATCCAGCCCGGGCTGTCCTCGGGCATGAACGAGCGGCAGGAGAGCTACGTGCCGGTCGACGACACCCGGCTGCTGGCCATGGGCGCCTACTTCCGGTTGTTCGGCGGGTGGAAACCGCGGTCCATCGGCGCCCCCACGCTGCTCGTCCGGGCCGGGGAACGGCTCTTCGACTGGACGAGGGACGGGGACTGGCGGTCGTACTGGGAGCTGGAGCACACCGCCGTGGACGCACCGGGCAACCACTTCACGATGATGGAGCAGCACGCGGACGCCACGGCAGGAGCCGTGGACGACTGGGTCGCGCGGCTGCGGTAGCGGCGCGCCCCGCACGGCCGAGGGCCGGGCCCCCCCCGGGGGGGGGGCCGGCCCGGGGGGTGGGGGGCCGGGAGTTTCGGGGGGCGGGGGGGGCAGATCACCCGGACCTCGG
>NZ_JBIAEC010000023.1:0-87531 GCF_042868225.1 Streptomyces sp. NPDC007856 | reverse complement strand
GCCCGGCCAACCCTCTCCCGTATGTTGCACCCGCCCGGGGCCCCCCGGGGGGGGGGGGGGGCCGTGGGGGGGGGGGGGGGGGGGGCGGGGCGCCCCCCCCCCGGCGGGGGGCCGCCCCCGCCGCGGGGGGGGCCCGGCCCTTGGGTTTCGGTGCCGGAGAGTTCCGGGCGTCGGGTGCGTCAGATCACGAGGACCTGCGGGGGCGCGATCGCTTGGGCAGGCCCACGGCCTCGACCTCGAAGTTGTCCTTGGTGCAGTCCAGGCGGTGGAAGAGGTTGTCCGGTCCTGTCACGCACACCCTGGACACACCGAAGTCCTTCAACGCGGCCACGACGGCGGGCCAGTTGATGGGCCGGTCGAAGGTGTCCAGCATCATGGTGCGCAGCTCGTCCGCCGAGTTGATCACCGTGCCGTCCTGGTCGGTCACCACGGGCAGCTTCGGATCGGCGAACGCGTAGCGGGAGAAGACCTCCTCCTCGGCCCGGCGGCGCAGGGCGGCGAAGGCCGGGGCGTGCACCGGCGGGCGCATGCTGTACATCGAGTAGCCGCCCGCCTTGCTGATCCGCTCCTTCAACTCCTCCAGTTCGGTCTCCCGCAGCGAGAGCATCGTGAAGCCGCGGTCGAGGTGGCCGGAGAACTCGTACCACACACCGCGCTCGTCGAAGTCGGCGAGGATCTCGGCGAGGCGCTCCTCGGGGGTGCGCACGAAGGAATGGGTGACCACGTCGGTGTACTCCCGGCCGAAGAAGTCCTCCTCGAGCCGGGCGAGCTCCGCCGTGAGCCGGACCACCTCCGCGAACGGCAGCGAGCCGACGTAGGTCGCCGCCGCCTTCTGCCCGAAGCTCGGGCCCACGCAGATGTCCGGTACGACACCGAGGGTCTCCTCGGCGCGGTCGGCCATGGCCATGGAGTTGACCAGAAAGGCCACCTGGCTGAATTCGGAGTAGTCGTCCGTCTGTTCCCTGAAGTTGTCGAAGACCGAGGTGCCCAGAGCCTGGTCGGCCTCGGCGAGACGGGCCCGTGCGAAGGGGTCCAGGAGCAGGAACTTCCCCACTTCGGCGAACTTGGAAGGTCCCATTCCGGGAAACACGATCGCGGTGCGGGACGCCGTGGATGTCGTCGTCATGGTCGTGTGAACGCCCTTTGCTGCTCGGGGGTGGTGCTGAATTCCGTCGATTCCCACCGGGTGCACGGGCCTAGTCCTGCGCGCGGCGGTGGAAACCGCGGATTCCGATGAATCCGTAGACCAGGGATCCCGCGGCGATGGCGCCTATGCAGATGGGCAGCGGAATCGAGTGCGGTCCGCCGGACGGCAGCAGCAGGCCGCGCATCGCCTCGCTGACGTAGGTCAGCGGGTTGAGGGTGCACAGGATCTGGAACCAGCGGATGTGGGACAGGCTCGCCCAGGGGAACTGGGTGGCGCCGGTGAACATGATCGGCGTGAGCGTCATGGCGAAGACGATGCTGATGTGCCGCGCCGGGGCCAGCGTGCCCAGGGTCAGGCCCACCGTGCCGCCGACCAGACCGCCCAGCGACAGGATGCCCAGGGTGGCCGGCAGGGTGTGCAGCGGCCAGGAGACGTGGTCGAGGAGGAGCAGGCCGATCGGGATCATGACCAGCGAGCCGATCAGCCCGCGTATGGCACCGAACAGCACCTTCTCGATCGCGACCAGCACCACGGGGATCGGCGCCAGCAGCCGGTCCTCGATCTCCTTGGTGTAGGAGAAGTCGATGGCCAGCGGCAGGGCGGTGTTCTGCAGGCTCACCAGGAAGCTGTTGAGCGCGACGACGCCCGGCAGCAGCACCTGTTCGAACCCCGGCGTGGTGTAGCCGAGGTTGCCGAGCACCTTGCCGAAGACGAAGAGGATGAAGAAGGGCTCCACGAGGACCTGGCCGAGGAACGGCGCGATCTCACGGCCGGTGACGAAGATGTCCCGCCACAGGATGAACCAGAAGGTCCGCCAGCGGGTGGCCCGGCGCCGGTGCCGGCCGCCGCGGGCGGTCGGCTGTGCCTGGGGCTCGGCGGTGGCCGTCGGGTCGTCCGCCTCGGGGGCGGTGTCCTCGGTGGGCGCGGACGTGGCGGGGGTGGTCATCGCAGCTCCCTGCCGGTCAGCTCGACGAAGACGTCTTCGAGGGTGGAGTTGCCGACGCTCATGTCCTTGACCTCGCAGCCGGCTTCGGCGAGGGCGCGGATCACGGTCGGGAGGATCGTCGAGGAAGCGGCGTCGCTGTAGACCTTCAGCCGTACGTCCTTCGGACGGAAGTCGAGGTCGAGTTCGTCGTCCCCGTCCTGGTGCAGAACCTCGACGCCCGCCACGGACTCGATCCGCTTCAGACGCGCCAGGACCTCCTCGACCCCGTTCGGCGGCGGTGCCACCGTGACGGAGACCGAGGTGTTGCTGAGCGTCTTCATCAGGGCCTGCGGGGTGTCGAGGGCGAGGAGCTTGCCGTGGTCGACGATGCCCACCCGGTCGCACAGCTTCTCGGCCTCGTCCATGTTGTGGGTGGTGATGACCACGGTGACGCCCCGGCCGCTGAGTTCGGCCACCCGGTCGTGCACGAACAGCTGCGACTGGGGGTCCAGGCCGGTGGCGGGCTCGTCGAGGAACAGCACCCGTGGCCGGTGCATCAGCGCCCGGGCGATCATGACGCGCTGGGCCTGGCCGCCGGACACCTCGTCGGCGCGCGCCTGGCCGTGGTCGGTCAGTCCGACGAACTCCAGGCTCTCGTCCGCCAGTCGGTTGCGTTCGGAGCGGGGGAGCCCGTGGTATCCGGCGTGGAAGACGAGGTTCTGCCGGATGGTCAGTGAGCGGTCGAGGTTGTTGCGTTGTGGTACGACGGCGAACGACTGGCGGGCCAGCGCGGGCTTGGCCACCACGTCGACACCCATCACGAAGGCGCGCCCCGCGGTGGGGGCCACCCGGGTGGTGAGAATGCCGATCGTGGTGGTCTTCCCCGCTCCGTTCGGACCGAGGAAGCCGAAGACTTCCCCGTGGTTCACGCTGAAGCTGAGGTCTTCGACGGCGAATTGTTCTCGGTCGGGATATTTTTTGACCAGTCCGTCGACGAGGACGGCGGAATCCGCGGCACGTGTTGTATTCATGAAACCTGTGAATCAAGCTGGACGCGACACCGCCGCACCGGCGTTCTGCCGCGAGGGTCGCGTGCGGCCTGGCTGCGCGATGTGTGCGCCGACGGAAAGGAACGTGACAAAGGTGCCCGCCATGTGTAGCACGGTTTCTTTTCCCGTGGCCCGCACGGGCCCCAAGTCAGGGGTGAGTGTGGGGGGTTAGGGGTGCGTAGGGGGAAAAGGCGGGTATGGCAATACCCGAATAACCCGTAGCATCGCCGTGTGATCGCCTCGAAGGATTCTTCGCACATATCAGCGCGGTCGCCGGCCGGATTCGGGTGGCTGCTGGTGGGCGCGGGCGGCACGCTGGGACGCGCGGTGCGGGCGCTGCTGGAGACGGCTGGCGCCGAGACGGTGGCGCTGGGACACGGTGACCTGGACATCACGGACCGGCGCGCCGTCTCGGAAGCCGTCGCCGCACATCGTCCGCACACGGTCGTCAACTGCGCCGCGTGGACTGACGTCGACGCCGCGGAGCGCGACGAGAGCGCCGCCGCCCTGGTCAATGTCACGGGCCCGCGCCACCTCGCCCGGGCCTGCGCCGGCTCCGCTGCCCGGCTGCTGCACGTCTCCACCGACTACGTGTTCGGCGGCGACCCCGAGCACCGGGGCACGCCGTACGCGGAGGACGCGCCACCGCAGCCCCTTACCGCCTACGGGCGTACCAAGCTGGCGGGTGAGCGCGCCGTGCTGGCGGAGCTTCCGCAGGCCACCGTCGTGCGCACCTCCTGGCTGTACGGGCCGGCCGCCGACGGGGACACCCCGCCCGGGGGTCTCCCGATCACCGGCTTCGTGGGCACCATGGCCCGGTTCGCGGCCGAGCCGGACCGGACCGTCGACGTGGTCGACGACCAGCACGGACAGCCCAGTTGGGCGCCCGACGTCGCCGAAGCCCTGGTCGCCCTCGGCTCGCTGCCCCGGGACCGGACGTGCGGTGTCTTCCACGCCACCGGCGCCGGGCGGACCACCTGGTACGAACTGGCGCAGGAGGTCTTCCGGCTGCTGGGCGCCGACCCGCTGCGGGTACGGCCGATCGGCAGCGACCAACTGGTGTGCCCCGCACGACGGCCGGCCTGGAGCGTGCTCGGCCACGACCGCTGGGCCGAGGCCGGCCTGCCCGCCCCGCGCCCCTGGCGGGCGGCGCTCCACGAGGCGATCACACAGAGCGGGTCACCGGCACAGCACGCGCGTGCCGCGGCGACGGAGGTCGGCTGAACCATGGAACCCCTGTCCATCGAAGGCGCCTGGCGGTACCGCCCGCGCCAGTTCGGAGACCCGCGCGGCACCTTCCTCGAGTGGTTCCGCGGCGACCTGTTTCGCGAGGCCACCGGCCGCGACCTCGACCCGGCCCAGGCCAACTGCTCCGTCTCGCGCCGCGGCGTGCTGCGCGGGGTGCACTACGCCGACGTCCCGCCCGGCCAGGCCAAGTACGTCACCTGCGTACGCGGCGCGGTGCGCGACGTGGTGGTGGACCTGCGCACCGGCTCACCCACCTTCGGACAGTGGGAGGCCGTCGAACTCGACGACCGCGACCGCGACGCCGTGTTCCTCACCGAGGGCCTCGGCCACGCGTTCCAGGCGCTCACCGACGACGCCACCGTCGTCTACCTGTGCTCCACCGGCTACCAGCCGAGCCGCGAGCACGGCGTCCACCCGCTCGACGCGGACCTCGGGATCCAGTGGCCGGACATCCCACCGGTGCTCTCCGAGAAGGACGCCGCCGCACCCGGGCTCGCCCAGCTGGAGGCCGCCGGCCTACTGCCCTCGTACGAGGAGTGCCGACGCCACCTGCGCTCCCTCCCGCCGCGTCCCGCGGCGCCCACAACCGTCCTGGAGGCCTGAGTGAAGGCGCTCGTCCTGGCCGGGGGGTCCGGCACCCGCCTGCGGCCCCTGACCCACACCTCGGCGAAACAACTCGTCCCGGTCGCCAACAAACCGATCCTCTTCTACGTGCTGGAGGGCATCGCGGAGGCCGGCATCACGGACGTCGGCATCATCGTCGGCGACACCGCGCAGGAAATCCGCGGCGCGGTCGGCGACGGCACGACCTTCGGCATCCGCGTCACCTACATCCCGCAGGACCGCCCGCTGGGCCTGGCGCACGCCGTGCGCACCGCACGCGACTGGCTCGGCGACGACGACTTCGTGATGTACCTGGGGGACAACTTCCTGGTCGGCGGTATCCGCGCGCAACTGGCCGACTTCCGGCGGGCGGGGCCCGACGCGCAGATCATGCTCACCCGGGTCGCTGACCCGTCGGCCTTCGGCGTGGCCGAACTGGACGACGCCGGCCGCGTCATCCGGCTCGAGGAGAAACCGCGGTTCCCCAAGGGAGACCTGGCCCTGGTCGGGGTGTACTTCTTCACCCCCGCCATCCACGACGCGGTCGCCGCGATCCGGCCCTCCGCGCGCGGCGAACTGGAGATCACCGACGCCATCCAGTGGCTCATCGACCACGGCACCGACGTCCGCTCCTCGGTGGTCACCGGCTACTGGAAGGACACCGGCAACGCGGCCGACATGCTGGAGGTCAACCGCTCGGTCCTGGACCGGCTGGACCCGCGTTGCGACGGCACGGTCGACGAGGCCAGCGAGCTCGTCGGCAGGGTGGTCGTGGAAGCCGGCGCCACAGTTGCGCGGTCCCGGATCGTGGGACCGGCGATCATCGGACGGGGCAGCCGCGTCGAGGACTCCTACATCGGCCCGTTCACCTCGGTCGCCGACCACTGCACCATCGCGGACAGCGAGATCGAGTACTCCATCGTCCTGACCGGCGCCGGCATCGACGGCGTACGCCGCATCGAGGCGTCCATGATCGGACGGCACGTCCAGGTCACCCCCGCGCCGCGCGTCCCCCAAGCCCACCGCCTGATCCTCGGCGACCACAGCAAAGTGCAGATCCGTTCATGAGACTTCTGATCACCGGCGCCGCCGGTTTCATCGGCTCCCACCTGGTCCGTACGATCCTCGGGGCCGGCAGACCGCTCGGTGACGACGTGCATGTCACCGCCCTCGACAAACTCACCTACGCGGGCCGCCGGGAGAACCTCGCACCGGTGGCGGACGAACCCGGTTTCGCGTTCGTCCACGGTGACATCACCGACGCGGAGCTGGTGAACCGGGTGATGCCGGAACACGACGCCGTCGTCCACCTGGCCGCCGAGTCGCACGTCGACCGCTCCATCGCGGCGGCCGGGGACTTCGTGACCACCAACGTGCTGGGCACCTCGGTGCTGCTGGAGGCCGCACTGCGGCACGGCGTCGGACCGTTCGTGCACGTGTCGACCGACGAGGTCTACGGCTCGGTGCCCACCGGCGCCTCCCGCGAGGACGATCCCCTGCGGCCCAGCTCCCCCTACGCCGCGTCCAAGGCGTCCAGCGACCTGCTGGCCCTCGCCCACCACCGTACCCACGGCCTCGACGTGCGGGTGACCCGCTGCTCCAACAACTACGGCCCCTACCAGTACCCGGAGAAGGTGATCCCGCTCTTCGTCTCCCGCCTGCTCGGCGGCGGCACGGTCCCGCTGTACGGCGACGGCGAGAACGTGCGCGACTGGCTGCACGTCGACGACCACTGCCGTGCCCTCCTCACGGTGCTCACCCGCGGCACCCCGGGAGCGGTCTACAACATCGGCGGCGGCACACAACTGACGAACCGTCAGCTAACGGAGATCCTGCTGAAGGCGTGCGGTGCGGACTGGGACCGCGTCGAGCCGGTCACCGACCGCAAGGGACACGACCGCCGCTACTGCGTCGACTGGTCGAGGATCCGTGACGACCTCGGCTACCGGCCGATGGTCGACTTCGCCCTCGGGATCACCGAGACGGTCGAGTGGTACCGCAACAACCACAAGGTGTGGACCCCGCTCAGGCAGGGGCTGCCGACTCCATGACCCATTCCATGACCCACGAGAAAACACCCGACGACATCGGGCTCATCAGGATTCTGCAACCGGAGACCCCGAGCAGTTTCCGACTCATCTGCTTTCCGGGCCACACGCGTGCCACCGGGCGCTACCTCGGACTGGCGGAACTGCTGCTGCCCACCGTCGAGGTGCTGCTGATCCAGTACCCCGGCGACTCGGGCGACCTCGGCGACCACAGGCCCGAACCCGTCTGCGACTCCGAGGAAATGGCCTCCAGGATATTCGAGACACTCGCCGGCTTCACCGGCTCCCGGCTCGCGTTCCTCGGGCACCGCGCGGGTGCCCGGCTCGCCTACCGGGTGGCCGAACGGCTGGAGCGGGAGACCGCCGCACTGCTGCAGACCCTGTTCGTCTCCGGCAGCAACGCGCCGTGCGTGCACGCACCGCTCGGCCCCCCGACGCTCCGCTGCCGCATCGTGGCACTGGCCGCCGACCGCGATCCCCGCCTCACCCCGGCGGGGGTCCGCGCCTGGCGGCGCTGCACCAGCGGCCGCTTCGACCTGGAGACGCTCTCCGGGGCCCGCGGCTGCCTGGAATCGCACAAACGCGAGGTCGTCAACATCGTGCACGACCAACTCATGTCCCTCTCGCCCTTCGACCCGCCGGAACCGCCGGGACCCGGGGGAGAGCTGCGGCTGCTCGACCCGACCCACCACCCGCGCAACGCAAGGACCATGGACGCCGAGTAGGACAGGGAGCCTACGATGACAGCGAAAATATTCGGTGCCGACTCGGTGCAGACCCTCGACGCTTTCGAGCAGGACGCGCTGCGTGTCGCCAGCGTGATCCGGGACCGCGGCGTCGGCCCCGGAGACCGGGTCATGCTGAAGGCGGGGAACTCCACCGCCTACCTGTCGGTGCTGTTCGCCCTGATGCACGTCGGCGCCTCCATCGTGCTGGTCGACCAGCAGGAGCGCGCCGAGGAAACCCGCCGCATCGCCCTGCGGACCGGTACGAAGGTCGTCTTCGTGGACGACGACGCGCCCGTCGACCGCGAGGCCGATCCGGTGCATCTCTACGAGTTGCTGGTGCCCTCCGCCGGCCTCACCGGCATGGAGGACCGACTCGACTTCGACACCTGGGGCCGCCTGCCCGACGGACTCATCATGTGGACGTCCGGCTCCACCGGCTCCCCCAAGGGCGTCGTCAAGAACGGCGCGAAGTTCCTGCGCAACCTGGAACGCAACGCCGCACAGGTGGGCCACCGCCCCGACGACGTACTGCTGCCGCTGCTGCCCTTCGCGCACCAGTACGGACTGTCGATGGTCCTGATCGCCTGGCTGACCCGCTGCTCACTGGTGATCGCCCCCTACCGGCGGCTCGACCACGCGCTGCGGATGGCCGGGCAGACCGGTACCACCGTCATCGACGCCACGCCGTCGAGCTACCGCAGCATGCTCAACCTGGTCACCCGCAAGCCGGCGCTGCGCACCCACCTGGAGTCGGTGCGGATGTTCTGCGTCGGCGCCGCCCCGCTGGACGCTCCGCTGGTGGCGCGCTACCAGGCCGAGTTCGGCCTGCCGCTGCTGGACAGCTACGGAAGCACCGAACTCGGCAACATCGCCTTCGCCACCCTGGACAACCCGGTCGCCTGCGGCCGGGCCATGGACGGCATCGAGGTGAGGATCGTCGACGAAACGGGGCTCCCGCTGGCCGCGGGCGAGCCGGGGGAGATCGAGGTCGACACCCCCGACGGCCTGGAGGGCCATCTGGACGAGGACGGAACCGTTGCCCGCGTGCCGTCCGGCTGGCAGGCGACCGGCGACCTCGGCTACCTCGACGAGCACCGCAACCTGTTCGTCCTGGGCCGCAAGCTCGCCGTGCACCGCAACGGCTACACCCTCTATCCCGAGATGATCGAACGGAAGGCGGAAGCCGCCGACTGCCCGGTGCGGATCGTTCCGCTGCCGGACGAGCGGCGCGGTACCCAGCTGGTGTTCTTCGTGGAGGACGAGGAGGGGCGGGACGCCGCACACTGGCGCGAGGTGCTGACGGGCCTGCTGCCCGCCTTCGAGCAGCCCAACCGCGTCCTGGTTCTCGACAGCTTCCCGCTCAACCGCAACGGCAAGCCCGACAAGCACCGCCTGGCCGAGCTCGCCCAGCAGTAGGGCAACGTCCCGGCCAGCGGTGCGCCGGCAGCGGATGAGAGCGCCGGTGAGGCCGGCGAGTGCGAGGACGTCTTCGCCGCCGGAGAGCGCGAGGGCGTCCTCGCCGTCGGCGTCCCGCAGTGCGGTGAGACGCGGACGCGCCGCCGGCCGTGAGGCCGGCGGCATCGGCGGCTTCCCGGCGCGCTCGTCGATCGCGGCACGGTCGGCCGGGCTGATCAGCACCGGCCGGCCGCACCATCGCCTCAGGCGTACGGCAGCTCCACGGGAGCGAGCGCCTCGAAGAGGTCACCCGGCCCCGGGTTGGCGGGGTGTGCGGCACCGCCCAGGTGGTGCAGGACTCCCCACACGGCGTTGAGCGCCGTGGTCACCGCACCCTCGGCGAAGCCGGCCGTCCACGAGACGTCGTCCCCGCACAGGAAGAACCCTCGCTGCGCGAGGGTCATGCCCTCCTGCACGAACTGGGTGAACAGCCGCCGCTGATAGCGGTACTGGCCCGGCAGGTTGGACTTGAACGCGCCCATGAAGTGGGGTTCGGTCTCCCACGTGACGGTGATCGGCTCGCTGATGATGTGCGAGCGGATGTCGGTGTCCGGGTAGATCTCCGACAGGCGCGCCAGCAGCACCCGCAGCCGCTCCTCCGCGGAGAGGGTGGCGACCTTCAGCGAGTCGTCGTTCCAGGTGTACGACAGGCACATCACGGCCGGCCGGTCGGGGCCCTCCTCGAACAGGTAGACACCGCGCGGCAGCCGGTCGGTGAGCGTCATGCTCATCACGTGCTGCCCGGTCACCGGGTCGACGTCCCGCCAGAACGGGCGGTCCACCAGCACGAACAGCTTGGACGCCCCCATGTAGTGGGTGCGCTCGACCGCCGTCCAGTGCGCGGCCGGCAGCAGCGCCGGGTCGCAGTCGACGCGGTGCAGCAGCGTCCACACGTGCGGGGTGTACACGACCGCCGGATACTCGCGCTCCTCCTGGCCGGCGTCCCGTACCGCTATGCCGCCCGCGGTGCGCCTCAGCCCGACCGCTCCCGGGCGCGGCGACTCGCCGTGCAGGGCCGCCAGGGACGTTCCCGCCGGCCAGTGCACCGGATCGGCGGGAACGTGATGCCACAGGCCCAGCGGCACCTGCTGGGCGCCACCGTCGATCAGCACCTGGTTGTCGTCCGCCTCGGTGAACACCACGCGGAGGATCTCCAGGAAGGAGTTGGGGAAGTCCGTGTCCCAGCCGCCCGTGCCGAACCCGACCTGGCCGAACGTCTCCCGGTACCGGAACGACTGGAAGGCCGGGGTCGTGGCGAGGAAGCCGTAGAAGGACTGGTCGTCGAATTCGGTGACCAGCCGGTTCCACACGGCTTTCAGGGTCTCCGTGTCCCGCCGCTGGATGGCGTCCCGCACGGTGGACAACTCGGCACGCTCCTGCAGCGCCTTGGCCCAGGCCTCGGCCACCTCCTGGTAGAGCCCAGGCAGTTCGTCCGCGGACCGCACCAGGTGCCGGCTGCCGCCCAGATCGACGACGGTGCTCGGGGTGCACGCGGCCAGCGGGTTGGGGAAGGGACGGGTGGCGAGACCGAGCATGCCGACGTAGTGGAACAGCGACCGGGCCGACAGCGGGAAGCGCATGGCGCCCATCTCGGCCACGTACCGCGGATCCTCCGGGAAGGGCACCGAACGCATCCTGCCGCCCAGTTGCCCGGTCTCGTACACCACGGGCCGCAGCCCGAGCCGCATCAGCTCGTACGCCGCCGTCATCCCGGCCATGCCACCTCCGACGACCGCGACTTCGGTGCCCCGCAGTGCTTCGGGGAGCACACCCAGCCCGGCCGGATGGCTCAGCCAGCGGTCGTAGGAGAAGGGGAAGTCCGGCACCAGCATGGTGGTCGGGGAGGGGCCGGCAGTCGACATGGTGGAAAAACCTCTCGGCCGTGTCGGCAACGGGGCCGCGGAATCGCAGATCGCCCCGGCGCTCTCACGCTAGGGAGGGCCGCTCCGGGCGGACAACCCCTACCGACCCCGGGCCGCCCTCTCCGGGGCCGACGCGGCGACTTCAGGGCGCGGCCGCCAGCACGATCGCCGTGACCAGCAGCCCGCGCCGGGCCGCCCAGCGTCCCGAGAAGGCCCCCACATGTCGCCCCGCGGCGTTGCGTGCCGGGCGCAGGATCCGCGCGTGGAAGGCACCGTGAGCGCCCTGTTCCGGCCCCGCCCCCGCGGTCCCGGAGAAGATGATCTCCGCGTCGTCGAAGTCCAGTTCGCTGCGCATCATCGGGAACCACGCCTTGTACACGCACTCCTTGGCGCTGAACAGCAGCCGGTCCCGATGCACCGGGACCGGCGACGCAGTCCGCGCCCAGGCCAGTTCCCGGGGCAGCGCGATGGACTCCAGCACCCCTTGCCGCAGCGGCCCGTCGGGCTCCGCGTCGATGCCGACGGCGGTCACGTCCGACGCCCGGGCCAGCGCGGCGGCGCGGTAGCCGTCGCAGTGCGTCATGCTGCCCACCACCCCGGCGGGCCACTGCGGGATGTTGCGCACCCCGGGCAGCACCGGCGCCGGGGGCAGGCCCAGACCGGCCAGCGCCTGCCGGGCACACGCCCGTACGGTGGCGAACTCCCGGCGCCTGCGTTCGATCGCATGCCCCAGCACCCGGCGCTCCTCGGGAAACAGCGCCTCCTCGTCCCGGTCCTCGAACGCCTCGGCGCACACGACCGTCCCCGGCATCAGCTCGCCGATCACACGCTCTCCCGCTGCCCGACGCCGTCCGCGCCGCTTCCGGCGGGGGCGGGAGGATGCGGCAGGATCCGGCGCAGCAGCCCCCGCGGATGTCCCCGGCGCCGCCACTCACGCGGGTAGCCGACCGAGACCTCCTCGTGCCGCACCCCGTCGTGCCAGGTCGTCCGGGGGATGTGCAGATGGCCGTAGACCACCGCCGCGGTGCGGAACCTGCGGTGCCAGTCCGCCGTCCGCACGGTGCCGCACCACTGGGCGAACTCCGGGTACCACAGCACCTCGGTGGGCTCGCGCAGCAGCGGATAGTGATTGACCAGCACCAGCGGCACGGACGGATCGTGCGCCGCGAGCCGCCGTTCGGTGGCCTCGACCCGGGCGGCGCACCACGCCTCCCGGGTGGGGTAGGGGTCCGGATGCAGCAGGTACTCGTCGCTGCACACCACCCCCGTGGCGTGCGCCCGGGCCAGCGACTCCTCCTTGGTGGCGGCGCCCGGCGCCCGGAAGGAGTAGTCGTAGAGCAGGAACAGCGGGGCCACCGCGACCGGCCCGTCCTCCCCTTCCCACACCGGGTACGGGTCCTCCGGGGTGACCACGCCGAGGCCCCGGCACATTTCCACCAGGTACCGGTACCGCCGCTCGCCGCGCAGCTGGACGGGGTCCTCGCGCGGTGTCCACAGCTCGTGGTTGCCCGGCGCCCACACCACCTTCGCGAACCGCTGCGACAGCAGCCGCAGCGCCCACTCGATGTCCGTGGTCAGCTCGCCCACGTCTCCGGCGACCAGGAGCCAGTCACCGTCCGAGCCCGGCCGCAGCGACTCGGTGATGGGCCGGTTGTCCGCCATACCGATGTGCAGATCGCTCACGGCGAGCAACTGCCCGCCGGATCTCGCCGGCTCGGCGGGCTGCGCCGGTATGTCATGCGCTGTGTGCGACATCGCTGTCCAAACTGACCGGGAGGTCCTGTCGGTGACTGATGTTCATCTTGCGGTAGACCCGGGTGAGGTGTTGTTCGACCGTGCTGACCGTGATGAACAGCTTCGCGGCGATCTCCCGGTTGGTGTGGCCGTAGACGGCCAGCGCCGCGACCCGCCGCTCGGCGTCGGTCAGGGAGGCCAGCGCCGCGGCGTCCGGCCGCACCGCGTCCGCGCCGTCCCGCCCGGTCTCCGGCGCGGCGCCGCGCCCCGGCTCCGGCTGCAGGGAGCGGCTCAGCTCCTCGGCGCCGCACGAGTCGGCCGACTCCCGTGCCTTGCGGGCCAGTTGCCTGCCCTGCGCGGTATTGCCGACCCGCCGGTGCGCCTGACCCAGATCGGCGAGGGCGCGAGCGCTCTCGTAGCGGTCCCCGGACTCCCGCAGCGCGGTCAGGGCCCGGCCGAGCAGCCCGATGCGCTCCCAGGGCGGCCGGGTGGCGGCCAGGATCCGCAGCGCCGGGCCGCGGGCGGCCGGCTGTCCGGGCCGGTTCAGTTGCTCCTTGGCCAGGGCGGCGGCCTTGGTGTGGTCGCCCAGGGCCAGCCAGGTCTCGGCCGCGCCCAGCCGCCAGGGCGCGAGGGAGGCGGTGTCCATCCGCCAGGCGGTCATCCGCTCGCCACAGGCCAGGAAGTCGGCGAGGGCGGCGTCGTGGCGGCCGGTGGCCAGCTGGTGACGGCCGCGCGCGTACAGGTAGTGCACCCCGTACCGGGTGGCGAACATGGTCGACGCCATCGGGGTCTCGAGCAGCTCGGCCGCGCGGTTGTGGTGGCCCATCGCGGTCCTGGCCTCCACCAGTGTGCCGAGCGGCATGCCGACGGCCACCCCCCATGCGTGGGCCGGCAGCTGCTCCAGCGCGCGCTCGACGAACTCCGCGGCCTCGCTCAACCGGCCCTGGCGCAACGAGATCTGACCGCGCATCGCGTTGAGCGCCGTCTGCCAGCCCGGGAAGGACCGGCCCTCCGTCCCGGCCAGGAACCGCTGGCACCATCGCCTGGCCTGCTCCAGCCGGTCGGCGTACACCAGCGCCAGCAGTGCCACCCGCACCTGGTCGAATCCCTGCTCCGTCGGCTGGTTCGCCTCGAGGAGCCGGTCCGCCTCGGCGGTCGCGGACTCGTCCCACTCCTGGTAGAGCGCGGCGCGCAGCAGGCGGAACGACCGCAGTGAGTCGCTGCCGGCCGTGTCCGCCGGCGAACGCTGTGCGCCGTCCAGTCGTTGCAACAACTCCCGGATCGCCCCGAGGGCGTCGGGATAAGTGGTGGCCAGCATCATCTGGACGGTCCGCACCTGGGTGTCGAGGACCGGGTCGGGCCTGCCCGACATCGCCTCGTCGACCTGGCGGATCAGTGCCGCGGCATCGTCCGTGCGCCCGTTCCACAGCAGCCCCACCGCGAGGCGCAGCGTCTGGGCGGGCGCCAGCAGGCCGGCCCGGGCCGGCTCGGTCAGCGACTGCATCCAGGGGCCGGACGCCGAGGGCTTGAGCCGCCAGATGAGCTGGGCCAGGTCCGCCTGGATCGTGAGCCGCTCCTGCTCGTCGGTGCTGCAGCGTTCGGCTGCCTGCAGGCACTGCGTGGCGAGGGCGGTGTCGTCCTCGTCGAGCGCCTGCCGCGTCGCCTCCCGCAGGACCGCGACCGCCCATGCCTCGTGGGGCACGGCCGACTCGTGCGCGATCAGCTGGCGGGCCGTCTCCAGCGCCGGGGCCCCGTTCTCGTGGAGCCACCGCGCGGCGTCCGAACGGAACCGGCCGGCCTGCTCCGCGGGTACGTTCTGCAGCACGGCACGTCGGGCGGCCTCGTGCCGGAAGCCGGTGCCGTCCAGGATGCCCGCCCGGGTGAGGGAGACCAGGCATCCGCGGACCGCCGTCTCCTCGAGCGAGGTCAACGCGCACAACAGCCGCACTCGTTCGGCACCGCCCAGCACGGCGACGGCCCGGGCGACCCGCAACCCCGCCGCACCATGACGGTGCACACAGGCCAGCGTCGCCTGCCGGAACATCTCACCGGTCTCGGGGGCCGCCCCGTCCCGGACCGCGGAGGCGCCCGAGGTGCGGGGGCGGCCCGAGGTGTCGTCCAGCAGCGCGTGCACCAGCAGGGGACTGCCGCCGGTCGCGGCATGCCATGCGGGCGCGAACCGCGCGGCGTGCGCCGTGCCGTACGTCCCGGCCAGCAGGCCCTCCACGCCCGTCACCGTCAGCGGGCCGAGCCGGACGTCGCATACCTCGGCCCGGTGCGGGAGTTCCGCGAGCGCGGCGGGCATCGCGGCCTCCGGGGAGCCCAGCGCGACCAGCAGCGAGAACGTTTCGGCAGGCATCAGCTCCCAGGTGTGCGTCAGGCAGGCCAGCGACTCCGGGTCCGCGAACTGCACGTCGTCGATGACGATGAGCACCGGCCCGGCCGACGCCGCCCGGGCCAGCCGCTGCCGGAACGCCGGGTGGAGGGCGTGGTGGCGGGCCGCCTCGGTCCGAGCTGCCACCGGCTGCGGTGGCGAACCCTGCGCGGCGGCCGCCGGGTGGCCCGACGGCGCCGGCGGAAGCCCATGGATCAGCTGCTCCACGACCGCGTAGGGAAAGGCCTGTTCATCAGGGGCCCCGACCGCGCTCAGCAGACGCGCACCGCGGGACGTGACGTGTTCCGCCACACGGTGCAGCAAGGCGGTCTTCCCCGATCCGACGGCGCCGGCGACGACGCCGACCCGGCCCCGGCCGTGCGCCTCACCAGCGAGGAACCGGGTGAGTCTCGCGGTCTCCGTATCCCGTTCCAGCAACATCGTCAATTCCTTCCCGTTAATTGCGCGCAAAGAATTGAGGTAGCTCCCGAGAGATGTCGCCGGGCACTGGTCCGCTACCGATCAGTAGAAAGGCTCGTAGGCATCGAAGGGTGGTGTGCGGTGGGTCCGAATGATCGTCAGTAAGAATGCTTGCACCTCATGTGTCTACACCCGGGCGAAGCGGATGACCGCGGCTGCCCGGCACTTCCCCATGGGCCTCGAAGTCGACGTCAATGTCCGGAAAGCACTGGTCAGTTGCTTTTACGGTGGGACGGTTGCGTCGGTTCCGAACCTCTGCGCGAGGCCCGCGGTGGTGACTCTAGCAACGACTGGGCCCCGTGAAGAAAACCCTCCTGGCGGTGACGGCGTGTTATGTAAGAGGATATTCACAAACTGTGACGTCCTGTGTTCCGCGGCGGCCCGCTCGCCGGTCGCCGCTCCTCCGGGCGGGCGCGGCGACGATTAGGGGTTGCTGGCGAAGGTTAGGGGGAGTTGCAGGTGGAACCGTCGGCGGGTACGGGATTCAATCATCGAGCGCGAGCCCGCCGGGGCCGCGGACCATGATGTCGCCCGGACTGCTGCCGGGCCCGGGGTGGAGCTGGTCCAATGACGACGACAGAGGCGACGCAGTCGACGGCGGCCCCGAAGACCGCCGCCGGCGATGCCCGCGGCCGGGTCGCCGAGCTGCACGCGATTCGTGCCCGGGCCGTGGCGGGCCCCAGCGAGCAGGCGACCGAGGCGCAGCACGCCAAGGGCAAGCTGACGGCGCGGGAGCGGATCGAACTGCTCCTGGACCCGGGGTCCTTCCAGGAGGTCGAGCAGCTGCGCCGGCACCGCGCGCAGGGCTTCGGCCTTGAGGCGAAGAAGCCGTACACCGACGGTGTCATCACCGGCTGGGGCACGGTGGAGGGCCGTACGGTCTTCGTCTACGCCCACGACTTCCGGATCTTCGGCGGCGCGCTGGGCGAGGCCCACGCCACCAAGATCCACAAGATCATGGACATGGCCATCGCGGCCGGTGCCCCACTGGTCTCGCTGAACGACGGTGCGGGCGCCCGCATCCAGGAGGGCGTCAGCGCCCTGGCCGGCTACGGCGGCATCTTCCAGCGCAACACCAAGGCGTCCGGCGTCATCCCGCAGATCTCGGTGATGCTGGGCCCGTGCGCGGGCGGCGCGGCGTACAGCCCCGCCCTGACGGACTTCGTGTTCATGGTCCGTGAGACCTCGCAGATGTTCATCACGGGCCCGGACGTGGTCAAGGCGGTCACGGGTGAGGAGATCACCCAGAACGGGCTCGGCGGCGCCGACGTCCACGCCGAGACCTCCGGTGTCTGCCACTTCGCGTACGACGACGAGGAGACCTGCATCGCCGAGGTGCGGTACCTGCTGTCGCTCCTGCCGCAGAACAACCGCGAGATGCCACCGGACGTAGCCGGTGACGACCCCGCCGACCGCCGCTCCGACGTCCTGCTGAAGCTCGTGCCGGTGGACGGCAGCCGGCCGTACGACATGCGCGAGGTCATCCAGGAGATCGCCGACGACGGCGAGTTCATGGAGGTCCACGAACGCTGGGCGGCCAACGTCATCGTCGCCCTGGCCCGCCTCGACGGTCAGGTCGTCGGCGTCGTCGCCAACCAGCCCCGGGTGCTGGCGGGCGTCCTGGACATCGAGGCGTCCGAGAAGGCGGCCCGCTTCGTCCAGATGTGCGACGCCTTCAACATCCCGCTCATCACGCTGCTGGACGTACCGGGGTTCCTCCCGGGCGTCGACCAGGAGCACAACGGCATCATCCGGCACGGTGCGAAGCTGCTGTACGCGTACTGCAACGCGACGGTGCCGAGGATCTCGCTGATCCTGCGCAAGGCTTACGGAGGTGCCTACATCGTCATGGACTCCCAGTCCATCGGCGCGGACCTGACCTATGCCTGGCCGACCAACGAGATCGCCGTGATGGGTGCGGAAGGCGCGGCGAACGTCGTCTTCCGCCGCCAGATCGCCGAGGCCGAAGACCCCGAGGCCATGCGCGAGCGCATGGTCAAGGAGTACAAGGCCGAGCTGATGCACCCCTATTACGCGGCGGAACGCGGCCTGGTCGACGACGTCATCGACCCCGCCGACACCCGCGAGGTGCTGATTCGTGCTCTCGCCGTGCTGCGCACGAAGCACGCCGACCTGCCGGCCCGCAAGCACGGCAACCCCCCGATCTGACGGCGCACTTCGTAGCCGGCCCCGCCCAGGCCCGCCACCGCACCGACCACCCCGAGAAAGGCCCTGGACCCACCATGAACGCCCACCCCAACGGCATCGTCCCGCCGCGCGGCCCGGAGGAGTCCGACCGGACCCTCCACTACGCCGGTCCGGCGACCTTCGGCCGAGTGCCCCGGCTGGACGAGGTCGACAACACCGACATCGCCGTGGTCGGCGTACCGTACGACTCGGGCGTCTCCTACCGGCCCGGGGCCCGCTTCGGCGGCAACGCCATCCGCGAGGCGTCGCGCCAGCTGCGCCCGTACAACCCGGCCCAGCAGGTCTACCCGTTCCACTTCGCCCAGGTGGCGGACGCCGGAGACATCACCGCCAACCCGTACAACGTCGAGGAGGCGGTGGAGACCATCGAGGCCGCCGCGGACGAACTGCTCGGCACCGGCGCGCGGTTGATGACGCTGGGCGGCGACCACACCATCGCCCTGCCCCTGCTGCGTGCCGTGGCGCGCCGGCACGGTCCCGTGGCTCTGCTGCACTTCGACGCCCACCTGGACACCTGGGACTCCATCTTCGGCGTGCAGTACGCCCACGGCACGCCGTTCCGCCGCGCGGTCGAAGAGGGCATCCTCGACACCTCGGCCCTGTCCCACGTGGGCATCCGAGGGCCGATCTACCACCAGGACGACCTGGCCGAGGACGCCAAGCTGGGCTTCGGCATCGTGAGCTCCGCGGACGTGATGCGACGCGGCGTCGACGAGGTGGTCCAGCAGCTGCGCGAACGCGTCGGCGAACGCCCGCTCTACATCTCCGTCGACATCGACGTCCTCGATCCCTCGCACGCCCCGGGAACCGGCACCCCGGAGGCCGGCGGTCTCACCTCACGCGAACTGCTCGAGATCATCCGCGGTCTGTCCGACTGCCGCCTGGTCTCCGCCGACCTCGTCGAGGTTGCCCCCGCCTACGACCACGCCGAGATCACCTCCGTCGCCGCCTCCCACGTCGCCTACGAACTCGTCACGATCATGTCCCGTCAGATGGGTCCGGCCCGCTGGGGGGCCAAGTAACACCCGCCGAAGACGGCTCCGGCACTCCTCCCGGCTGTCACGCTTGGTTACTATGCTCATGAATGCGAGACGGATGGGCGAGGGGACCTTCGAGGATGCTGAGAGAGGTCGCTGCAACCCGCTACGTCGCACCTCTCCGCTCCGGTGGCTCCGTCCCCGGCGTCGTCGAGGCCGACGACCTCGGCACGTACGTCGTGGAATTCACCGGTTGGTGGCACTGACCTGCGGCAATGTGGTGGCACCCCAGGTTGTCCTGCGCAGATGCGCCCTTCAGGATTTTTCCAGGGGCGTGCCGCCCTATGTAGTCGATCCTCCCCACGCGCTCTCCGGCAGCGTTCTTACTCTCAGGGAAAGCCACGGCCTCAGCGAAGACGACGCCTTCAACGTGCTGCGCCACATTTCCCAGCAGCACAACGTCAGACTCCGCGACATTGCCCAGCGCGTACGCCGCGACCCCGGCGGCCCGTCCGCCGGCGGCCGGAGCGAGAGGTGAGGCCGACGCGGCAAAGAGGAGCGAACGTTCCCGCCGGATACGTAACCGAATGCCTGCCCCGTCCCGCCGGGGGTAGCCACGCCGCAGGGCGCACTGGTGCCGATGTGATTGGCCAGGACGGCGTAGCAGGTGTTGTCCAGGGCTCCTGCCGGGAACCATGTGCGCGATTGGTCGTACCCGTTACCGACGCTGAACAGCGCGCCGACGACGGGCCGACCGACGATTATCAGAGTTGCAGATCAACGAGCCGGACATGGCGCAGGAAGTCGAGTTCCACACGGCCCTCAAGCAGGCTTCTCAACCGTTCCGGCTGAGTGACAGCGGGAGCCGTCGATCTTCGTTGCGCAGCGGTGACATCCGACGAACACAACGGCGACGCGCGGCTGAAAGGCTTTGGCCATCGCTCACTTCGCAGACGGCAGCAAATGGCGGGGAAACACCCCGCCAAGGGGGTGCCGACACGACCCGGGGGCGATGCAGACCACTGGACAGACCAGCCGTAGACCTGGGGGAAATCGACATGTACAAGCGCATCGCCTCGCGCATCGCCGCGTCCGCGGCCGCCGCAGCCGTGGCGTTGGGGGCGGCCGCCACGTTGGCGCCTGCCGCCCAGGCGGCCACCCCGGCCGCCCGGACCGCGCACACCTCGCCGTGGCTGTCCGGCAGCGAGCTGCCGCTCGCGACCACATTCCGCTGGAAGGCGGAGCCGAAGACCCGTCACACCAGCACCGGGCCCTGGCAGGCGCTGTACTCCTGCGAATTCAGCTCCCCGGAACAGCTGCACGTCACCTCGGTCACGGGAATGCAGTTCCAGGGCGTGGACCGGCACGTGCAGGCAAGCCAGGCGCTCTTCCACTTCAAGGACAGCGCCACCGCGCGCAAGGCGCTGAGCGACATCGAGCACGACTACGCCGGGTGCGCCAAGCACCTCAACAGCGGCCACCCGATCGACATCGACTCCGGCAAGCCGGACCACTGGACGCTGACCCGGACCGCGACCCGAGCCGACGGCGCCGCCTACCGCCTGGTCGGCCGCGACTCGGCCGGCAAGCCCGCCACCGCTCCCGACCTGTCCCCGGACAGCCAGGAGCTCTTCGTCCAGCATGGCGCCACCATCTCCGTGCTCGGCCTCTACGCCCTGAACGGGAAGATCGACAACGCCTCTGGAGCCGCGTCGGCACTGCGCGCCATGTCCTACCGGCTCAGCCACGCCTGACATCGGAACGGCTCTTCCGCGTCCGGTGCCGGACGGCTCGGGCAGGGCATACCCGGGGTGTGACCGCCACTGGCGGTCGCACCCCGCACCCCGCAGCCCGCACCCCGCAGGACCACCGGGTGTTCGTTTCTGCGGTGAAATCCAGCCCGCCGGTCGGGTGACACCACGTCAGCACACCGACAACCAGCAGCGTGCGCGCCGCTATCTCTCTCGAACGCCAACTCCCCTGCTGGTCAAGAGAGATCAACGTATACGGATCCACGGATCACCGCGGCCGCCACCGCGCTCCTCGCCGCTGCTCCCGCCGCCGCACCGGCATCCGCCCACCACGCGGCGAACACCGCGACCGCGCGCCGGGACCTGCCCGAGCCCCCGCCCGCCGAGATCGTCCGCCAGGAACTCGGCGAGCTCAGCCGCACTCCATGCGGCCCTGTACGGACACCTCGAACCACTGGCCCACGCCATGCCAGGAACCTCTGTCTGACTCCGCCCCTAGCCTCACCGAACGTGAACCCGGAGCGTCATCCCGAGTAGCCGACCATCGAGTGCGGGGCGGCGACGTTGAGCTCGGGGCGGACCGGGAGCGGATCAGATGGATGGCTGTGCACGCCTGAGTTCGGGAGTCACGGGGGCCTTCCTCGCGGGCCGAGTGTGGCCGTTGTTCGTCGACGGCAAGGGCCCGCAGCAATCGAGGAACGGCCCAGAGCGCCGCACGCCGCTGTCCTGTGCCACCTCGGAGGGCTTGCGGGTGCACCGGATCCCCGCCACCCTTCAGCTGAGCTGCTCGGCCAGTCCGACGATGATGCCCTCGGGGCCGCGGACGTAGCAGAGCCGGTAGCTGTCCTCGTACTGTGCCAGCTCGCCGACGAGTTCGGCGCCGTGAGTGCGCAGGCGGGCAACGGTGTCCTCGATGTCGTCGACGGCGAACATGACGCGGTGCGTGCCCAGAACGTTGTGCGGCCTGTTGCGCGGCCCGGCGCTGATCGCCGCGGGGCTGTGGTACTTCGCCAGCTCAAGCCGGCTGTGACCGTCCGGGGTCCGGAGCATCGCGATGTCACAGCGGACGCCGTCGAGTCCGGTGCACTGGTCGGCGACGAGACCCTTGACCTCCGCCCTGCCCTCCAGCTCCATACAGAGTTCGACGAAGAACGCGATGGCGGCATCCATGTCCTCGACGACGATGCCGACGTTGTCCATCCGCTGAATCGCCATGCTGGTTTCTCCCTCTTCCGCGTGCGGCCGGTGGTGGCCGCTGATGCCCATGGGACGGAGCAGGTGGCACGTTCTCGACATCCTGCGCCACGAATCTCAGCGAGCGGCCCGCACCACTCACGTTGGTACACGCTCAAGGCTCGGTGGCACGGGACGGCCGCCGGCCGCCGAGCTGGTGACTCCCGTTCTCGCGTACATCGCCTATTCGCGTAGACGTGCGACTCCCCGTTCCGGGCGGACGCGGGGTGAAGTGGCGAGACAGGCTCGTGATGCATGGGGCCGGCAGGATTGAACGCAGGTCGGATCCGTGAACGAGGGGGACCGCGAGGGCGCCGCGAATTGGCTGGATCCCCGAGTCTCCGCAGGCGGTGTTTCGGCTTCGACGAGGCCAGGGGCGCTGGCAGGGGCTTGCCCGCACCGACCGATGCGGGGCTTCTGTTGTCTGGGCCGGCTGTCGCCTGGGCAAAGACGCGCCCGGCCCGGCGCCGGCCGCATGCCGTGGGTTCGAGCCGCGGTCAGGTCGTGCACCGCGCCCGGCAGGGTCGGTGAGGCCCAGGTACGAGCCAGCAAGATCCGCGACCGCGGCGAACGAGCGATCACCACTCGCAGGACCTGGAAGATCTTGGTCAAGCTGCGCTGCTGCTCGCGTCGCGCCACCACAATCGTGCACGCCATACTCGTCCTGCCCGACATCGAACCGAACCGCCATGCCGGCTGAGAAGGCTCAATATCAGGCGGGGTCGTCCGTCGTTTCTGCCCGGTCAGGACGGAAGATTTCCTCGATGGTCAGGCCGAAGACGTCGGCGATGGTGAACGCCAGAGGCAGGCTGGGATCGTACCGCTCGGTTTCGATGGCGTTGATGGCCTGCCGGGAGACTTGGCACCGGTCGGCCAGGTCGGCCTGGCTCCACCGGCGAGCTGCACGCAGTTCCCGTAGTCGGTTCTTCACAACGCGCCGTCACCGGTTCAGGCGGGTACGCAGGTCCGCGATCGTCATCCAGATTGCCACGCCGCCGAGGAGGATCAACTGCGCGAGCTGGTGGAGCTGGATGATGCCTGCGGCATCGAGCAGGGTGGCCACTTGCAGCCCCACGAGGACTGCGGCGAAGGCGATGGCCATACTCTCCAACTGAATCCGGCGCAGGTATTCGTCCGCGCGCCGGAATGCCCGCAGCAGCACCCAGGCGATCGCGAGGGTGAAGACGGCGGTGGTCGCGATCCACCAGGCCTTCTGGGCGGTGCTCTGATGGGGGTTGCTGCCCAGTGCCAGGGCTATAACGCCCAAAGTGGACACGGGAATGCCGTCGATGAGTACAGCGCGGCGGGCCGCGCGCGTCACATGGTCCTGCTGTACCTGCTTTGCCATGCGATGAATGTAAGGTGTCCTTTCCATGGAGTCAAGCAACCTTGACTCAATGGAAAGGGACCCTTACATTCTGGCCATGTTGAACGAGAGACGGCTCCTGACCCGCCGAGCACTGCTCGGTACCGCCGTGGCGTCAGCCATCGCGTCCGTCCCGATGGCCACGACGGCATCCGCTCAGTCTCGACCCGCACCGGACTCGCCGGTCGCCGCCACCCCCACGCCGACTCCGGTGCGGCTTACCCTGCCCGCACCAACCGGTCCGCACCCGCTGGGCACGGTCTCGTTGCACCTGGTCGACCCGTCGCGCGTCGATCCCTGGCAGGATTCCCGCCCGGCTCGGGAACTCATGATCCAGCTCTGGTACCCGGCACGCGCCGCCCATCGCCACCCGCCCGCGCCGTGGATGTCACCCGGCGCCGTCCCCTCCTTCGAGCGGGAACAGGGCATCCCGTCCGGCACGCTGCTGCTGCCGACCACGCACGCCCACCTGGCCGCACCGGTGGACCACGGCCGGTGCGGGAGGCCGGTCGTCCTGTACTCCCCGGGCCTGCGCAGCGACCGCAGCCTCGGCACTGTTCTGATCGAGGAGCTAGCCAGCCACGGCTACCTGGTCGTGGCCATCGACCACACCTACGACGCCGACCAAGTCGAGTTTCCCGGCGGCCGGGTGGAAACCTTCGCCATCACCGGCGACATCGACGACGCCCTGATCGCCAAGGCCCTCGCTGTCCGCACTGCGGACACCCGGTTCGTGCTGGACCAGCTCACCGCGCTCAACGCCGGACACAACACCGACGCCGGACGGCGCCCCCTGCCACCCACCCTCGCCGGCGCGTTCGACCTGTCCCGCGTCGGCATGCTCGGCCACTCCCTCGGCGGCGCCACAGCCGCCGCAGCCATCCACGCCGACCGGCGCCTGCGGGCCGGCGTCAACCTGGACGGCAGCCTCCTGCCACCCGTCACCGCCGGCACCGACCGGCCATTCCTTCTCTTCGGCAGCGACCCCGGCCCAGGCCCGGAGGATCCCAGCTGGGATCAGTTCTGGACCAGCCAGTACGGCTGGAAACGCGAACTGGCCCTCATCGGCTCCACCCACACCTCGTTCACCGACCTGGAAGCACTGCTACCTCAAGCCGCGCCCGCCCTCGGGTTGACGCCCAGTCAGGTGAGGCAAGCAATCGGCACCCTCGACCCGAACCGCGCCATCCACACGCAACGCGACTATGTACGAGCCTTCTTCGACCTCCATCTACGCCACCTCGACAACCACCTGCTCCAGCACCCCTCACCCCGCTACCCACAGATCAGGTTTGTCCGGTGAGGTCCCTGCCATCCCTGCACCACGGTCACCCCTTCAAGCCTGCGGTGGTCCCGAGCCCAGGGTCAGTCGGCGACGGTGAGGACGACCTTGCCGCGGGTGCGGCCGGCCTCGACGCGGGCGTGCGCCGCGCCGGCCTGCTCCAGCGGGAACGTTTCCTCCACCTCGACGACGACCTCGCCGGCGTCGATCAGGCCTGCGATCGTGGTCAGCCCCGCGCCGTCCGGCTCGACCAGGTACGGGGTGACCCGCACGCCTGCCGCCTCGGCGGCCTGGGCCAGTTCCGGGGAGACACCGGCCGGGACGGCGACCAGCAGGCCGCCCGGGCGAAGGACCTTGAGCGAGCGGGTGCTGGTCTGGTCGTGGGCGTCGCCCACCAGGTCGATGACGACGTCGATGTCCTTGGTGGCGTCCTCGAAGCGGGTGGTGGTGTAGTCGATGGTCTCGTCGGCGCCGAGCTCCTTGAGCCAGGGGTGGCGAGCGGCGCTGGCGGTGGCGATCACCTGGGCGCCCAGGTGCCGAGCGAACTGGACCGCGAAGTGGCCCACCCCGCCGGCGGCGGCCGTGATCAGGACGCGCTGGCCGGCCTGCACGTGGGCGGTGTCGACCACGGTCTGCCAGGCGGTCAGCGCCGCCAGCGGCACGGCGGCCGCGTGCACGTGGTCCAGGGTGGCCGGCTTGCGGGCCCACTGGCGGGCCGGGGCGGTCACGTACTCGGCGTAGCCGCCGGCGGCGCGTGGGAACCACGGCATGCCGTACACCTCGTCGCCGGGCGCGAGCGTGGTGACGCCGAAGCCGACCTCCTCGACGACACCGGAAACGTCCCAGCCCAGGATCAGCGGGAAGGTCTGCAGCCCCGCCATGCCCTGACCCTCGCGGGTCTTCCAGTCCACCGGGTTGACGCCGGCGGCGTGCACTCGCACCAGCACCTCGGTCGGCAGCGGCTCGGGGCGCACGACCTCCTCGACGGTCAGCACCTCCGGCCCGCCGAACTCCGTGACGGTGACAGCCCGCATGGTGTGCTCACTCATTTTGCCCTCGCTCATGTCCGTCTCACTGCTTCTTTTGCCGGGACCGCGGTCCCGGCAAAAGAAACAGTGGCGTGGGCTCGCGGAGGCGGGTGAGTGGCCGGAGAGCCACCTGTCGTACCATTCCGGCCATGCCGCATCGTGTTGCCGTTCTCGCCCTCGACGGAGTCCTGCCGCTGGACCTGGGCATCCCGGCGCGGGTGTTCAACGAGGCCTGTGAACCGGACGGAACTCGTCTGTACTCCGTCGTCACCTGCTCCCTCGGCGGCCGGCCGGTACGCACACACGAGGACTACCGGATCGTCGTCGACCACGACGAGTCGGCGCTGGAGACTGCGGACACCGTCGTTCTGGCCACGCAGGAACCCAGCGAGCGGCTGCTCGCGACCGGCACGCTCCCCGAGGAACTCGCTGCGGCGCTGGACCGGATAGGGCCGCGGACCCGCGTCGTCAGCCTGTGCACGTCGGCCTTCCTGCTCGCGGCGGCCGGTCTGCTGGACGGTCGGCGGGCCACGACGCACTGGGCGCTGTGTGACGCGCTGGCGCGGCTGTTCCCCGACGTCGACGTCGATCCGGACGTCCTGTTCGTCGACAACGGACGCATCCTGACGTCCGCCGGCGGAGCAGCCGGCATCGACCTGTGCCTGCACCTGGTCCGTCTGGACCACGGGGCGGCGGTCGCCTCGGCCGCCGCGCGCCGCTGCGTGGTGGCGCCGTGGCGCGAGGGTGGGCAGGCACAGTTCATTGAGCACCCGGTTCCGCAGGACACCGACCGTTCCACTTCGGCGACCCGGCAGTGGGCGCTGGACCGGCTCGCCGAGCCGATCACACTGGAGGACATGGCCCGGCACGCGCACATGAGCGTGCGCACCTTTACCCGGCGGTTCCGCAGCGAGGTGGGCAGCAGCCCGCTGAAGTGGCTGGCGCAGCGGCGGCTGGCCCACGCGCGCCTGCTGCTGGAGTCCACCGACCTCACCGTCGCGCGGATCGCCACCGCGTGCGGCTTCGGCGACCCCGTCGCACTGCGCAAGCACTTCCACACGCACCTGGGCCTGTCACCACTGGCCTACCGTCGCGCCCACAACGCACCCGAGCCTATGACGGCACAGTGACCACCCAGCCGGGCCATGGCCGCGACAACATGCGAAGCCGGCCGTGCCTCTCTGCCATGCCTTCGCCGCCCAAGGCAGCGGAGGCTCAATGTTGCGGTGGCTCCAGGCCGCCCTGGCAACGAGGATGGAGGGTGCCCCTGGACGTCATGAAGGGTGATCCGGCCCTGCCCATCCGCGGCGACGAGGCCGAGGAGGCATGGCGGGTCCTGACACCCGTACTGAACGCATGGGAGAACAACCTCGTCCCGCTGGAGGAGTATCCGGCCGGCTCCGACGGCCCGCCTCCCCGGCCGCACGAGGGCGCCCAACGGCGGCGCAGCGACCTGCTGCATCCCGAAGCGCTACCGGAAGATGGACCGCACTGAGCGCCGGTCCCCGTGCGTCGTCGTCACGGGCGTCGCGGGGATCGGCAAGACCACGGTGGCCCGTCTGCTGGCGCGGCGGCTGGGCGTGCCCTTCGCGGACGGCGACGACTTCCACTCGGCGGCCGACATCGCCAAGATGTCGGCCGGCACGCCGCTCGACGACGCCGACCGCCGCCCCTGGCTGGAGTCCGTCGGCCGCCGGCTGCACGAGCGCGACACGGCGGGCACCGGCGCGGTGGTCGCGTGCTCCGCACTCAGGCGGCGCCACCGGGACATCCTGCGAGCGGCCTGCCCGGGCGCCTTCTTTCTGCACCTGACCGCCGGCCGCGAAGTGCTGGCGGACCGGCTCGGCGGGCGCCACGGCCACTTCATGCGGGGCTCGCTCCTCGACTCGCAGCTTGCCACGCTCGAACCCCTCGAACCGCACGAGCCGGGAGCCGAGCTCAACGCGACGCCGGCTCCCGACATCCTCGCCGACCTGGCCGCAGACCTGCTGGCGCGACAAGGCTGCGGTTGGCGAGCGGCGGCAGGACCGGCTTGCCATCGCCGACCACGCGCGCCGCGTCCGTCGCCGACTCGGCCGAGAGGACGGCATGGTGATCGTCAAGCTGCACCAGTTCATGCCCAAGCCGGGCCCGGTCAGTCAGCGCCTCGCCAGTACGAACAGCACTACCGGGTGGAGCAGTTCACGGCGAGACGCATGCACCTCGAAGTCGTGTGCTCGCGGCGACCGACGTGTGGGCCACGTCCTGGAGGAGCTGTTCGATGCCGGTGTGGACCTGCGCACGATCACCAAAGACAGTTCGCGGCTGCACTCGCCGAGCGGGAGGCCCGAGCCGCATGACCTTCCCGCTGCACGCCGGTAAGCACACGTACCGAGCGGCGGCCGGCCCGGCCGAGCACGCCGCCTACGTCCGGGCGCACGACCCGACGGCGAGCCTGGGCACCGTGGACGGAGTGGTGATGGTCTACCAGCGACAGCTGCCGGAACACGCTGTCGCAAGGTATTCGGGTCGGCGCCTGGCCTGGGTGCGTGGCGCCCTGCTGCTGGTGGAGCGATATCGGCGCTCGCTCGCGATCTGCGCGGCTTCGGCCTCGGCGCTCCAGCAGCCGCCCTGGTGCTCGGGCAGCTCATCGCCCTCGGCGCCCGCCGGGTGCTCACCGTCGGAGCGGCGGCGTCGCTGCGCACCACTTACGCCTCGATCATGCTGGAGGCGGGGGAGTCCGTGGTGACGCCGACGCGATGGCTCGGGCATTCCTCCCCGGCTGTCACGCTTGGTTACTATGCTCACTTCATGCCGGAGGCCGGAAGCAAGGGTCGCACCGCCATCGACGGACTGCTGGGGAGAGAGGGAGACGAGCGTGCCGGTCGAAGCTCCCCAGATTCTCCCCAGGGCTGGTCGTGGACATTTCCCTGGATTGCAGCGCCGTGGAGGTGCCATGGAATACAAGGATGACGAGCGGTGGAGCCTTCGAAAATGTTGAGGGAGGTAGTCGCAACCCGCTATGTCGAACCCTTGCGCTCCGGCGGCTCCGTCCCCGGAGTCGTCGAGGCCGACGACCTCGGCACGTACGTCGTGAAGTTCACCGGTTCCGCGCAGGGCCACAAGGCGCTGGTCGCCGAGGTGATCGTCGGAGAGCTCGCCCGCGCGCTCGGCCTGCGCTTCCCCGAGCTGGTCCTCGTCCACTTCGACCCCGCGATCGCCGCCGACGAGCCGCACCAGGAGGTGCGGGAGCTGCACGGCGCGAGCGCGGGCGTGAACCTCGGCATGGACTATCTGCCGGGCGCCCGGGACTTCACCCCAAAGATCGCGGGGAGCTTCCGCGTGGACCCGCTGGAGGCGGGCCGGATCGTCTGGCTGGACGCGCTGACCGTCAACGTGGACCGCACCGTCCACAGCTCCAACCTCATGGTCTGGCCGACGCTCGGCACCGCACCGCCCCGCCTGTGGCTCATCGACCACGGCGCCGCACTGGTCTTCCACCACCGCTGGGACACCACCACCCCGGGCAAGAAGTACGACTTCCGCCGGCACGCCCTCGGCCACTACGGCCCCGACGTCCGCGCCGCCGACGCCGAACTCGCCCCGAAGGTGACCGAGGACCTGCTGCGCGGGATCGTCGCCGAGGTGCCGGACGCGTGGCTCGCCGAGGACGCCGGCTTCGCGAGCCCGGACGACGTCCGCGCCGCCTATGTCGACTACCTCCTGGCCAGGGTGCGCCTGTCGCCCGAGTGGCTGCCCACCGACTTCCCGAGCCGCGAGCAGCTCGCGGCCGAGGAGGCCGCCCGCGCGGAGAAGACACAGGCGGGCCGCCCGGACTGGCTCAAGCGCGTCCCCGACCTGCACGGCAAGCCGGCGGCGGAACAGGACTGGTCGGTGCACCTGGGATGAGGCACATCGGATGACTTGGCGCGTTCAGATCGAGTACTGCACACAGTGCCGCTGGCTGCCCCGTGCCGCCTGGCTGGCGCAGGAACTGCTCACCACCTTCGAGGCCGAGCTGACCGAGCTGTCGCTCAAGCCCGGCACCGGGGGCGTCTTCGTCGTCCGGGTGAACGACGAGGTCGTCTGGGACCGGCGCGAGCAGGGCTTCCCGGAGCCCACGGCGGTCAAGCGCCTCGTACGCGACCGAGTGGCCCCGGGAAAGCCCCTGGGCCACTCGGACCGGACGGCGTAGGCGTCAGCCCTTGAGCTGCTCGTACGCCGGCAGGGTGAGGAAGTCGGCGTAGTTCTCGTCCAGGGAGACCCTCAGCAGCAGGTCGTGGGCCTCCTGCCAGTGGCCGGCGGCGAAGGCCTGCTCGCCGATCTCCTGGCGGATGGCGGACAGCTCCTCGGCGGCGACCTTGCGGGCCAGCTCGGGCGTGGCCCTGTCGCCGTTCTCGAACTCGACGCCCGCGTTGATCCACTGCCAGATCTGGGAGCGGGAGATCTCGGCGGTGGCCGCGTCCTCCATCAGGTTGAAGATGGCGACCGCGCCGAGCCCGCGGAGCCAGGCCTCGATGTACCGGATGCCGACCTGGACGGCGTTGACGAGACCGTGGTACGTCGGCTTCGCCTCCAGCGAGTCGACGGCGATCAGGTCGGCCGCCTCGACGTGGACGTCCTCGCGCAGCCGGTCCTTCTGGTTCGGCCTGTCGCCGAGGACCTTGTCGAAGGACTCCATGGCGATCGGGACCAGGTCGGGGTGGGCGACCCAGGAGCCGTCGAAGCCGTCGTTCGCCTCGCGGTCCTTGTCGGCGCGGACCTTCTCGAAGGCCACCTTGTTGACCTCGGCGTCCCGGCGGGACGGGATGAACGCCGCCATGCCGCCGATCGCGTGCGCGCCGCGCTTGTGGCAGGTGCGGACGAGGAGTTCGGTGTACGCCCGCATGAACGGGGCCGTCATGGTGACCGCGTTGCGGTCCGGCAGGACGAACCTGGCGCCGCCGTCACGGAAGTTCTTGACGATGGAGAACAGGTAGTCCCAGCGGCCGGCGTTCAACCCCGAGGCGTGGTCGCGGAGTTCGTAGAGGATCTCCTCCATCTCGTACGCCGCCGTGATCGTCTCGATCAGGACGGTGGCGCGGATGGTGCCCTGCGGGATGCCGACGTAGTCCTGCGCGAAGACGAACACGTCGTTCCAGAGGCGCGCCTCCAGGTGCGACTCGGTCTTCGGCAGGTAGAAGTACGGGCCCTTGCCGAGGTCCAGCAGCCGCTGGGCGTTGTGGAAGAAGTACAGGCCGAAGTCGACGAGGGCACCCGGGACCGGCGTGCCGTCGGCGTCGGCCAGGTGCCGCTCGTCGAGGTGCCAGCCGCGCGGGCGCATGACGACGGTCGCCAACTCCTCGTTCGGCCGCAGGGCGTACGACTTCCCGGACTGCCGGTCGGTGAAGTCGATGTTCCGCGTGTAGGCGTCGATCAGGTTGAGCTGGCCGAGGACCACGTTCTCCCAGGTGGGCGCGGAGGCGTCCTCGAAGTCGGCGAGCCAGACCTTCGCGCCCGAGTTGAGCGCGTTGATGGTCATCTTGCGGTCGGTGGGGCCGGTGATCTCGACGCGCCGGTCGTTCAACGCGGCCGGGGCCGGGGCGACCTTCCAGGAGTCGTCCGCGCGGATCGCGGCCGTCTCGGGGAGGAAGTCGAGCGTGGAGGTGCGGGCGATCTCGGCGCGGCGCTCGGCCCGGCGGGCGAGGAGTTCGTCACGGCGCGGGGTGAACCGCCGGTGCAGCTCCGCCACGAAGGCGAGCGCCGCGTCCGTGAGGACCTCTTCCTGCCGGGGCAGGGGCTCGGCGTCGACGATGGCCAGCGGGGACGGCGCTGGTGCGGACATGAGCTGTCACTTCCTTCAGCGGTGGCACCGGGTGCCTAGTGGCACGAATAGGGCGAACAGCGCCCGCTGTGCGGTCAGGCGCTTCTGAACAGTGGATAGTAGTTTCCTCATTGTGGAACTTCAATGGTTTGTTGATGTCGAGATTCTCTGAGTCGAGGCAAGGTGGCGCCCAGTGCCACCCCCTTCACTCAAGGTGGCGCAGGTCGGCCTCGGTGTCGATGTCGTACGGCTCGGCCACGTCCGCGCACTCCACGAGCCGGATCCGGCCGGCGTGCTCCTTCAGGTAGTCCCGCGCCCCGCGATCCCCCGTGGCGCTCGCCGAGATGCCCGCCCAGTGGGCCGCGCCGAAGAGGACGGGATGCCCGCGCATGCCGTCGTAGGCGGCCGAGACCAGCGATTTCTCGTCCTCGTAGGCGCCGAGCACCCGCGCCACGGCCGCCGCCCCGATGCCCGGCTGGTCGACCAGGCTGACCAGTGCCGCCCTGGCCCCCGTACCGGCCAGCGAGGCCAGCCCCGTCCGCAGCGAGGAGCCCATGCCCTCGGCCCAGTCGGGGTTGTCCACGAGCACACAGCCGCTCAGGTCGGCCCGCTCGTGGACGTCCTCCGCCCGCGCTCCCAGGACGACGTGGATCCGGCCGCAGCCGGCCGCGCGCAGCACTCCGACCGCGTGCTCGACCAGGAGGCGCCCCCGGTGCTCCAGCAGTGCCTTGGGCCGCCCGCCGAGCCGTCTGCCCCCGCCGGCGGCGAGCAGCAGCCCGGCGACCTCCCCACGATGGTTGTCCGTCATGCGTCCTGCATACCTGACGGGGGAGGCGGCGGCCGGTTTCCTTGGGCTGAATTTCGGTCCGCGCGGTGGCGCTCCCGGACACGGTGGCGTTTACTGGCCCGCGCACGACGGCGTGTGAGGGGGAGGGCTGTGTTGCGGAGCTTGGGGCAGAGGCCAGTGACCGGCAGCGATGAGGACCCGCGAGTGGCGGAACTGCGGACCGCGGTGTCCCGACTGCGCCGCGAACTCGCCGCGCTCCCGGCCGACTTCCCCGACCGGGCCATAGCCGAGGACGAACTGGCGGCCCTCGCGGCGATGGCCGCGGGCGGCCGCCCTGAGATCCCCCGCCTGCGCAGCTCCCTGTTACTGATCGCGGGCGCAATCGGCTCGGTCAGCGCCCTGGCGAGAGGTCTGAGTGGGGTCCGGGAGGCAGTGGACCTCTTCGGGGAGCCGATGCAGCGGGGGTGAGTGCGCCTGCCTAGGCGCCCGAACTCGCAAGTGCCTGAGACAGCTCACGAGCGATCTGCTGCAGCACAGGCACGATCTTCTCGGTCGCCTCTTCGGTGACCCGCCCGGCCGGCCCGGAGATGGAGATCGCCGCAGCCGTCGGGGACTCCGGTACGGACACCGCGAGGCACCGAACCCCTATCTCCTGCTCGTTGTCGTCGACGGCGTACCCCGTCCGCCGTACGTCCTGCAGCGCGGCCAGGAACCCCTCGGGCGTGGTGATGGTCTTCTCCGTCGCGGCGGGCATCCCCGTACGGGACAGCAGCGCCCGCACCTCGTCGTCCGGCACCCCCGCCAGCAGCGCCTTGCCCACGCCGGTCGAGTGCGGCAGCACCCGTCGGCCCACTTCCGTGAACATCCGCATCGAGTGCTTCGACGGCACCTGAGCCACGTACACGATCTCGTCGCCGTCCAGCAGCGCCATGTTCGCCGTCTCGCCGGTCTCCTCGACCAGCCGTGCGAGATACGGCCGCGCCCACGTGCCGAGCAGCCGGGACGCCGACTCGCCGAGGCGGATGAGCCGGGGGCCGAGCGCGTAGCGCCGGTTCGGTTGCTGGCGGACGTAGCCGCAGGCGACCAGCGTGCGCATCAGCCGGTGGATCGTCGGCAGCGGCAGCCCGCTGGTCGCGGACAGCTCGCTCAGGCCGACCTCGCCGCCCGCGTCCGCCATCCGCTCGAGCAGGTCGAAGGCGCGCTCCAGGGACTGGACCCCGCCCGCGGCGGAGGACTTGGCGGAGTCGGTGGTGCTGGCGCTGGACGTCGGCACGGCGCGTTCCTTTCGGGACTGGCAAGAGATGAGAAGCCTACCCGGCGGCCGGTTGACTCCCTGCTTGTACGTAGCTACGTTCTGCCTACTGGAATTGTAATTCCGCTTTGTGGAAACATCCAGAGTGGGTGCGGGTCGGGCGCTGCCCAGAAGTGTGCCCTTGACGGCGGGAGAGCGGGAGTGAAGACTCCTTCAACAGAACGTTGAAATTCGTTACGTGGGTGTACATCCCGTTTCCGAGGCGTAAAACGGCGGTACAGAGAGGGGTTCGGGTGTCCGAGGCTGAACTGGTCCTGCGTTCGACGCGCGTCATCACTCCGGAAGGGGCGCGGGCCGCCACGGTCACCGTGTCCGCCGGGCGGATCACGGCCGTCCTGCCGTACGACGCGGAGGCCCCGGCCGGTGCCCGGCTGGAGGACCTCGGCGACCACGTGCTGCTGCCCGGCCTGGTCGACACCCACGTGCACGTCAACGACCCGGGCCGCACCGAGTGGGAGGGCTTCTGGACCGCCACCCGCGCGGCGGCGGCCGGTGGCATCACCACGCTGGTCGACATGCCGCTCAACTCCCTCCCGCCGACCACGACCGTCGAGAACCTGCGCGTGAAGCAGGAGGTGGCCGCCGGCAAGGCGCACATCGACGTCGGCTTCTGGGGCGGCGCCCTGCCGGACAACGTCAAGGACCTGCGCCCGCTGCACGACGCCGGTGTCTTCGGCTTCAAGGCGTTCCTGTCCCCGTCCGGCGTGGACGAGTTCCCGCACCTCGAGCAGGACCAGCTCGCACAGTCCATGGCGGAGATCGCCGGCTTCGACGGTCTGCTGATCGTGCACGCCGAGGACCCGCACCACCTCGCCGCCGCCCCGCAGCACGGCGGCCCCAAGTACGCCGACTTCCTCGCCTCCCGCCCGCGCGACGCCGAGGACACGGCCATCGCGAACCTCATCGCGCAGGCCCGCCGCCTCCACGCGCGCGTGCACGTGCTGCACCTGTCCTCCAGCGACGCGCTGCCGCTGATCCGCGCCGCCCGCGCCGAGGGCGTCCGGATCACCGTGGAGACCTGCCCGCACTACCTCACCCTGACCGCAGAGGAAGTCCCGGACGGCGCCAGCGAGTTCAAGTGCTGCCCGCCCATCCGCGAGGCCGCCAACCAGGACCTGCTGTGGCAGGCGCTGGCCGACGGCACCATCGACTGTGTCGTCACCGACCACTCGCCCTCCACCGCCGACCTGAAGACCGACGACTTCGCCACCGCCTGGGGCGGCATCTCCGGCCTCCAGCTCAGCCTCTCCGCCGTGTGGACCGAGGCACGCGCGCGTGGCTACGGCCTGGAGGACGTCGTGCGCTGGATGTCCGCGCAGACCGCCGCCCTGGTCGGCCTCGACGCGCGCAAGGGCGCCATCGCCCCCGGCCGTGACGCCGACTTCGCCGTCCTCGCCCCCGACGAGACCTTCACCGTCGACCCGGCCGGCCTCCAGCACCGCAACCGGGTCACCGCGTACGCCGGCAAGACCCTGTACGGCGTCGTGAAGTCCACCTGGCTGCGCGGCGAACGCATCGTCGTGGACGGCGAGTTCACCGAGCCGAAGGGCACCCTGCTCGCCCGCCCCCAGTAAGCCACCCCCACCACCCGAACCGGCCGACTCCCGAAAGGACCCCCTGATCACCGTGACGGCGCTGCATCAATCTTCTTCGGCTCGCTTCACCGGCGACGCGAACCCCTACGGAGGCGGCGACCCGTACGCGGACTACCGCACCGCCGATTTCCCCTTCACCCAGTACGCCAACCTCGCCGACCGGCAGCTCGGCGCCGGTGTCATCGCCGCCAACGACGAGTTCTTCGCCCAGCGGGAGAACCTGCTGGTGCCCGAGCCGGCCGAGTTCGACGTCGCGGACTACGGGCACAAGGGCAAGGTCATGGACGGCTGGGAGACCCGCCGCCGGCGCGGGGTCTCCGGCGAGCACCCCTGGCCGACCGCCGAGGACCACGACTGGGCGCTGGTCCGCCTCGGCGCGCCCGGGGTGATCCGCGGGATCGTCGTCGACACCGCCCACTTCCGCGGCAACTACCCGCAGGCCGTCTCGATCGAGGGCACGTCCGTACCCGGCTCGCCGTCCCCGGAGGAGCTGCTGGGCGAGGGCGTGAAGTGGACGACGATCGTCCCGCGCACCGCCGTCGGCGGTCACGCGGCCAACGGCTTCGAGGTCACCGTCGAGCAGCGCTTCACCCACCTGCGGGTCAAGCAGCACCCCGACGGCGGCATCGCCCGTCTGCGGGTGTACGGCGAGGTGGTCCCGGACCCGGAGTGGCTGGCGGTCCTCGGCACCTTCGACGTGGTTGCGCTGGAGAACGGCGGGCGGGTCGAGGACGCCTCCAACCTCTTCTACTCCCCGGCCACCAACACCATCCAGCCGGGCCGCTCCCGCAAGATGGACGACGGCTGGGAGACCCGCCGCCGCCGCGACCAGGGCAACGACTGGATCCGCTACCAGCTGGCCGCCCGGTCGCAGATCCGCGCGATCGAGATCGACACCGCCTGTCTGAAGGGCAACAGCGCGGGCTGGGCGTCGGTGTCGGTGAAGGACGGCGAGCAGGGCGACTGGACCGAGATCCTGCCGCGCACCCGCCTGCAGCCCGACACCAACCACCGCTTCGTCCTCCCGGAGCCCGCGGTCGGCACGCACGCGCGGATCGACATCTTCCCCGACGGCGGCATCTCCCGCCTGCGCCTGTTCGGCTCCCTGACCGAGCAGGGCGCGGCCGGCCTCGCCGCCCGGCACCAGGAACTGGGCGGCTGACCCACCCCGTACCCGCGTGGGGCGCCCCGGCCCGGACAGCACCGGGGCGCTCCGCGCGTCACCCACAAGGGCCCGTTTCCGGCCCCCTGGAACTTACGGGTCCGTCTCCCGCGTTCTCCCCGCGTGACCCTTCAGCAAGAGATCGTCGGCAACGCCATGCAGATGGCGGTCGTCAACCTGCAGCCCGGCCAGACCGTGTACTGCGAGGCCGGAAAGTTCCTGTTCAAGACGACGAACGTGACCATGGAGACGCGTCTGTCCGGCCCGTCCGCAAACGGCGGGCAGCAGGGCCAGGGCGGCGGGGGCGGCGGCATGGGCGGACTGCTCCGCCAGGCCATGGGCACCGCCATGCAGGTGGGCCAGCGCATGCTCGCGGGCGAGTCGCTGGCGTTCCAGTACTTCACCTCCCAGGGCGGCCAGGGCACGGTCGGCTTCGCCGGCGTGCTCCCGGGCGAGATGCGGGCCCTGGAACTCGACGGCACACGCGCGTGGTTCGCCGAGAAGGACGCTTTCGTGGCCGCCGAGTCCACCGTCGACTTCGGCATCGCCTTCGTCGGCACCCGAACCGGCATGAGCGGCGGCGAGGGCTTCATCCTGGAGAAGTTCACCGGGTACGGCACGGTGATCATCGCCGGCGCGGGCAACTTCATCGACCTCAACCCGGCCGACTTCGGCGGGCGCATAGAGGTGGACACCGGCTGCGTGGTGGCCTTCGAGGAGGGCATCCAGTACGGCGTCCAGCGCGTCGGCGGCCTCAACCGCCAGGGGATCATGAACGCGGTGTTCGGCGGCGAGGGCCTGTCCCTGGCCACCCTGGAGGGAAACGGCCGGGTGATCCTGCAGTCCCTCACCATCGAGAGCCTCGCCAACGCCCTGAAGAAGGCCCAGGGCGGCGACAAGCAGGGCCCGACCGGCGGACTGTTCTCGACGCACGCCGGGTGAGGTGCCGTACGGACCACCGATGAGTTGCGGGTGCGGACGGGGTCTGAGGTGGTGACACAGACCCCGCACCAGGAAGAAGGCACCCGTCATGGGCAAGCTCGTCTCCACGATCTTCGTCACGCTCGACGGCGTCTACCAGGCGCCCGGCGGCCCCCAGGAGGACACCCGGGGCGGCTTCGAGCACGGCGGCTGGAGTTTCCCGTTCGGCGACGACGACTTCGGCCGGTTCATCAACGAGGTCTTCGACCGCCCCGCCGCGTTCCTCCTCGGCCGCCGTACCTACGACATCTTCTCGGCGTACTGGCCGAAGGTGACCGACCCGGCCCACCCCATCGCCTCCAAGCTGAACGCCCTGCCGAAGTACGTCCCCTCGTCCACCCTCACCGATCCCTCCTGGTCCGGTACCACGGTGCTCGGCGGCGACCTCGCCAAGGAGGTCACCGCCCTCAAGGAGCGCATCGACGGCGAGCTCCAGGTGCACGGCAGCGGCGCCCTCGTCCAGTCGCTGCTGGCGCTCGGCCTGATCGACACCCTGCACCTGCTGACCTTCCCGGTGGTGCTCGGCTCGGGCCTCCGCTTCTTCGCGGAGGGCGCGCTGCCGACGAGGTTCCGGCACGCGGGCGGCCGCATCACCGCCGCCGGTGTCTCCATCCAGTCCTACGACCTGGCCGGGAGGCCGCGCTACGGCACCTACGACCTCCCGGAAAACGCCTAGCCGAAGATCGTCCTCGCCGGTACGGTGATCGCGCCCCGTGCGAGCCGCCGCCGTCTCCGCACCCCCTTCCGGAGACCGGGAGAGCCGCCCCATGTCGTCGATCGCCGTACCGGGTGCCGCCGTCGCGCCCCGCCGTGCCTGGCGCACCGACGTGCCCGTCCTCCTCGTCGCCGTCTGCTGGGGTGCCAGCTATCTCGCGGCCAAGGACATCACCACCGCCCGTACGGTCCTCGCGGTGCTGGTGCTGCGGTTCGCGCTCGCCGTGCCCGTCCTGGCCATCGCCGGCCGCCGCGCCCTGCGGACGCTCACCGGCGCCCAGTGGCGCGGCGCGGCCCTGCTCGGCCTGATCCTCAGCGGAATCTTCCTGCTGGAGACCTACGGCGTGGTCCACACCTCGGCGACCAACGCCGGTCTGATCATCAGCCTCACCATGGTCTTCACCCCGCTCGCCGAGGCCGCCGTCACCCGCACCCGGCCCACCCCGGCCTTCCTCGGCGCGGCACTGCTGTCGGTGCTCGGTGTCGTCCTGCTCACCCAAGGCGGCGGCTTCACCCGGCCGAGCACCGGGGATCTGCTGATGCTGCTCGCCGCGCTCGCCCGTACGCTGCACGTCCTCGCCATGTCCCGACTCAGGGCCGTACAGGGCGCCGACGCGCTGCCGCTGACCACGGTCCAACTCGGCGCGTCCGTCGCCGTCTTCGCCTTGCTGTCGGCCGTCTCGGGCGGTCCGGCGCCCTGGCGGGTCGCGGCCGGGTTCACCGCCCGGGACTGGACGGGGCTGCTCTTCCTGTCCGCGCTGTGCACGGTGTTCGCCTTCTTCGTGCAGATGTGGGCGGTCCGCCGTACCTCGCCCTCCCGGGTCGGCCTGCTGCTCGGCACCGAGCCGCTGTGGGCCGCCGCGGCGGGGATCGCGCTGGGCGGGGAACGGCTCGGCGCGCTCGCTCTCGCGGGCGGTGCGCTGGTACTCATGGGCACCGCGTGGGGGCGCAGGACGGCAAGATCAGGTGTGGAGTTCTCTTCGTCAGCGGGTATATCCCACGTCCGCCTCCGGGGAGCCGATCATTCCGCTCCCGGGGAGCTTTGTGCTCGCTTAGTTTCTCAATAAACAATCAAGAAGAGGAATCGACGTTCTCAAAGGACCACATGGCCAAGGTCTTGCGTCGACTCGAACCTCCTGACAGTGTTCGATGGTCGGTTCTCGACATTGCGTCGCGGGGGGACTCGATGTGCTATGCCTTTCCGATCGCTCATGACCGCTTTACCCTTCCTTGATCCGTGGTTCGCCGAGCTGTCTGATCATTCGCAGCTGGATGCGTCGTACGACAGCTGGTAGGTCCGCCCGGGAGTTCGCTGGGGAGGAAGAGCGATGGACCAAATCTCTGCATCCACACACAAGCCGATACAACGTCACTTCCGGCGTCCGGACTCGTACCCCGGTGGACTCTTATCGGAGATCATCCAGGTACCGATAAGCCGAATCACGGTCGGGGGTTCACTCCGTGCTGGCGGGGTTGATCCACGGCACATCGATGCGCTTGCCGAAGTGTGCTCCGAACTCCCGCCGATCGTGATCCACCGCAAGACGATGACCGTCATCGACGGCGTGCACCGGCTCAGGGCGGTGGAGAACAGCGGCGCCACGCACATAAGTGCTGTGCTGTTCAACGGTGACGAGCGTGAAGCCTTCGTGCTTGCGGTCAAGCTGAACAGCAACCACGGACTCCCCCTCTCCCTGGCCGACCGCAAGGCCGCGGCCCTCCACATGCTTGCCGACTTCCCGGAGTGGTCCAACCGGCGGCTGGCGGGGGTCGTCGGTCTGTCGGACAAGACAGTCGCGGCGCTCAGGCGGCGGTCGGGTGCGGAACTTCCGCACCCGACCGCCGTGCGACTCGGCCGTGACGGGGTGGCCTACCCGCTTGCGGCTGGCGAGGGCCGCAGCCGCGCGCTGGTGTACCTCGCCGCGCATCCCGACGCGTCCGCGCAGGAGTTGGCGCGTGCCGCGGGCATCTCGCTCACCACGGCGAAGGATGCGCGGAAGCGGGCGCGCGCTGCCCAAGGCGAACCCCGGACGACGATGCAGCCGGACGACGGGTCGGCCCAGGAGTGCGGAGCCGGTCACCCCGCGGTCGAGCCGACTGTCGGGTCGGTCCAGGAGGGCGGACCCTGCCACCCCGCGATCGTGAAACGTCCCAGGGCGCACCCGACGTGTGCCGACCTGTCACTGGCGGTCCGGCGGTTGCGGGCCGATCCCTCGCTTCGGTTCACCGAGGTCGGCCGGAAGCTGCTGCGGACACTCGACCCCTCGGCCACGCAGCCGCACGACTGGGCGGCGATGGCCGGCAGCCTCCCGATGCACTGCGCGCCATTGATCGCCGAGCTGGCTCGGCACCACGCCGAGAGCTGGCAGCTCCTGGCGGAGTCGTTGACGGAACGGATTAATTCCCGAGAGACTGACGCATAGGTTTTCGGCCGGTTCGGCAGGTGCCGTTTCCGACACCTTCGGTGCGGCACCTCCGGTTGATTCCGCCGATATCGTCGTCCTACTTCTTCCAGACTCTTCCGTTGGCATTTTCCCGCGAGATCCGCTGATTTCGATCCGTTCGCTTTCATACGATGGCTCTCACAAATTCGAAGCGGGGGAACGTGACTTCGTACAGCCCAAACCGTGTGGGGGATGAGCAGTCGACCGCGCCTCAACCCACCACTCGCAGCGATACGCCATCACCGGGGATGCCCACACATTGGTACAACTTCCTCGGAGATCTGCCCGGCCCCATGCCCGAGGTCAGGGACTCCGGAAGCCCTACCGCCGCGGAGATATCCGCGAAGGTCCGGCCACGAGTGCTCGTTGAACAGAACAGTCCGAACGAGCAATGGATCGCGATACCCGAACCGGTCGTGGAGCGGCTGCGGCAATGCGGCCGGCCGACACCGCTGCACCGGGCGCACCGGCTCGAGGAGCATCTCGGTACGGGCGCGAGGATCTACCTCAAGCGTGAAGACGTCCTTCCCAGCGGCAGCTTCAAGCTGAACACGGCGATAGCCCAGGCGTACTACGCGGCCGAGGAGGGGCGGACCACCCTCGTCACCGAGACCGGAGCCGGTCAATGGGGCATGAGTGTCGCGCTGGCGGCGAAGATGTTCGGTCTGCGGGCCGAGATCTTCATGGTGAGGTGCTCGCTCGAGCAAAAGCCCTACCGGCGCCACTACATGGAGCTCCTGGGGGCCAAGGTGCGGCCGTCGCCGTCGACGCACACGGCGATCGGACGAAAGATCCTGGGCGAGGTCCCGGGCCACCCCGGCAGCCTCGGCACCGCGATCAGCGACGCGATCGAGCATGCCCTGGGCAATCCGTCCGCCGCGTATCTCGCCGGCAGCGGGATGCCGCACGTCTACCTCCACCAGACGTTGCTCGGGCTCGAGGTCGCGCAGCAACTCAAGGAGACCCACGGCGAGGACCTCGGCGTCGAAGGGCGCGGCGACCACCTCATCGCGTGCTCGGGCGGCGGAAGCAATCTCTGCGGTCTCATCGGCCCTCACCTGCGGGCCAGGGCCGACGGAGCGGACCTTCGCTTCCTCGCCGCGGAATCCACCGCGGCGCCCCGGCTCACCCGGGGGGTATACGAGTACGGCCGCACCGACCTGGGCGGATTCACGCCCGAGGTGCTGGGCTACACGATGGGGGAGAGCTTCATCCCACCGCCCAACCACGTCGGCGGCCTGCGCAACCATCACAGTTCCGCCCTGGTCAGCCTGCTGCGACGCGAGGGCGTCCTGGATGCCGTCGCCTTCGACCAGCGGACGGCGCTGGAGGCCGGTCGGCTCCTGCTGCAGACCGAGGGCCTGTTGCTCGCACCCGAGGCAAGTCACGCGGTCGCCGCGGCCCTGGATGTCGTGGCCAAGGCCGACGCGGAAGACCTCGAACCGGTGATCGTCGTCCTGGCCAGTGGCTCCGGTTTCCTCGATCTGCAGGGCTACGACGAAGTTCTGCTCGACGCGTAGCCACACCACACGTGGCCACACCACACGTGGCCACACCACCCGTAGCCGCGCCACCATCTCACGGCGTCTTCGCACCTTGCGATTGGGAAGCCATATGCACTTGGCGACATTTCAGCCCCAGCTCGGCGTTCATTGTGAGACGACCACCCTTCGGAACATGATCCACCATGCCGGCGTCGACATCTCCGAACCCATGTTGTTCGGCCTCGGCCAGGGCATCGACTTCCAGTACTGGGATGCCCCCGATCCTGGGCGAAGCACACCCATGCTCACCGGCCGCATCGGTCCTGCCCTGCTGTCCCGCAACGCCTGCTCGGCCCTCGGTGTGGAATTGCGCGAATCGCGGGCGCCCGACCCGGAATCGGCTCGCGCCGCGGCGGCGAAGCTGCTCGAAGCCGGACATGTCGTGGGAATGTCCGTCGACATCTTCTACCTCGACTACTTCTCCTCCCGAAGCCATTTCGCGGCGCACTACATCGCGCTGTACGGGCTCGACGACTCCCTCGCCTACGTGGTCGACACCGATCAGCAGGGTGGGGCGCAGACGATTCCGGAGGAGTCGCTGCGCCGGGCCCGCGGTTCCGACGAGGGGTTCATGCCGTCGCCGAATCTGCAGATGTACGTGGAGGAGCTGCCGGCGCGGCTGACCACCGCGACCGATGCCGTCCTGCGCGAGCAGATCTGGAAGGCCATCCGGCCGACCGCGGAGAGGATGATCGCCGACCGCGGACCGCGATTCGGCATCGGCGCCCTGCGGCGGGCCGCTTCCGAGATCGCCGAATGGAGCGACACACTCACCTCCGCCGACGAGATGGTGCCGGGCGTCGGCCGCTTCTGGCGCTTCGCGGGAACCGGCGGAGCGAACTTCCGCAAGCTCTACCGCGACTTCCTGCTCGAGGCGCGGCAGCGCTGCGGCGACGCCGAACTCGACCCGTTCGTCGATGACTTCGGCGACGTACAGCGGCAGTGGGACCAGGCGATCGAGATGCTGATGGCCTACCGCGGTGCGGACGACGGGCGAAGGCAGCTGGAAGCCGTAGCGGCCCGGCTGAACGCGATCGCCGACGCCGAACAGTCCGTCTTCGAGAGGCTGCTCGTGCCGGCCACCAAATGGGCGGGTGAGCCGGCTTGACGAGCACTCAGGTGAAGTCCGTCTGCCGCATGTGCCACGGCGGCTGCGGCGCCATCGTCGAACTCGTGGACGGCGTCCCCACCGACATCCACGGGGACCCGGACAACCCCACCAGCGAGGGCTACTTCTGCATCAAGGGCAAGGCGTCACTCGACCTGCTGCGCAGCCCGGACCGGCTGACGACGCCGCTGGTGCGGACCGGTCCGCGCGGCTCGGGGACGTTCGAGCCAGTCAGCTGGGAAGCCGCCCTCGACCGGATCGCCGGCGAACTCGCCGCGACCATCAGCCGGCACGGCCCCGAGTCCGTCGTCCTCGGCCAAGGGACCGACCGCAACTACCAGGAGTGGGTGTTCCGGCTCGCGAACGCGATCGGGACGCCGAACGTGGTCGGTCCGGCCCACGTGTGCTTCTACCCCCGGGTCATGGCCTCGATCATGACGTACGGCGGATTCACCTTCTGCGACTACGAGGGCGATCCCGAGGTGGTCCTGCTCTGGGGCAGCAACAAGCCGAGCACCCACTCCGACGGCGTGATCGGTGTCAAGCTGCTGCGAGCCGTGGAACGGGGCAGCCGCGTCATCACTGTCGATCCGCGACGGACGCAGACCGCGGCCCGGTCCAGTCTGCATCTGGCCGTCCAGCCGGGAACCGACTGCGCACTGGCACTCGGCATGATCAGGATCGTCATCGACGAGGGCTGGTACGACCGCGATTTCGTCGCCGCGCACACCTCCGGATTCGACGAACTCGCCGAGCACGTGCGGGCGTACGACCTCGACCGGGTCGCGCGGATCACCGGCCTGGCACCCGAGCTCATCCACGACGCGACCCGTGCCTACGCCCTCGCGTCACGGGCGTGCATCGAGGCCGGAACCGGGCTGTCGCAGAACGAGAACTCCTTCGACACGCACCGCGCGATCGCCATCCTCGCCGCGCTCTGCGGAAACATCGACGCTCCCGGTGGCGATGTGATCTGGGACCCGATGCCGATCGAGGGCCGGCGTGCCTTTCCCCGCTCGGATCTGCTCCCCGAGGAACAGGCGAAGAAGCGGATCGGCGGCGACAAGCACAAGATCCTGTCGATGTCCGGCTGGGTCGCGCCGGGAGACCTGCACGAGGCCATCGTGACCGGGTCGCCGTACCCGATCACCTCCATGGTGATCTTCGGCAGCAACATCCTGACCTCGCACGAGAACACCGAGCTGGTCCGCAAGGCGATCGCCAAGCTGGACCTGGTCGTCGTGTGCGACCTGTTCATGACGCCGACCGCCCGGCACGCCGACGTGATTCTGCCGACCTCGAGCTGGCTCGAGCGGGACCAGATCGTCGAGTTCAACTCCTACATCGCGGCCCGGCAGAAGATCGCCACTGTCGACGGCTGCCGCTCGGACGAGGAGATCATCCTCGAACTCGCGAAGCGGCTCGGCCTGAGCCGGCACTTCTTCCCCTCGCTGGAAGCCGCTCTCGACGCCAAGCTGGCCGGCCTCGAACTCACCTGGGAACAGTTCAAGAAGATCGGCTACATCCGCAACGAAAAGCGATATCACAAGTATCGCGACCGCGGATTCGCCACTCGATCCGGACGCGTGAACCTGCTGAACAACGGGCTGCGCGCCATGGGCTACGAGCCGTTCCCGGCCTTCCGATTTCCGCCGGAGGCGGACCCGGATCTGCCGTACGTCATGACCAGCGCCCACCCGCGCCAGTTCTACAACACCGAGTTCCACCAGCTGCCGACCACATCGCGCAATCAGACGACGGCGCGGGTGACCGTCAATCCGAAGACCGCGGAGCGGGAAGGACTGACAGACGGTGAAGAGGTGTACCTCTTTTCGCGGGCCGGTGCGCGCGGGGTGCGCATGACGGTCAGAATCTCCGATTCCGTCGCACCGAACGTCGTGATGGCGGACGCCGGCTGGTGGTATCCGAGTGAGTCCTCGGTCGATGAGTCGCTCAGATCCTCGGTCAATCTCGTGACGAACAACGACCGTTCCGACGTGCATATGGGGAGCGCGACGATGAGAGGTGTAGCAGTGGGAATTCGGCGACTGGAGCCCGGCCGTGGCTAGGGCGCGAGGCACCGTCGACGCCCGCGTGCCGGAGACCGACGAAGGCCTGCAGGGCGACGAACTGGCCTTCAAGTACGACGAGATGCAGCGCCACATCCGGGACAACGGCTGGCTCCAGGAGAAGGTCGACGACATCCTGCAGGCAGGGATCAACTCCGGGGAGGTCCTGGAGCTCGGATGCGGTCCGGGCTATCTCGGCCTGGAATGGATCGCCCAGGCCGACGGCTCCGCCCGGCTCGTCGGCCTCGACATCTCGCCGGCGATGCTCCGGCGGGCGAGCGCCAACGCGGACGGCTACGGCGTCACCGGTCAATGCACCTATGAATGCGGCACCGTGCTGGCGCTGCCGTTCGGGGACCAGCGCTTCGATCACGCCATCAGCGCCTCCTCGTTGCACGAATGGGCGGACCCGGTGACCGCCCTGGCGGAAATGCATCGCGTGCTCAGGCCGGGCGGACGGTATGTCATCTCCGATCTGCGCAGGGACGTCGACCGGACGACATTTCAGTTCATGAAGGCGAACATCGCGGCCGACATGCGCCCGGGTTTCCGGACCTCGATCCGGTCCTCGTACATCAAGAGCGAGGTCGAGGAAATGCTGAAAGGCACCGCGCTCGCGACGGCCACCGTGACGGAAGTGCAGATGGGAATCGTCATCACGGGCAGGAAGGACGCGCCATGAATGCACTCGCGGGAAGGTTGCCGGCCATCACCGCCACTCGTGACGGGCGCTTCCCCGACCGTCCCGGATTCGGCCGCTCCTGGGACGAGATCCTCGAGACGTCGAGCATGTGGCAGGACCTCGACTGCGGGCAGTACCTGTCGGCGTGGTGCGGATACGCGCCGGACGACGTCGTCGAGAGGTTCGCCGGGGTCAATCACGTCGGCATCTACATGGGTGACTATGACAGTGACGACGAGGTGTTCGACTGGCACGCCTACCTCAACGACCTCCGCGCCTCCGGTCGGATCGCCACCATCGAGATGGGGCCGTCGTACATCTCACCCCGGCAGTACGGCACGCCGGGATGGTGGAACTCGATCGTCCTCCCCGACGGACGTGCCATCGAGATGTTCGCCTGCCGCCGATTCGGCCCGTGGGCGGAGCGTTCCGCCGACGAGCGGGGACGGCTCATGTCGCATGTCGCCATCGATGTGCACACCGACGCCGACGTCCGCTACGTCCTGGAGGTCCTGGATCGGAGCGTCGACCACCTGGAAAACATCGCGTTCACCGAGGCGGACGAACTCGGCCACACCTACGGGCACCTGCGCAACAACGACAGCAGCTCCGTGCTCGAGATCGTGTACGAGTCGCCGCGCGGCGGGATGGGGCACAGCGATGGCAGTCATTGACATCTCGCCGTACTCCGGTGACCACTGCGAATCCACCACGTTGCTCAACATGCTCCGCAACCATGACATCGAGCTGAGCGAGCCGCTGATCTTCGGGCTGGGACAAGGCCTGTCGTTCCTGTACTGGCACTCCAAGCAGATGCCCAACCCGTTCCTCGCCGGCCGGGTCAAGCCGGACCATCTCATACGCAACGTGGCGGACGCCCTCACCCTCGACTTGCAGACGCAGGAGACGGCGTCACCGTCGAAGGCCGAGGCCACCCTGCTCAAGGCCCTCGACGAGGGCGACGTGGTGGGACTCAAGCTCGACCGCTACCACCTCGACTACGCACACGAGAACCACCACTTCGCCGCGCACTACGTCGCCTGCATCGGCTACGAGGACGACAGGTTCGTCCTCGTCGAGACCCGATCACTCGGCGTTCAGTCGACATCGCGGGAAAGCCTGACGCGGGCCCGGTCCGCCAGGGGGCCGATGTGCTCGCGCAGCCTGTCGGTCCGAGTGGACCCGCGCGGGTACGACGAGTCGATCCTCGCGAAGGCCTGCCGGTCATCGATTCTGGCCACCGCGCAGGAGTTCCTGAACCCGCCGATCACCAACATGGGATTCAAGGGGATCGCGAAGACCGGCTCGCTCCTGCCGACATGGCGCGACCGGCTCGACCGTCCCGCCGAGGCGATGAGCACCGTCGGCACCAGCATGGAGGAAGGCGGAACGGGCGGCGGACTCTTCCGGACGCTGTGGGCGCAATTCCTGGAAGAGGCGCACGAGCTGACCGGCATCGAGGCCTACGACGAGCTCGCCGTCGAGTACCGCCGCATCTCCAAGCGGTGGACGGAAGTGGCGAACCTGCTGCGCGACGCCGACGACGCCAGTGCCCGGCGAGCACTCGACGAGGCGGCGTCGATCGTCAACGGTCTCGCGGCCGACGAGCGCACGGCCATGATGCGGCTGGAGGAGGCGTCCCGATGACCGCGCTCGCCCGGCCGGCCGGCCACGACCCGCGAAGCAGGCTGCACGACACCCTCCTCTCCCGCGTCGACATCGCACGGAAGGTCGCCGCGGTGACGTCACTGGACCGGCAGGCGCTCGACGCGTGGGCGGCGGAGGCGCTCACCGCGACCGTGGAGCACGCGTGCCACAACTCGCCGTTCTACGCCGACTTCGTTCCCGCCGATGTCGCCAGGGCGGTTGCGCAGGGCCGTCCGCACGCGTTCGAGGCCATCCCCTTCACGACCCGTGAACATCTCTCCGCCGCCTACCCGCTCGGCATGCTCGCCGTGCCGCGGCGTGAGGTCATCCGGTTCGACGAGAGTTCCGGCACCGGCAACGGACGCCCGATCGCGGCGTTCTTCACGATGGCGGACTGGCTGGAGAACAACCTCACCGTCGCCGGCCTGCTCGCCGCCGTGCTGGACGAACGGGACGTCGCGGCCATCGCCGTGCCGTACGAGCTCGCCGGGGTGGGCCAGGACCTCGACCGCGCCATCGAGATCCTCGGGTGCACCATCGTGCCGCTCGGCGCGGCCTCACCGTCCTGCACTCCGGACCGGATGGTCGACGCCCTGCTGCGTTCGGGCGCCACCACACTGGTGTGCTCCGGAACGCGCGCCCTGTTCCTCGGCGAGATCGCCCGCCGCCGCGGCATCGACCCGCGCCGCGACCTCGCGGTCTCGAAGATCCTCATGGCGGGGGAGGGCGCGTCGCCGGCCAAGAAGCGGCGCCTGGCCGATCAGTGGGACGCCGTGGCGTACTCGATGTTCGGCATGACCGAGACCAACACGCTGGCCATGTTCTGCCGGGACCGTGAGCTGCACCTGGTCGAGACACGATCGTTCTTCGAGGTGGTGGATCCGGGATCCGGCGAGCGGCTGCCGGACGGCTGTGTCGGTGAGCTGGCCGTGACGACGCTGGCCAGCCGGGCCATGCCGCTGCTGCGGTACCGGACCGGTGACGTGTGCCAGATCGAGGCGGCGCCGTGCGGCTGTGGTTCCCCGTTGCGCCGGCTGCGCCACCGCGGCCGGATCGGTGACCGGATCCCGGTCGGTGACCGCTGGACCTCCCAGCTGGAGATCGAGGACATCGTCCTGGGCGCCATGACCACCGCGCCGTACTACTTCGCCTTCGACGTCGACGGGGACGCCCTGGAGATCGCCCTGCCGCCGTCGAGCGGCGACGACGCGACCCGGACATCGATCGCGGCCGGTGTCCGTGACCGCCTCGGCGCGTCCACACGATTCCGCCGACTGGACACCGAGCGGTTCGAGACGGCGCTGCGCACCTCGGCCAAACCGACGATGCGCAACTTCAGCGCCTACGTGGGAGGGAGGAGCTGACGGTGAGGGTGGAGCTGCCGCTTCCCACGCGCCTTCCGATCGCAGGCCGCTTCGAGATCGATGACACGTGCATCGACTGCAAGCTCTGCAACGACCTGGCGCCCGAGAACTTCGACGCAGACCTCGACAACGACGTCCACTACGTGTGCAAACAGCCCGAGACGCCCGACGAGCTGGAACGGGTCCTCGACGCATTCGAATCCTGTCCCACCGAATCGATCCGGTACACAGCGGGGCCTACTGAGGAGTGATGGCGCAATGTCAAGCCTGGACGACCCGGCCACAGCCGACACGTGCGCCGGCCCGCGGCAGACGACAGAACTGGGGCCGGTGGCCGAAAGTTACGACCAGCTGCACCGCATCGACCTGCTCGCCGAGGCGCGGGCCGCACGAGCGGTGCCGGAGGGCACGTACGACTCCACGGTGTGCGCGGTCTTCCAAGCGTCGGAGGTGTGCCTGCTCAACCTGGCCCGGCTGGCGGGCAGGACCCAGGCGCGGGTGCTGGCCGACGACATCCCGGCCGCCTCCCGGTATGTCCAATGGGCCGTCGGGTTCCACCGGTTGCTGCGCAAGCTCGGCACCGTGATGTTCCACGCCCGCAGCGTCTTCGGATCCGGCGTGTCCGCCGGGACCTCGGCCCTGAGCATCTCGGAGTCCGCCGGTTACGCGGCCTACGTCGACGCGCTGCGGGGGCTGGAGGAGGCGGCCAGGGGCCCGCTGCTGGCCGGCGCCCCCGAGGTGACCCGCTCCACCATCGCCACCAAGAGCATCGACGACTCGTTGTACCGCCTGCTGCACGGCATCCGGATCGGATGTCACGACGCGACCAAGTGGGAGAGCGACCTCACCGCCGTACCCATCGGGGTGTGCCGGAGCACCGATGAGTTGATCTCCGCCGAGACGCTGGCGCGAGCGGTCGCCGCGACCGAGCTGAACGGGGGCACCCTGCATGGCGAGTTCGTCGCCCTGCACCAGGTCCCGGAGATCCTCTGCGCCGAGGCGAACGACCACCTGGAGGTCGCCATCCGGGCGATCCGGGCGTCGGCTCTGAGCCAGGCGGCGCAGCACCTTACGGCCTGCCGGTGGCTGCTCGATCCGGTGGTCGAGGCGCAGCGCGTGATGGCCGAGCACCTGGCGACCGGCGAGTACCACGAGTTCCGGACCAATCTGGGACCCGCGAGCGGCACGCACTCGCTGTCGATCAAGCAGCACATGTTCCGGGACCTGTTCAAGCACATGTGGAACGACCTCCAGGCCTGGCTGTGCTCGCTCGGTGGGTCCTCCCTGGAGGAGACCGTGCGGGACATCGACGCACGCCGCCACGACGACCCGGAGGCATGGCTGCGGCACACCCTGGTCGACCAGGCGTTCCAACTGCACTCCGCCCACCAGCAGTGGCGGCATGAGCATCTGCACATGCCCCGCAACTGCCTGGGCAGTGGCGGCACCAAGTCCATGATCGGCGTCCCGGACGGGCCCCAGGCGGTCTACAAGATGCGGGACGCGGCCAACGCCCAGCACTCGTTGGCCGCGATCCACCGGGCGCGCCGGACGAGCCTGGCCAACGCCGTGCCGGACTCACCACTGGCCAAGCTCATCACCGATCCGAGCTCGCTCGACTCCGAGCTGATGCGGATCGTGGGTGAGGCGACACGCGAGTACTTCCCCCAGGTGCAAGAGCAGAGCTATCAGCCGTTCCGTTCCGGTGCGGCCGAGCGGAACCCGTAGGAGCGCGGACGGTGACCACCCGAGAACCTCACGCCTCTGACGGCGTCATGCCCACTGACGAGACAGCCCTTCTGCCCGGCTTCTCCGGCGGAGCCTGGCGCGGGCCGGAGTACGTGGCCAGCATCAAGGACGAGCGGGAAGTCTGGTGCGACGGGCGCCGGGTCGACGTGACCGGCGACCCGAGCTTTCAGCCGATGCTGTCCACACTGGCCGGCCTCTACGACGCCCAGCATCTGCCCGACCGGGCGGACGAGATGCTCTACCGGTCGGAGACTTCCGGCAACCTGGTCAGCCTGTCGTACCTGGCCCCGGCCGACCGGGACGAGCTCAGCCGCAAGTGGGTCAACTCCCACCGGTGGGTGGAGTCCTCCTACGGCCAGCTCTCCCGGGTGCCCGACTTCATGTCGAACGTCGTGGTCGGCCTGTACGACTTCCGGTTCGAACTGGCCAAGGTCGACCCGCGGTTCGGGCGCAACGCGGAGAACTACTACCGCTACTGCCGCGAGAACGACCTCACGCTGACCCATGGCCTGGGTGACCCGCAGATCGATCGTTCCTCGACCCTCACCGACCGGCCGGAACTGGGGCTGAGGGTGGTGCGGCGCGGCGCCGACGGGATCGTCGTGCGGGGAGCCAAGCAGATCGCCACCCTGGCGCCGTACGCCCACGAGGTGCTCATCTACCTCTCGCCCGCGAACTACCTGCGCGAAGACCCCAGTTACGTCTGCTGGTTCGCCGCTCCGTTGGCGACGCCGGGCCTTCGCGTCCTGTGCCGCCAGTCCTACGCCGACGGTTCCGGCGGACTCTCCGCGCACTACGACGAGCAGGACGCCATGCTGGTGTTCGACGACGCGTTCATCCCGATGGACCGGGTCTTCCTGCTCGACGACTCCGACACGGCCGTCCGTGGCTTCGCCGAGCTGAACAAGTGGTCGCTCTACACCGGCCAACTGCGCTACTACCACCGGCTGCGCACCATGCTCGGCGTCGCGTCGCTGCTGGCCCAGGCGATCGGTGTCGACAAGTTCCGGCAGGTCACGGACCTTCTCGGCGAACTCACCTCGTACGTGGAGATCGTACGGCTCGGCCTGGCCGCCATCGACGCCGAGTGCCGCCCCACCCCCTCGGGGCTGCTCGCCCCAGGTTCGACGGCCGCGCTCGACGCCGTCGCCGGCGGCTTCTCCACGCGAGGCTCGGCGATCATCCGGCAGATCGGCGCGTCGGGTCTGATCGTGCAGCCCTCGGAGGCCGATCTGGCGACGCCCGAGCTGCGCTCGGTGCTGGACACCTACATGTGCGGGCGCGAGATGCGGGTGGCGGAGAAGGCCAGGCTCTTCCGGCTCGCCGCCGATCTGGTCGTCGACCGTTTCGGGATGCGCCAGGAGCTCTACGAGACGTGGAACCGCGGTGATCCCGCCCGGGTCCGCTCGATGCTCTACGCCCGCTATCCCGACCTGCAGCGCTGCGAAACCCAGGCCCGAAAGCTGGCCGAAGGGCGGAACGACAACACATGAGTCTCGACAGCATTCGACTCGAGGGAGTCACGACCCACAACCTGAAGTCGGTCGACGTCTCCTTCCCCAAGGGGAAGCTGGTCGTCGCCGCGGGCGTCTCGGGATCGGGCAAGTCGTCCCTGGTCATCGACACCCTCTTCGAACACTCCAAGACGCTGTACCTGGGTGCCCTGTCCAGCAAGTCCCTCGACATGGGCGACGGCGACTACCAGTTCGACCGGATCGCGGGGACGCAGCCGCCGGTGGCCCTGCGCCAGCGCGACGGCGGCTACTCCAATCCCCGCTCGACCGTGGGGACGCTCACCGGCCTCGACGGGCTGTACCGGCTGCTGTTCGGCGCCGGCTCGCGGCCGGTCTGCCCGGCCTGTCTCGGCCCGACCGGCCCGGACCTGTTCTGCGACGACTGCGGCTGTTTCGCGGAACCACACTCCGCGAAGCACTTCAGCCCGAACCGCAAGGAAGGCAAGTGCCTTCCGTGTGACGGCATCGGCGAACTCGTCGGCTTCTCGCTGGACAAGATCATCCCCGACCGGTCCAAGACGCTCACCGAGATCTGGGACGGCGCCGACCCCGGCACGTTCGCCGTTCCCAACGTGCGCAAGGCCTTCGAGGCGATGGCCGCGGACATCGGCCTGGACCTCGACCTGCCCTTCGAGAAGCTGAGCCCGGAGCAGACCGAGCGGGTGCTGCACGGCTCGGACACGATCTACACGCTCAAGATCCGCAAGGTCACCAACGACTTCCGCTTCGAGGGCATCCTGGACTTCCTGGAACGCGCCTACCGGAACGCGTCGTCGGCCGCCCGCAAGAACGCCTTCACCAACTACCTGGGCCGGGAGGTCTGCTCCGCGTGCAACGGAGGACGGCTGCGCCCCGAGTCGCTCAGGGCGACGGTGGCCGGGCACACCTTCCACGACTTCCAGAGCGACGAACTGTCGGGTTCCATCAGCCGGTTGCGTGACGCGCTCTCGACCGGTGACCTGCCGCCGCAGGTCCGCGAGCTCGCCTCCGCGATCGCCAGGCAGAGCGCGAACATCGAGGAGGTCGGCCTGGGCCACCTCCAGCTGCGGCGGCCGGTCACCACCCTGTCCGGTGGTGAACTGCAGCGGCTGCTGCTGGCGCAGCACCTGGCCAGTGACCTGACCGGGGTCATGTACGTCCTCGACGAACCGACCGCCGGTCTGCACGAGGCCGACACCGGGAAGATCCTCAACTCACTGCGGCGGCTGCGCGATCTCGGCAACACCGTCATCGTCATCGAGCACGACGAGTCGGTGATCCGGGCCGCCGACTGGATCGTCGAACTGGGGCCCGGGGCCGGAACCCGCGGCGGCGAGATCGTCTTCGAGGGCCGGTACGCCGACCTGCTGAACTCCGGTGACTCGCCGACGGCGACCGCGATGCTGTCGAACGGGCCGTCGCGGGCGAAGGCCGACCTCACCGGCGCACCCTGGCTCGAGGTACGCGGCATCACGCGCAACAACGTCGTGGACCTGACCGCGAAGTTCCCGCTCGGCGGGCTGACCTGCGTCTCCGGCGTGTCCGGCGCGGGCAAGAGCTCACTGGTGGCCGGCATCCACGACTCCGTCTCCCGGGCCATCGCCCAGCGGTCGACGGGCACGGCGGCCGGCAGCACCGGCATCGACGGAGCCGAAGCCCTGGACGACGTCATCTACGTCGAGCAGCGCCCGATCGGCCGCTCCAGCCGCAGCACACTCGTCACGTACATCGGCATCAGCGACCACCTCCGCGACGCCTTCGCCGCCAGCCCCGACGCGGCCGAACGCGGCCTCGGCCGCGCCGAGTTCAGCCCGAACGTGGCCGGCGGGCGGTGCGAGTCCTGCAAGGGACTCGGACTGGCCGAGATCGAGATGACCCTGTTCAAGAGCGAGTTCATCGTCTGCCCCGAGTGCGACGGCCGCCGGTTCCAGGAGCACGTCCTCGAGGTACGGCTGGGCGGCAAGAACATCTACGACGTGCTGTCGATGACCGTCGAGGACGCCCTCGAATGGTTCGACGCGAAGAGCTACCCCAAGGTCGTCCAGGCCCTCGGCGTGCTGGGCGAGTTCGGCCTGGGCTACCTGCAGCTCGGCTGCTCGACGACCACGCTCTCCGGTGGCGAGGCGCAGCGGCTCAACCTGGCCGGCGAACTGCTCAAGCAACGCCGGAGCCGCACACTGTTCATCTTCGACGAGCCGACGCGCGGCCTGCACGCCGCCGACATCCGCCATCTGCTGGCCCTGTTCGAGCGGTTGATATCCACCGGCAACACCATCGTGGTCATCGAGCACAACGTGAAGGTGATCGCCATCGCCGACTGGGTGATCGATCTCGGGCCCGGTGCGGGCCGCGACGGTGGCCGGGTGGTGCACAGCGGGACCCCGGAGGAACTCGCCGACAACCCGGCCAGCGTGACCGGCCGGTTCGTACGCCGGCTTCGCGACGAACCCGGCGCGATCACGCCCGGGCCCGAACCCGCCGGAGGCGGGCAGCCGAGTGCGGTGCCGGACCTCGGCGTCATCGGCGAGCTCCTGCCGCGAGCCGTCACGGTGGTCGCCGGGACGGCGCGGCAGTCCGGGCAGAACGGGCCGTCGCCGTACGGACTGGTGATCGGCTCGCTCACCGTCGTCTCCGAGGAACTCGCCCTGATCGGCTTCCTGGTGCGTTCGCGCAGCACCAGCTGGGTCGCCATCGCGGACACCGGCCGGTTCTGCGTCAACATCCTCGGCGAGGATCAGAAGGACCTGTCCGACGCGTTCTCGCAGGGCAGGCCGGACAGCCGCTTCGACACCCTCTCGTGGACCCCGTCCCCCAACGGCTGCCCCCGGCTCCCCGGCGCCGTCGGCACGATCGACTGCGCCGTGGAGTCGACCTATCAGATCGGCGACCACCAGTTCGTCCTGGCGAAGGTCCTCGACGTCGACATCGACGCCGGCACCGACCGCCGGCCCCTGCTTCGCGCCGAACGGGACGACAGCGCTCTCGACGACCACGGGTGGCGCCGGTTCGCCCGGGAAACGGAGGTCAGGTGACGACGACCACGCCCATCGCGACGCACTACGAGCAGTTCCTGGAACTGCTCACCCGCGATACCGGCGACACGGCGGACGGCCGCGGCGCGGTCCACGCGCGCTACGGCGAACGGGTCGACTCCTCGGGCGGGTCACAGGCGATCGTGATGAGCCGCGAAGAGTGGATCCGCAATCAGATCGACCTGGCGCTGGCGCTGGGCCGGCTGCTGACCGAGGACGACGTCGTGGTCTCGGCCGTACCGTACGAACTGTCCTTCGTCGGCGCCGAGATGGACCGCGTGATCGAGATGGTCGGCGCCTCGGTGATCAGCGTCGGGACGAGCGGGACCATCTGCCCGATGGAGCGGCTGCTCGGGCTGATCGAGCAGTACGAGGTGACGGCCCTGGTGTGCTCGCCGAGCTTCGCCGCCGAGCTGGCGAGCCTCGCTGTCTCGCTGGGGCAGTGGCCGCAGCACTCGGCGATCCGGACCATCATCTGCGCGGGGGAGGCCTGCTCCGCCGAGCGCCTCGATCGCATCGGCGCCGCCTGGGCGGCGAAGACCTCCACCCTCTACGGGACGCCGTCGACGCCGACGGCGGCCGTCGCCTGCGAGTACGGCGCACTGCACCTGTGCGAGAACCGGCTACGGGCCGAGGTCCGTGGCGGTCGGCGCGGCGAGCTGGTGCTGGAGGGCTCACCGACCGGCGAACTCGTCGAGCTGTGGCCGGCGGACCGCGGATGTGACTGCGGTGCCGCGAGCCGGGTCCTGGTTCCGCTCGGGAGCGTGGCCGCGGCGCTGCCCGGACCGGACGCCCCGGTCTCGGCGGTGGACGTGGAGCGGATCGTGTTCGGCCACGCCGGGCTCGCGCCGCACTTCGCCTGCGAGGTCCGGGACGGCACCTTCCATGTGACCTGCGCCGTGGCCGACCCGGAATCGGTCGCCGACGGCGCGATGCAGCGGTTGCTCCGCAGCGAGATCGTCGACGCGCTCGGCGTCGAGGCCGAGGTCACGATCGTCGACGCGAAGGACTGGAGTACCGCCACGTCATGACCTGCACCCGGCCGCGGCGAGCCGTCGCGGTGGCCCATCCCCCGGTGGCATCTCGAGGAGACAAGACGTATGAGGGTAGCGGTAGTACAGACCCAATGGGTCGACGATCATGAGGACGGCCTGCGCAACGCGTACCAGGCGATCGAGGACGTCTGCAGCGGCGGCGACGTCGACCTGGTGTGCTTTCCCGAGTTCCTGCTCGGCCCGCCGTGGTACATGCCGGGCCAGGACGGCCTGAAAGGGCGAACCGACACGCCGATCCCAGGGCCGGTCGTCGACGGCTTCCAGACTCTGGCCCGCGAGCTCGGCACCCACATCCTGCTGGGCTCGATCGTCGAGGACCTGCAGGACGGCATGTACCGCAACACGTCCCTGCTGATCGGACGGCAGGGCGTCATCACCGGACGCGCCATCAAGGCGCACGCCTTCGGCAACGAGATGGTGGTGTGCCGCCAGGCGGACTCGCTCGGCGTCATGTCGACCGAGTTCGGGAAGATCGGCATCGCCGTGTGCTCGGACTTCTGGATCCCGGAGGTCATCCGCATGCTGGCGCTGGCCGGCGCCCGAACGATCTTCGTGCCGGGCGGCACGCTGGGGCAGAACCAGCCGCTGATGGTGAACGCGTTGCGCACGGCGGCGTACCTGAACGACGTCAACATCGTCTACGCGAGTTCGGTCGGCGTCGTCCGCGGCAAGCGCGGAGACAGGCTGGTGGAGATCCACTTCGCCGGCACCAGCCTGGTCGCCCTCCCGGAGGGCGTGATCGCGCAGGCCGGCAGCGACAAGCCGGAGGTGCTCGTCGTCGACATCGACGAGCCCGCGGCCGGAGACGGCCGCCGCTGGCAGCAGCTGCGCCGGCCGGACGCCTACCAGGCGCTGCTCACCCCGTACATCGGAGTGAACCGGGATCTCGCCGCGGAACTGCGGGCGAGCCTGACCGGGGGCGGCGGCCCGGATCGGGGCCGGACCGTCGCCGCGACCAGTGCAAGTGAGGGGACCCGTCCGTGACCATCTTCGTAGCGCAACACGCCCGCCGGGCGAACCCCGAGGCGACGGCCGCTGCCGTGCTCGACGATCTCGACAGCCGGGTGACCGACGAGGCGTCGTTCGTCGTCCTCCCCGAGAACGCGTTCACCACCGGCGACGACGTCTCGGCGCTCTCCCCGCGGCTGCGTGAGCAGTGCCTGGACCGCCTGACGGCACTGGCGCGGACCCATGGCGCCTACGTGCTCACCGGCTCCTGGCCGGAGGAACGGCCGGGCGGGTTGACGCAGGTGGCCCGGCTGCTGGACCCGAGCGGATCGGTGTGCGCCCAGGTGGAGCGGGCCGTCCTGCCCGACCGGACGACCGGCACCGGCGACGACTTCCCGGTCGTCGAGACGCCGTTCGGTCATGTCGGAGTGCTCCTCGGACCCGACTTCTGGCTGGTCGAACCGCCACGCATCGAATGCCTGGCCGGCGCGGAACTGCTGCTGGTGGCCGGGTCCCTCGACGGCACGCAGCAGGCCGCGCAGCGCGCCGCGGTGTGGGGTATCGCGACCCTCAACACCGTCGCGGTCGCCTTCGCCGGTTCGCTGAGCGAGCGCTGCGGCGGGGGCAGCGCGGTGGCGATGCCCGAGGGATTCGTCGCCGAGGCGGGCACCCACGAGGGCATCCTCGAGACGCCCTGGGACGTCGAGAGGATCCGGCACCTGCGCGAACCCGACCTGCGCTTCCAGCAGACGCTCTGGTTCGGACTGTGGGCGCGCCGCACGGAGCTGTACACCGACCTCACGGCGCAGGTGAGCTGAGATGCGAATGGCCGGCGCTCCCGCCTCCGACGTCCGACGACGGATCGCGACGGAGCTCGCAGAAGACGTGCCGTGGAACCGGGTACTCAACTCCATCTGCACCGAACCCCATCCGCTGGGTGTTCAGATGGCGTCCGCCGCGGCGCACACCAACCTCGGCGACGTGCGTATCTTCCGCGGTACCAAGCGGATCGAGCGCAAGGTCGTCCAACTGCTGCTCGATCTGCTGGGCCGTCCCGGCGGGTCGGGGAGTCTGGTGTCCGGAGGAACCGAGGCGAACCTGATCGCGATGCTGGTGGCCCGCGAGTCGGCGCGCGCCCGGGGGCGGCTGACCGACCGGCCCGAAGTCGTCGTCAGCAGCACCGTGCACTTCTCCTTCACCAAGGTCTTCGGCCTGCTGGGGCTGACCCCGGTCGTCGTGCCGGTCGACGACTGTCTGCGGTTGCCGGCCGACGAAACCGCCCGGCGCATCGGCGAGCACACCGTCGCGGTCGTCGCGACCGCGGGCAGCAGCGAGTTCGGGGTCGTCGACGCGGTCGACGAGATCGGACCGGCGGTGTCCGCACGGGACGTGCACCTGCACGTGGACGCGGCCACCGGCGGCTTCATCATCCCGTTCGCCCGCGAACTCGGCCACGACCTGCCCCAGTTCGACTTCACCGTCGAGGGCGTCGACTCGATCACCATCGACCCGCACAAGTACGGACTGGCCAACGTCCCGGCTGGCGCGATCCTGTTCCGGGGCGCACAGGACGCCGGACGGTTCGCGGTCGATTCGTTCTTCGTCGACACACCGGTGCACAACACGCTGCTCGGCACCCGTCCGGGCTCCGCCGCGGTGTCGACCTACGCGGTCCTGGAGCACCTCGGGCGTGATGGCTTCCGGGCCATCACCCGGGCCAACTTCGAGGTGACGAAGCACCTGGTGGCCGGGCTGCGCGCGGCCGGACACGAGTTGTTCGCCGAACCGCAGCTGAACATCGTGGTGGTCAAGATGCCGCATGCGGCCCGGATCGCGCAGCTGCTGGAATCCTGGGGCTGGATCGTCTCCACCTCGAAGCGGTTCGGCGAAACCCTGCGCCTGGTCGTCACCCGGCACGTGACACCGGAGATGGTGGACGAGTTCCTTCCGGTGCTGGAACGGGCCCGTCGGGAAGTCGCGGCCGAGGTGGCGCTGCGATGAGCCTCTTCCGTGGCCCCGGTACCCGGCTCGCCGCCCTGCAGATGCGGATCGAGCCCGGGCAGCGGGACGAGAACCTGGCGCGAGCCGCCAAGCTGCTGTCCACCGCGCGCGAACGCGAGGCCGACCTGGCGTGTCTGCCGGCGACGTTCGCCACCGGCCTGAACTTCCCCACGCTGCGCACCGACGCGACCGCCGAGGACGGTCCCGTCGTGCAGTTCCTCGCCGAGCAGGCCCGCACCCTCGGGATGCACATCGCCGCGGGTGTGCTGCTCTCGTCCGGGCGTGACGTCTTCGACGCCGCCGTGCTCGTCGGCCCCGCCGGCGATCCTCTCGGCTGGTATCGCCGCGCCTGTGTGTGGGCGGGCGAGTCCGCGTACGTGTCCACCGGCTCTCCGGGCGAGGTGATCGACACCCCGGTCGGGCGGATCGGCCTGCTGGTGAGTTACGACCTGCGGTTCCCGGAGGCGAGCCGGCACTACCTCGCCCAGGACGCCGACCTCGTCGTCTGCGTGGCGAACCTCTTCGGGCCGTTCTCGCACCCGCTGCGTTCCATCTGCCGCGCCCGGGCCGCCGACAACGAGTGCGCGCTGGTGTTCGCCAGCGGAGTCGGGGAGAACCGCTTCGCGAACATGAGCTACCTCGGCCGCAGCATGATCGTCGACGGTCTGGTGCAGGACGCCCGGCAGGACCCGGAGGCGGACATCCTCGCCGAAGCCGGCCCGGGCACGCGCGAAACGGTGATCGACGCGGAAGTGCACTGGCGGCAGCGGCGGAAGATCCGCGCCGCCCTGCCCTTCCACGACGACCTGCGCTCGACCTGGACCACGAGCCACGGGAGTCGCGTTCGATGACAGCAATGCGTGTGCAACCGGAGTCCAGCTGGCTCGGCGACGTGCTCGGGCTGGTCGCCATCGACATGCGGCAGTTCTTCGACAACCGCCTGTTCGCGATCTCGACGCTGCTGACGTCGGTGTCGATGGTGCTGGCCTTCGGGGCAGCGACCGACCAGATGGTGAGTCCGGCGCCGACGGCCGCCAACTACTTCGGCTTCGTCTTCCCCGGCATCATCGGCGCCGGGATCATGTTCAGCTGTACCTACACCGTCGGCTACACGGTCATCATCGATCGCAACCGCCGGACGATCGAGGACCTGATCCTGTCGCCCCTGTCGTACTCGGGGTTCCTGCTCGCCCGGGTCGTCGGCGTCGTGCTCAAGTGCCTGTTCCAGTTCGTCCTGGTGGTCGTGCTCGGCGTCGGGGTCTTCGACGCCCGGATCGAGTCGGTGCCGCTGTTCCTGTTCGGCTTCTTCACCGCGTGCACGGCCTTCGCCGGGATCGGGATCCTCGTCGCGACATACACCAACGAGATCTCCTTCCCGGCGGTCGTGAACATCATCGTCATCCCGCTCATGTACTTCGCCGGGATCTTCTTCCCGCTCGCCAACCTCGGGACGCTGGGCGACGTCTTCGCCAAGCTTCCGCTCGCGGTGCACGTCGAGATCTTCCGCGCCGCCACCTCGCCGCACGTCTCGGCCTCCGGGTCGTCGACGGCCCTCGCGGTCGTCTACTCGTTCCTGACCGTCGGCGTCGCCTCATGGGCATTTCGCAGGAGGATCGGCCATGGCTGACACCACGGGCGCCGGAACGCCGGTGCTGTCGGTTTCCCGACTCGACTACCGGGTGAGCCCCGACTTCGCCCTGCGCTCCGTCGAATTCACGGTGGACGCAGGCGAAGGCGTGGCCATCATCGGCACCAACGGCGCCGGCAAGACCACACTGATCCGGCTGGTGGCCGGCCTGCTGCGCCCGGCCGACGGAGCGGTGCGCATCTGTGGCACCCCGCCCCGCCGCTGGGGGCAGGTCAGCCGCCACATCGGGTACGTCCAGCAGGCCAAGGACCTGCCGGACGGCGTCACCGTGGAGACGTACGTCAAGCATCAGCTCAAGCTCCGACGGGCCGACCCTGGCCGCTACGAGGAGCTGATCGCGCTGGCGGACCTCGAGCAGTACCGCCACCAGTACGTCCGCAGCCTCTCCGGCGGCAGCCAGCGCAAGCTGCACGTCATCTGCGCCGTGGCGCACCGGCCCGACCTGCTGATCCTCGACGAGCCGACCACGGGCCTCGACCCGACGGCCCGCGAGACGCTGCTGGAACTGCTACGGGGTCTGAAGAAGGACGGCGTCGGTGTGCTGTTCGCCAGCCATCACCGCGACGAACTCCTCGCGCTCGCCGACTCGGTCGTGGTTCTGCACCAGGGCCACCAGGTCGAGGATGCCTCGCTCGACGCCGTCACCCGCTGGGGGGAGCGCTCCAGCCTGATCCTGGAGGCCTTCACCGACGCGCACCTCACGCAGCTGCACGACTGGGCGCAGCGGCAGGCGACGACCTGCGGCCTGATCCGTTCCGTCCACGACGTCGATCACGGCGTGAAGCTCGACCTGTCCGACGGTGATCACCAAGGCACTCTGGCCGAGATGGTCGCCGATGCCCACGCCGCCGGCCTCGCACTGCGCTCCGCGTCCTACTTCCAGCCCACCCTGGCGGACGTCGTCCGTTCCATCGTCGATCAAGTCGAACTGGGGGACATCGCATGAGCATCACCACCACGACCACGAGCATGCCGTTCTGGAAGGAATACCCGGAGCGCGACAACGAGTGGGTGCGGCAGTACCCGACGAAGCACGTGCCGGTGAACGAGGAGGAGGTGTTCGCCCGCAAGCCCATGGGGGTGTACGTCCACATCCCGTTCTGCAACCGGCTCTGCTTCAGCTGCCCGTACATCAAGCACCAGACCGACCGGGACCTGACCCGCACGTACCTGGAAGCGCTGAAGACGGAGATCACCAACTACGCCGACCGGCCGTACATCCAGGACCACGTCATCACCCTCGGCTACATCGGCGGCGGCACCCCGACCGCGCTCACCGCCCCGCAGCTCGACGAACTGCTGGGCCACCTGTTCGGCAGCCTGAACGTCGACGAGGACGCCGACTTCTCCATCGAGACCACGCCGGTCGACATCACCGAGCGCAAGGCCAACGTCCTGCTGGAACGCGGAGTGCGCCGCATCAGCCTCGGCGTGCAGACCTTCGTGCCGGAGGAACTGAAGAACATCGGCCGCCCGAACGACCCGGAGATGCTCAAGGAGAGCATCCGGCTGCTGCGCCGGTGCGGATTCGAGAACATCAACATCGACCTCATGCACGGCATCAACGGGCAGACGATGGAGAGCTGGGAGCACAGCCTCGACACCGCCATCGAGCTCGGGGTCACCTGCATCTCGTTCTACACGTACATGGAGTTCGCGCAGGTCTCCACGAAGCGCAGGAAGCTGCCGCCGGTCCCGGAGAAGGCCGTGGTCGACGAGATGTTCCTGTTCGCCGCGGAGAAGCTCTCCAAGAGCGGCTTCCTGGGCTACTACGGCGACTGCTTCGCCAAACCCGGCTACCAGCCGAAGTACGGCGAGACGTCGTGGAGCGAGGACGTCCCCATCATCCCGCTCGGCCCCACCGCGACCGGGCACCTGCGCGACCACTGGTACTTCAACGAGCCCGACATCGGCCGCTACATCCAGACGGTGATGGAGGGCCGGCTGCCGATCTCCATGGGCAAGCACATCACCAAGTCGGAGGCGATCCGGCGATCGATGGTCCTCGGTGTCAAGGCTGGACGGGTCAACCGGGACCGGTTCCGCCGGATCCACGGCGTCGACTTCATGGAGATGTTCCGCGCCGAGATCGACGACCTGATCGAGAAGGGCCTGATCACCGCCGACGAGGACGGCATCGAGGTGACCGGCCCGAAGGGCTGGTACTACCTGGACAACATCTCCAAGGCGTTCTACTCGCCGGAGTACCGGCGCTACCCGCAGCATCTGGGGGCGGACATCTCCAACTTCATCGCCCAGCAGCCGATCCCCGTGCAGATCACCCCCCGGCCCAAGGCCGAGGAGGCCCGCCATGACCACTGAGACCCGACTGCTCAACCTGACCGACCGAGTGCCGCAGCCGTCCCCGCACGAGGACATCGAGAAGGTGCGCTTCTACGACCTGGGCATGCGCCGGTCCGCGCTGATGGCGTACAAGCGGCCCAGCGACCGCATCCTGGCCAACGTCCGCGACGGGATGACCGACCTGGTCGAGGTCGGTTTCAACACCGGCCTGTTGTCGCTGCACGTGGCCGGCAAACTGCCGGACCTGGCCGTGTCCGGGGTGGAGGAGAACCAGAACCTCGTTGACGTCGCCGAGGACAACCTGACGCTGGCGGTGTGGGCGAACACCGCCGGCGACGTCGAGTTCGAGATGGCCAAGCTGAACCGGCTGCCGTTCCCGGACGATTCCGCGGACATCGTGTTCTCGTTCTCCTCGCTGCACCGCTGGCGCAGGCCGGTCGAGACGCTGAAGGAATGCGCCCGCATCTGCAAACCCGACGGCGTCGTGATCATCGAGGACATGAACCGGCACGCCGAGGAGGGGCACATCACCTTCATCCTGCAGTTCGTGAAGGAGGGTGGTGACGAGTTCATGCGGTCGTTGCAGGCCGCGTACACCCGCGAGGAGGCAGCCGAGTTGCTCCAGGAGGCCGGCCTGACCGACTGGCAGGTGGTGGAGGAGGATCTCGGCCTGGTGATCTCCTCGCGCCCCCTAGAGCCGGTGAGCCCGTGATGCCCGGGACATCGATCGCCGTCATCCAGATGGAGTCGAAGCTCGGCAAGCCGGCCCAGAACCTGCGCCGGGCCGAGCGGTACATCCGCGAGGCCGTCGAGCGGAAGGCCAACCTGATCTGCCTGCCCGAGGCCTTCTCCACCTCCGGCAACATCCTCGAGGTGGCGGACGTGGCCGTGCCCGTCCCGGGGCCGGAGACCGACTTCCTGTGCGAGCAGGCGAAGCAGGCGGGCGTGCACATCGTGGCCGGCCTGCTGGAGCGCGGCGACGACGGCAAGTACTACAGCACATCGGTTCTCGTCGGCCCGGAGGGCACCCTGCTCGGCCGCTACCGGCGCGTGCACTGCCACGAACTGGAGGCCCGCTACCTCGCCTGCGGATCCGAATACCCGGTCTTCGACGTCGAGTTCGGGCGTCTCGGCCTGATGCAGGGTTACGACATCAACTTCCCCGAGGTCGCGCGGGAGTACTGCCGCCGAGGAGTCGACATCATCGTGTGCTCCGCGCTGGTGCCCGAGATGTTCGCGTACGTGGCGAACATGCGACTGCCGGTCCGGGCGGTGGACGCCGAATGCATCGTCGCGTTCGCGTCCGGGATCGGCACCAATCTGTACGCCGGATTCGGCTACATGGGGTGCAGTCAGATCCTGGCGGACCCGCTGTTCCTCGAGGCCGAACGCTTCGACTTCGTCGACGGCGACGAACGGATGGTGGACCTCGGCAAGCAGGCGGGCGTCGGCGTCGTCGAGATCGACCTGGACCGCATGCGCCGCTACCGCACGAAGGCCACCCTGCGCGGCGATCTGCAGCCGGCGACGTACTGGCAGCTCGAACGAGAGTGACATCCCATGCGAGTGCTGCTCATCTCCACCAACAAGATCAGGGTGCCGCGGCCGGCGCTGCCGATCGGCATGGCCTACATCAGCGCCGCCCTCAAGCACGCCGGACACGACGTCGACGTCCTGGACCTCCTCTGGGAGTCCCGGGAGCTGAAGGCGGTCCGGGAAAGGCTGACCACCGGCACGTACGACGTGGTCGGCATCGCCGTACGCAACCTGGACAACCTCACGTTCATCGACCCGGTCTTCTTCGGCCCGATGACCGAGAAGATCGTCCAGTGCGTACGCAAGTACACCAGTGCCACGGTCGTCCTCGGCGGATCCGGCTTCTCGGTGGAGCCGTTGTCGTTCTTCGAGTACGCCCAGCCGGACTACGGCATCGCGGGTGAGGGCGAGGCCGGCATCGTCCAACTGCTCGACTACCTCCAGTCCGGCGGGCGTCTGGAGTCGATCTCGGGCCTCTGCTACCTCGACGAGAACGGGAGGTTCTGCCAGAACCAGTCGAACTCCGCCTTCGACCTGGGGGCGTTGGAGCCCGACCGGTCCGTCTACGACCCCCGGTATTTCGAGGAGGGCGTCTCGGCGGCCTCCGACCTCACCCGAGACCACCAGCCGGCCATCGAGACCCTGCAGACCAAGCGGGGCTGCAAGCTGTTCTGCTCGTACTGCATCATCCGCAAGACCGAAGGCAAGGGCGACCGGTTCAAGGACCCGGCCGAGGTCGTCGGCGAGATTCAGCGGGCCATGGCGGACAACCCGGCCGTGCGGGAGTTCGAGATCGTCGACGCGACCTTCAACTACCCGATGGAGTACGCGGCCGAAGTGTGCGAGGAGATGATCCGCGCCAAGCTCGACGTGCCCTGGTACTGCCAGTTGACGCCGAACGCGGTCACGCCGGAGTTCGTCGAGCTGCTGCACGCGGCCGGCTGCATCCGGGTGGACCTCGGCACCGACGCGCTCACCGACGAAGCCCTGTCGGACCTGATGAAGGGCTTCGACATGGCACGGGTCCTCGAAATCGACCGCCTCTTCACGGCCAGCCCGATCGAGCACACCCACTGCATCTTCCTCGGCGGGCCGGGGGAGACCCCCCAGGCGCTGAGGGAGTCGATCCGGTTCACCGAGCGGCATCTGAATCCGGCCCAGATCTACGCCAACCTCGGCATCCGGATACTCAGCGGCACCAAGCTGCAGCGCCAGGCCGTCAAGGCGGGGATCCTGCGGGAGGGGCAGGGCACCTTCGTCCCCGCCTTCTATGTGGAGCCGGCCATCCTCGCCGATCGGGACACGCTCGACTTCGTCCGCAACGCCTACCTGAGCCACAAGAACTGGTACCTGTGGTGGGGCCTGGGCGGGCAGAACCTGGCGGACCGCTCGCAGGACACGATCCGGGCCGTGGCCGAGATGCAGCAGGAGTACGAGTACGTCATGCAGAGCAAGCCGCGGCTGGAACGCGCACCACGGCCCATGACCACCCAGCCGCTCAAACTCACGATCGGCACCTCATGACAGACGTTCCAGCGATCGCCGAAGAGTTGTTGAAGACGCTCACGGACCGAGCGGATCCGGACTTCGCGGCGGGAATGCAGCGGTACTTCCCGCACGAGATCCGGGCGCTCGGGGTCGGCAACACCGCGGTCGCCGAGATCGCCACCGACTACTTCCGTGACCGGCGCGACATCTCCGCGGCGACGCGGCTGCTCCTGGCGGAGGCGGTGCTGGCGCGCGCCGAGTACCACGAGGAGGTGCTGCTGGGCTTCGCTGTCCTGCACAAGGTCGCCAGGACCGGATTCGGCGACGAGTTGCTGGACCGCTGCGAGCACTGGCTGCAGACCTACGTGTCCAACTGGGCGCAGTGCGACGACATGTGCCTGAAACTGCTGTATCCGTTCTTCCTCGGGCATCTGGAACTGATCCCGCGGACGCGGCGCTGGGTCGAGTCCACCTCCCCGTGGGCCAGGCGTGCCGCGAACGTGGCGGTCGTGAAGTTCGTCCGGCGCAAGGTGGGCCGGACGGTCTTCGAACTGCCGCCGTCGCACGTCTTCGACAACTGCGTCCGGCTGATGCACGACCACGACGTCTATGTGCAAAAGGGTTGCGGCTGGCTGCTCAAGGTCACAGCAGAGGTCCATCCCGCCGAGGTGGCCGAGTTCCTGCGCACCTGGCACACCGAAATGCCCCGCGACACCTTCCGGTACGCGGTGGAGAAGATGGACCCGCGGATGCGGCGGTCCTTGATGGCACTGGGACAGGGGTGACGCAATGAACGCGACCGGCCGCTACGTCCACCGTCGGGGCATCCACTGCGAGACGGCCTGCCAATGCGCCCTTCTCGCCGCGGGCGGATACACGGTCGACGAGGAGGTCGTGTTCGGACTGGACGGAGGCTTCGGCTTCTCGTTCTTCCCGGCGAACGGCAACGCGCCGGACATCGCCGTCGGCAAGCAGGCGATCTTGCCGCTTCGGGCGGCACGGCTGATGGGCGTCGAGGTCGCCGTGCACACGCCGAAGTCCGGCGTGGGCCTGGCCAAGCTGCTGGAGTCGGCGCCGGCTGTCATGACCCGGGTGGACCTCGGTCTGCTCCCGTACTGGGGTCTGGACGGGCGCTCCTCCTTCGGCGGGTACTTCGTCAACGTGGTCCGCCCCCTCGGGGCCGACGCGTTCGAGGTGTCGGATCCGGCGTTCGACGAGCCCGTGTCCGTGAGTGCGGCCGAGTTGCAGGCGGCCCGCTCCAGCCGCAACTCACCGCCGCTGAACCCGGACTGGAAGGTGTACGTCTTCGGCGCGCCGCGGAGGACACCGCAGCTGAACCTCGTCGGGCCGGTGGCCGTCCGGAACCTGTGCCGCGAGATCCTCAGACCGGGCAGCCGGCACCTGGGCATTGCCGGGATGAGGCTGCTGGCCACGACGGCGGCGTCATGGCCGCAGTCCAAGCACGGCGAGGTCGAGGACGTGGACCTGGCCGGCCACGTGGTGCGGACCGACGCACTGGCACGCCAACTACTGCATCTGGGACGGCAGATCGAGTCGTTCGGCACCGGCGGCGGGCTGTTCCGCCCGATGATCGGCCGCTACTTGACGAGGATGGCCGACAGCACCGGCGACGCACGCTACGCCGATGCGGCCGGGCAGTTCCTCGAGAGCGGCCGGTTGTGGTCGAACCTGGGATCCGCCCTGCTGACAGCTGGGGCAACCGCCACCGCGCGCGACGATCTCAAGACGCTCGTGGACGCCGTGGCGGACACGGCGCGGTCCGCGATGGACATCGAGAAGCGGGCGCTCACCGCGCTCACCACCCTGTAGCCGCGAGGTCGAGACATGCCCACCGAGGACGAGTCCGTACTGCTCCAGGGCCCCGAACGCTGGAACGAACATGCCCGCCGGCGCCGGGCGCAGGGCCCCTTCCGGCCCGACCTGCGCAAGGCGGCGCTGCACGGCGCCGACCTGCGGGGCGCCGAACTCGCCGGCGCGGACCTCACCGACGCCGTGCTGACGGAGTCGTACCTGATGTCCGCCGACCTGCGGGGCGCGAATCTCGAAGGCGCCAATCTGTGCGAGGCGTACCTCATCCTGGCCGAGCTGAACGACTGCCGGCTCGTCGGCGCGAACCTGGAGGGCGCGGACCTCAGCGGTGCTGATCTGACCGGCGCGGTGCTGGACGCGAGTTTCCGGCGGTCGGCTGTGATATCGGACTACCTCACGATCTGGCCATAGCGAAAGGAGCCCCTCGTGATCATTCTGGGCTACAACGGATTTGGCAAGTCTGCGGAAATCTTCGGGCGCCTCTTTCGCGCCACCGGCATCGACCGTCACCTGTTGTACGGCCATGACTCGTCCGCCGCCCTCGTCATCGACGGAAAGCTGGTCGCCGCCGTCGAGGAAGAACGGCTCAACCGGGAGAAGAAGACGTCGAAGTTCCCGGTCAAGGCGATGCGCTGGTGCCTGGAATCGGCCGGGCTCTCCTTCGACGACGTCGACACCTTCGCTTTCTCCTGGCAGTTCTCCCAGGACGTGGTGAACAAGATGATCGCCGAGATCACCGAGGACGGCGCGGCGACCGTGGAACAGAAGTTCGCGCGCTTGCAGCGCCTGGCGGAGACCCATGCGGCGATGTTCAGCGAGGACGCGACGCAGGCCGACTTCCTCGAGCACACGGGCCACAGCTTGAACCCGGAGAAGCTGGTCCGGGTCCCGCACCACATCGCGCACCTGATGACCGGCTACCACCTGTCGGGCGGTGGGGACGCGGCGTTCCTGGTCAGTGACGGTCGCGCCGAATGGCTGTCGTCGATCATGGGCGAGGTACGCGAAGGCGAGGCGAAGATATTCGACGACGTCACCATCGACTCGCGGCACTCGCTGGCGATGCTCTTCTCCGTGGTGACGCGATACCTCGGATTCGTCCCGAACAACGACGAGTACAAGGTGATGGGGCTGGCCGGCTATGGCGCGCCTCCCGAGCCGAACCCGTTCCTCACCCACGTGGTCGAGGTGTGCCCCGACGGCACCTACCTGATTCCCTATCCGGCGAACGCCGTACCCGCCTACTACGAACTCTTCGATCGTATTTTCGGCGGAGACGCGGAATGCCGGGAGGACTTCGACTACCGGGTGCGCGTGGCCAGTGCGGCACAGCACATGCTCGAAACGGTGACCGCCGGCCAGATCCGCACGCTCGAAGCCCGGAGCGACCTCCCACGTGTGATCTTCGAGGGCGGACTCGCCCTGAACTGCGTCAACAACAGCAAGTTGCTGGAGCGTTCTCGCTTCACCGAGATGGACGTCAGCTTTGGCGCCAGCGACGTCGGCGTGGCCATCGGGGCGGCTCTGTTCGCCAGCCAACAGGCCGGCACACCGCCCCGGGTCGGCACGTCGCCGTACCTGGGCCCCAGCTACGGCGGCCAGGAGATCCAGGCGGCCCTCCGGCAGTACGCCGGCCAAGTCACCTGGCGGGAACTGGACGCCGAGGACGTGCCGCGGGAGGCCGCGACCCTGATGCAGGAGCGATGCGTCATCGGGTGGTTCCAGGGGCGTCTTGAGTACGGACCGCGCGCCCTGGGCAACCGCAGCATCCTGGCCAATCCGAAGTTCCCCGACATCAAGGACATCATCAACGAACGCATCAAGCACCGCGAGCAGTTCCGGCCCTTCGCCCCCGTGGTCCTCGAACACCTGGCGTCCGACGTCTTCGAACTCGGCAAGAAGAAGTCCTCGCCGTACATGACCTTCGTGGTTCCGGTGCGGTCCGAGTACCAGGAGATGATCCAGGGGGCCTGCCACGTCGACGGCACCTCGCGGATCCAGACGGTCACCGAGCAGAGCAATCCGCTGCTCGCCGAACTGCTGCGTGAGTTCACCGAGCTCACCGGGATTCCCTGTCTGATCAACACGTCGTTCAACGTCGCCGGCGAACCCATCGTCTGCTCACCCGAGGATGCTCTGGCCTGCTTCCTCAAGACGGAGATGGATCACCTGTTCCTCGGCAACTTCCTGGTGTCGCGCGCGATGTGAGCGAGTGAAATCCCTTCCGGTACTGGCCACCCGCAACCGCACTCAAGGAGGCTGCGCTACGATCCACGCGAAGGAAGGGACAGGTGAGCAAGTGTCGCTTTTAGAGGCAGATCCGTTCGTCGGCAAACACTGCGAGTCGACCACCCTCGTGAATCTGTTGCGGCAGCAAGAGATCAACTTGTCGGAGTCACTCGTCTTCGGCCTTGCCGGTGGCCTGTCGTTCATCTACTGGCGGACGAAGCAGATGCCGACGCCGTTCGTCGGTGGCCGCGTCAAACCCGACACGCTCTCCGCCAATCTCGCGAATGCGCTGAACTTGCGGCTGTCCGTTCACGAGACCTCCTCGGTGAAACGGGCGAGGGAACAGCTGCTGGCAGAGCTTGATTCCGGAACCGTTGTCGGGCTCAAGCTCGACCGCTACTTCCTCGACTACTCCACCGACGACTTCCGTTTCGCGGCACACTATGTCGCCTGCGTCGGGCACGACGACGACCGTTTCGCCCTGGTCGAAACTCAGCCGCTCGGCCTGAAATGGGCCTCCGGCGAATCCCTCGCGACCGCGCGAAACGCACGCGGCCCGATGAGTTCACGTAACCGCGCCTTCACCGTCGATCGTCTGAAGGGCGGCCTTCCTGACCTGGGGGAAGCCGCCCGAAAAGGCGTCAAAAGGGCGGCAGAGGACTTTTTGAATCCGCCGATTTCCAACTTCGGGTTCAAGGGCATGCACAAAGTCGCCGACCTCATGCCGCAGTGGCTCGACGACCTGGAATCGCCCGCGGACAGCCTTCCCGAGATCGCCACGATCATGGAGGACGCGGGAACGGGCGGGGGCCTGTTCCGCATGATGTGGGCGGAGTTCCTGGCGGAGACCGCCGAACTCACCGGTGTCGCCGGGTTCAGGGAGATCTCGGACGCGTACCGTGAGGTGTCGGAGAAGTGGACCGGGGTGGCCGGGCTTCTGCACGAGGCGGGGGTCGCGTCGTCGCGGGAATCCCTCCACAGCGCGTCGAAGCTGGTGCACGAGGCCGCCGAGGAGGAACAGCGCCTGATGAGCCGTCTCATGGAACTGTCGAGCTGACCCGGCCCCACGGCAGCACACTGACCGGGGCCCATGACCACGGAGGGCCCCGGTAGCGTCATCGGCCCCGCTGAGAGCAATGAGCTGGTGGCCCGGCTGAGCGCAGACCGGGCCTCCAGCCGGTTCTGGTGACGGACGGCCAGACCTCAGCAACCGAAGTCGATGAGATCGAACGTGGCGTAGTGGTCGGAGGTGTAGTAGTCCTCCTGGGACTCCTCACCCGTGACGATCCGACGTGCGCCGCGCGTGGAGGAGCCCGGCGTGATCACGGTGTACTCGTGATAGTAGCCCGACGACTGGCTGGGCAGGACGTCTTCGCGGTTGGAGAAGACGGTGCCGTCCTGCGAGTACGGGAACGGGCCGTCCGACGCGATCAGGTCGAGCGTGTCGTGCGCCTGGGAGGGCAGGTCGCTGTAGCAGATGCTGCCGACTGCGGCGGACGCCGGGGTGGCGGTGACGGTGCCGCCGATGAGGAGGGCGGACAGGACGGCGGCTGCGGCGCCGATGCGGGTGATTCGTGGGGGGAATCTCATGCCGCCATGATGACGCGCGTAGAAGGTGGCATGTCAATGACAACTCCGAGAGTTTCCCGTCCAGTCCGATGAGTTTTCGCGGAGTTAACTTGCGACCTGGCGTCACCACGTCGCTCCCACACGTCGTTTCGAACCAGGCGTGGCGTGTGTGCTCTGCTGTGTCCACGTCCGCCGAAAGTCCATGAGTCCGCGACTTTGGTAGCCGATCACGTCCACGGCGCGTCAGGCACCTCGCGCCGACCGTAGATTTGTCGACCGTGACAGACAACGGGCTCGACCACACCGTGGCGCGCGGGGCGGAGCTGCGCCGGTGGATGCTGCCCTCCGCGCTGCTGCACGGGCTCGACCCGGACTCCGGCCCGGCCGGCCGGCGGCTCCGGCGCACCGCACGGGACTGGGTCGTCGACACCTGCTGCTTCCTGCTGGCGGTGTTCCTGTTCCTCGCGACCGCCACCGTCCTGCTCCGGCAACAGCACACGCCCCGGGGCCTCGCCGCCGTCGACGTACTGCTCGGCGCCCTGTCCTGCGGCGCCGTCTGGCTGCGCCGACGCCTGCCCGTGGGCCTCGCCGCCGCGATGGTCGTCGTCGGCTTCGTGTCCTCCACCGCGGGCGGCGCCGCCATGGTCGCCCTGTTCACCCTCGCCGTGCACCGGCCCTTCCGCCACGTCGCCTGGATCGGCGGGGCCGACCTCGCCCTCGTACCCGTCTACTACTGGCTGCGCCCGGACCGGGATCTGCCCTACGCGGGTTCCGTCGTGTTCGCCGTGCTGTTCGCGGTGTCCGTCATCGGCTGGGGCATGTTCGTGCGCTCCAAGCGGCTGCTGATGCTCAGTCTGCGGGAGCGGGCCCGCCGGGCGGAGACCGAGGCACGGCTGCGTGCCGAGCAGGCGCAGCGGCTCGCCCGCGAGGCCATCGCCCGGGAGATGCACGACGTCCTCGCCCATCGGCTCACGCTGCTGAGTGTGCACGCGGGTGCGCTGGAGTTCCGTCCGGACGCGCCGCGCGAGGAGGTCGCCCGGGCCGCCGGGGTGATCCGGGAGAGCGCGCACGAGGCGCTCCAGGACCTGCGGGAGATCATCGGCGTGCTGCGGGCCGACGAGGCCGAGGACGCCGCCGGCGAGCGGCGCCGGCCGACGCTGGCCGCGCTGGACGACCTGGTCGCCGAGTGCCGCGAGGCCGGCATGAAGGTCACCCTGGAGCACCGCGTCGCCGACCCGGCCGCCGTTCCCGCCTCCGTCGGCCGCACCGCCTACCGCATCGCCCAGGAGGCCCTGACCAACGCCCGCAAACACGCCCCCGGCGCCGAGGTCACCCTGCACCTCACCGGCGCCCCGGGCAAGGGCCTCACCGTCACGGTCACCAACCCGCCGCCCACCAACGAGCCCACGCCCGTGCCGGGTTCGGGCCAGGGCCTGATCGGCCTCACCGAACGCGCGACCCTCACCGGCGGCCGACTGGACCACGGCACCACGGCCGACGGCGGCTTCGAGGTACGGGCCTGGCTGCCCTGGGACCGGCCGGCACCGACGGGCTGAGCACGCCCCGCGTACTTACCCCTCGTACGCCGGTCCGCCGCAGCCGGGCGTGGCCGTGGTGACGGTCGGCCGGTGGGTGCCGACCGTGACCTCGCGCACCAGGTTGCCGTCATCGTCGTACCCGCCCCGGCACGGCATCAGGTCGCGCCGCCCCGCCCCGGTGCCGAGGCCCGGCACCGCGGGGCGCCCAACCGTGGTTACGTATGGCCCATGACCCCGATCAGACTTCTCCTCGTCGACGACGATCCGCTCGTACGGGCCGGACTGGCCCTGATGATCGGCGGGGCCGAGGACATCGAGATCGTCGGGGAGGCCGCGGACGGCGCCGAGGCCGAGGAACTCGTCTCGCGCACCCGGCCGGACGTCGTCCTCATGGACATCCGGATGCCGTCGGTGGACGGGCTCACCGCGACCGAGCGGCTGCGTGCGCGGGCCGACGCCCCGCAGGTCGTGGTGCTCACCACCTTCCACGCCGACGACCAGGTGCTGCACGCCCTGCGCGCGGGCGCCGCCGGATTCGTGCTGAAGGACACCCCGCCCACCGAGATCGTCGACGCCGTGCGCCGGGTCGCGGCCGGCGACCCCGTGCTGTCGCCCGCCGTCACCCGGCAGGTGATGCGGCACGCGGCCGGCGGCGCCGCCGACGCGCGCCAGGCACGCGCACGTGAACGGCTCGCCGTCCTCAACGACCGCGAACGCGAGGTCGCCGTCGCCGTCGGCCGCGGCCTGCCCAACGCGGCGATCGCCACTGAGCTGTTCATGAGCGTGGCCACCGTCAAGACCCACGTCTCCCGCATCCTCGCCAAGCTCGGCCTCGACAACCGCGTCCAGATCGCCCTGCTCGCCTACGACGCCGGGCTCCTCGGGGACGACGGGCACTAACCGGCCGTCCGGGGCGTTGTCCGGACACAGGGTGCTGCTGTCCTGGCCTCGGGGGCCGCAAGGGGAGGACGGGAAGGTCATGGAGCTGATCGATCTGGGGGAGTACGGCGACGAACTGCGCCGCGACCCGCACGCGGTGTACGCGCGCCTGCTGGAGCGCGGCCCGGTCCACCGCGTCCGGCCACCGGGTTCCGACGACGGCTACGAGACCTGGCTCGTCGTCGGGTACGAGGAGGCCCGCGCCGCGCTCGCCGACCCGCGTCTGGCCAAGGACGGCAGCAGGATCGGCGTGACCTTCCTCGACGAGGACCTGATCGGCCGGCACCTGCTGGCCACCGACCCGCCGCAGCACACCCGCCTGCGCGGCCTCGTCGCCCGGGCCTTCACCATGCGCCGGGTCGAGCGGCTGCGCCCGCGCGTCCAGCAGGTCACCGACGACCTGCTGGACGAGATGCTCCCGGCCGGCCGCGCCGACCTCATCGGCTCCCTCGCCTACCCGCTGCCCATCACCGTCATCTGCGAACTCCTCGGCGTCCCGGAGATGGACCGCGACGAGTTCCGCAAACTGTCGACGGAGGTGGTCGCCCCGACCAGCTCGCAGCGCGAGTACGACGCGGTGGTCAGCCTCGCCGAGTACCTGACGGAACTGATCGAGGACAAGCGGTGCGCCGGTCCGGCCGACGACCTGCTCAGCGACCTGATCCGCACCACCGCCGAGGACGGCGACCGGCTTTCGGCGGAAGAACTGCGCGGCATGGCCTTCGTGCTGCTGATCGCCGGCCACGAGACCACGGTCAACCTCATCGGCAACGGCGTCCTGGCGCTGCTCACCCATCCCGGCCAACTCGCCGCCCTGCGCGCCGACATGGGCCTGCTGGACGGCGCGATCGAGGAGATGCTGCGCTACGAGGGCCCGGTGGAGACCGCCACCTTCCGGTATGCCGCCGAGCCCCTGGACATCGGCGGCATCCGGATCGAGCGGGGCGAGCATGTGATGATCGGCCTCACCGCGGCCCAGCGTGACGGCGCCCGCTACGCCGAGCCGGACCGCTTCGACATCCGCCGCGACCCCCGTGGCCATCTCGCCTTCGGTCACGGCGTCCACTACTGCCTGGGCGCACCCCTGGCCCGCCTGGAGGGCCGCACGGCCATCGGCACCCTCCTGCGCCGCGCCCCCGCCCTCACCCTCGACGGCGCACCCGGCGAGTGGCTTCCGGGCCTCCTGATGAGAGGTGTCCGCACCCTGCCGGTGCGCTGGTAGCTCTTCGGCCGCCGGGCACCCGTGCCGGGCATCGGCTACGAGGGCCGTGCCCGGTCCGGGATCTCGGCCAGGGACACCGGGCGCCGCTCCCGGCGGGAGAGCTCGCAGGCCTCGGCCACCCGCAGAGCCTGCAGGGCCTCGTGGCCGTCGCACGGGTTGGGGCGCTCGCCGTGCACCACCTCCAGGAAGGCGTTCAGCTCGGCCTCGTACGCGGGGCCGAACCGCTCCAGGAAGCCCGGCCACGGCTTGTCCGCGGGCGGCGGCCCGGTCGGCTCGGTGGACGCGAGCGGCGTACGGTCGTCCAGGCCCACCACGACCGTGTCCGCTTCCCCGGCCAGCTCCATGCGCACGTCGTACCCGGCGCCGTTCAGCCGGGTCGCCGTGGCCGTGGCCAGCGTGCCGTCGTCCAGCGTGAGCAGCACCGCGCCCGTGTCGACGTCCCCGGCCTCGCGGAACATCGCGGGCCCGGCGTCGGACCCGGTGGCGTAGACGTCGGCCACCTCACGGCCCGTCACCCACCGCAGCACGTCGAAGTCATGGATCAGCGTGTCCCGGAACAGCCCGCCGGACAGCGGCAGCCAGTCGGCCGGGGGAGGGGACTGGTCGCAGGTCATCGCGCGCACGGTGTGCAGTCGGCCGAGGCGTCCCGAGCGCACGGCCTCGCGGGCGCCGGCGTATCCCGCGTCGAAGCGCCGCTGGAACCCCATCTGCAGAATCGTGCCCGCCGTCTCCACCTCGGCGAGCGCCTGCAGTGTGCCCGGCAGGTCGAGCGCGATCGGCTTCTCGCAGAAGACCGGCAGGCCCGAGCGGGCTGCCCGACCGATCAGTTCGGCGTGGGCCGACGTCGCCGTGGTGATCACCACCGCGTCCACGCCCCACTTGAAGATCTCGTCCACACCCGGCGCCGCCGTCTCACCCAGCCGGTGCGCCAGTCCCTGCGCCCGCGCCGGATCCGCGTCCGTCAGGATCAGCGACCCGACCTCCCGGTGGCGGCTGAGCGTTCTCGCGTGGAGGCTGCCGATGCGGCCCGTACCGATGACCCCGATGCGCATGGAAACAAAGTGAGGGCGGAGCCCGTGCCCTGTCAATGCGTATGTCCGGACAATCGGACTACACAACTTCCCGTCAACCGGCCACGGGACTACGCTCGGGCCGTGCCGAAACCAGATGTGGACCCCACCGTGTCGCTCGACCTCCATGTGGACCGTAGCTCCCCGGTGCCGTTGTACTTCCAGCTCTCCCAGCAGCTGGAGGCCGCCATCGAGCACGGCAGCCTCACTCCGGGGAGCCTGCTGGGCAACGAGATCGAGCTGGCCGCGCGGCTCGGTCTGTCCCGGCCGACCGTCCGCCAGGCCATCCAGTCCCTCGTCGACAAGGGGCTCCTCGTGCGCCGCCGCGGCGTCGGCACGCAGGTGGTGCACAGCCAGGTCAAGCGCCCGCTGGAGCTGAGCAGTCTGTACGACGACCTGGAGGCGGCCGGTCAGCGCCCCGCGACCAAGGTGCTGGTCAACACCGTCGTACCGGCCTCCGCCGAGGTCGCCGCCGCGCTCGGCGTGCCCGAGGGCGGCGACGTGCACCGCATCGAGCGGCTGCGCCTCGCGCACGGCGAGCCGATGGCGTACCTGATCAACCACCTCCCGCCCGGCCTGCTCGACCTGGACACCGCCCAGCTGGAGGCCACCGGCCTGTACCGGCTGATGCGCTCGGCCGGGATCACCCTGCACAGCGCCCGCCAGTCCATCGGCGCCCGCGGTGCCACGGCGGCCGAGGCCGAGCGGCTCGCCGAGGACGAGGGCGCCCCGCTGCTCACCATGCAGCGCACCACCTTCGACGACACCGGCCGCGCGGTCGAGTTCGGCGACCACACCTACCGGCCGACGCGTTACTCCTTCGAGTTCCAGCTGCTCGTCCGGCCCTGACCGGCGACCGCGTTCGTTGTAATGTCCGGACATTAGGACGGATGCGTGCTCCCCCGCTGTGTCATGAGTGTCACCCGTGTTCGATACTGGAGCGTTTGGGGCCGCTGAGCTGATCACCGGCCCCTTCCGCACGTACGAACACAGCAAGAAGGGGCACGGCCTCGTGGCACGGTTCAGGACCTGGGCGGTCATCTCGCTGACAGCGGCACTTTCGCTGTCCCTCGCGGCATGCAGCAGCACGGGAGGCAAGCGGGCCGAGGACGCCCGCAAGGCCGCCGCGGCCCAGGGGAGGGTGGCGGTGAACACGCCCCGCTGGACCTTCGCGATGATCACCCACTCGGGAGACGGCGACACCTTCTGGGACATCGTGCAGAGCGGCGCCAAGCAGGCCGCCGTCAAGGACAACATCAACTTCCTGTACTCGCACGACGACCAGGCCCAGCAGCAGGCGCAGCTGGTGGACGCGGCGGTCGACAAGAAGGTCGACGGCATCATCGTCACCCTCGCCAAGCCGGACGCCGTGAAGGCAGCCGTGGCCCGCGCCGAGAAGGCCGGAATCCCGTTGATCACGGTGAACTCCGGCTCCACGGAGTCCAAGGCCTTCGGCGCCCTCACCCACATCGGCCAGGACGAGACGATCGCCGGCGAGGCCGTCGGCGACGAGCTGAACAAGCGCGGGAGGAAGAAGGCCCTGTGCGTGCTGCACGAGCAGGGCAACGTGGGCCACGAGCAGCGCTGCGACGGCGTCGCCAAGACCTTCCACGGCACGCTGCAGAAGCTGTACGTCAACGGCACCGACATGCCGGACGTGCAGTCCGCCATCGAGGCCAAGCTCCAGGCCGACGACTCCATCGACTCGGTCGTCACCTTGGGCGCCCCGTACGCCGACACCGCCGTGAAGGCCAGGGGTGACGCGGGCAGCAAGGCCGAGATCGACACCTTCGACCTCAACGCACAGGTCGCCGCCGAGCTGAAGAACGGCACCCTGGGCTTCGCCGTGGACCAGCAGCCGTACCTCCAGGGCTACGAGGCGGTCGACCTGCTGTGGGCCTACAAGTACAACGGCGACGTCCTCGGCGGTGGCCGGCCGGTGCTGACCGGTCCGCAGATCATCACCAAGGACCAGGCCGCCGCGCTGGCCGCGTACACCGAGCGGGGCACGCGATGAGCGCAACCATTGATGAAAGGGTTCTGCAGAGCTCGCCGGCGAAGAAGCTGCTCTCCCGGCCGGAACTGGGCTCGATGGTCGGCGCCCTCGCCGTCTTCGTCTTCTTCGCCTGCGCCGCCGACGGTTTCCTGCGCGCCGCCAGCCTCAGCACGATCCTGTACGCCTCCTCGACCATCGGCATCATGGCCGTACCCGTGGCCCTGCTGATGATCGGCGGCGAGTTCGACCTGTCGGCCGGTGTCCTGGTGACGTCCTCGGCGCTGGTCTCCTCGATGTTCAGCTACCAGATGACGGCGAACACCTGGGTCGGCGTAGGGGTGTCCCTCCTCGTGACGCTGGCCATCGGCGCGTTCAACGGCTTCATGCTCACCCGCACCAAGCTGCCCAGCTTCATCGTGACGCTGGGCACCTTCCTGATGCTGACCGGCATGAACCTCGGCTTCACCAAGCTGATCGACGGCACGGTGTCGACGAAGACCATCGGGGACATGGAGGGCTTCCCCTCCGCCCACGCGCTCTTCGCCTCGACGCTCACGATCGGCGGGGTCGACTTCAAGGTCACGATCCTGTGGTGGCTCGGCCTGGTGGCGATGGCCTCCTGGATCCTGCTGCGCACCCGCGCCGGCAACTGGATCTTCGCCGTCGGCGGCAACCAGGACGCGGCCCGCGCGGTCGGCGTCCCGGTCGCCAGGACCAAGATCGGGCTCTACATGGGCGTGGCCTTCGGCGCCTGGATCTCCGGCCAGCACCTGCTCTTCTCCTTCGACGCCGTCCAGTCCGGCGAGGGCGTCGGCAACGAGCTGATCTACATCATCGCGGCCGTGATCGGCGGCTGCCTGATCACCGGCGGCTACGGCAGCGCGATCGGCTCCGCCGTGGGCGCCCTGCTCTTCGGCATGACCAGCAAGGGCATCGTCTTCGCCGAGTGGAACCCCGACTGGTTCAAGTTCTTCCTCGGAGCGATGCTGCTCCTCGCCACCCTGCTCAACGCCTGGGTCAAGAAGCGCGCGGAGGTCAGCAAGTGACTCTCGTCGAGCTGACCGACGTCAGCAAGCACTACGGCACCGTCCGCGCCCTCGAAGGCGTCTCGCTGGAGGTCCACCCCGGCGAGATCACCTGCGTCCTCGGCGACAACGGAGCCGGCAAGTCCACCCTGATCAAGATCGTCGCGGGTCTGCACCGGCACGACGGCGGCACCCTGAGCATCGAGGGGGAGGAGACGACCCTCTCCTCCCCGCGCGAGGCCCTCGACCGCGGCATCGCCACGGTCTACCAGGACCTGGCGGTCGTCCCCCTCATGCCGGTCTGGCGCAACTTCTTCCTCGGTTCCGAGCCCCGCAAGGGCAAGGGCCCCTTCAAGCGCCTGGACACCGACCTCATGCGCCGCACCAGCCGCGAGGCACTGCTCCGCATGGGCATCGACCTCAGGGACGTCGACCAGCCCATCGGCACCCTCTCCGGCGGCGAGCGCCAGTGCGTGGCGATCGCCCGCGCGGTCCACTTCGGCGCGAAGGTCCTGGTCCTGGACGAGCCGACGGCGGCACTGGGGGTGAAGCAGTCCGGTGTGGTCCTCAAATATGTGGCCGCGGCACGCGACGAAGGCCTGGGCGTTGTCTTGATCACCCACAACCCGCATCACGCGTACCTGGTCGGGGACAGATTCGTCCTGCTGCGCCGCGGCACAATGGTGGGCAATTGCACACGGGACGAGATCACTCTGGACGAGCTGACCCGGCAGATGGCGGGAGGATCCGACCTGGACGCCCTGCGCCATGAACTGCAGCGTGGTTGAGGGGCGCACGGAACCGTGCGACGAGCCACAACGCACCCGCGGTCGGCGACGCTCGCGCACCCCCCTCTCCCGTCCCGTACGCGACCCACACCCACGGTGAGGCAGAATCGACAAACGATGAGCACCTACCGCGACCTCACCGCCCCCATCGGCTCCCGCAGGGCCCCCGTGCTCCGTACGGTCGGTACCAGGGAACGCCGCTCCCATCTGACAGCACCCCGTGTGCCGACGGTGGGCATCGACATCGGCGGCACCAAGGTCATGGCGGGCGTCGTGGACGCCGACGGCAACATCCTGGAGAAGCTCCGCGCGGAGACCCCGGACAAGTCCAAGAGCCCCAAGGTCGTCGAGGACACCATCGTCGAGCTGGTCCTGGACCTGTCCGACCGGCACGACGTGCACGCGGTCGGCATCGGCGCGGCCGGCTGGGTCGACGCCGACCGCAACCGCGTCCTGTTCGCCCCCCACCTGTCGTGGCGCAACGAACCGCTGCGCGACCGCCTGAGCGGCCGCCTCTCCGTGCCGGTCCTCGTGGACAACGACGCCAACACCGCCGCCTGGGCGGAGTGGCGCTTCGGCGCGGGACGCGGCGAGGACCACCTCGTCATGATCACCCTCGGCACCGGCATCGGCGGCGCCATCCTGGAGGACGGTCAGGTCAAGCGCGGCAAGTACGGCGTCGCCGGCGAGTTCGGCCATATGCAGGTCGTTCCCGGCGGCCACCGCTGCCCGTGCGGCAACCGCGGCTGCTGGGAGCAGTACAGCTCGGGCAACGCGCTGGTCCGCGAGGCCAAGGAGCTGGCCGCCGCCGACTCCCCGGTGGCCTACGGCATCATCGAGCACGTCAAGGGCCAGATCGGCGACATCACCGGCCCGATGATCACCGAGCTGGCCCGCGAGGGCGACGCGATGTGCGTCGAGCTGCTCCAGGACATCGGTCAGTGGCTCGGCGTCGGCATCGCCAACCTCGCCGCCGCCCTCGACCCCTCCTGCTTCGTCATCGGCGGCGGGGTCTCGGCCGCCGACGACCTGCTCATCGGCCCGGCCCGGGACGCCTTCAAGCGCCACCTCACCGGCCGCGGCTACCGCCCCGAGGCCCGCATCACCCGCGCCCAGCTCGGCCCCGAGGCCGGCATGGTGGGCGCCGCCGACCTGGCCCGGCTGGTCGCCCGCCGGTTCCGCCGGGCCAAGCGCCGACGGGTGGAGCGGTTCGAACGCTACGAGCGGTACACCGAGGCCCGCCGGAACCGGGACACCGCATGACCGCCTCCCTGCCGCGCCAGGCCGCCCCGCCGGACGAGCCGCGCCGCCCCGCCGAGAACCCCGGGCACAAGGCCAGGCGCCGCGCGCTCACCCTGCTGATCATCGGCCTGCTCATCGGCGTCCCGGCCGGCTATCTGGTGATCTCCGCGAACCAGAGCCGCAACAGCGGCAAGGACAAGGAGGCGAAGTACTCGGCGACCGGCCTGACCTCGGGCTGGCCGTCCAACGTGCAGCGCCGCCTCTACCAGGTGACGGTCCCGCACCCGGCCGACTACATCGCCTCCTACGAGACGAACAACTGGAAGACCAGCCGCCTCTACGTGCAGTTCCGCACCAACGCCGCCGGCCTGGACAGCTTCCTGCAGACCATGGGCGCACGCCGGGACGAACTGAAGAAGACCGACATCGCCATCGGCGCCCGCGACCAGAAGGTCAGCGGCTGGCGCTTCACCGGCACCGGGCCCTGGTGGGGACTGACCCACCGGCAGAAGAACCCGGCGCCGACCCAGGACGTGGTCGTGAACATGTCCGACCCGAAGAACCCGATGGTCTACGTCGTCTCCCGCACGGTCCCGTAGTCGCGGGCCCTGGGCGGTCCCGGGGCCGATTGTCAGACCCCGCCCGTAGAGTCGAAGACGTCTGATCCGATGCACGGGCGGGAGATGGCAGGACGTATGAGCGGCGGCACGGCAGCGGTGGCGGAGCGCGCGGGAGGATCCGGGCAGGCCGGGGACCGGCTCCCGGTGCGCCTCGCGTCCGTCTACCTTCCGGCGCCCCTCCCGCGCGAGGGCCGCATCGCCTTCTGGAACCCCGACGGCGGGTCCGTCGAGGGCGACACCACCGAGATCACGGTCGTACGACGCCACGGTGCGGGCGTGCGCCGCCGGCAGGTGCCCGCGCTGGCCCTCCCGCTCGCCGAGGCCCTGCCGCTGCTGGTCCGGGCCCGCCGCGACCCGGCCGCCCATCCGGCCACGGCCTGCTGGGGCGCCGCCGCGCTGCACGCGCTGCGGCTGGTGGCCCGCGGCCGCCTGCTGCCGGGCCTGACCCCGGCCGGCCACGACGCCTGGCGGGCCGGCCCCCTGGAGCCCGCCGACATCGCCCACCTGCGCGCGGTCGCCGCGGCCCTGCCCCCGGAAGGCCACGCCGTACCGCTCCCGGACCCGGGCCCGCTCCGGCTGCCCGAGCCGGAGGCCCTGATCCGCTCCTTCCTGGACGCGGTCGCCGACACCCTGCCCCGCACCCCGGCCGCCCCCTACACCTCCGGCCGGCCCTTCGCCGCCCGGGAGCCCGTGGCGCTGCCCCAGGCCCATGAATGGGCGGCCGAGGTCGCCGCCGGCATGGACGCGGGCGTGCGGATCTCGCTCCGCCTGGACCTGTCGGCCTACGACGTCTTCGATGCCGGTGAGCACGACGGCGCGCGCGCCGCCGGGGCCGCCATCGTGCAGGTGCACAGCCTCGCCGACCCCACCCTGGTGGCCGACGCGGCGGCCCTGTGGGCGGGGGAGGCCGACACGGCGTTCGGCCCCCGCTCGCGGGTGGACGCCGCCCTCGCGGTGCGGCGCGCGGCCCGCGTGTGGCCGCCCCTGGACCGGCTCGCCGGACAGGACGTGCCCGATGTGCTCGCCCTGTCCGAGGAGGAGCTGGGCGAGCTGCTCGGCGTCGCTGCCCCGCGACTGGCCGCCGCCGGCGTCGCCGTGCACTGGCCGCGGGACCTCGCCCGCGACCTGACGGCCGCCGCGGTGGTCCGCCCGGCGCCCGGTTCGGCGACCGACGGCACCGGCTTCTTCGAGAGCGAGGAACTGCTCCGGTTCCGCTGGCAGTTGGCTCTCGGCGGGGATCCGCTCAGCGAGGCCGAGATGGACGCCCTGGCCGAGGCCCATCGCCCGGTCGTCCGGCTCCGGGACCGCTGGGTGCTGGTCGACCCGGCCCTCGTCCGCAAGGCCCGCAAGCGCGAACTGGGCCTGCTCGACCCGGTGGACGCCCTGTCCGTCGCGCTCACCGGCACCGCCGAGGTCGACGGGGAGACCGTCGAGGCCGTCCCGGTCGGCGCGCTGGCCGCCCTGCGCGACCGGCTCACCGCGGGCCTGCACCCCGCCGAACCGCCCGCGGGGCTGGCTGCCACCCTCCGCGACTACCAACTGCGCGGACTCGCCTGGCTGGACCTGATGACCTCCCTCGGCCTCGGCGGCTGCCTCGCCGACGACATGGGCCTCGGCAAGACCGTCACTCTCATCGCCCTGCACCTGAAACGCGCCCGCACCGAGCCGACCCTGGTCGTGTGCCCCGCGTCCCTCCTGGGCAACTGGCAGCGGGAGATCACCCGGTTCGCCCCCGGTGTCCCCGTCCGCCGCTTCCACGGCCCCGACCGGACGCTGGACGGCCTCGACGGCGGCTTCGTCCTCACCACGTACGGCACCATGCGCTCCGCCGCGGCCCGCCTGGCCGAACAGGCCTGGGGCATGGTCGTCGCCGACGAGGCCCAGCATGTGAAGAACCCCTTCTCGGCCACCGCCAAGGCGCTGCGCACCATCCCGGCCCCCGCGCGAGTGGCGCTGACCGGCACCCCCGTGGAGAACAACCTCTCCGAGCTCTGGGCCCTGCTCGACTGGACCACCCCCGGACTCCTGGGCCCCCTTAAGTCCTTCCGCGCCCGGCACGCCCGCGCGGTGGAGAACGGCGAGGACCAGGAGGCGATCGAGCGCCTGGCCCGTCTGGTACGGCCGTTCCTGCTGCGCCGCAAGAAGTCCGACCCGGGCATCGTCCCCGAGCTGCCGCCCAAGACCGAGACGGACCACCCGGTGCCGCTCACCCGCGAACAGGCCGCGCTGTACGAGGCGGTGGTGCGCGAGTCGATGCTGGCCATCGAGACCGCCGAGGGCATCGCCCGGCGGGGCCTGGTGCTGAAGCTGCTGGGCGCCCTGAAGCAGATCTGCGACCACCCGGCGCTGTACCTGAAGGAGGACCCGCACGCCGACCGGCTCCTGGCCCGCTCCGGCAAACTCGCCCTGCTGGACGAACTGTTGGACACCCTCCTCGCCGAGGACGGCTCGGCGCTCGTCTTCACCCAGTACGTCGGCATGGCCCGCCTGATCACCGCGCATTTGTCCGCACGCGCGATCCCGATCGACCTGCTGCACGGCGGCACCCCGGTCCCGGAGCGCGAGCGCATGGTCGACCGCTTCCAGAGCGGCGAGACCCCCGTCCTGGTGCTCTCCCTGAAGGCCGCCGGCACCGGCCTGAACCTCACCCGCGCGGGCCATGTCATCCACTTCGACCGCTGGTGGAACCCGGCGGTCGAGGAACAGGCCACCGACCGCGCGTACCGCATCGGCCAGACCCAGCCGGTCCAGGTCCACCGCCTGGTCACCGAGGGCACGGTCGAGGACCGCATCGCCGAGATGCTCACCGCCAAGCGCGCCCTGGCCGACGCCATCCTGGGCTCCGGCGAGGCGGCCCTCACCGAACTGACCGACCGTGAACTGTCCGACCTCGTCTCCCTGCGGAGGCCGTCGTGACGACCGGCGAACAGCGCCCCGGCGACGCCGCGCGCCGCGCCCTGCGGGAGGCGCGGCAGCGCGCGGAGGCCGAGCGGGCGGAAGCAGGGCGGGAGACCGCGGAGGAGCAGGCGGCGTCCGGGCGCGTGGTCGACGGGACGGGCACCGCGGAACCGAGGCCCGCGGACCTCGCGCGCGCCGCCCTCCGGGCGACGGCCATGCCCCCCGTGCCCGCCGGGTCGGATACGCCCGGCACGCCGGACGGACCCGGCGACTCCGCCGCCGCAGACCGCAGGCCAACGGAGGCCCGGGCACAGCCTGCCGACGAAGGCGCACTCGGTGCCGCCGCGCGGCCCGCCGACGAAGGCGGGACCCGTGCCACGGAGCGGTCCGCGGATGCGGGCGCCGGGGGCGCCCGCGCGGGGGACCGTGTCGTGCCTGGGGCCGGCCGTGCGGGAGACCGGGACGCGTCCGGCGCCGGCCGTGCGGCAGAGGGGGACGTGCCCGGGGGCGCCCGTGCCGGAGCGCGAGATGTGCCCGGTGCCGGCCGTGCGGGAGAGGGAGATGTGCCTGGCGCCGCCCGTGCTGGGGCGCCAGACGTGCCCGGCGCCGCCCGTGCCGGTGAGGGAGACGTGTCCGGGGGCGCCCGGGCGGGACGGCCCGGGGTGCGTCCCGCCGACGTGGCCAGGGAAGCGCTCCGGGCCGCCCGCCGGGAGGCGCTGCGTGCCGAGGCCGAGGCCGAGGCCGAGGCGCGCGGCAAGCGGTCGCAGGACCCCCGTACCCGACGCGGGACGCGCGCGACCGGTGGCACCGCCGCCGCGGTGCCGCGCCCCGCGACCGGCCCCGGACCGGAATCCGCGGCGGCCCGCGTCAAGGCTGCCCAGGAGATCCGGCACTACCTGGCCAACGCCTTCCGGATGCCGACGTGGTCCGACACCCCGGAGGACGAGCCCCCGGGCACCGGCACCAGCGGCAGCGACGACAGCACGCCCCCCGCCGAGCCGCGCCCCGGCACCGCCCCCCGCGAGCCGGACCCCACTCCCGAGGGATCGGGGCCGACGCGGGACGAGCCGGTGTCCCCGCACACACCCCCCGCCACCCTCGCCACTCCCACCGAACCGCACCACACGGCCCCCGCACAGGCGTCCCCCTACCTGCCCGCCACCATGGCCACCCCGCACCGCGACTCCGAACTGCGGCGCACCTTCCCGGAGTTCGCGCCCCGTGTGGCCACCGCTGAGGGCGCGCCGTTCGCCGGGACCTGGTGGGGCAATGCCTGGGTGGCCGCGCTGGAGCAGGGCGCGCTGGACCCCAAGAGGCTGGCGCGGGGCCGCGGTTACGCCGAGCAGGGGCATGTCGACGCGATCACCGTGACACCGGGGCTCGTGCTGGCGTACGTCCGCGGCAGCCGACCCCGCCCGTACCGGGTGCAGGTGCGGGTCCGCACGCTGGAGGACGCGGACTGGGCGCGCTTCCTGGACGCGGCCGCCGACCGGCCGGGCCACATCGCCGCGCTGCTCGACAAGGAACTGCCCCAGTCCCTCGCCGACTGCGGGGTGCCCCTGCTGCCCGGCCCCGGCGACCTCGTGCCGCGCTGCAGCTGCCCCGACTCCGGGCACCCCTGCAAGCACGCGGCGGCGCTCTGCTACCAGACGGCGCGGCTGCTCGACGCCGACCCCTTCGTGCTGCTCCTGCTGCGCGGCCGGGGCGAGAGAAGCCTGCTCGACGCGCTGTCCCGGCGCAGCGCCGCCCATGCGGCCCGCGCCGCCCAGGGGCGACAGCCGCAGTCCCTGCCGGGCGTACGCGCCGCTGACGTCCTGGCCCCGCGCGAACTCCCGCCGCTGCCCCCGCCGTTGCCGGCGCCCCCGCACCCCGAGCAGCCCCCGGTCTATCCGGCGGCGCCCGGCGGTCCCGACCCCTTCGCGCTGGACCAGCTCGCGACCGACGCCGCCGCCCGCGCCCACGCGCTGCTCGGCACCGGACGCGATCCGGTGGGCGAGCTGACCCTGTGGCAGGACGCGGTGCGCCTGGCCGCCGCCCGCCCCGGCTCCGGCCTCACGGCCACCACCCGCACCCTCTACGCCACGCTCGCCACGGCCGTGGGCCGCCCCCCGGCCGACCTCGCGCGGGCCGTCGCGGCCTGGCGCCAGGGCGGGGCCGCCGGGCTGGCCGTGCTGGAGGAGCCGTGGGACCCCCCGGCCGGCCGCTTCGACCGGGCCCGCCCGCTGCTGCTCGCCGCCGACCTTCCGGCGTTCCGGCCCTGGCGCAACCGCCTCACCCATCCCCGCGGCCATGTCCAGCTCCGGCTGGGCCGCGACGGCCTGTGGTACGCGTACGAGTCGGAGCCGGGCCGGGACGACTGGTGGCCCCGCGGCACGCCCGACCTGGACCCGGTGGGCGCCCTGACCGGCCTCGGCACACCGGACGACGTCTGACCGCCGTGACGCGGGAAGGCCGGTGCCGGCAGCGGTTGTCGCTGCCGGCACCGGCCTTCCGGTGCTGGGGTGCGTCGGCTCAGTACGCGGAGTTCACGTTGTCGATGGAGCCGTAGCGGTGGGCCGCGTAGTTGGCGGCCGCGGTGATGTTGGCCACCGGGTCGGTGACGCTCTTGGCGGTACCGGCGAC
>NZ_JBIAEC010000022.1:0-115241 GCF_042868225.1 Streptomyces sp. NPDC007856 | reverse complement strand
GTCGCCGGTACCGCCAAGAGCGTCACCGACCCGGTGGCCAACATCACCGCGGCCGCCAACTACGCGGCCCACCGCTACGGCTCCATCGACAACGTCAACTCCGCGTACTGATCGGGGTTTACCGGGTGCACGCTGGTCCCCGGTCGCCGTGGACAAGGCACTGACGGCCTGGCCGTAGCGCCCAACGTCTCAAGGTGAGCGCCGAGTTCGGGTACGTCTCCCGTGGTCGAGCCATGGCCGCGCCGGTGAACACCCGCACTCCCAAAAACGGGTGTCGCAGGTTCGAAACCTGCCGGGGCACAACGCATTACCGCTCTGACCTGGGGTTCCCTCCCCAGGCAGGGGCCTATTCGGCCTCGGACACCTCGTCCGGGGCCGTTTGCGTGAGCGGTGCGTGCGCGGACGGAGAGTTGATCTCCCGAACATCGCCCGACGGACCAGCATCAACCGGCACGGACTCTTTCGGCTTGTCTCGCCCGGGCGCCGCTGCGGAAGCGGCTCTTTCGGAGACAGCGCGGGCCCGTGGTACGAGCCGGGCTGCGGCCTCGGCGATCGCCAGGTCAGCATCGCGGTCGGCGTCAACGCCGACGGGCACCGCGAGATCCTCGGCCTGGGCGTCGCCACTGCCGAGGACGGCGCCGGCTGGCTGGCATTGCTGCGGTCGCTGATCGCCCGCGGTCTGACCGGCGTCCAGCTCGTCATCTCCGACGCTCACAGGTGCCAATCGGAATGTAAGTCGAGGGCTTCGGACGGTCCAGCCCGGTCACGCGACCGGTGCCAGGTCGGGGGTGACGGGAACTGATGGGGCGGCCGGCTGCTCGGCCCAGACGATCTTCCCGGTGGGGACGAAGCGGGTGCCCCATCGCTCGGCGAGCTGAGCGACGATGAAGATTCCGCGGCCGCCTTCGTCCCTGTCCGTTGCGTAGCGCAGGTGCGGGGAGGTGCTGCTGTTGTCGCCGACCTCCACCACCAGGGTGGTATCGAGCAGAAGGCGCAGGTGGGCAGGGGGTGTCCCATAGCGGATGGCGTTGGTGACCAGCTCGCTGAGGATCAGTTTGGTAGTGAATGCCGTCTCCCCCAGGTTCCAGTCGGCCAGCTTCGCGGACACCTCGGCGCGCAGGTCGGGCACTGCGGCGGGAAAGGCCGGGATGTCCCATTCGGCGATACGGTCATGCGGAAACGTACGGGTGCGGGCGATCAGGAGAGCGACGTCATCGACTGGACGGGCGGGGAGTACCGCCTCCAGGACCGTCTGGCACGTCTTCTCCGGGTCGAGCCCCGCACCGGAGAGCGTGTCGCACAGCAGCTTCAGGCCGGCCCCGACATCACGGTAACGGTTCTTGATGAGCCCGTCGGTGTAGAGCACGAGCTGGGTGTTATCCGACAGTTGCTGCTCGACAGCCTCGAAGCGCAGACCGCCGACGCCGAGCGGAGGTCCTTCGGGCAGGTCGAGAATCTCCACGCGGCCGTCTGGACGGACGATGGCAGGCGGGAAATGACCGGCCCTTGCCATCGTGCAGCTCCCGGAGACCGGGTCGTAGATCGCATACAGACACGTGGCCGCGATGGTTCCCTCTTGGCCGGCGCCCGCTTCGGCGTCCATTTGCTTGACCACGTCGTCGAGGCGGGCCAGTAGTTCGTCCGGCGGCAGGTCGAGGGTGGAGAAATTGAGGACCGCGGTGCGCAGCCGCCCCATGGTGACCGCGGAGCGCAGGCCGTGGCCGACCACGTCCCCGACCACCAGAGCGGTGCGGAAGCCCGGGAGAGGGATCACGTCGAACCAGTCCCCACCGACCTCGGCCTCGGCCGGCACGTAGCGGCACGCCGCCCGGACGGCACAGGTGTCCGGCAGCACATGGGGCAGCAGGCTGCGCTGCAAGGTGGTGGCGATGGCGCGCTCACGGGAGTAGCGCCGAGCCAGCTGAGAGACCGCGAGACCGACGCCGAGCAGCAGCCCGGCGGTGACGATGTCGGCCGCGCGGTTGAAGCGGATGAAGGTTCCGTACGGAGCGGTGAAGAAGAAGGCGAACCACACGGCGGCGGACAGGGCCGTCAGGACCGCGACCCAGCGGTAGCTGAGGGCAGCCACCGTCGCGACGACCAACATCAGGATCAGAGCCACGTTGTTCTGGGACAGGGTGGCTCGGACGGGGAGCAGCAGCGCGCATACGGCGAGCGGGACTGTCACTGCCGCAAGGAGCGCGGCCAACCCCCTGATGAGACCACGAGGCATGCGCACCTCCCTCCTCTCCGGTCTAGCAGGGCTCACGCGGCGCGGCCAGTCGATACGGGTCTGGCCGGAACCTCGGGTCGAGGCCCTCGACGGCGTCTGCGACCCTGCGGAACCTGCGGGGAATGACGGGCATGCGCGGCGTCCAGCGCCCCGGCGTGCGGGGGGTCACGTGCGCACTGGGGTGTCAGAGATGTCTGGTGGTGTGCGAGGATCCGGCTCCGCACAGGTGTTTGCCGAGGTCGACCGGAGATCCATGTCCGCCATGCCGCTGCCCACGTCGTCTGAGCCCGGCTCCAAGCGCCACCAGAAGCGCCGCGGACTAGCGATCGTGGGTGTGCTGGCACTCGGTGGGGCCGTGCTCGCGATGAGCCTGATCAGCAGGGCATTCTCCGGTGACGCCGACGAAAATCCGGACAAGCGGATGTCCGGCGCAGGCGACGGGTCGGCCGTGAGCCTCGCGGTGGGCGACTGCTTCACCAGCTCGCAGCACAATGAGGTCTACTCCGCGGTACCCGTGTCGTGCTTCCGGCCACACGACGGCGAAGTGTTCGCCACGGTCGCTCTCACCGGGTCCAGCGGCGCCGACGATGTCCTTGCAAAGCAGTCGTACCACCAGTGCAGCGATCGGCTGACCGACTACGTCATGGACGATTGGTCCTTGCCCCACACGACGGGCGTCAACTACTACTACCCGACCAGTGAGGTCCAGCAGGCGGGCAACAGGACCACCACCTGCTTTACGGCCGACACGAACGGCCGGACCACTGGCAGCGTACGCGTGCAGGAGACCAGCCTGGCAGCAGACCAGCTTGCCTTCCTCAGGCTGGAGTTGGCCTCCGCGCGCGTCTTCAAGACCTATCCGCACCTGGGCAGCACGGCTGCCAATCGTGCCTGGGCTGCAAAAATGGCGGCCGCACTGGACCATGAAGCAGATGGCCTCGAAGCCGCCCACTGGTCGGCCGGTGCGAGGCCCAAGGTCACCGCCTACGTCGGGGAGCTTCGAAGGAGCGCCGAGCTGTGGCGCAAGGCCGTGGCGGCACGTTCTGACAACAGTTACTGGGCTCGTTCCGACGACGCCTGGAACCAACCTTCCTACAAGTACCAGCGGGACGTCCGGAAGGCTCTGGGACTGGCTTCGGATCTCCCCGCCACCTCTTTCGGGCCACCGTTCTAGGTTCGACACGCCCCGGGTCGCTGATCGAGCCCGCCTGAGTGAGCCGCCTGTCGAACCGAAGCGCCCTCAGCACAATTCAGTGCGTTCGGGCGCACGGTGGAAGCGGTGGCCGGCCCCATCCTGTCGGGTAGCTACCCGGCGTGGATGGCGGCTCGCCGATCCCTCCCGCTGGATGCCGTCAAGGCATGGCGGATCCTCGCCAAGCTCCGCACCGGCCCCGACCGCGCCACCGCCCTGCCCGGAGGAGGTGCGAAGACCTCCCTCACGTCTGGTTCAGCAAGTGTGCCCGAAGCCGGTCGAGTGGACGGCCGCCAATCGTTCCTGGGCTGCGAAGACGGGCCGCGCTGGACCGTGAGGCCTGATCGATGCGCGTGCTGGGGTCCAGTCTGTGGTTGCGTAGTCGCCGGTCGCGGCTACGCGGGGCTATCAGTTTCCGGGGACGGAAGCGCGGGGGCGAGGCCGGCCAGCGAGAGGGCGCAGGTGATCACGTTTTCGATGTCGCGCCGGGACTGTTCGTCCTCGTGGTGTACCTCGTACTGGATGATCAGTCCGTCGATCGCCGCGACGAGGAACCGCGTCAGCGCCGCCAGGTCCATCGGCGGTGGTGAGGTCTCGTGGGCCAGCGCGGAGCGGAAGACGTCTTCGACGCAGGCGCAGTAGCGGGTGTACTGCCAGGCGGCGAGCCACTCGAAGCCGGGGTTGCGGCGGCAGTAGATCATCAGCTCGTACTGCATCAGCTGGAGCCCGTCGTCGCCCACCACGAAGGCCCAGAAGGCGCGAGCTGCGTCGCCGATCGCCGTGGCCAGTCCCTTTTCGGGCGTAACCGCATTGCGCAGGATCTGCTCGACCTGCTCGGTCACCGTGCCGATGACGGCGGTCAGCAGTTCGTCCTTGCCTCGGAACGCGTAGTGGATCGCGGCCTGCGCTGTTCCGGCATGTTCGGCGATGCGGCGCGTCGTGGCACGGTCCAGACCTTCGCGGGCCATGACCTCGATGGCGGCCTTCACGAACTGCTCGCGGCGCTCTTCGACCTTCATCCGAGGCAGGTTCGTCACCTTCTTCCCCAGGTCCGCGACCGGGTCTTCCGGTCACCTCTTGACACCTTCACCGAAGCATACTTCACTCTGGCCACCCGACCTGGTCAGCTGACCAATTCAGCCGACCTGTTCATCTGATCAAACCTGGAAGGTGGCCCCGTGCCCGAGAATTACGACACCGACGTCGTCATCGTCGGCGCTGGACTGGCCGGGCTGACCGCCGGCCGCACCCTGCACACTCAAGGCGTGGACGTGCTTGTTCTGGAGGCGCGTGACCGGGTAGGTGGGCGCACCTGCTCCGTTGTCGAGGACGACGGGCGGTTGGTGGAGTACGGCGGGCAGTGGATCGGCCCGACCCAGGACCGGATCAATGCGCTCGTCGAGGAGTTCGGTCTGGCGACGTTCACTCAGTACAGCGACGGGGACAACCTGCAACGCACCGAGGACGGCAGACTGCTGCGCTACCACGGGGCGATCCCCACCGGGGATCCGGTGGTGGCCGCGGACCTCATGGAGGCCATGGTCGAGCTGACCGCGCTGGCCGCCGAGGTCGGCGCCGAGGCCCCGTGGTCCCACCCTCAGGCCGCAGTGCTGGACGCCACCACCGTCGAGAGCTGGATCGGCGCGCAGCCGTACTGCGAGGGCGCGAAGGAGTGGCTGCGCGCCTTCACCCGCGCCCTGTTCCCCGCCGAGCCGGGGGAGGTGTCGCTGCTGCACGCGCTGTTCTACATCGCCTCCGGCGGCGGCGTGGAGCGGATGATCGGGGTGATCAACAGCGCGCAGGAGACCCGCCTGAGCGCCGGAGCGATGGGCGTCTCGCTCGGCCTGGCCGAGGTGCTCGGCGACCGGGTCCGCCTGTCCTGCCCGGTCCACCGGATCGACCAGGACGACAGTGGTGTCGTCGTGCACCACGAGCAGGGGCGGGTGCGTGCACGCTACGCCGTCGTCGCGGTCCCGCCGCCGCTGGCCGGCCGGCTGCGCTACAGCCCGGCGCTGCCGGCCCTGCGCGACCAGCTGACCCAGCGGGTGTTCATGGGCTCGGCCATCAAGACGACCGTGGTCTATCCCGAGCCGTTCTGGCGCGCCGACGGCCTGTCCGGGCACAGCACAGGACACAACACCTTGACCTTCGACCAGAGCCACCCGGACCGTGCGGAGGGCGTGCTGGTCAGTTTCACCGACTGTGACGCCGCCCGGCGCGCGCTGCGGATGAGCCCCGAAGAACGGCAGCAGCAGGTCGTGGCCGAACTGGTCTCGGTCTTCGGCCCCAAGGCCGCGCAGCCGATCGCGACCTACGAGAAGGTGTGGCTCGAGGAGGAGTGGTCGCGCGGCTGCTACACCGGAATCCTGAGCCCGGGCACCTGGTCCACGCTGGGCCCGGCGCTGCGCGAGCCGGTCGGCCGGATCCACTGGGCCGGCACCGAGTACGCCACCGTGTGGAGCGGCTACATGGACGGCGCGGTGCGCTCGGGCGAGCAGGCTGCCGCCGCGGTGGCGGCCGAGCTGGACATGGGCGCCGGGCTGAGCGAGTCGGTGGAGGCCGCCCGATGAGCGAAACGATCCGTGAGAGCGTCGGGGCGGACGAGCTGTTGGACGCGCTGAGCGAGTACGCGACCAAGGCTGGGGCCAGTCCCCGGGTCGGCAAGACGCTCGGCGGCTGGAACTGCCGCATCCACATCCTGGCCACCGACCACGACGCGGCCTTCACCCTGGTGATCTCCGGCGGAAAACCCGCAACGCCGACGGCCGGCATGTCCGGCGCGGCCGATCTGGTGGTGCGCGGCCACAGCTTCGACCTGGCCGAGATCTTCTGGGGCGACGCGAACCCGGTGTCCAACTACATGCAAGGAGCGATCCGCACCCAGGGCCGGGCCGAGGACGTCATGCGCCTGGACGCGATGGCGATGTTCGTCTTCCTGGGCCAGTAGCCGACACCGCGCGGCACAGGCTCGTGCCGGGGCGTGGCCCCACGCCCCGGCTTGCTTGCCCGCCTTCCCGCCGCCCGTCAGCGGCTCGGCCGGGGGCAAGTCCCTTCCGGCGCGGCCGGCCGGGAAGGCCGCGCCACGCCACCTTGCGACATCCGTGATCTTGTATCCGAGCATCAGATAGGAACACCATGGCCGAACCTTCGCCGCAGCCGGTGCTGCGGCGGGCGCTGTCGTTCGGCGGCGCCTCCGCGATATCCACCGGACTGGCGTTCGCCGCGATCAATTTCCTGGGTCTCGCGCAGCTGCTGACCTATGTCAGCGGGCCGATGTCCTGGCTGGCCATCGCCGCCGGCGGTCTGGTCATGCTGGCGGTGCGGTCGGTGTTCGCCGAGCTGAACGGCATGCACCCGACGGCGGCCGGCATCCGGCTGTGGCTGGCCCGCGCCATGCCGGACAAGGCGGCGCTGACCGTCACGTTGACCTACATGGTCGCGATCGTGCTGGTGATCGCCGCCGACGCTTACATCATCGGCGAAGCGCTTGCCTACGCCTTCGGCAACGGCCGGCTGATCGCGGTCGGCTACGTCGGCGCGCTGCTCCTCCTGGCGACCTGGCTGAACCTGCGCGGGATCAAGCTCGCCGGAGCGGCCGAGCGGATCGTCACCACGGTCGTGGTGCTGGCCACCGTCGCGATCGGTGTCGCGGCGATCGCGCACCCGGGCCACCACGCCGCGCTCGGCGCGGGCTCGTCGAGCTCGCCGATCCAGGCGCTGATCCTCGGCATCTTCGTCTACACCGGTTTCGAGTGGGTGACCACCAACGCCGAGGAGGTCACCGAGCCGCGGATCATCCCGCGGGCGATGCTGGTCGCCGTGCTGGTCCTGGCCGGTTCCCAGGCGGTGTTCGCGGTGGCGATGGGCGCCACCCTCGACGGCGCCTCGCTCGGCACCGCCTACCCACAGCTACTGGTCGCCCAGCAGGCGCTCGGCCGGGCCGGGATGCTGGTGATGCTCGCCGTCACGGCACTGACCGCGGTCAACACCTTCAACGGCGGGTTCGTCACCCTCTCCCGGTTCATGTACGCGGTCGCCCGCGAAGGCAAGCTGCCCCGCCCGCTGACCCGGCTCAACGAGCAGGCGGTGCCGGTGCTCCCGGTGTGGATCCTGGGCGGCGCTTCCCTGGTCCTGGCCGCGGTCGTGGCCGCCACCGGCTCCTTCGCCGTCATCGTCTCTTTGTGCGCGGCTTTGGAGATGGGGGTGTACAGCGCCGCCGGGTACTGCGTGTGGAGGCTGCGGCGCCGCGAGCCCGGCACGCACCGCCCCTACCGGCTGCGCGGCGGCGTGCCCGTGGCAGCCGTGCTCACGGTGGTCTTCGCCCTGATGGGGTTGCTGGCCTCGGTCAGCGTCGGCCCGCAGTTCACCGTGGCCCCGCTGGTGCTGCTGCTGGCCTGTGCCGGACTGGTGGCGGTGTACGTGTGGACCTACGTACCACGGCTGGAGCGGCGCGAAGCCGAGGAACTCGCAGCCCGGCGCGCGGCCCGGGCCGCGGCCCGCGGCGCCGCCCGCACCGCCTCGGCCACGCGAGCAGAGATGCCGGAAGCCGAACAGGAGCCGCGGCAGTGAGCCCACCACCGGACTTCGGCACCGCCCCCATCGACCAGGCGTTCGGCGTGGCCACGGGCGACCTACCTCAACGGATCGCGCTGCTGGAACGGCTGACGCTGCGGATCACGCGGTCGGCCAAGGACACGCCGACCGCAGCCGCGAAGGCTTACGATCCGGCCTGCCCGTCGCCGCCGAGGAGCGGACCGACGGTCCCTGGGCGACGGCGCAGAACGCCAGCTTGTTGCTGCTGACCCTGCACCGGATCGCCACCGGGAAGGTGCCGGTCCCGCACGGCGCCGTGCACGACAAGGCCGGACGCCGCAGGAGCAGTGCCCTCACGTGGCTGCCTGCACGAAACGCCCGGTCGTCGCACAGAGGTGCGAGGACGCTCCGGAGAAGGCCCCCCCGAGCGGCCGCAGTGAACAACAGCGTGCTGCACGCGGGACGTTTCGCCACTCGGGCGTTCCGGTGCTGGCACACAACCTGCAAGACAGGCGAGCGGCGCTGCCGTCCGTGCACTGCACAAGTCACCGCTTCGAACCGCGCGGGTCCAGCCCGTGGTTGTGGAGCAGATTCATCCAGGAAAGGAACCGCAGGCTGTGTCCACCGCATGGCACTTGGAACTGCGTCGGGAACGCACTCGGTTCATGGAGACCCTGAGCGAGCTGACCGACGATGAGTTCAACAACGCGAGAACCCTGTGTGCGGATTGGGCCCCACGGGACGTCCTGGCACATGTGGTCGGTCTGGACCGAATGGCGTCCCATTATCTCCGGCTGTCGACACTGACGGTGAACCGGGGCAACGCACGGATGGTTGCGCACGGCAGGACGCTGAGCCGTGCGGAGCTGACCGACCTCGGGTGGAAGTCCGCCACCAAGCCATCCGGTCAGGCACAGGCCATGGCATGGCTGCTCACCGGAGACATGGCGATGCATCACCAGGACGTTCTGCGTGGCCTGGGGCGCAACCGTGAGATCCCCGAGACGGTGGCCCGCGCCCTGTTCCGTGAAGGAGTCATCTGGAGCTGGCCGTTCGGCCGCAAGCTCACCCGCTACCGCGTCCTCCCCACAACACCGGGCGGAAGGCCACGCGGTCGCGGCCAGGTGGTCCGCGGTACCACCGAAGCGCTGAGCATGTGGCTCGCCGGACGCGAGAGCGTCGCCAACGAGCTCACGTTCCAGTAGGTCAGCGACAAGTATCCGGCCAGCGGCTGCGCCACGGTATGAGCAGTCGTTGGGCCCGTGCCCGCCTGGGCGGCATCACGCTGATCATCTGCGTTCCGTCCCGCCAGGCCCTGCCGGGACTTCCGCACGGTCTCCTCACCGTGGTCCTGCTACCGGGGTTCGATCTGGCCTGCGTGATGACCGGCACGCCGTGACGACCGTCGCCGAACTCGCCCCCGGTCGGCGCCGCGGTGGCGGCCGGGCCCTGATGACCACCGCCGGACCGATCGCCCCGGCGCCGACCTGCTCGCTGGCCGATACTCACGGCACCACCGGCTACCCGCACGCCGTGCGACTCACCGCAGCTCTGCTGCTGCCCGGCGGGACCGCCACCGTCGTCCCGGCCGACCCCGCCCGTGACGGGCGCCTTCCGGGCGAGTGAGCCGCCCCAGTTCCTACCCCACTTGTTCGCACCGCCAAGGAGTGACGTGAACAACACCCCCCTCGACACCGCCGCCCTCGACCGCGCCCTGCACGAACTGCGGGAGAACGCCGCGTCCTGGGCCGCGGCACCGCTCGCCGAGCGGATTGGCCTGCTGGAGCGGCTGATGCCGCGCATCCGCGACGGAGCCGCCGAGCTGGCCGCGGCCGGCGCCCACGCCAAGGGGTACGGCCCCGACTCCCCCTGGGCCGCGGAGGACTGGGCGGGCGGCCCGTGGGCGCTGGCCCAGAACGTCAGTGCCCGCCTGCACGTCCTGCGGCGGCTCGCCGTCGGTCAGGACCCGCTGCCCGCGCGGGCGGTCCACGAACACGGCGGCCGTACCCGGGTGGACGTCTTCCCCGCCACCGGCTGGGACCGGCTGCTGCTCAGTGGCTACTCGGCCCAGGTCCGGATGCGGCCGGGCACCACAGCCGAGCAGGTGCGCGAGCGGGCGGCCGGACAGTACCGCGGCCGTCCGGAGCCGGCCGGGGTGGCACTGGTGCTCGGCGCGGGCAACGTCGCCGCCCTGACCGCCGTCGACATACTGCACAAGCTGTACGCCGAGAGTCAGGTCGTCGTCGCCAAGATGAACCCGGTCAACGCCTATCTGCGGCCCCACTTCGAGCGGATCTTCGCCGAGTTCACCGAGCGCGGCTGGCTGCGGTTCGTCGACGGCGGCCCGGCCGAGGGCGCGTACCTCACCACCCACGACGATGTGGACTCCATCCATGTGACCGGCAGCGATCGCACCCACGACGCCATCATGTGGGGCACCGACGACCGGGCCGAGCAGCGCCGCCGCGACGACCAGCCACTGATCGACAAGCCGTTCACCAGCGAGCTGGGCGGAGTCAGCCCCTGCATCGTGGCGCCGGGGAAGTGGAGCGCGGCCGACTTCCGCTTCCAGGCCGAGCACATCGTCACCAGCAAAATGAACAACTCCGGCCACAACTGCATCGCCAGCCAGGTGCTGGTGCTGCCCCGCTCCTGGGCCGGCACCGAGCGGCTGCTCGATGAGATCCGCAAGGTGCTGCGCGAACTGCCCGCCCGCAGCGACTACTACCCCGGCGCCGACCGAAGGCTGACCGCGGTCCGCGCGGCACATCCGGAGGCCGAGAGCTACGGCGACGGCTGCCGACTGCTCGTGCCGGACATCGCCGACCACGATGACGTGCTGCTCAGCGGAGAGGTGTTCGCCAGCGCCCTCGGAGTGGTACGCCTGCCCGGCGAGACCCCGGCCGAGTTCCTGGGCACCGCCGTCGACTTCGCCAACGACACCCTCCCCGGCACGCTCGGCGCGACCCTGATCGTCCACCCGGCCACCGAGCGGGCCCACCGGGCCGTGGTGGAGGCGGCCATCGCCGGGCTGCGCTACGGCACCCTCGGCGTCAACAGCTGGTCCGCCGTCGGTTTCCTGCTCGGCTACACGCCCTGGGGCGCCTACCCGGGCAACACCCGGCAGGCGATCGGCAGCGGCATCGGCTTCGTCAACAACGCCTTCATGCTGGAGGACGTCGAGAAGACCGTGGTGCGCGCGCCCTTCGCGCCCGCCCCGCGCGGCCTGTTCACCGGCTCGCCGTCGCTCTCGCCCCGCCCCCCGTACTTCGTCACCAACCGCACCGGGCGCACCACCCTGCGACGCGTCGCCGGCTTCACCACCGCACCCGGCATCACCCGACTGCCCGCCGTCTTCGCCTCCGCCCTCCGCGGCTGACCGGAAGCGACCCCCCTCATGAACCTCAACGACCTCCTCGTCCGCGCCGCCGCCGAGCACAGCCACCGCCGTGCGGTCGAACTCGGCGACCAGGGGCTGAGCTACGCCGAGCTGGCCACCCTCGCCGGTCGCACCACCGCACTCCTCGCCGCCCATGGGGTCGGCCCCGGCGACCGGGTCGGCCTGATGCTGCCCAACCTGTGCGAGTTCCCCGTCCTCTACTACGGCGTGCTGGGCGCCGGTGCGGTCGTGGTGCCGATGAACCCCCTGCTCAAGCCGCGCGAGATCGCCCACCAGGTGCGCGACTCCGGCCTGGCGCTCCTCCTGGCCTGGGACGGCGTCGCCGACCAGGCCCGGGCCAGCGCCGACGACACCGGAACCCCGGTGGTGCCGATCGTGCCCGGTGGGCTTCAGACGCTGCTGGCCGAGCACCCGGACCCGGCAGCGGCCGCCCCGCGGAAGGACGACGACCTCGCCGTCATCCTCTACACCTCCGGCACCACGGGCGCGCCCAAGGGCGCCATGCTCACCCACGCCGGACTGGCCTGCAACGCCGAGATCGGCGGGCGCACCCTGCTCCGGCTCACCCCCGACGACGTGGTGATGGGCTGTCTGCCGCTCTTCCACGCCTTCGGACAGTCCTGCGCCATGAACGCCGCTGTGGCGACGGGTGCCAGACTCACCCTGCTCGCCCGCTTCGACCCGGGCCAGGCCCTCCGCACCATCGACGAGCGGCGGGTCACCGTCTTCGAGGGCGTGCCGACCATGTACGCCGCCATACTCGCCGAACACGAGCGCGGCACCGAGAAACACGGCACCAGCTCGCTGCGGCTGTGCGCCTCCGGTGGAGCCTCACTCCCGGTGGAGGTCCTCCACGCCTTCGAGGCCGCCTTCGAATGCCCGGTCCTGGAGGGCTTCGGCATGTCCGAGACCTCCCCGATCGCATCCTTCAACCACCCCGACCGGCCCCGCAAGCCCGGCTCCGTCGGCACACCCGTCGAGGGCGTCGAGATGTGCCTCCTCGACCCGCATGACGGTGTCGGCGAGCTCCGCGTCCGCGGGCACAACGTGATGGCCGGCTACTGGAACCGTCCCGAGGCGACCGCCGAGACCATCGTCGACGGCTGGCTGCGCACCGGCGACCTGGCCCGCGTCGACGCGGACGGCTACTACTACATCGTCGACCGCAAGAAGGACCTCATCATCCGCGGCGGCTACAACGTCTACCCGCGCGAGATCGAGGAGGTGCTGTACGAGCACCCTGCCGTGGCCGAGGCCGCAGTGATCGGCATGCCACACGTCACGCTCGGCGAGGAGGTCGCTGCCGTGGTCGCGCTGCGCCACGGCAGCGCGGCTGGCCCGGACGAGCTGCGGGAGTTCGTCCGCGAGCGGGTGGCGGCGTACAAGTACCCGCGTGAGGTCTGGCTCGTCGACGCTCTACCCAAGGGCCCCACCGGCAAGATCCTCAAGCGCCAGATCACCGCCCCGGAGCGCCGCTGAGCTGAGGCCGGACAACCGGCCGGCGTCCGTGCGCCGCCCCAAGGCGTACGGTCATCGGCCCAGATGCCGATTCAAGGGAGAAGGGGGGCGACTACGTAGGTCTCAAGCGGGTTCTGGCATTGGGGAGCCGTCACGCCGGGCTGGTGTGATGTTCGAACGCGGAGGTCCGGGTCCGTCTGAGACCGGGTACGCCCCGTCCGGCACGCGAGGGTGACGCTCCGACAGGTCTGCGGCTGTTCCCGCCAGCGAGGGCTGTTGCTGGTGACGGTGCTCGTCATACAGGCCGACGCATCGTTTTGGGACTCGCTGGTGTTCGACAGGATCGACGACGTGGACGTCGAGGCGGTGTCCGCCGTCTTCGGCACGCTCGAAGTGGTGGCGAGAGGCCGGGCGGCCAGCGCGGCGTGTCCGGACTGCGACCGCCCCCCAAGATCTGGGCCAGAACGCGAATCTCGTGAACAGAGCCAGTGGCCTCAACCGCTGAATGCCCGGAGGCGGAGCAGCACCCAAAGAAGGCGAACGCACTGGTCACCGAGGTCCATTTGCGTGCGCGATGCGTGAGCGGACTGACCGGCACGATGCGTCACGAGCGGGATGGAACACACAGCCGCGTGGCGCCCGATCAGGCGAAACAGCCCCACGCGGCATCGTCGAACACCCCCCGGCAAGGATTCGATCCCACTCCTGAAGCGGGTGTCGCAGGTTCGAATCCTGCCGGGGCACAGAGAAGTACCTGGTCACAGGTCCTTCCGTCCGGTGGACGGAAGGACCTTCGTACTCGCGGCACATATATGGCACGCACGGGACTGCGCGCAGAAGCTGCGGGGAGCCCTCGAAGCCTGAGCAGGGCACGTCGCTCCTCATGCTGATGGCGAAGTACCGGCACAGGAAGCCGGAGAACTTCCGCCGCTGCTCAAGCCGTCTCCGAAGGCGATCGCCGAGATCACCAGCCTGCTGGCGCCGGCCGACGCCCGCGGGTGATGACGCCCCCACCCTAGGGTCCATCGGCAAGCGCGCCGCCTGCCTGCGGCTCGATCAGTTGGTCTTGTCCGAGTCCGGGATGCCGTTCCTCGTGGCTTTCGCGTACACGGTGCGGCACAAGCCATCACGCGGACACCGAGGTGGGCTCGGTACGTTGCTGCAGATCCGTCCCACGGGTGTGCTCCGTGGCGCAGTTCATCGGCGCAGCCGGGGACGACCGTCCGCCTCAGGTTCCCGAAGCCCCGTACCGCGCCCCGAAGCTGAACTCGCGTCGCTGACCGGGCTCAAGGGCAAGGGCCGTGGTGTGTTCGGTGCGGTTGAAGGCGTTGGTCATCGTCTCGACGGGTTCCAGGGCGATGGAGGCGCGCCGGTCGCGGGCCAGGGTGTCTCCGGTGAAGACGTGCATGTACCCGCTGTACTGCCAGACCCGCAGTTCCTCGCCGGTCGCCGGGTTGGTCAGTACCGTGTCGATCCGGCCGCCGGGGCCGGGCGTCAGGTCCGCGAAGCAGGCGTCGATGACCGCGTCGGCGAGCCGCTTCGGTGCCCGGAAGTCCATGTCAGGGCAGTCGTCCAGGGGAAGCAGGGCCGCATCGCCGGTCAGTGGGATGAGGGAGGCGTCGGTCCGGATGAGGGTGTGGGCGGGGATGTGCAGGAGCAGGTCGTCGATGGGGCGCGACAGTGTGAAGTAGGGGTGCCAGCCCGCCGCGTAGGGGGCGGTGGTGTCGCCCACGTTCGTCGCCCGGATCACGATGCTCAACTCGCTGCCGGTGATGGTGTATTGGGCTTCGAGGTCGAGTGCGAAGGGGTAGCCGGGGTGCCGGTCCGGTCTGATGCTCGTGGTGTGCAGCAGCAGGCGGGCGGAATCGGCTGTCGTGGTGGCGTGGGCGAGTTCGAAGGGTGTCTCGCGGGCGAAGCCGTGGTAGATCGTGCGGTCGCCGAGGCTGCCGGGCAGCAGGTCGTGGTCGTGGCCGTCGTAGCGGTAGCGGCCGTCGGCGACGCGGTTGGGGAAGGGGGCCAGCAGGCCGGCGCGTACGCCGTCCTGGGAGAGGAGTTCCTTTTCGTCGCGGTAGCCGTCCGCCAGCTCCTTCAGCCGACCTGCCGCGCCGTGCCGGACCTGCCAGCTCAGCAGCGTTGCGCCCCGCAGGGCGAGGACGACGCGCGCCGAGTCGTCCGGTGCGCAGACGACGAGGGTGGGTTCCCCGCCGAGGCGGTTCTCGGTGATCCGGTACTCGGCGGTCACGTCCCCTGGTGTTCCCTTCAGCTCGCTTCGGGGGCGAGCTTCTTCGCGCCCGTCATGATGGCCACCGCGTCCTCCATGGAGTGCGACTGCGGGGTGATGACGCCCGCGCAGCCGCCGAGCCGCTGGATGTGGATGCGGTCGGCGACCTCGAACACGTTGGGCATGTTGTGGCTGATGAGGATGACGCCCAGGCCCTGGTCGCGCAGGTCGCGGACGAGTTTGAGGACCTGTCCGGTCTCGCGGACGCCGAGGGCGGCGGTGGGTTCGTCGAGGATCACCACCCGACCGCCGAAGGCCGCGGTCCGGGCGACGGCCACGGACTGGCGCTGGCCGCCGGAGAGCGTTTCCACGGCCTGGTTGATGTTCTGCAGCGTGCCGATGCCGAGCCGTTTGATGTGGTCGGCGGCCTGCTTCTTCATCTCGCCGGTGTCGAGCATGCGGAACACCGAGCCGAGGATGCCCTTGCGGCGGATCTCGCGGGCGAGGAAGAGGTTGCTGGCGATGTCCAGGGCGGGGGCCACGGCGAGGGTCTGGTAGACCGTCTCGATGCCGGCGTCGCGGGCGTCCTGGGGCCGCTTGAAGTGGACCTCTTTGCCGTCGACGAGGATGCTGCCCTGGTCGGGGACGAGGGCGCCGGACAGGCACTTGATCAGGGTGGACTTGCCGGCGCCGTTGTCGCCGATGACGGCGAGGACCTCGCCGGGGTGGAGGGTGAGGTCGACGTCGTTCAGGCCGACGACCCGGCCGAAGACCTTGACCAGGCCCTTGGCCTCGAGTACGGGGGCGGTGGCGGTCGTCACGACTTCACACTCCGGATCCACTGGTCGACGGAGACAGCCGCGATCACGAGGACGCCGACTGCGAGGACTTGGTAGTTCGGGTCGATGCCGGCCAGGGCGAGGCCGTTGACGAAGACCTGGACGATCAGCGCACCGATCAGCGAGCCGAAGACCACGCCGCGCCCGCCGAACAGGCTGGTGCCTCCGATGACGACGGCGGTGATGGACTGCAGGTTGGCGTTGAGCCCGCTGTTGGGATCGCCGCCGCCGACCCGGCCGACGAGGACCCAGGCCGCCACGGCGATGGTGAGACCGGCCAGCATGTAGGCGCTGAGCAGCACCCGGTTCACGGAGATGCCGGCGAGACGGGCCGCCTCGATGTCGTCGCCGACCGCGTAGAGGTGGCGTCCCCAGGCGGTGTAGCGCAGGGCGTAGCCGACCACCGCGTAGAGGGCGATCATGAGCAGGACGCCGTAGGTCAGGTTCAGTTGGCCGAGGGAGACCGTCTGGCCGCTCCACATGAGGATGTTGCCCGGCTGCAGCGACACCGTCTGGCCCTTGGCGTAGATGAGGGTGATCGCGGTGAAGACGCTGAGGGTGCCGAGGGTGACGATGAAGGGCGGCAGCTTGACCTTGGTCACCAAAAGGCCGTTGACGGCCTGGGCCGCTATCGCGACGACCGCGCCGGCCAGCAGGGCGAGCCAGCCGGGCCAGTGGTTGTCCGCGACGAGCTTCGACATCAGCAGCGAGGCCAGCACCATGACGGCGCCGATCGACAGGTCGATGCCGGCGGTGAGGATGATGACGGTCTGTCCGACGGCGAGCGAACCGATGACGGCCACCTGCTGGGCGACCAGCGAGAGGTTCTGCAACGCGTAGAAGCGTTCGTTCACCAGGGAGAACACCACTGCGGCGAGCACCAGGACGATGGCCGGGCTGAGCGCCGGCTGACGGTGCAGCACCGAGTGGATGCGCTGGCTGAGGGTGGCGGGCCGGTTGAGGAACTCCTCCGCCGGCGCCGGTGCGGCTTGAGGGTCCACGTGAGTGGTCACAGGGGGTCCTTCCGGTGTCTTCCCTGGTACGGGCTCATGGGCTCGTGTGGTGCGGGTGCGGCGCCGGTACCGTCATGGTGGCTTCCGGCGCCGCACCCGGCTCGGGGCAGTCGCCCGGTCGGGGGCGGTCGCACCCGCTCGGGGTGTCAGCTGCCCCAGCAGGCGGAGGCGGCCTGCGACGGGGACTGCACGGTCAGGCCGCCCAGCGACTTGGCGGCGGCAAGGGCGGTGCCGGTGTCGTAGAAGGACTTGCCGTTGGTCACGCTGGGCTTGCTGCCGCCACGGGCCAGCTTGGCGATGGAGCTGACGCCGAGGGACGCCATCTTGCCCGGGTACTGCACCGCGTCGGCGGCGAACTCGCCGCTGGTGACGTTCTTCAGGCCGGCACAGCTGCCGTCGATCGCGTAGATCGCGACGTTCTTCTCCTTGCCGGCCGCCTTCAGCGCGTTGTACGCGCCCTCGCCCGCCGGCTCGTTGATCGCGTAGACCACGTTGATGTTCGGGTTGGCCGACAGACAGTTCTCCATCGCGGTGCGGCCGCCGTCGATGGCGCCCTGGGTGGGCTGGTGGCAGGCGATCGTGTAGCTGCCGCCCTTGCCGCCGGTGTACTTGCCGGACTTGGCTTCCTTGCCGTTCTCGGTCTTGCTGCCGGGGTCGATGCCCATGCCCTCGAGGAAGCCGTGGTCGCGGTTGATGTCGACGGAGACGACCTGGTTGTTGAACAGGTCGAGCATGGCGATGACCGCCGGCTTGCCGTTCAGGGCCGCCGCGGCGTACTGGCCGTCGAGCTTGCCCGCCTGCTCGTTGTCGGTGGCGTAGGTGATGTCCGCGGTGCTGGGCGGGTTGGGCGCGGTGTCCAGGGCGATCACGAACAGACCGGCCTGCTTGGCCCGGTTCAGGGCGGCGTTCACGGCATCGCCGTTCGTCGTGATCAGGATGCCCTTGTCCCCGCGCGAGATGGCGTTGTCGATGGCCGTGATCTGCGTCTGGGTGTCACCGTCGGAGTTGCCCGCCGCCACGGTGAGACTCACGTTGTCCTTGGCCGCCTGGGTCTTGGCGTCCTTCTCCATGCTCACGAAGTACGGGTTGGTGAGCGTCTTCAGGATCAGCGACACACCCACCTTGCCGCCGCCGCCCGAGGCGGACGAGGAGGAGCTCCCGTTCGAAGAACCGCAGGCCACGAGCGTGGCGCCGAGGCAGACGGTGACGCCGATCGCTGCCGCCCGGGCACGCCGACCACGGCGACTCGACACCTGGCTGGTGGAGATGTTCATGGCTTGATCCCTTTCGGAGCCGTCTCTTGGCCGACGCTGAGACAACGTTGACTGGGCGAGATACTGGGCCTGTATGGACGAGCCCGTCAAGACGCTGATAGACATGCGTCCGCAACGAGTAGGTAACGCACAACCGGTTGGAGACAACGATGACTCAGGGCGAGGCCGCGCCCCGGTCCACCCGTAGCCGCCCCACCATGCGTGAGGTCGCGGCGCTGGCCGGAGTGGCCATCAAGACGGTCTCGCGCGTGTTCAACGACGTCCCCACCGTCGATCCGGCCATCGTGGCAAGAGTGCGGGAGGCCGCCGACAAACTGGGCTACCGTCCCAACCTCACGGCCAGCAGCCTGCGCCGCGGCGATGGCCGCACCGCCACCATCGGCATGCTCGTCGAGGACGCGGCCAACCCCTTCTCCGCGGTCCTGACCCGCACCGTGGAGAACGTCGCCCGCGAACGCGGAGTGCTGGTGCTGGTCGGCAGCCTCGACGAGGACCCGACCCGCGAACGGGAACTGGCCCAGGCGCTCATCGACCGCCGGGTCGACGGCCTGGTGATCGTCCCAGCGGGACGCGACCAGAGCTATCTCATCAGCGAGCAGCGCTCCGGCACGCGCATGGTCTTCGTCGACCGCGAGGCCGGCCTGCTCGACGCGGACGCCGTCGTCTCCGAGAACCGGCAGGGTGCCATCACGGCCGTCAACCACCTGCTGAAGGCCGGCCATCGCCGCATCGCCTACCTCGGCGACCGGGCGTCCATCCCCACCGCCGCCCAGCGCTTCGCCGGCTACCGGCACGCCCTGGAGGTCGCGCACATCGAGTACGACGACGAGATCGTGCGGCATGTCGGGTCGAGCGAGGAGGCGGCCATCGCGGCGACCGAGCAGGTCCTGTCGCTGCCTGATCCGCCGACGGCCCTGTTCACCAGCCAGAACTTCGTGACCGTAGGCGCCGTCCGCGCGCTGCGCGCCATGGAGCGGCAGGACACCACCGCCCAGGTGGGCTTCGACGACTTCCCCCTGGCCGACATCCTCAGTCCGGGCATCACCGTCATCGCCCAGGACGTCGAGCAGGTGGGCAGAACGGCCGCCGAGATGCTCTTTCGCAGGCTGGACGGCGACGAGTCGCCGACCCGCACCGTCACCGTGCCGACCCGGCTGATCGAGCGGGGCTCCGGCGAGATCACAGCCGAAGGGCCCTGCCATGACTGAAGCCGTACCAGCCACCGCACAACTTGCGGCCGTGACCGTGATCGGCGAAGCACTCATCGACCTGGTCCAGCTCGACGCACCCGGCGACTACCGCGCCCGACCCGGCGGCAGCCCGTTCAACGTCGCTGTCGGCCTGACCCGGCTCGGACACCGCACCGCGCTCATGGCACGCCTGGCCGACAACACCTTCGGCAGGATGCTGCGCACCCACGCCGCCGCCGAGGGCATCGACCTGACGTACGCCCCGGTCGCCGCCGAGCCCACCACGCTCGCCGTGGTCTCCATGGACGCGGAAGGAAGGGCGAGTTACGACTTCTACCTGGACGGCACCGCCGACTGGCAGTGGACCGAGGCGGAGACAGCCCTCGTCCCGCAGGACACCGCCGTACTGCACTTCGGCTCGGTCGCCTCCTGGATCCCGCCGACCGCCGAGCACATCCACTCCGTCGCCCAGCGCCTGCGCGCCGGGGGCACGACGCTGCTCAGCTACGACCCCAACGTCCGACCTGCCCTCCTTGGCGCCCCGGAGCGCGGCAGGCAGGCCGTCGAACGCAGCGTCGGCATCGCCCACCTGGTCAAGGCCAGCCGTGAGGACATCGAGTGGCTCTACCCGGACACACCGATCGACCGGATCGCCGCCCACTGGCTGGAGTTGGGCGCGCTGCTCGTCGTCATCACCGACGGGCCCGACGGCGCTCATGCCTTCCACTCCACTGGGGGAAGCCTGAGCCGTCCCGGGCGGAAGGTCGCGGTGGTGGACACCGTCGGCGCGGGCGACGCGTTCACCGCGGGTCTGCTCGGCGCGCTGCTCCGCCACGGCCTGCACACCCCGCAGACGCTGGCCACGGCCGCCCCGGACGAACTGACGATCGCCGTGGACGACGCGATCCTCGTCTCCGCGCTGACCTGCGAGCGCCTGGGCGCCGACCCGCCCACCGCCCTGCCCCGCCCTCACCTGCCTGCCCAAGCGCCCCTGACGTCGACAGATCTGGCCTTCGCCAAGGACACCGACCGGGCGGGCATGCGCAGCCCAACTCCAGAGCCAGTGCCATCCGTCAAGAGGTGACGGCCACGCCGACCTCGGCCGAGTAACTGCCCCCTTGACCGCCGAAGGCGGCTCCTTGCCGCCTGATCTTGTTCGGTCTCGGCAAGGTTACTGCTGACGGGTGGCCGACATCGCGAGAGTGAGTTCGGTCCACCGCTGCAGTTCCTCGGCGTGGCTGCCGGCTGCGGTCGCCCGGGCGACCGCAGCGGCGTCCTCGGGTGTGGGCTCGCCGTTGCGGGAGAGCAGCGCAAGTGGCCAGGCCGGGGTTCTGGGCTGCGCTTCGTCGAAGGGGTGCCAGTCCCAGGCTGCGTCGAACCTCCAGGAACGGCCGTCCTGGTCGGCGACCTCATCGCCTGGTTCGAGGAAGGCGTAGGGGCGGAAGAGCAGTTGGATGCGGATCGGTTCACCGCCCGCCGGGTCGAGTGCGTAGCCTGGTCCTCGAATTCGGGGTCATGGGTTTCGCCCTGTCGCGGGAGTTCCAGGTAGGACGCAGGCCGCGGCAGCATCCCGGTCACCAGAGGCGCATCGAAGTGATGGACCGCCAGGACGTGCACCACGGTCGGGGGGATTCCCACCCGACAGGTGTCGCCCGACTTCAGCATGATCTAGCGCGGAACCCCGGGTCTTCGGACCCGGGAGGAGGCGCTTCTCTGGATAGGGGTGACCCGCACGGGTGTACGGGTCCGCACGGTTGGCCTCAGTCGGGACGCTTCTGGTTCTCGATGTACTCCTTGATGATCGCCAGGGGTGCGCCGCCGTAGGACGCGGCGAAGTAGGACGGGGACCAGAAGTGGTCGGCCCACAGGTACGTGCGGATGTGGTCGGGGAACTCCTGCCGCAGACGCCGGGCAGAGACGCCCTTGAGGGAGCCGACGAGCCGGGAGATGGCGACCTTCGGCGGGTAGTGCACCAGGAGGTGGACGTGATCGCGCTCGCCGTTGAACTCGACCAGTTCGGTTTCGAAGTCGGCGCAGACGGCGCGCATGATTTCTTCGCAGCGTCGAAGGATCTCGTCGGTGAACGGGCCGCGCCGGTACTTGGGCGTGAAAACCAAGTGGGCATGGAGGCTGTAGATGACCGTACGGCCCCTGCGGATGGTGGGGTTTGGCTCCCAGCGTGGTGACATAGATCAATGTTATGATTACGGACCGTGAAGATCGTGACGCAGGTGAAACTGATGCCGGATGCCGCTCAGGCGTCCGCGCTGTCGGCGACCCTGCGCACGGTCAACGGCCTGGCGTGCTGGGTCTCCGAGGTGGCGTTCGCCCATGGTGTGCCGCGTGAGTACGAGCTGCGCAAGTACACGTACGACCGTCTCAAAGCCTCCGGGCTGGGGGCCCAGGCGGCGCAACACGTGATCAAGAAGGTGCGCGATGCGTACACGACGCTGCAGGCCAACATCCGCGCCGGAAACCTCGGCAAGCCGAAGTCGAAGCGCCGGATCAAGGCCGCATCGAAGCCGATCACGTTCCGGCCCGAGGCCGCGCAGCCATACGACGACCGGTGTTTGAGCTGGCAGTACGACGCACGGACCGTGTCCATCTGGACAACTGCCGGGCGCCTCAAGAACGTCCGCTTCGTCTTCTCCGCCGACGCGCTCAAGACGCTTTGCGAGTACCGCAGGGGCGAGTCGGATCTGATCCAGCGTGACGGCGTCTTCTACCTGATCGCCACCTGCGAGGTCCCCGAGGCCAAGCAGTACGAGCCGGACCGGTTCATCGGCGTGGACCTGGGCATCGTCAACATCGCCACCACGTCCACCGGCTACCAGGCCGCCGGACGCGGTCTGGGCCGCTACCGCAAGCGTCAGCTTGCCCTGCGGGCCAAGCTCCAGAAGAAGCGCACCAAGTCCGCGAAGCGCCGGCTCAAGGAGCGCTCCCGCCGCGAACAGCGGCACGTGAAGAACACCAACCACATCATCGCCAAGACGATCGTGACCGAGGCTGAACGCACCTCGTGCGGGATCTCCCTGGAAGAACTCAAGGGAATCCGGCAGAGGGTACGGCTCCGCAAGCCCCAACGGGTCGCACTCCGCTCCTGGGCCTTCGCCCAGCTGGGAGACTTCATCGTCTACAAGGCCAAGCGGGCGGGCGTGCCCCTGGTCTTCGTCGATCCCGCGTACACGTCGCAGACGTGCGCCGAGTGCGGCCACGTCGACAAGCGCAACCGTGTCGACCAGGGGCTTTTCATCTGCCGGGGGTGCGGGGTCGTTGCCCACGCCGACCGGAATGCTTCCCACAACATCGCCACCCGTGGCGAGACCGTGTGGAACGCGGGGCGTGAGTCACGCGTCCCTGCCACCCCATAGGGGTGTCTGGACGGAGGAGCCAACCCAGCAGCCAGCTGGGCACTACCTCCAAACCCGGTCCTTGAGGGCCGGGTCAAGTTGACTGCGCTCCCGTTGATTTCAGGCGGGTCAGCCGCGACGACGGAGAATGGGCACCGGCCTCGTCGGCGAGCATCGCGAGTTCGGTGATCGCCTTGACGTCGCTGTGGTCGGTGGCGGCCGCCTGTTGATCGACGGCCGCTCACAGCACGGCGTCGAGTGTGATCGGCAGATCGCGGATGCGCTTGCCGGTTGCGTGGTACACGGCGTTGGCGATCGCGGGTGCGATGCCGACCAGGCCGACCTCGCCGACGCCTTTGGTGCCGGTGGCGGTACCGCGATCCGGCTCGCCGACGAAGACCACGTCCAGGTCCGGGACGTCGGCGTTGACCGCGACCAGGTAGTCGGCGAACGTGCCGTTGGCGATGCGCCCGGTGCGCGGGTCGGTGACCGTGTCCTCGAACAGGGCCATGCCGATGCCGCCGACCGTCCCGCCGATGATCTGGCTCCGCGCCGTCTTCTCGTTGAGGATGCGGCCACCGTCGATCGCGGAGACCACCCGCGCCACCCGGATCAGGCCGAGGTCCGCGTCGACCCGGACCTCCACGAACTTCGCGCCGTACGCGCCGGCGAGGGACATGCCCAGCTCGGTGGGGACCGGCGGCGTGCTGTTCCCGTTCGCCGTGAGCTCGGACAGCCCGTGCCGGGCGAGGATGTCGGCGTACGGCTCCCCGAGGTCGGGGCGGCCCGCGGGATGGACCCTCCCGTCGGTGCACTCCACGTCGTCCGGGGAGCAGCCCAGCAGGGGCGAGTCGGCGTCGGCGCAGGCCAGTTCGGCGAACGAGCGGACCAGTCGCCGGCAGGCGTCGTGCACCGCGTTGCCCAGCGCGCCGGTGAGGCCGGAGCCGCCCGCCATCATCGAGTTGGGCATGTCGGAGTCGCCCAGGTCGAAGCGGACCCGGTCCAGGGACAGGCCCAGCTCCTCTGCGGTGAGTTGGGCCATGACGGTGTACGTGCCGGTGCCGATGTCTGTCGCCGCACTGCGTACCAGAGCGCTGCCGTCCCTGTTGACGGTGGCCTGCGCCGCGCAGGGCTGGGCGAAATAGGGGAACCAGGCGCTCGCCATGCCGTAGCCGACGAGCCAGTTGCCGTCGCGCATGGAGCACGGCTCGGGATTGCGGTCGAACCAGCCGAAGCGTCGCGCGCCGACCTCGTAGCACTCCAGCAGCGACTTGCCGGACCAGGGCAGCCCGTTGCGCGGGTCGACGTCGGTGTGGTTGCGCAGCCGCAGCTCCAGGGGATCCATGCGCAGTTGGCGGGCCAGCTCATCGAGCGCGGACTCCAGTGCGAAGTTGCCCTGCGCCTCGGCCGGGGCGCGCATGGACGTCGGCACGGCGATGTTGAGCCGGGCCTGCCGGTCCTGTGTGATCACGTGGGGGCACCGGTAGGCGAAGGCGCTTCCCGACGAGAACGGCTCGTAGTCGGTGTCCTCCATGCTCAGGGAGCTGAGACTGCGGTGGTCCAGGGCGACCAGTGCGCCATCGCGCGTGGCACCTACATTCAGCCACTGCACCCCACTGGGCCGGTGCCCGATGGAGGTGAACATCTGCGGCCGGGTCAGCACCAGTTTGACCGGTCGTTTGATCATCCGGGCGGCCATCGCGGTGAGGACCACATGCGGCCACGCGCGCAGCCCGGCGCCGAAGCCCCCGCCGACGTAGGGGACCAGGACCCGTACCGCGCTCTCGGGGATACCGAAGACGGTGGCCAGGGTGGTGCGCACCATCGACGGCCACTGGCTGGTGTCGTGGACGGTGAGGGTGTCGCCCTCCCACACGGCCAGGGTGGCGAACAGGCCGAGCGGGTTGTTGGTGTTGTCCGCCGTGGTGTACGTGGCCCGGAGGGTCACCTCCGCGGACTCCAGCGCGGCGGCGGTGTCGCCGCGCGAGATGTCCGTACCCCACGGGTCGACGAGCTGTTCGGCCCGCGGGTCCTGGAGGTCCAGCAGCGGCTCCGTGGCGTCGTAGTCGGCCCGCACCAGCCGCGCCGCGGCGGTCGCCTGCTCCGGGGTGTCGGCCAGCACGAAGGCGATGTGCTGCCCGTGGTGGACGATCCGGTCGTTGCGCAGCGGTGCGGGAGGCGAGGCTCCGAGGACCGTCACTGGGCCCGTCCCGACCTTCGGCACGTTCTCGTGGGTCAGTACGGTGATCACCCCGGGGGCGCCCTCGGCCGCGTCGGTGTGCATGCGGACGATCCGGCCCGCGGCGACGGTGCTCTGCACCAGGGCACCGTAGGCCTGGCCCGGGACGCTGAAGTCCATCGGGTACGGGGCGGTGCCGGTGACCTTGCGCGGGCCGTCGACCCGGTTGACGCCCGCGCCGACCCGCGCCCTGCTTTCCACGGTGCTCATGCGGTCACTCCTGAGACGGTCTGCAGCTCGCGCACCAGGGTGCGCCGGGCGAGCGGGACCTTGAACGCGGTTCCGGGGACGGTGAAGGCATCGTGCATCGTCGCCTCGGCCGCATCCTGGAACGTGGCCGTCGTGGCGCACGCGCCGGTCAGCACCTGCTCGGCCTCGTAGGCCCGCCAGGGTTTCGTGCCCACGCCGCCGAGGCCCACCCGGGCCTGACGGATCGTGCCGTCCTCCACGACGAGCAGCACCGCGGCCGAGGCGAGGGCGAACTCGTACGATGCCCGGTCGCGGACCTTGAGATAGCCCGACCGAGCGGCCGGCGGCGGGAGCGGGATCTCGACCTCGGTGATCAGCTCGGCGTGCTCCAGGACGTTCTCGCGCTGGGGGCTGTCGTCGGCCGTCAGGTAGAAGTCCGTCAGCGGCACGGTGCGGGCCTGCGACAGCCCCTGGATGTGCACGACCGCGTCGAGCGCCACCAGGGCGACGGCCAGGTCGGACGCATGCAGCGCGATGCACTGCTCGCTCGCGCCGAGCACGGCGTGCATCCGTGCCGCGCCCTGCACCGCGGCACAGCCGGAACCCGGCGTGCGCTTGTTGCATGCGCCGACCGTGGGGTCGCGGAAGTAGCGGCAGCGGGTGCGCTGCAGCAGGTTGCCGCCGATGGTGGCCATGTTGCGCAGCTGCACCGATGCGCCCAGCAGGAGGGACTCGCGCACCATGGGCAGGCGCTCGGTCACCGTGGCCTCGGCGGCCAGTTCCTCCATGGTGGCCAGGGCGCCCACGTGGAGGGTCTCGCCGCGTCGTTCGATGCCGTGCAGCGGGAGCCGGGTGATGTCGATCAGCCGCGGCGGCTCCAGCACTCCGTCCTTCATCAGGTCGAGCTGTGTCGTGCCGCCTGCGAGGCAGGATGCCGCGGGATCCTCCGCCAGCAACCGCACCGCCTCGCGGGTGTCGGTGGCCCTGACGTAGTCAAAGGCGCGCATCGCGACCTTCCCGGGAGGCCGCATCGCGTATCGCGGCGACGATGTTCGGATAGGCACCGCACCGGCACAGATTTCCGCTCATGAACTCCCGGATCTCCTCGTCCGAGCCGGCCCGGCCTTCGGCCAGGAGCGCCATCGCGGACATGATCTGCCCCGGCGTACAGAAGCCGCACTGGAAGGCGTCGTGCTCCATGAACGCCTGCTGCACCGGGTGCGGGCCGTCGGCGCCGGCGATGCCCTCGATGGTGGTGATCGCCCGGCCCTCCGCCTGCGCCGCCAGGATCAGACAGGCCAGCACCCTGCGGCCGTCCACGTGGACGGTGCATGCGCCGCAGGCGCCCTGGTCACAGCCCTTCTTGGTACCCACCAGGCCCAGCCGGTCCCGCAGGGCGTCCAGCAAGGTGACCCGCGTGTCCATCCGCAGTGCGTACGACCGTCCGTTCACCGTGAGCGTCATGACCCGCTCCGGGGCCACGGGCCGCTCACCCGCGTCCCGCCTGCTCACCACGTCCGTCATCGCGTCCTCCTCCGGACGGGTCGCACACGGCTCCAGCTCCACCCGCGGCGCAGACCCGGTGAGCCGATTCGACAGCTTTTGGGAAGATTGACCACTTCGCTTCACGATATAGGCCAGACAGGTGATCGGCATGCGCTCCGATCCCGAAAGGCCCGGGGCGCGCGGGCGACCTGAACCTCCTCCTCGCGGCGGTCCCGAGCATCCGATCGTCACTGAGCGGGCGCGATGCCGTCGGTGGGTCCGTATCCGCCCCCGCCGGGGGTGCGGATCACCAGGAGATCGCCGCTCGCGACGTCCGCCGTGTCGCAGCCGCGCAGTCGATGGGTGCTGCCGTCGGCGCGTTCGATCAGGTTCTCGCCGAGGGCGCCGGGTTCGCCGCCGGCCATGCCGTAGGGCGGGATGCGGCGGTGACCGGAGACGACCGCGACCGTCATCGGCTCGGCGAATCGGATCCGGCGCTCCACCCCGCACCCGCCGTGCCGGCGGCCGTCGCCGCCGCTGCCCTCGCGGATGCGGAACTCCTCCACACGCACCGGGTAGCGCCACTCCAGGATCTCGGGGTCGGTCAGGCGGGAGTTGGTCATGTGGGTCTGCACGGCATCCGCGCCGTCGAAGTCCTCGCCCGCGCCGGCGCCGGAGGCGACGGTCTCGTAGTACTGGAAGCGATCGTTGCCGAAGGAGACGTTGTTCATCGTGCCGGAGCCCTCGGCCTGGGCGCCCAGCACGGCGTACAGGGCACCGGTGACGGCCTGGGAGGTCTCGACGTTTCCGGCGACGGTCGCGGCCGGATAGGCGGGGGAGAGCATGGAGCCGGCGGGGATGCGGACGTCGAGGGGCTTCAGGCAGCCGCTGTTGAGCGGGATGTCGTCGGCGACGAGGGTGCGGAAAACGTACAGCACCGCTGCCATGACGACGGAGGTGGGTGCGTTCAGGTTGCCGGGCTGCTGGGGTGAGGTGCCGGTGAAGTCCAGTAGGGCGCTGCGCTGTTCGCGGTCGATGTGCAGGGCGACCTGGATGACGGCGCCGTTGTCGGTCTCGTAGCGGTGCTCGCCGTCGTCGAGGGTGGCGATGATGCGGCGTACGCATTCCTCGGCGTTGTCCTGGACGTGGCGCATGTAGGCGTGGACGACGTCGAGGCCGAACTGGTCGATGACCCGGCGTAGTTCGTGGATACCCTTCTCGTTGGCGGCGATCTGGGCGCGCAGGTCGGCGAGGTTGGTGTCCGGGTCGCGTGAGGGGAAGCGGGCGCTGGTGACCAGGTGGCGGGTCTCGTCCTCGCGGAAGTGTCCGTCGCGCACCAGCAGCCAGTTGTCGAAGAGCACGCCCTCCTCGTCGATGACGGTGCTGAACGCGGGCATGGAGCCGGGGCTGATGCCGCCGATCTCGGCGTGGTGGCCGCGCGAGGCCACCAGGAAGAGGAGCTGTTCGCCCGCCTCGTCGAAGACCGGGGTGACGACGGTGATGTCGGGCAGGTGGGTGCCGCCGTGGTACGGGTCGTTGATGGCGTAGACGTCGCCGGGCCGGATCGATCCCTGGTTGCGGCGCAGGACCTCCTTGATGGACTCACCCATGGAGCCCAGGTGTACGGGGATGTGGGGCGCGTTGGCGATGAGGCTGCCGTCGGGGGCGAAGAGTGCGCAGGAGAAGTCGAGGCGTTCCTTGATGTTGACCGAGTGGGCGGTGCTCTCCAGCCGTACACCCATCTGCTCGGCGATGGACATGAACAGGTTGTTGAAGACCTCCAGCATCACCGGGTCGACGGTGGTGCCGACGGCCGTACGGGACGGGCGGGGACGGGAGCGGGTGAGGACCAGGTCGCCGTGCTCGTCGGCCGCGGCCCGCCAGCCGGGGTCGACGACGGTGGTCGCGTCCGCCTCGGCGATGATCGCCGGGCCCTCGACGCTGTCACCGAGGCGCAGGTCCCGGCGTCGGTACAGCCGGGTGGGCTGCCAGCGGTCCTCGGTGAACATCCGTACCGTTTCGGCCGCTTGCAGTGCGCCTGTCTGCGGCGGCGGGACGGTCGGCGTGGCGGTGCGCGGTCCGGAGGAACCGGTGGCCTCGACCTCGATGGCCTCGACGACCAGCGGCTTGCTCATGGTGAAGCCGTAGCGGTCGCGGTGGTCGTGTTCGAAGCGGGCCCGCATGTCGTCGGCCGGGGCCAGCGGCACGGGCAGCGAGAAGTCGGTGCCCTCGTAGCGCAGCAGGGCGCGGGCGGCCGTGCGGACGGTGGCGTCCGGCACACCGTCCTCGCGCAGTTGGGTGCGTGCCTGTTCCTCCAGCTCCGTGCGGACGGCCTGGACGCGGGCTGCCGTCTCCGGCCGGTCGAGGGCGGCCTCGACCGAGGCTTCGCGCAGCGCGACCGCGTCCGCCACCCCGATGCCGTATGCGGACAGCACTCCGGCGAGCGGCGGGACCAGAACGGTGTCGATGCCGAGCCGGTCGGCGACCGCGCAGGCGTGCTGGCCGCCCGCGCCGCCGAAGGCGACCAGCGCGTAGCGGGTGATGTCGCGGCCGCGCTGTACGGAGATCGTCTTCACCGCGTTCGCGATGTTGAGCACGGCGATGTCGAGGAATCCCGCAGCGACCTCCTCCGGGCTGCGGCGCTTTCCGGTCGCTGCGGCGGTCTGCTCGGCCAGCTCGGTGAACCGGGCACGGACCGCGGCCTCGTCCAGCGGCTGGTTGCCGTCCTTGCCGAACACCCGGGGGAAGAAGGCGGGTTGGATGCGGCCGACCATGACGTTGGCGTCGGTGACGGTCAGCGGACCGCCGCGCCGGTAGCAGACCGGTCCGGGGTCGGCGCCGGCCGAGTCCGGACCGACGCGGTAGCGCATCCCGTCGAAGTGCAGGATCGAGCCACCGCCCGCGGCGACGGTGTGGATGTCCGTCATCGGCGCCCGCATCCGCACTCCGGCCACCTGCGTGCCCAGGACCCGTTCGATCTCGCCCGCGTAGTGGGACACATCGGTAGAGGTGCCGCCCATGTCGAAGCCGATCGCCCTGACGTGGCCCGCTCCGGTGGCGGCGCGCGCCATGCCCACGACCCCACCCGCCGGTCCGGACAGCACGGCGTCCTTGCCCCGGAAGCGGCCCGCCTCGCGCAGGCCGCCCCCGGACTGCATGAACATCAGCCGTACGCCGTTCAGCTCGGCGGCAACCTGGTCCACATAGCGGCGCAGGATAGGGGAGAGGTAGGCGTCGACCACGGTCGTGTCGCCTCGCGGTACCAGCTTGATCAGCGGGCTGACCTCGTGCGAGCAGCTGACCTGCTGATAGCCGATGGCGCGAGCCGCCTCCGCGACGGCCGCCTCGTGCGAGGAATGGCGGTAGCCGTGCAGGAAGACGACCGCGGCGCTGCGGAATCCGTCCGCGTACGCCGCGGCCAGCGCCTCGCGCGCGGCGTCCAGGTCGAGCGGACGGACGAGTTCGCCGTGTGCGCCCACCCGCTCCTCCACCTCGATCACCCGGTCGTACAGGGCCTCCGGAAGCAGGATGCGCCGGTCGAAGATGCGGGGGCGGTTCTGGTAGGCGATGCGCAGGGCGTCCCTGAAGCCCCGGGTGACGACCAGGACGGTCGGCTCACCGGTGTGTGTCAGCAGCGCGTTGGTGGCGACGGTGGTGCCCATCTTCACCACCTCGATCCGGTCGCCCGGAATCGGCTCGTCCGCCTCCAGGTCCAGCATCTGGCGGATACCGGCGACCGCCGCGTCCCGGTACGCCTCCGGCTGCTCGGACAGCAGCTTGCGGCTGACCAGCTCGGAATCCGGTGTCACCGCCACGACATCGGTGAAGGTGCCACCACGGTCGATCCAGAACTGCCAGCGACCGGTCATGCACCCATTGTGCGCTCTGGACCTGCTCCGCCGCACAGCCTCCCGTTGTCCATGGGCGCGGCCCGGCGCAGGACTCGAACCTGTGTCCGGCCTTTGAAGAGCCGGCCACCGCACCGTCCGGGCTGCCTCGTCGGCAAGGCCGTGGCCGCGCGAAAACCGAATGCCGTCCCGCAGGCCCGGCTGCTAGCGTCTGCCTCATGATCACGCCTTGGCCTCAGCATCGGATGATGCCCCGTCGACGGGGCTGCTGAGCATGGACGCGTGACGAATCCGAGGCCCCGGGGACGGGGCCTCGACGCGGTTGTGCGGACCGGGCCTCGTCTCCCTGACAGGAGGTTCCGATGACCGCACCTCGCCACTACATCACCACGACGATCCCGTACGTCAACGCGCGCCCGCACCTGGGCTTCGCCCTGGAACTCGTCCAGGCGGACACCCTGGCCCGGCACCGCCGCCAACGGGGCGCCGACGTACGCCTGTTGAGCGGGACAGACGACAACTCCCTCAAGAACGTGCTGGCCGCCGAGGCCGAGGGCATCGACGTACAGTCGCTGGTCGACCGCAACGCCGAGGCGTTCGCCGCCCTGCGGGGCCCGCTCGCGCTGTCGCTCGACGACTTCATCCGTACCAGCCGCGACCCGCGCCACCGCGTCGGCGTCGAGCGGCTGTGGCGCCGGTGCGCCGCGGCGGGAGACCTGTACCGCAAGCACTACGAAGGCCTGTACTGCGTCGGCTGCGAGCAGTTCTACGCCGAGGCCGAACTGGTCGACGGGCGTTGCTCCGAGCACGGCACCGAGCCGCAGCTCGTGGCGGAGGAGAACTGGTTCTTCCGGCTGTCCCGTTATGCCGACCGGCTGCACGAGCTGATCGCCGGCGGCACCCTGTGCATCGAACCCGCCGCCCGCCGCAACGAGGTCCTGTCCCTGATCGCGGGAGGCCTGCACGACTTCTCCGTCTCCCGCTCCCACACCCGTGCCCGCGGCTGGGGCATCCCTGTGCCCGGCGACCCCACCCAGGTCGTCTACGTGTGGTGGGACGCGCTGGGCAACTACGTCACCAGCCTTGGCTACGGCGCCGACGACCCCGCCTACGAGCAGTGGTGGGTGACGAGCGAACGCCGTACCCATCTGATCGGCAAGGGAGTGGTGCGCTTTCACGCCGTGTACTGGCCGGCGATGCTGCTGTCGGCCGGTCTGCCGCTGCCCAACGACATCCTCGTCCACGACTACCTCACCGTCGACGGCCGCAAGATCAGCAAATCCGGCGGGACCACCGTCGACCCGGTCGCCCTCGCCGACACGTACGGCACCGACGCGGTGCGCTGGTGGCTGTTGCGTGAGGTGCCCCGCGTCGGGGACGCCGACTTCACCCCCGACCGGCTGATCGCGCGTGCCGACGCGGACTTCGCCGGGGGCCTCGGCAACCTCGTCCACCGCATCGTGACCATGGTCCACCGCTACCGCGGGGGGACGGTGCCCTCGCTCGGCACCGACCGGTTCACTGTGACGACGCTGCTGGACGTGTGCGCGAAGGCTCCCGCCCGGATCGACGCGGCGCTGGCCGACTTCGACTTCCGCCGCGCCACGGGCGCCACCTGGGACATCGTGGAGGAGGCCAACCGGTGCATCGATGTCACGCGGCCCTGGGAGCTGGCCCGAGCGGAACGCCACGGCAATGCCGCTGCGGGCGAACGCCTCGACGCGGTCCTGTCCGCCCTGGTTGCGGCGTGTCGTGTCCTCGCAGAGGAGCTGCTGCCCTTCATCCCCGACGCCGCGGCCCGGATCGCGGCGCAGGTGACGCCCGTGGACGGGAGCCTGCCGCCCGCGACCCCGCTGTTCCTCCGGCTCCAAGAGACCAAGCCGCATGTGTGACGCCCCGGGCCACCCGGCAGTCCGCGGTCCGTCGCCGATCAACCGGTCTGTACTTGGGCGATGAGCAGGGCGACGTCGTCGTGGCTGGCGGGGTGCCGGAGCTGCCGCAGGAGCCGGCCGCAGGTCTCCTCCGCGGAGGGGTACGGAAGGGACAACTGGCGCAGCAGGTCGCTGAGGCGCTCGTCGATGGGATCATCGCGGGTTTCGACCAGCCCGTCGGTGTACAGGACGAGCCGGTCACCGGGCTCCAGGTCGAGGGCGGTCGTCTCGAAGGGAACGCCGCCGACTCCGAGCGGAGTGCCGGTGGGCAGATCGAGGAGTTCGGGTGGTCTGCCGGCCCGGATGAGGACCGGCGGCAGGTGACCGGCCGAGGCCAGCTGCAACCGGCTGCGGTGGGGGTCGTGCGATGGCGGTCAAGGTCGTCCATCGCGTACGCGGGCGATCGGTCCTTCCATTAGCGTTTCGAACAGGAGGTGGCGGCAGCCCGGCGCGTCCAGGGGGCTCTACACAGTGCCGGTCGCCGATGCGGACCTAGAAGCTGTATCCGGTGAAGTCGGCAACGGGGACGTATCCGATGCGCTGGTACAGGGCGTTGCTGGTGGGGTTGGCCGGGTCCGTGAACAGGACGACATCCGTGGCGCCTGCGGCCAGCGCGGCCCGGCTCACCTCGACCGTCACCGCGCCCGCGTAGCCGCGATCGCGGAGGTGGGCCGGCGTGTAGACGGGGTCCACCCGGACCTGGCCTGCGACCATCGGATTCGCACCCGCCATGGAGACGGGCGTGCCGTCCGGGGTCTCCCAATACGTGTAGCGTTTCTCGGCGAAGCGTGTGCCGGCCCAGGAAGCGGCGTCGATGGAGACGACCTCCCCGACGTCCGCGGCGAACTCTCGGCACCAGCACATGAGGTGCTCGTGGTCGCGCTCGTCCACGAGTCGGCTCCGGCCCGCTGGGACCGGCTCCGGCGGGGTGAGCGTGCCGAGTCGGTGGAGAAGGCCCCGCCAGTCGCGTACCGGCGCTGCGCCCGTGTGCCGCTGCCAGGCCTGGGCGAAGGCGGTGGCGGTGTCGTGGTCCGCGGTGACACCGGAGATAGGGGTGGCCGAGATGGTCAGGTGGGCGGCGAGAGTTTCTGCCTGCTCGGGGGAGAGGGTGGTGAGGGTCAGGCGTCCGCGCGGAGTGCGGTAGAAGATGGCGCGGACCTCGCCCCCTGACTCCAGTCGGCCGAAGACGGGGGCTTCGGCACCGTCTGCGTTCGCCCCGCGTGTGCGCAGTTTCTCGAGCGTGGTCAGCGGCGTGTTGTGCATGACGGGGCGCGAGCACAGGAAGTCTCCGGCTCGGGCGAGAAAGTCGTCGATGTCTTCGGTGAGGTGCCAGTTGTCCGGGCGCATGCTTCAGGATCCCTGAAGTTCTCCGGGGCCTGGCCGGCCCGGCGTGCTCCGGCGAACTGAGGGCACTCTGCCTCGTGGGTTGAAACAGGGGTATCCGAACGTCGCGCCGCGGTCGCCCGCCACGCCGAGACCCGGCCGTGGCGAGGCGCAGCCGGCCCGGATTCTCGCCAGCGGCGGTGAGCGCGACCTCACTTGCCCGGAGGCGCCGCGAGTACGGCGGGCCCGGATCAGCACTTCGATGCGGAAGCGATTCATTCTCTTCCGGACACGGGCCCGCGGTACATCGTGTCCACCGTCGCGGAGGGACTTCGTGGCGTGGTTCCGTGTCGCCGACGACGCCAGGCGGACCGGGATGGGACACATCCGTATCGCCCGGACGGTCGCCGCTGTCTGTTGGAAGGGACCTCACAGCGACAAGCCGAACGGCACCCGTCCTTCAAGGCGGGTGCCGTTGTGTGAGCGTGCCGCGCGGGCTGGTTCAACCGGCCATGGACGGAGCGTAGGGCGACATCGCAGGAGCAAGTTGCACTCCGGGGGCCAGGCCGAGGGCGACCAGGGCGTCGGGCAGGCCGTGTCCGACTCGGGCCGCCTCCGCGGTGCCCGGGGCGGCGAGTTGGCGGCAGCTGGCGGCGATGATCTCGAACAGATGGTGGACCCGGCCGGGGCCGCGGGGCAGCAACTGGCCGTGGAAGTCCTCGTGGTGAGCGAGAACGAGAGCGGCAAGGCCGGCGACGTGGGCCGACGCGGTGGCGGTTCCGTCGAGGGCCGTGTAGCCGCCTTGCGGCGAGCAGGAGAGGACAGCCACACCGGGGGCGGCGGCGTCCACTCCCGGGCCATGGCAGCTGAACGGCGCGGCGAACAGCCCTTCCGGTGTCAACTGAGCCCCTGAATGGCAGGCTTGGGACGTCTCCTGTGGATACGAGCCGAAGACTCCCAGCGCGCCCACGGTGAACACGGTGGGCAGCGAGCCCGGGAAGGCCACCGGCCCGGCCGTGTCGCCCGCCGGGGCGACGCAGGCGATCCCGGCCGCGTGGGCGTCGGCGAGTTTGCGGGAGACCAGCGCCGACGGGTACGGGACGGCCACCGCGATGTGGGCGATGTCGATCTCGCGTTCCATGCAGTGGTCGAGGGCCGCGATGAGGTCGCTGAAATGCCCGTCCGGCATGACCTTGCAGACCTCGATCTCGGCGTCGACCGCGATGCCGATGACGCCTTTGCCGGTGTCCGCCCCGACGACGATCCCTGCCGCATGTGTGCCGGAGCCGGTCACGTCGCGTGCCCAGCCGTCGTCCGTGCCGCGTACCAGATCGACCCCGGAGCGCACGGGTTGGTTCAGGTCGGGATGGTCGGCACTGACACCCGAGCCGATGAGGGCGACCTTGACGCCGAAGGCGCGGAACGTGGGGGGCAGCCGGTCCAGCCGCATGGCCTGCTGGCCCCAGCCGTAACCTTGCCGTTCCTCCAACTCCGGGTACACCTGCGTCAGTGGAGTGAGAGTGACGACGTTCTCCCTGCCCGCGGACAGGTCGGGCCGATGAATCCAGCGGTCCATGTATCCGCCTGCAGGCCGGACGTACAGGGACCCGATGGAGCGGGCGGTCTCCGTGGCCGGCGTGAGGGTGACCGTCCCGTCCGCCCCGGTGACGCCCTGGCTCGGCCAGGTCGTTCCGATCAGGAACACCCCGGCGCTGGCCAAGGGTTCGCCTTCCGGGCCACACACGCGCAGGGAGATGTCCTCGGGTTGCTCCATGTGCATGACCAGCCCCGGGTCGCGCAGCGGCAGAATTCCCGCGGTAGGCATGGTGGCCAGTCCGGTTCCGGCCAATGGCAGGTCCGGCTCGATGTGTACGTGCAGCGACTGCATCACCGGGATCCGGGCCTCGGCTGCCTCTACGACTGCGATCTCCGGGCAGGAGGGGTGAAGGCCGGACGGCTGGGCCTTTGCAGAGGGCCGCAGCCTGCGGATCACCTTGACCTCGGGCATCTGCTCCAGCCGGTCACAAAGCGCGTCCATGCCGAGTTCGGGCACCCCTGGCGGGAGCAGATGCTGCGGAAGCGGTGCCACCAGGTACCGTTCCCGGCGCGGCTGAACCGTCCGCGGTGAGCGAGCACCTTCCTTGCCTGGCCCCGCCGCTTTGCCCTCGGGCACCGACCCATTCGGCTGTGTGCCTTCGGATCCGCTCTCCCGGTTGTTCCCGGGCCTTTCCTTGACCATTGCCTCCACCTTCACCACGCCTACGTCCTGTGTGTGTGCTCCTGTGGGCAACGGGCGGCCCGTGCTTCCACGGTGATGCGGTGTGCCCGGGAACGACTCCGGGACACACCGCATCGCGCTGCCGCCTCAGGTCAGCCCATACCGAAGGGCTGACCCATCTGGCCGTAGCCGAAGCTGGGCTGCTGGTACTGCGGGAACTGCTGGCCGAACGGCTGCTGGCCGAACCCACCGCCCCACGGCTGCTGGCCCTGCTGGCCCTGCTGGCCCTGCTGGCCCTGCTGGCTCTGCTGGAGCAGCGTCACGATCGCGGTCGGCAGCGCCTGCTGCACGGAGTGCTCCACCGCGCTTCGGACGCCCTGCTGCAGCGTGTGGTGCAGCGCGAGAGCCAGGTAGGGGTGCGCCTGATGGGCGAGGCCCTGCTGCTGAAGCTGCTGCTGGACCTGCTGGATCTGCTGCAGCGTCTGCTGCATCCGCTGCGCGATCTGCTGGCTCGCCTGCTGACACGCCTGCTGGATGGCCTGCTGGACGACCTGGGCGATCTGCTGTTGCGGGCCGCCCATCTGCTGGCCGAACTGCTGCAGGGGCGGAGTACCGGTCATCACCGACATGAATGCTCCGTTCGATGGCACGACGGGAAGCCGACATATAAGTTGATATCGGCCTTATCGGAAGAACCCGACTCCTCGGACGTTAAGTTGGTGTAACCAAGACCGCAATCGCTCACACCCGGCCGAGAAACGATCGCAATGAGGCCGCTGGCAGAAGAACCCTCCGGACGAAGGATGACGGGGCGAGTCGGCCCGCACCGGAGGAGGCCGGTTGGCGCGCCCCGTCCTTGCACGAGTGCCCGTACCGGTCATGGTGCAGATCGGCGAGCGGGGCCGGACGCTGGCGGAGACCTCTACGGGGTTCTCCCCGCGACCTTGCTGTAGGTCCAGTCGCGCACACCGAAGTCCTCGGGCAGGTGCATTCGGATGCGCAAAGTGCGCCACCGCGCCGAGACCTGCTCCGAGTGGGAACTCGAAGAGGTCTCGGATTCGGTGAGTCGCCGCACCGCTGGGGGCGGCCCCTGCCGGCGGTGCGAACGAGGCGGCGGAACGGATGCCGCGCCATTCGGCCCCTCAGACGGCGGTGATCACCAGTGCCGCCTGGTCGTCGAGGGTGGCACTGCCTGCGAACGCGGTGACTGCGGTGGTGATGGACTCGACGACGGCGGTGGCTGAGGACGTCGTGGTCCGGACGGCGACGAGCGCGTCGGCCAGGCGCTCCTCGCCGAAGAACTCGCCGTCGGCGGAACGGGCCTCGGTGATGCCGTCCGTGACCAGGACGAGGCTGTCACCGGGATACAGGTCGATGCGGCACGGGCAGAAGCCGGGGTCAGGACCGATACCCAACAGCAGGCCCGACTCCGTGAGTTCTACGACCGTGCCGTCGGCGCGGCGCATGAGAGGCGGTACGTGGCCTGCTCGGATCAGGTTGAGCGCGAGGTGGGACGCGCTGTGCCGCAGCTCGCCGTAGACGAGTGAAACGAACTGGTCGTCATCGGCGGTGTTGCCCATCAAGGCGTCGTTGATGGCGGTGACCACGGCCGCCGGTTCGTTGAGGAGGCGGGCGGCGGCGCGTGCGGTGTGGCGGACCATTCCGGTGGTGGTGGCTGCCAGAGCGCCGCGTCCGGAGACGTCGCCGATCATGAGGGCCCAGCGGTCGGCGGGCAGCGGGAAGACGTCGTAGAAGTCGCCGCCGACCTCGAGGCCCTCACCGGCGGGATGGTACGAAGCAGCCAGGGCGGCGCCGGGAATCCTGGGCAACTCGGGAGGCAACAGGCCTGCCTGAAGATCGTGGGAAAGCTGGACGCGGTCGGTGAACTGATGGGCGTTGTCGGCACTCGAAGCGGCCCGGCGGGCGAGTTCCTCGGCCAGGGCGACCTTGCGTTCGTCCAGGGGCAGGTCGGTGGCCAGGAGCGTCAGCGCTCCGAAGGTGCGGCCCCGAGTGGTCAGCGGCACGCACACGTAGTCCCTGGCACCGAGCCGGCCGCGCGGGCCGCTCGCGTGGGCGGACTCGGTGGCGCCGGAGGCAAGCACGCGGGCGACAGCGGCGTCCACCTCGTCGCACAGCGCGGGGGAGGAGAGGAGATTCTCCTCCTCCCGGGTCGACGCCGCGACGGCGATGCGCTGAGTCTGGCCGCAGTCGCATACGTGGACAGCGCACAGCGGCGCCAGGGTCGGGACGGTCAGCCGGGCCATGCGCTGGAGGCTGTTCGAATAGTGTGTCTCGGCCGTGATGGCGGTGCTGGCCTCCAGCAGGAAGGCCAGATCCTCTCGGGCGGCCTTCTCGCGTTCCTGGGCGGCGTGGCGTGCCTCCACCGCGGCATGGCGTTCGATGGCCAGCGCGGCGATGCGGGTGAAGGAGGCGCTGAGCGCCATGTCCTTGTCCTGGGGAGCCTTGGGGGTGCGGTGGTACATCGCGAAGGTGCCCAGCAGTCGGCCGTCCGCGTCCTGGATGGGTGTGGACCAGCACGCGGCGACCCCGGCTCTCAGCGCCAGGTCACGGTAGTCCTTCCACAGGGGATCGGTGGCGATGTCCGTGACGATCACGGGTTCACGCCGGAACGCGGTCGTGCCGCACGAGCCGACGCCTTCGCCGATGGGTGCTCCGTCGATCGCCTCGTTGTAGAAGTCGGGCAGGCGTGGGCCGGTGCCGTGCCGCAGGCGCTGTCCGTCGGGATCGACGAGCAGTACCGAGACGAGCATGTCCGGGGAGAGCTCCTCGATCGCTGTGGCCATTCCTCGGAGGATCTCGTCCAGCGGGGCGTCACGTGCGATCTGCTCCAGCAGCGCGCGCTGCTCGGCGGCCAGGAGATGAGCGTGGTGGTACGCGGTGGTTTCGACGGCGATCACCACGATCCCGTCGATCCGGCCGGCGGTGTCCCGGCGGGGCTCGTAGGTGACGTCGAAGAATCCTTCCCGCTGCAGGCCCGGCCTGCCCAGCAGAAGCCGTCCGCCCCGGGCCCGGTACGCGACACCGGTGCGGTAGACCGCATCGAGCCGGTCGAGGACGCCCTGCGGCGCCAGTTCCGGAATCACCTCTCCGACCGGCTCGCCGAGGCGCCCGCGGTCGCACCCGAGCGTCTCGAAGAATGCCGAGTTCGCCGCTTCCAGCAGGTGTCCCGGCCCACTGAGCGCAGCAAAGATCACCGGGGCCTGTCCGAACAGGTCCGCGTACTCCTCGCCCCGCCGGTCGACGGAGACGGAGCGGGCCGTCCCCGCACTGCGGGGATCGAAATGGATGGACATGACAGGCGCCCTCTCCCGTCCCGTCCGCGCGCTGACCGCGCCGTTTCGGTGCCTCCACTCTGGCACATGTCTCCGCTGTTTCCAGCAGGGAGCCGGGCCGATCACGGCGGCACACCCCGGGCCTCGCCGAGGACCACCCGCTCAACCCGCGACCTCGCCCCGCAGACCGGTTGGTCATCGTCGCGTGCGAGCACGACACTGCAATCTTCGCCGCGGAGTACCTCTGCCGCCGGTGGCAGGCAGGGGGCCGGCACGACCGCCCGTCCGTCACCCTCAATGCCGCTCGCCGCGGACCGAGGCGGCGGCTGCCGTACCCGTGCCACATCTCGATGAATTGGCGTGACAGGCCCCTGACCAGCCATGACGCCGCAGTCGTCAGGCGCCTGCGGCGAAGGCGCCGTCGAACGCTGCGGTCGGTTCGACACCGAAACAGGGCTCGGCGTCCTGCCCAACCGGTTCAACCGTGGCTGCCGCTCCGGGGCGGGGTACAGGCACCGGGGCGGGCCCCGCCGTGGGCGCTGAGGAAGGCCAGGAGATCGCACACGGACTGGCCCAGGACCTGATCGTGGCCCGCACCGGGATAGACGCGATAGACCAGCGAGGGGGAGCCCAGGAGACGCAGGCGGGCCACGACCTCGTCGGTCCAGGCAGGCGGCACATCCTGGTCGGCGTCACCCTGGATGACCAGGGTGGGGACGGTGATGGCGGAGCGGTCCGGATCGCCGTAGGCGCCCATCCGCTCGCCCATGCGACGCAGCTGGTCCCCTTTCAGCGGCAGCATCCGCTCGGTGTTCACCCCCTTGAGCACGGGATGGCTGTGCGTCACGCAGTCGGCGATGACCCGGGAGGCCGTAGCGGCCGCCGAGGGGCCCAGCAACGAACGCAGATCCGTCCCAGGGCCACCGGGATCGGTCGCGGCCAGGCCGACGAGCGAGTAGAAGGCGAAGGACAGCTCGCTGGGCACATGCGAGGCCTTCACGCCCGCGAGCATGGCCTCCAGGTGGCTGGCCGGCGCAACGGCCACCGCAGCACCAAGCCGCTGGGCGCCCGTCCGGCGCTTGGTGTGGGTGGCGAAAAGCGCCGCCTGCCCCCCTTGTGAGTGCCCGACCGCGAACCACACCGGCGCCAGGCTGGGTATCAGTCGGCGAGCCGCGGTGACGATGTCGGCCACGGCGTTGCCCTCGTCCGCGCCGACCAGGTAGGTGTGCGGGCCCGGGGTGCCCAGCCCGGGGTAGTCCGAGGCAGCGACCGCGTACCCGGCGCGCAGGAGCGCCCGCAGCTCCTCAGCGAAGGCCTCCGAACCCAGGTTCGCCGACTGCGAGGGTGCGCACGCGTCGGCCACGCCGGTGGTTCCATGCGCCCAGGACACCACCGGCCACCCTCCCTGCGGAGCGCGGCCCGACGGCAGCAGCACGGTGCCGCTTACGGCAAGGTTCGCGCCGCGTGCGTTGGTGGACTGGTACAGCACCGTCCAGCGCCGCGCGCTCCCCATCCGCGCATCAGGACCATGGTCTGTAGCCGCGATCAGCGTGCCCGGTTCTGCGCTCGGCAGCCGATCGGGTACCTGGTAGGCGTGATTCAGCGTGATCACAGCGGAATCCAGGTGCCGGTCCTCCGCCGCATGGAGAGTCCCGGTGCGGTCCGACGGACGGGAGGCGGGAGAGCCCGCCGCTGCCGCGGCGAGCGCGACGGTGACCGCTGTGGCACGCAATCGGGGGCGCCTTGACCGGCGCCGCCCAGTGTCTGGGCCCGTCCTCAGGAAGCGAAGCGATCTCGGTATCCCCACGGGCGGACACTCCCTTCCAACAGGCCTGTCGTATCCCACTCTGGTGTCTTCGTGCGTGGCAGGCATGTGGAGGTAGGCCGTCTGGTCCGCTTGTCCGTCGGTCCATGAGCCGCCGCCCAGTGGTCCGGTGCTGCTGTCAATCTGCTCGTCGGTCAGGCCGTCGACCGCCGTCGCATCAGCGCCATCGCAGCCGGCCGCAAGGTGAGTGCCTCGTCGAGTGACGGCCGCGCGTTCCTGTCGAGGATCCTTGTGGTCCCACGGCAGGGACAGCGGGTGCCACGCACTGGGATCTGCCAGGATGCAGCGCCCGACCCCCGAAGCGGTCGCGAACGCGAGGCGGCGCAGGGCCTGGACGAACGACCACTCGCCGTCACGGACTCGTGCAGTACTTGCGGGGGCAGCCGGCGCGCCCGCGCGACTGTCGCCCCCTAGCTGCTCGTTGAGTTAGCGGTGGGTGAGCGGCGTGGGGGCGGCCTGGTCATGGTCTTGCGTGAGCTGAGCTGCCCTCGTTCTGGTGAAGCGCAGGCCAGGCGCCCCGCCTTCGTCCAGGTCGTCGGCGCGGTCTCGCCCGGGCAGGAGGCCGATGTCAAACAGGCGAAGCCGATATCGGCGTTGGCCGCCGTCAACAACACCGCACGCAAGCCGCCACCGGTGCCGCAGATCACTCCTTCGGGACGCTGGACGCCGGATGCCTGCAGTGGTCGTCATCTGCACGTACATGTGTACATGGCCCAACTGGACCGGTGTTCACATGTCTTCGGCGACCAAAAACCTTCCCAGATATATCTAGAAAGGGGCGCAATCGGCGCAGCCGGATCGCTACCGTGGTCGGATGGATACAGAGAGTTTGCGGCCTCTCGATACCGGAGCCCTCCGCAGTCAGCTCGTCACGCACGAGGAAGAGGTCCGCCACCTGGCGAAACAGCTCGGCATCGCAGGGGAGTTCCAGGCGTGCTGCACGGTGCGCGACGCGGCGGACTTGCTGCTGGCAGCCGGCCGTGCGCTTGCCGCCGAAACGCCCTGCCGGACGACGACGCACACCATGGCCGTTCTGTACGCGCTGTGCCGGACGGACGCATAACCCGCCATGCCGTGAGCCCCCTGGGCAGGCCCGGCGCTCGGGGGCGCACGGGGAGGTGCCAATGGCGGTGGACTCGGTTCCGGTGGTGGACGGCCAAGCCGGGAACCCTCCCGGCAGGCCGGGACGGACTGAGCAGCGGGCCGATCACGACCAAGTCCGGCTTGGCGTACTCGATCGCGAGGCGTGACGATCCAACGGGCCCGTGATCACATCTGTTGGGGGCGTAGTGGGTGATGCCTTCGTTCACCGCGTCGAGCATCAGGTGCTGGTCGTACCTGGTTGGCCGCGGTGAAGCAGAAGTTCGTAGGCGGAGAGGCGTCGTCGGGGTAGCGTTCCCCGTAGATCTCGTCGTCATCGAACGGTTCCATCCCGTCCTCGTCCAGCAAGTGCCTCGTGCCGATCCCCACGACATCGAGGTGGACGTTGGGTAGGCTCATCGTGAGCAGGACTCCCTCGACCGGGCATGCGTCAGCTCGGCCGACAGAGCGAGCCTTCGCCCAGCAGCTTCTCCAGCCACACCGCGCTGCCGGCCCAAGTCAATCGCTCGCTGGCCGACTACAGGTTCTAGCCGCGCATCCGCGATGGCTAACTGTGCCATCTCATGCCATTGGTTCCTCGCGTTCAGGCTTGGCGGGCGGCGGTCAGACTTGGCGGGCGTAGGACGCGAGGCGATCGGCGAGCGCGTTGACCAGGTCGCGCAGCTCATCGGGGCGCTCGATGACGAACGGCCGGTCAAGCGACGCAAGTACCGGAGGCAACCAATCGAGCCGCTCCGCCCGCAGTTCGACGCGCAGCCAGCGCTCGGTCGCCCGGTCCTCGCCTACCACGGGCTCGTACTCCCCCAGGCTCGCGACGCTGGCGGGAAGGTGGGCGCGGATCTGCCCGACCGTCCCGTGGATCCGCAAGGTCACCTCGTGCCGGTACTCGGCCGTGGCGAACGCTGACAACAGGCGCTGTGCCGGACTGGTACCCACGGGCGGTTCGAATGAGCCGGGCAGGGTCCGCGCGTCTGCGATGCGATCGAGCCGGAAGGTTCGGTCCTCGCCGATCCGGGCGTCCTTGCCCGAGACGTACCACCGGCCCGCATGGGCGACGATCCCGTACGCGTGCAGTGTGCGTTCGCTGCGCCGTCCGTCGCGGTCGCTGTAGCGGATCGAGACCGGTCGGCGGTGGCGCACCGCATCGGCGATGGTGAGCAGGACCTCGGCGTCCGGGGTGTCGAACTCGCCGGGCTGATCCGTGAAGGCGAGAGCTTCCAGGAGTGTGTCGAGCCGACGGGCGATGCGCTTGGGGAGCACCCGCCGGATCTTCGCCGATGCCGTCTCGCTTGCCGTGTGCTCCGTCGTCGTCAAGCCTGCTCGGCGGCCGGCGACCAGGCCGAGCAGCACGGCCAGTGCCTCGTCGTCGCTGAGCATGAGCGGAGGCAAGCGGTACCCGGGGGCGAGCCGGTACCCGCCGTAGCGGCCGCGCACCGATTCCACGGGCACGTCCAGGTCGATCAGCTGGTCCACATACCGCCGCACGGTGCGCCCTTCGACGCCGAGCCGGTCGGCGAGTTCGGCCACCGTCCGGGTGCCGCCCGACTGCAGCAGTTCCAGGAGTGTCAGCACGCGGGCGGTGGGTCGAGGCATGTTCGCAGCCTAACGCGAATACCGGACCAAATCTGTCCACTATTTGTCCTAGCCTGCGACGCGCACGCCTCCAGCACAGCCAAGGAGATCTCCATGGACTTCGTCTCGATCCGCATCATCACCAGCGACGTCGCACGCCTCGTCGAGTTCTACGAGCGGGCCACAGGGGCGCGGGCGACCTGGGCCACCAAGGACTTCGCCGAACTCAAGACCGCGGGCGCCACCCTCGCCATCGCCGACACCCGCACCGTCCCGCTGTTCGCCCCGGGATCTGCCCGCCCGGCGGACAACCACAGCGTGATCACCGAGTTCCTCGTCGACGACGTGGACCGCGTGCACCAGAACCTGACCGGCTTCGTCACCGACTTCGTCAACGAGCCCACCACGATGCCCTGGGGCAACCGGTCGCTGCTGTTCCGTGACCCCGACGGCAACCTCGTCAACTTCTTCACCCCCGTCACCCCAGCGGCCATCGCGAAGTTCGCACGCTGACGCCACGCACAGCCGCTCACGCGGGAGCCCTGAGATCCCAGGGCTCCCGCTGAACGCGACGGCCGGATCCAGGAGCGCCACCAGCAGGGGACACGGGAACGCACCGCTGACCCCCGAAGGACGTCTGCGCTTGTGCCTCACTGCTCGACCCCCCTCCCGCCCCTCCACCAGCCCCACCCGCACCCCCGAGGACATCGTTGACCTGGTGGAGGCGCTGCGGCGGCAGACCAAGCATGGGCCGGCCCGGGCTCCGGGACCTCGACCCACCGACCGGCGAGCAGCTGCGCGAGGTCATCCGCTACGAGCACGACCGAGTCGGCGACCTGGTCCACGTCGACACCAAGAAGCTCGGACGCATCCCGACCGGCGGCGGCTGGCGGATGCACCGCGTCGGCACCGAGTCCGCCCGCGAACCAGGCCGTACCCGCCGCGCACGAACGGGGAGGTGGACAGGTATAACGGGATGCTCTCCCACGAGTCGGCGTGCGTCCGCGACTACACAACCGAGCGTGAACGCCGCGTCGCACTCGCGGAGTTGGTGAACTACAACCACCAGCGGCCGCACGCCGCGCTCGGCGACCGACCGCCCACCAGCCGGACCGCCGGGAGCGACTACTGGATCCTCTTCGACCAGCCGCCCCAACCACTCGCGGACATCCCGCAGCAGCTCATCCTCCAGGACTTCGCGTATAACCAAGGTCCGAGACACCACAGCCAACCGATGCTTCGTACGCCGGTCTCACTGAGCGGACCCTTCACGGCGTCGCGGCCAGAACCCGCCGGGCAGGGGTTGGCTACCTGGCCCGAGCGGGCATGGCTCAGTAGCCCTGGGCGATCGCCTTTTCCCGCATCAGCGTTTCCAACTCCGTGTTCGACAGCGGGTGCAGCGTGTTCAGGAGGTGCCGCAGGCCGGGTTCACCGAGGGACTGGCTGGTGACCTCCACCTCCGCGTCGTGGTGTTGGCGGGTGAGGGTGATGTCGCGGGTGCCACCGGGGAGGCGGCGGATCATGCGCATCTCGCCGTGCACGTCCACCGTGCAGGTCGCGCCCTTGTCCGCGGGCTCCGGGCATCGTGGCGTCTGTGTGAGCGGTGAACGCACCACGAGGCCCACGTACCCCAACTCGTATCCCTCCCGGACGGGGCGGTAGTCGACGCTGAAGTAGGCGGGCCCGACCACGGCACGGGATACGTGCATTCCAGGTGGCGCAGCGCCCAGATAGAGCAGTTCCGGATGCTCCCGGTACCGCGCGATCTCCGCCGCGTGCCGGCCCTGCTGCGCCTGCGCCGGGCCGATGAAGCCCCCGTAGCCCACACCGGCCGCCAGCACGGCCACCGCCCCCAGCCGTACCCACCGGCTCGGCACGAAGAGCGCTGCGGCGACGGCGTACGGCACACCGGTCAGCGCGACCCGTGTGCCGGCGCTCCCCAGGTAGACGTTCCCGTCGTACGCGGCCAGGCCCGCCAGCACGCCGAGCGTGCCGAGGACGAAGACCAGGGCCGCCCAACCGAGCCGCCGGCGCACAGAGCCGCACAGCGGCACCACGGTCTTCGCCGGTATGCCCGCCAACGCCAATAGGCCCACCATCAGCGGCACGCCCAACCCGAGGACCGGCACCGCCGCCCCGGCGCCACCGCTCCAGGCCGTCACCACCAACTCGAAGCCGAGCGCCGGCAGTGCGGCCGCCATCGTCGCCCATACCAAGAAGAGATGCAGGGCAGTCAGCGCCCGTCTGCCGCTTGTCATGCCGCGGAGCCTGCCAGCCCGCGTCCTGACGCACATGAGTTCTCGTACTCAGTACGTTCTTTCCTACCCTGGCGAAAGGTGCACGGAGCAGGGCGAACGAGGCTCGGCCGCACGTACCCCGCACTGTTGCCGGGGATGCCGTGTCCGCAGGGGTGAGGTGCTCCTGCGGGAGCATGATCGCCGCGTAGCGGCTCACGAAGTGGCAGCCGCCGGTCAAGGTCTGTGTTGCGGTGGCCCCGTACCGGCCTGCGGTCCGGTTGCAGGCGGCGGGTACTGGCGGTGATGGCAGTCTCGTGGTGGCCAATTCGTTGACCTGCTGGTGGCCTTGGTTCTCGCCTCGGCAGGTGGGGTGCTCCTCGAACGCATTCCGTCGCTGGACACGCTGCATTCCGTCGCCGGCCCTCCAGGGTTCGGATGGTGCGGTCGGCTGCTGCGGTCGCCCAGCGTGCGGCGAATGCCTTTTGGAACGCCAGTGGCGTCTGGTCACGAGCGGCTGAGCCGTCCCCTGCGATCAGATCCGGCCGTGCCACGTGTGACGTCGGCTTCCCGGGCTGCGCCGGACCCCGGGACTCGTTCGGCTTCCGGACTCAGTCGGCTTCCGCGACCGGGCCGGCCGCAGGGTCCGGCAGGTAACTCGCCAGGCCGCGCAGGATGATCTCCAGGCCGATGCCGAACCGCTCGTCGGAGGAGTCCGTCACCATCAGCCCGGCCAGGGCGCGCAGGTGGGGGAAGTCCTGCGCGGGCAGGGACGCGAAGTAGTTCTGCATCTCGTCGGTCATCTCGCGCCAGTCGGGCCGGGCCGGCGAGGCATCGTGACCGCCGTGCTGAGCGGCCCGGTCTCGCCACATGCCCTCCTCCAGGACGAACCCGTCGATGTAGGTGGAGATGAGGTCACCGGCCTCCGCAGCAATGCGGTCGGGCAGCCCGGCGGTGCGGAAGATGGCGACCAACGCCTCGACATGCGGCAGCAGTTCGGCGGTGAAGGGGACGTGCCCCATGGAGATCCTGGCCATGTCCCGGTGGGACAGCAGACGTCGACGCCAGGCGCGGGCGAAGTCCCGCAGCTGCTCCTGCCAGTGCTCCGGATCGGGCGCGGGCAATGCGTAGTCGTCGAAGAGCCGCGTGTACATGAGCTCCAGGAGGTCGTCCTTGGAGCTGACGTGGGCGTAGAGGGCGGACACCGCGACCCCCAGTTCGCCCGCCACCTGACGCATCGAAAGGCCGTCGAGCCCGTGCCGGTCCAGCACGGTGAGGGCGGCCTCGGCGACGCGCTCGCGCGACAGCGGCGTGCGTACGGGCGCGATGTGGCTGCGAGCGGGACGCTCGCGCTGCCACGGGGATGGCGGAGGGGGTGCTGGGGGACCGGCGGCCGCGTCGCTCATGGGACCAGTTTAGGGATACGGAGAACAGCGTTCTGCTGGGGTCAGGGCCTCTCACTGGCTCAGACGCGATATATCTTGTAGATGTCGAGGAATTGCGCTATATCTTAATGAACGCCGTTCTCGTGGTGAGCAGTGTTCTGCTAGGTTGAACATCGTTCTCCAGGCGTCCGGCCGCCTGTCTTTCTGGACCGCACCAGCGAGCCCGGCAGTTTTCGTCCAGCCATCCACCGCGCCCGCGGAACATCGACGCGACGCGGCCTTCTGCGAGGAGTTTCCGATGTCCACCACCGGTGTAGCGTCCGCCGAGACGCCCACCGACTCGCCAGCGCCCTACCGGTGGCGCTGGGCTGCGCTCTTCGTGATCCTCGCGGCCGAGGTGATGGATCTCCTCGACGCGGTCGTCACGAACATCGCCGGCCCCTCCATGCGGGCCGACCTCGGTGGCGGCGCCTCCACCCTCCAGTGGCTCGCCGCCGCGTACACCCTCTCGATGGCCGTCGGCCTCGTCACCGGCGGCCGGCTCGGGGACATCCACGGGCGACGCCGGATGTTCCTGGTGGGTGCCGCCGGCTTCACCCTGGGCTCGCTGCTGTGCGCGGTCGCCGTGTCGCCCGAGATGCTGATCGCCGCACGTGTCGTGCAGGGCCTGTTCGGCGCGGTGATGCTGCCGCAGGGCCTAGGCATGATCAAGGAGATGTTCCCGCCGAAGGAGTCACAGAAAGCCTTCGGCATGTTCGGCCCGATCATGGGGCTGTCCGCGGTGTGCGGGCCGATCCTGGCGGGCTGGCTCGTGGACGCCGACTATTTCGGCACCGGCTGGCGGATGATCTTCCTGATCAACCTGCCGCTGGGTGCCGCGGCCTTCCTCGGGGCCCTGCGCTACCTGCCCAGGGGCCGGTCCGGCGACAGGCCGCGCCTCGACATACCCGGCATGCTTCTGGTCTCGCTGGCCGCGCTGCTCATCATCTTCCCGCTGGTGCAGGGCCGTGAGTACGACTGGCCCGGGTGGACGTTCGCGATGATGGCCGCTTCGGTGGCCGTCTTCGTCGCCTTCGCCATCTACGAGTCGCGCCGCAGCAAGGCAGGCCGGGACCCGCTGGTCGTGCCCAGCCTCTTCCGCAAGCGCGGGTTCAGCGGAGGCATGACGCTCGGACTGGTCTTCTTCTCGACCATGCAGGGCTTCATGCTGGTCTTCAACCTCTACACCCAGATCGGCCTCGGCTATTCGCCGCTGAAGGCAGGCCTGGTGATGGTGCCCTGGTCGGCCGGCATGATCGTCGGTTTCGGTGTCGCTCAGGCTGTCGCCCGGTTCGGCCGGGCCGTGCTCCAGGCGGGCACGGTGGTCATGGCGCTCGGCGTGTTCGGCGTGTGGCTGACCCTCGAGACGGTGGGCAGCGGCGTCGGCCCCTGGCAGCTCGTGCCGGCCCTGCTCTTCACCGGCATCGGGATGGGCCTGCTCATGGCCCCCTTCTTCGACATCGTGCTCGCCAGCGTCGAGCAGCACGAGACGGGCTCGGCGTCCGGCACGATGACCGCGATGCAGCAGCTCGGCGGCGCCTTCGGCGTGGCGCTCCTCGGCACCGTGTTCTTCGGCTTGCTGGGCGGTGGTATCGCCACCGCCGTCGACCACCACTCGGCCGGCCTGCGGGGTCAGCTGAGCGCCGCGCACGTGGCACCGGCCGCCCAGGACCGCGTCGTGGCAGACCTGCGGAGGTGCGCCTCCGACCGTGCCGTGGCCAAGGATCCTGCCGCCACCCCGGCGACCTGCGCCCGCTTGGAGAAGGACACTCGGTCCGCCGTGACATCGCCGCAGGCCGGCGCCCGGATACCCGGCGCGCTGGAGACCACCGCGACGTCGGCCTTCCGCAGCGGTTTCGGCGCCGTGATGAAGACGGTGCTGTGGATCGTCGACGGCATGCTGGCCCTGACGTTCCTGCTCTCCTTCCTCCTGCCGCGGCACGCGCGCCCCGAGGGTTCTGCCGGTCACTGAGCGGTGTGCAGGTAGGCCGGAGGCCCTGTCGCCGATGGGCAACAGGGCCTCCAACGCCCCTTGGACGCATGCCGGTTGATGCGCAGTCACACATCAGACACACCCCGGGGAGGAGGACGAGTCGATGTCACGTCTCGGTCGTGCCGCAGTAACGGCAGCGCAGCGCGCCCTCCATAGCGTCCCGGATCATGCACAGCGATTCCGAGACCGACGTGGAGGGGCAAGTGGCTGCGGACGAGCCGCTCCAACCGGCACGCTCCACAAGGCACACATCAGTGGGCCGGGATCACGTTCGTGAGTCGGCGGGCGCTATGCGTGGCACACGCCGTGGTTGACCATCTGGGTGTGGCGTGCCACGACCGGGCGCGCGCTCTTCGCCAGGGACTTGACGAGCGGGTTGGTGCCCGAGGCGATCTCCTTGTCGATGAGCGCGAGGGTCTGTACGTGGGCGGGGTACTGGGCCTTGAGCCACGCGGCATCGTACGCGCGCGTCCCGGCGAGGGACTTGAGGGCGGCGGTTTGCCTCAGCTGCGCGGCCGTCTGCCCGGACGGCAGTGTCACCCCGAGTTGTCTCGCGGTCTTGACGACACCGGCATCGAGGGCGCGGTGGTCGCGGATGAAGTCGGCGGCGACCCGCTTGACGCAGGCGGTGGTCGCGGCGCTCTGAGCTTGCTGACTGGCGGCGATCTCCCACAGGTTGCCCTGGTGGGCTGCTGTGAGGAGTTGCCTGTCCAGAGCGGAGACCGCTGACGGCGAGGCCGTCGACGAAGCGAGAGCCGGGAGCGACGCGGCGCCCATGAGGGACAAAGCGGCGGCGCAAACGACGGTGAAACGGGCAGCGGATCGAGTCGTGTCCATGAATCCTCCACGGGTCGCACGTGCAAGCCCCGACGAAAGTCCCATCCCTATTGCTCAAAGGGTGAGAAACAGTACCTATGTCATGGTTCACCCGGTTCAGTTGCTCGGCAACCGAGCACGCCGGCGCCTCGCTGCCGGCGCCTGGGGTGCCAGGTCGAGCGACTCGAACCATCAGACACGGCCCAGCCCCGGCGCTGCCCGCTCCCAGGCCCTTCTCCATCCCAGGTGCAGATAGGGCAACGCTGCCTAAAATTGAGGGGATGCCGCTGGCGATGCGGGCGCCCCGGGCAGCAGCCCGGGGCGCCCTGTCACTGCAGCAGCCGCTTCTCCTGTGCCGCAGCGACGGCTTCTTGTCCGGCCAGGCGGACCGCAGGACCACTGACCACCCCGTCCCGGCCCACGCCGACAATCCTTGCTGCCGAGACCAGCCTGGACCCGGCCTTGTGTTCACGCGGGAAGCGGCGGATGTGCCGTGGCAGGACGGCCCGGCACTGCACCACTATGGCAGGCGCGTACAGCGCAGGGCCGGCCGATGACCGGCACGTCAGCGACTGGTAAGGAGCCGGCTCGAGCGACTCCGTCATCGTCGGCCCGCCTCTTGACGTCGCGGGTGAGGCGGCTCTTGTGGGTCAGTCGTCCTCACGATTGGCGCCCACGACCAGGAGCGAGGCCACTTCACAAGCCAGGTAGCGGCAGTCTTCCTACCACTGTGGCGCACGCTTTTGCGGATCAGTCGTCGGCCTGGTCCTCCGGTCCGGCCGCGTCGCCGATGGCGACGCGCAGGTCATGCATGCCTTGCAGGATGTCGATGAGGGCTTCTTCCGCCCCGCTCAGAGCGCTTCGTGTTCCCTCCGTATCGCCGCGCTCGGCGTGCAGCTGAGCGCTGAGGGTGTACACCGCAGTCATGACGGCAGCGAAGGCGGCCTCCCGGCCGGGTGGCAGTTCTTCCGCCTCGGGTTCGGAGACCTGCACCGCCGTGCGCTGCAGCCGGTTCGTCAGGACGTTGACCGCGAGGCCGGGATCTCCTACCTGCTCCCCCCAGCCGAGCAACGTCTCAAGCACGTCCTCGATCTCCCCTTCCTCGGTCAGGCGGGTTGCGGCGGTGATCTCGAGCTCCGTCTTCGCCAGCAGACTGCCCAGCAGGTGCAGGCGGTCTTCTTCCTGCGGCCCCTCGGGTCGCTTCTCCTGATCCGCGACCGGCTCAGCCGCCAGAGCGGCCAGCGCTGCGTAGATCTGCTCAGTACTTACCGGGCGCTCGCTACTGATGCTCACGCTTTCAGCTTCACCCAGCGAAGGCGTACCCGCCCGCCCAGTACGTGCAAGCGCCAGGCGAGTTCCACCACCTAGACCAGCGCCTGGCCGAGCAGACCCAAGAGCTCTTCGATGCCTGCCGGCTCGTTTCCGCGGCGACGCACCGGGCGGTTCCCCTGGGCGCTACGAGTGCACCACCACGCGCTCGCGGAGGAGCTGGAAGCCGACGCGCCCGAACATCTGGCTCTTGAGCATCGCGATCGGGTTGACATGGCCTTCGACCGGGCCCGAGCCACCGGGGCAGGGTGAGCTCGATCGACACCGGCGTCCCGGTCACGGTCGCCATCTGCGGCCTGTCGCTGGGCAGAGGCGGGCGGGGCTGGCCGATGCGTGCGCAGGTGTCCGAGGCCGCGGTGCCTCCTGGTCCGAGTGTGCGGATGGCCGTCGCCGATGTGGTGCGGCGGGGCCTGAGTCGTGTGCCCTTCCGGGGGCTTCCTGCTTCGACGCGCTGGGTGGGCACGTGTGCCCGTCTTACCGGCTCCACAGGCGTTCGGCGTCTCCACCCGTCCGGTGGCGACGATTCGCCGTCCTTCGAACAGGACGTTACGTGCTGCGTTGTGGTCGCGGTCGTGCACGGTGGCACACTCGCCGCGATGCCTGCTGTCGCGCCGCGGCATCACCTTCCAGCACACCAAGACCTGGAACGAATCCCCCGAGCCCGAACGCTGCGCGAAGCTCGACCAGATTGAGCAAGTGCCGGACCGCGTTCCCCGACCCCGTCTTCGACTTCGACGCGTTCGGGCCGCTGGGGATCCGGCCCACCGCGGGCTCCTGCTGGGCGAAGCAGGGCAAACACAACCGCCTGCCGGTGACCTACCAGCGCATCCACGGCGTCACCTACTTCCACGGCTGCTGCTCCGTCGGCGACGACGGTCTGTGGGGCGTCAGCCGCCGCCGCAAGGGCACCGCCACCACCCTGGCCGCGCTGAAGTCGATTCGTGCCGCCCGACCCGACGGCGCCGCGATCTACATCATCCTGGACAACCTCTCCGCCGACACCGGCGCCGACATCCGCCGTTGGGCGAAGAAGAACAAGGTCGAGCTGTGCTTCACCCCGACCTACGCCTCCTGGACCAACCCGATCGAGGCCCACTTCGGCCCGCTGCGCCAGTTCACCCTGGCCAACTCTCACCACCCCCGCCACCCCCGCACAGACCCAGGGCCTGCACCGCTGCCTGCGCTGGCGCAACGCCAACGGCCGCCGCCCCGCCACACTCGCCGCCCAGCGCAAGGAACGCGGCGCATCCGCAGCGAGAAGGGCATCCGATGGGGCGGACGCCCCCTCCCAGCCGCAGCCTGAACTCAACTGGGCCCCTCGCCTCACCTTCGCCAGAACAGGTGGTGCGTCACGCCGCTCGGGCTGGGCACGACCTCCAGGTGGAACCGGTCGAGCAGCTCATCGGGGGCCTCCCAGAGCCGTAGCCCGGACCCGAGCTTTACCGGCGAGACCGCCACATGCATGGTGTCGACAAGGCCGGCGTCAAGGAACTGCCGGATGGTGGTGACCCCGCCGCCGAGCCGGACGTCCTTGCCCTGCGCCGTTTCCCGCGCCCGTTCGAGGACGGTGGCCGGATCGCTGTCGACGAAGTGGAACGTGGTGTCGGAGAGCGTGAACGAAGGACGCGTGTGGTGGGTCATGACGAACACCGGAGTGCGGAACGGCGGCTCCTCCCCCCACCAGCCGCGCCACTCATGATCGTGCCAGGGCCCGCGCTGGGGCCCGAACTTGTTGCGGCCCATGATCTCGGCACCGATGTTGTGTGCGAAGTCGCGCGTGAAGTAGTCGTCCAGGCCCCGGCTACCCCCGGGATCCGTGCGCATGGGCCAGCTCGCCGTGGCCCCGGCCCAGGCGAACAGCCTCTCGGGATGGTCGAGGCCGAACGGCCGCTCGAGACTCTGGTGCTCACCGGCACCGATTCCGTCACACGAGACGTTGAAGTTCATGACTCTCAGCAGTTGATCCACGTGTGTCCTCCTCAGGTCCCGTCGCGTCATCGTGTGGCGAGGCGCCGCACATCATGACGTCGAACGGGACGTGGCCGAATCGACAGCGGCCCGCAACCTTTTTCCAGCGGCGCGTCAGGAAGCGGCCGCGTCGGCGGTGTGACCGTCGTGGACGCGGAGGGCATCGAGGGTGCTGCATGGCGGCGCTGGAGGGTGTGCGGTGGGCCGGCAGTCAGTCCAGGCTGCTCAGCAGCGTTCGGCCCTCCTCCCGGGCGGCGGCCACCGCCGGCTCTCCTAGCCCGCACAGGCGCAGGCACGACGACGCGATGGCCTCGGTGTCCGCCGCATCCGGCTCACGGGACCGCCGTATCTGGATCACGACCTCCACCAGCTGGATCAGCAGTTCACCGAGCCGCTCGGCGGGCAGGCCGCGTGCGACGTCCTCGGTCGCCGCCAGGGCGCCCAGCGCGCCGTAGCTCGACTGCAGACGGCCCCGCTCGGCCCGGAAGGCGTCGAACCGCTCGGCCTGCACCTCCGGCAGCAGATAGAGCGTGCCGATGTTGTACGGAGTGCGGGAGAGGGTGCGTACGTCCATCGCGGCCACGGCGTACAGCGCGGCGGCCGGATTCGCCCGCTCGGGCACCAGTGCCCGGATCCGGTCCACCATCTGCAGACTGGGCCGCACGGACGTCGCCAGCAGCTCGGCGAGGATCTCCTCCTTGGTGGCGAAGTGGTAGTAGAGCGAGGCCTGCCTGATGCCGACCCGCTCGGCGATCATGCGGGTGCTGGTGCTGGTGATCCCATGGTCGACGAAGAGCGCCCCGGCGGCGTCGAGGATCTGTTCCCGGGCGGAGGTGCCGGGGTCGGACGGCGGCGTGTGCCGGGGCCTGCCTTGACGGGGACGCGTCGTCGTCATGACCCCATCCTGCCACCAGGTGTCCGCCCTGCGGCCTTCGGTCACGCGGACGCCGTGTACGCCCGCCAGCCACCGAAGCGGGTGATGTCGGGCGCGCCCTCGACGGCGTACGGCTCGACGAGGAAGCCGCAGACGTGCCGCCCGTCGGCCAGTTCGACGGTGCCGATGGTCATCGGCGCGGGCACGGCGGCGGTGAACGCCCCGAAACCGGCGGCGGGCAGCCGCCAGATCTCGCCCTCGACGCCCGGCCGCGCGTCGCCGCCTGACGCCGTGTCGTGACCCGCCCCGGCGCCGGCGTCCCGGCCGCCCTCGGTGACCCGGAGCAAGCCGGGCTTGGGCGGCTCGGTGGCCAGGGCGTACAGCCGGTAGCCGCCTGCGGTGCGGGCCGGGCCGACCAGTGTGGCGCCGGCTTGCACCAACTGGGCATTGAGGGGCTGACCGGTGAGATGGGCGCCGACCACGAACAGGTCGAGCCGCGGGTTGGCGAACCGCTCGGCCAGCGCGGCCAGGGCGCGGTCGGAGAAGGCCGGTCCGGTGAACATCACGCCGAACGGCAGGCCGTCCACGAACCCGGCGGGAACGGCGATCGAGGCGCAGTCCAGCAGGTTGGCGAAGTTGGTGAACCGCCCCAACCGGGCGTTGGCGCCGACCGGGTCGGCCGCCACCTCCTCAAGGGTGGGATGCCAGGTGGTGGTCGGGGTCAGGAGAGCTGCACAGCCGTCCAGCACCGCGCGTCCGGCGGCACCGAGCGCGGCGAGCCTGGCGGCGTCGGCGGCCCAGTCGGCGGCGGTCCTCTCCCGGCCTGCCAGCACGATGGCGGCGACGGTCGGATCGAGGTCCGCCCCGATCAGGTCGCGGTGCTTCTCCAGATGCGCGCCCACGGCGGCGTACCGCTCGGCGACGAACGCGCCGCCGTACAGCAGTTCCGCGGCCTGAAGCAGCGGGGTGATGTCGGTTTCGACGATCTCCGCCCCGGTGCTCGCCAGGCGGGCGACGGCGGCGTCGAAGGCCTCGCGCCAGCCGCCGGCCATGCCCTTCAGATGCTCCCCGGCCGGTACGGCGATCCGCGGGCGCGCGGGGGGCGGCGGAAGCTGGGTGCCGGTGCGGGAGAGCGGGTCGGCCGGGTCGGGGCCCTCGACGAACTCCGCGGCGGTGCGGGCGAGTTGCAGGTCGCGGGCGAAGACGGTCACGCAGTCGAGGGTGTAGCAGGCGGGGACCACCCCGGTCACGGGCACTAGACCCTTGGTGGGCTTGACGCCGACGATGCCGTTGAGGGCGGCGGGCACCCGCCCGGAGCCGGCCGTGTCGGTGCCGAGCGCGATGTCAGCTATGCCCAGCGCCACCGCGACGGCGGATCCGGAGGACGACCCGCCGGAGATGCGGGCCGCGTCCCAGGCGTTGCGCACCGCGCCGTAGGGGCTGCGGGTGCCGACCAGGCCGGTGGCGAACTGGTCCAGGTTGCTCTTGCCGAGCACCACAGCGCCGGCCGCGCGCAGCCGCGCCACCGCCGGCGCGTCGGCCTGCGGTTCGTAGGCGTACGACGGGGCGCCCGCGGTGGTGGGGAGCCCGGCGACGTCGATGTTGTCCTTGACGGCCACCACCAGGCCGGCCAGCGGCAGCGCCGGGTCGATACCGGCCGCCTCGGCGAGCACCTCCTCGCGCGGCCTGAGGTGGATCCAGATCTCGGGCCGGCCGATGTCCTTGATCCGGTCGTAGGCGGCCTGGACGCGTGCGGCCGGTGTCATGGCGTTCATGCCCGCACCGCCGCGAGGACCTGGCCGGGGGCGACCTGTTCACCGGGCTTGACGTAGATCTCCAGCAGTGTCCCGGCGGTGGGGGCGTTCACCTTGGACTCCATTTTCATCGCCTCCAGGGAGAGGATCGCATCGCCGCTCGCGATGGTGGCGCCCGGCTCGGCGGCGATCTGCCAGACGGTGGCGGTGTACGGCGCGGTGACGGGGACCGCCCCGTCCGGCAGGGTGACGTCAGCAGTGGCGGTCACGGGTTCGGGATCGTCGACGCGGTCGAACTCTCCCGCGGCTCGCCAGCGTTCCTTCTCGGCCTCGAAGGCGGTGCTCTGCCGCCGGCGGAACGCGGCGATCGAGTCGGCCTCCGCGGCGAGGAAGGCGTTGTACTCCGCGATCGAGAAGGTGCCCTCCTCGGTCGCGAAGTCACCGCGCCCGGCGTCCGTCTCGGCCCGCAGTTCGAGCAGTTCCTCCGCGGTGACGGGATACCACTCGATGCGGTCGAAGAAGCGCAGCGCCCACGGCGAGTCCTGGAACAGGCCGCCCTTGCGGAACCGGTTCCAGATCTGCACGGTGCGGCCGACGAACTGGTAGCCGCCGGGACCTTCCATGCCGTAGATGCAGAGGTAGGCGCCACCGATGCCGACGGAGTTCTCCGCGGTCCAGGTGCGGGCCGGGTTGTACTTGGTGGTCACCAGGCGGTGCCGTGGGTCGAGCGGGGTGGCGACGGGGGCGCCGAGATAGACGTCGCCGAGGCCGAGCACCAGGTAGGAGGCGTCGAAAACGGTGCGGTAGACGTCGTCGGCGGTCCGAAGGCCGTTGACGCGGCGGATGAACTCGATGTTCCACGGGCACCACGGGGCGTCGTCGCGCACCCCGGCCATGTACCGCTCGATGGCGAGCCGGGTGGCCGGGTCGTCCCAGCTGAGCGGCAGCCGCACCGTGCGGGAGGGGACCACCAGTTCGTCGCTGGGCGGGACTTCGTCCTCCAGCTCGCGCAGCAGGGCGGTGAGGTCACGGGCCTTCAGCCGCCGGGCATCGGTGTGGATCTGGAGGGAGCGGATGCCCGGGGTGACGTCGAGGATGCCGTCGGGCGCGTGGCCGGCGAGAGTCTCCTGCAGGGCGTGGACCCGCATCCTCAGGCCGAGGTCGAGGACCATGGGGCCGTACTCGACCAGGACGTTGTCGTCGCCGTCCCGGCGGTAGGTGACGGCGGGGCGGGCATCGGTGGCCTCCAGGCGGCCGAGTACGCCGTCGTCGCCGTCTCCGCCCGTGCTGATCAGCGTGGGGGAGGAGCGGCGGGCATCGAGGGCGGCCGCCTCGGCTTCCCTGACCGGTACGAAGCGGACGGTGTCGCCGGGGCGGAGCTGGCCGAGTTTCCACAGTTCGCCGCTGGCGACCACCGCGGGGCAGACGAAACCGCCGAGGGACGGACCGTCGGGGCCCAGGATGATCGGCGTGTCGCCGGTGAAGTCCAGGGCTCCCACCGCGTATGGCGTGTCGTGGATGTTGGAGGGGTGCAGGCCCGCCTCACCGCCGTCCTGGCGGGCCCACCGCGGCTTGGGCCCGATCAGGCGGACGCCGGTGCGGGCCGAGTTGTGGTGCACCTTGTAGTCGGTGGCGTAGAGGGTGTCGATGTCAGCACGGGTGAAGAACTCGGGCGCCGCGTGCGGCCCTTCGGTGACACCGATGTGCCAGTGCGAGGTGATCTCCGGCCGGCGCTCGGGCGGGATCGGGCCGCCACCGGCCGTCGCCGAAGCTCCGGGCCGCAGTACGTCTCCGGCGCGCAACGCCCGCCCGGCGTGCCCGCCGAAGCCACCGAGGGTGAACGTCGAGGCGCTGCCCAGGTATTCGGGTACGTCGATACCGCCCTGGACCGCCACATAGCTGCGCAGGCCCGGTCCCCGGCAGGCACCGAGCACCAGGGTGGCGCCGGCCGCGACCGTGACCGGCTCCCACAGGGCTGCCGCGCTGCCGTCCACCGTGACCGGGACGGGAGCGCCGGTGACGGCGACCACGGTGGCGGCCGAGAAGCGCAGGCTCAGACCGCCCGCGGTGACCTCCAGGCCAGGGGCCTGGGCCGGGTTGCCGACGGCCAGGTTGGCCTCGGCGAAGGAGACGGCGTCGAAGGGGCCGCTCGGCGGCACGCCCACGTGCCAGTAGCCGAGCCGGCCCGGAAGGTCCTGGACGGTGGTCATCGCGCCCGGCACCAGGACGTCGATGCGCGGCCCGGGGTCGGCCGTGGTGGCGAGCGTGCTGGTACTGTGCACGGCCTCGCGCACCTCGCCCCGCGAGGTCAGCTCGCGCAGCAGGCCCAGGTTGGTGACGATGCCGTCGACCCGGCTCGCGGCCAGGGCCTGGCCGAGCACGTCGAACGCGGCCTCCCGGGCGGGGCCCTTCGCGATCACCTTGGCGAGCATGGGGTCGTAGTACGGCGAGACCTCCAGACCGGTTTCGGCAAAGCCGTCGACGCGCACGCCGGGCATGTTGTCGGCGCCCTGGCCGGGGAAGACCGCCCGGGTGATCAGGCCCGAGGACGGCAGCGAGTCCTTGCCGGGATCCTCGGCGTAGACGCGAGCCTCCACGGCATGGCCGGAGGGCGTCCACTCCCGCTCGAACACCGCGTCCTCGACCCGGCCGTCGCGGGCCAGGACGAGCATGAGTTCGACGAGGTCGACGCCGTACGCCTCCTCGGTCACCGGGTGCTCGACCTGGAGGCGGGTGTTGACCTCCAGGAAGGCGGCCTCCTCGCGCACGGGGTCGTAGACGAACTCCACGGTCCCCGCGCCCCGGTAGCCGACCGAGGCGAGCAGCCGGCGCGAGGAGTCGTGCAGCAGTGCCCGCACATGCGGAGGCAGGGCCGGGGCCGGGGCCTCCTCGATCACCTTCTGGTTGCGGCGCTGCAACGAGCAGTCCCGATCGCCGAAGACGGCGATCCGGCCGGTGCCGTCGCCGAAGACCTGCACCTCGACATGGCGGGCGGGGCGCACGAGGCGCTCCAGGAAGACCCCGGCGGACCCGAAGTTGGACTCCGCGAGCGCCGCGACGCGGGCGAAGGCCTCGCGTACCTCGTCGGCGGTGGCACAGGCCTGCATGCCGATGCCGCCGCCACCGCCGGTGGCCTTGACCATCACGGGCAGCCCGATCGAGGAGGCCGCGGTGACGGCCTCCTCGGCGCTTGCCAGCAGTTCCGTCCCGGCCAGCAGCGGCACTCCGGCGGCCTTGGCCAGGGCGCGCGCGGTGTGCTTCTCGCCGAAGGCGGTGATCTGGTCGGCGGTCGGTCCCGCGAAACGCAGACCGGCCTCCTCCACGGCACGGGCGAAGGCGGTGTTCTCGGAGAGGAAGCCGTAGCCGGGGTGGATGATGCCCGCGCCATGGGCGAGCGCGGCCTCGATGATCGCCTCCCCGCGCAGATACGACGCGCGGGCGGGCGCCGGACCGAGGCGGACCGCGCGGTCGGCCTCGCGGACGTGCGGGGCGGCCCGGTCGGCGTCGGAGAAGACTGCGACGGTGCCCAGGCCCATCCTCCTGGCGGTGCGGATCACACGGCGGGCTATCTCACCGCGGTTGGCGACGAGAACGGCGGTCGGGCGGATCACGCGCCCTCCTTCGCGGTGCGAGCGGCGTGCGCGGACCGTGCGTCGACGTCGACCGGTGCCGGCTCCACGACGATCATCCGCAGCGGAGTGGGGTTGAAGTCGTTGCACGGGTTGTTCATCTGCGGGCAGTTGGACACCATCACCAGCACATCCGTCTCGGCGCGCACCGCGACCCGGCGGCCCGGCGCCGACATGCCGTCCACGATGCCCAGCGCGCCGTCTGCCTCGACGGGCACGTTCATGAACCAGTTGAGGTTGGAGACGATGTCCCGCACCCCGAGGCCACGCCGGCCGGCCTCGGCGAGGAAGTTCTCGCGGCAGCCGTGCTGGAACATCACATGATGGCCGTAGCGCAGGGTGTTGGACTCCTTGCCGCACGCGCCGCCGATGGTGTCCTGGCGGTCGACCTCGTTGGCGACGACGGTCATCAACGGGCGGCCCTCGCAGCTGCGCAGCACGGTGCCGGTGCGCACATAGGCGTTGCCCTGCCACGCCAGGGTGTCGGGGACGCTGTAGCGCTCCTCGGGATCGTCGGCGTTGTAGAGCAGACAGTCGGCCGACTGGTTGCCGCCGACGTCGACGATCGTCAGGACGTGTCCCGTCCGCACCACCGCCGACCAGGGCGCGTTGGGGGCCACCGTCTCGTCCAGGACCACGGCGCCCTCGACCAGGCTCGCTCCCCGGTCCAGGGGAGATCCCTCCGCGTACACGGCGCCCACGGGGACGGTGGAGGCGACCGTGCCGTCGGCGGCGGTCGGGTAGTTGACGGGCCTGGTCTCGGTCCGCGTGCTCGCCATGTCACAGCCCCCGGGCTTCGCAGTAGTCGACGGTGTTGAGGTAGGCCCGGTGCAGTTCCGGAGTGGCGGTGAACCGCGGCTCGCCGGGGCCGGTCGGGGCACCGCGCCAGGCGTGCACCCGCAGTGGGCCGACCACATAGCCGGGACGAGGGTCCAGCGGATGGGCGACATTGGCGACCAGTACCAACAGGGGCATCTCCGCGACGAGTTCGACATGCGTGCCCGCCCCCGCGCTGCCCTGCCAGGCCAGGGTGCCGTCCGCTTCGACGCGCACGCCCTGGAAGAAAGACAGGCTGGGTGGCAGGTCGCGCCGGCTCAGACCGTGCTTGGCGGCCGCTTTGAGGAAGAGCCCGCGGCCGGACGGCGACGGCCCCTCGGGGCGGGCGTCACCGTACTTGCGCTCGTTCCAGGCGTCGGTGGTGGTGCCGCAGAAGGCGTCGTGCCGGCCGGAGGAGTCGGCGCTGACCACCGCCAGGATCCGGCCGTCGCCGGAGAGCAGCGGGTGGTCCTGGCCCGGATAGGCCTGCCAGGGCACCTTCTGGGTGTCGGCGACGTTGAGCCGCTCCACCGGCTCCAGGGCGTTGAAGAGCAGCAGGTGGGCGCAGGCGTCACCGCTCGGGTCGTCGAAGCGAAGCCGTGTGCCGCGGGCAAGGATTTTGTGCGTGTAGCCGCCGGGTGCCACCGTCTCCGCCCATACCAAGGCGGTCGCGTCCACCCCCGGTGGGCAGTACGGGCTGTCCGACGCCGGCAGGTACGGCATCCACGCGCCGGCCTGCCCGCCCTGGGCGCGGGCGTCGTCGCGGGCACTGTGGACACTGTCGGTCAGGTGCAGATCACGGGCGCGCGTGGGCGTCTGCCCGGTCGTGCAGCGGCCGCGTGGGGGCCCGGCGGTCGAGCTCTCGGTGGTGGTCATGGATGTCCCGTCGTCCCTTCGTCGGTACGTCAACGGTGCGTCCGCTCGTGTCACGCGGGCCCTCAGGCGGGCTCGGCGACGGCCTGCGCGTCGAGGGTCGGCTCGGTGTGCGTGTGCGGTACGTGCCTCAGCTCGATACGGCGGTGCAGCCGGCGGGCGAGGAAGTAGCCGGCACCGGCGGCCAGGCTGAGCCCGATGAACAGCAGGGCGCTCCACCGCAGCCACCACGTGCCGCCGGTGAGGTCGTAGATCTCCGCACGGGGCCAGATCAGGTTGACCGTCATACCGGCCTGGTAGAGCACGGCGATCGCGTTGACCGCCACTCCCCAGCGGCCCAGCGAGAACAGGGGCCGGCCGGTCTCGTCGACGCCCACCGGCAGCCCGCCGCTGTCCCGCTGCCGGATCCGGGTGACGAGCAGCGGCACCGTCACGCCCAGATAGGCCAGGTACAGCAGGGCGATGCAGAGGCTGGAGAGGGCGGTGAAGATCGCCGACTGGCGGATGTTGACCACGAGCGCGATCGCGGCGCCGACGCCCACCACGATCGACGTGGTGATCGGCGTACCGGTGCGGGCCGATACCTTGCCGAGGTGCCGGTGGAAAGGCAGGGCGCCTTCGCGGGCCATGGAGTACATCATCCGCGCCCCGGAGGTCTGCACGGCCAGGGTGCAGGCGAACACCGCGACCGCCACGCAACACAGCAGCAGTCGGCCCAGAACCCCGCCGAGCCGGTCGGTGAGCACCCAGGACAGACCACCGGCCGCCAGCTTTCCGTCGGTCAGGCTGCGCGCCGCCATCAACCCCGACAGGATCAGCAACGCGCCGCCGACACCCGAGGTGATCAGGGCCCGCAGGATGGTCCGGGGGGTGGTCCGGCGCGGGCTGTGGGTCTCCTCCGCCAACTCGCCCGCCGAGTCGAAGCCGACCATCACGTACGCCGCCATCAGTGAGGACGCGAGAAGGGCCCCGAAGTAGCCGCCGTGGCCGGCCCAACCGGTGGGGTGGGCCACCACCTGTGGACCCCGCTCGGGCAGGAAGAACAGGATCAGCACCAGTGCGAGCACGCCGATGATCTCGACCGTGACGCCGAAGCTGGTGGCGGCGGCCATCTGGCGGATGCCCAGGATGTTCACCACTGTGGTGATGACCAGCAGGACGCATCCCAGCAGGACGGCGTTCTGCGCGCCGGTCGGGGAGCCCACCGACGGATCGGCGCCCGGACCGCCGACGATCTGGAACCCGGACCAGATGCCCGGCAGCACCGCCTGTGCCGCGATCGCGGCCGCCGCGACCGTGAGGATCTGCCCGATGATCATGATCCAGCCGACGAACCAGCCCGTCGTGGTGCCGGCCAGCCGGCTCGACCACTGGTAGATCGCCCCGGATATGGGCCAGCGCGCGGCCAGTTCGGCGAAACACAGCGCGACCAGCAGTTGGCCCGCGAAGACCAGCGGCCAGGTCCAGAAGAACGCCGCGCCGCCGAGACCGAAGCCCAGCCCGAACAGCTGGAAGACGGTGGTGAGGATCGACACGAAGGAGAACCCCGCGGCGAACGACGCGAAGCCGCCCACGCCGCGGCGGAGTTCCTGCTGGTAGCCGAAGAGGGCGTGGCCGGTCGTGCCACCGCCGTCAGGGTCCTGGGCAAGGGGGAGTTCGGGCCGGCTCATCGCCGCACCTCCGATCGGTCGACAGATACCTGTCGCTTGATAGGTATTGCGATCGTCGGCCGGACCGGTCTCACACCCGAGTCTGGGAAGTTAACTTCGTGTATCCGCGGGCCCGCCTCGGAGATGACCGCGTGCCAGCACTCTGCGGTGTCCCCACAGCGGATGCTCCCGCGCGAGACGCAGGATCAGCTCCCGCGTCTCCTCCGGTCTCGGCGACCGACCGGGGCTCTGGTCGTCGCGTTGGTGAGCGTTGGCCTCCGGCGTAGGCCCAGGAGCCTGATGGCAAGATCATCTCCAGGATTTCTCCCGGGCGGCGCTCGCGGTCACTGCGCAGCGCATGGCCAAACGACGCACTGACCAGCTATGGCGCGCCCAGCTACTACGTGCAGCAGACCCGCTCGCCGGCCATCACTGTGACCGGGTGACCGGGAGCCACGTACACCGGTGTCGGCGGTATCAACACCGTCGCGACCAAGGACAGCAAGTCAGGCAAGGTCTACCTGGTCGTGGTCAACCCCGGGTCGTTCAGCCAGTCCGTCAGAGGGCTCGGTTCCGCCTTCATCCGAACCGTCCCGGCCCACCCGGTCACAGCCAGGGGCGTCGCGGGTGGTTGCGACGCCCCTGGCTCCCTGGGTTTTCCGGCTACTGCAGGCCCGTGCCCCTGTCGTCCGTCAGCTGCACGTCAGCGTCGGCATCGCCCAGTCGCCGTGGTCGTTGCCGTTGCCGTCGCCGGCGTCACCGACCTTGAGGTCGACCACCTGGGCGCCGCTGACGTCGACGTCGATCGGCACCGCAGCCTGTTTGCCGCGGAGCGTCTGTGTGGTCACCAAGGTCTTGCCGTCGGCGATCACGGAGAACGTCACCGTTCCCGCACCGTTCGTCTCGTCGTCGACACCGACGTCCGCCGTCAACCGGGAGCAGTTTCCGGCGAGGTAGAGCTCGACGTCGCTGACGGAGTTGGTGCCCAGGCCCTTGGTGTAAGGGACGCCGGCGATGCTGATCGGACGGCCGTCTCCGGCCGCCTGCTCGCCGACGCTGGTGTCGCGCTCCACCGGGCCCCACCCGTTGGTGGACGACAGGAACGGCAGGTCGCTCACCGCGCTCTTCCCGGCCGGTGGAGCGGGCGGGATTCCGCCGACGACGCGCTCGTCACCGGCGGCGGACTGCCGTGCGTTCTGCAGGTAGTGCACCGTGGCCGTGAGTGCGGAGGCGGAGGGCAGCGTCCCGCTTGGCGGCTGGACCTTCCAGGTGAAGGTGGCCGATTCGCCGGGTTGCAGGCGCTCGACCGACGTGGGGCTTGTGGCGCTCACGCTCCAGCCGTCGGGTGCGGAGAGCGAGGCCGTCAGCCGGGAAGCGGACGGCGCGTCCGCCGGCACCCGCACCGTCGCCTTGGCCGTGAAGGCCTGTCCTGACTGGGCGGTGTTCGGCACGTCCAGGGTGGCATCCACTCCCGGACGCTTCGGCATCGCGTACTTCCGGTGGTCGTAGCGGGGGCTGTCGTTCTGCGCGACCCGCAGGGACGACGCATAGCTGCCGTAGTTGGTGAGCGACACCTTGCCGAGCCCGCCGGAGCTGCCGGCCAGGTTCCACACGGCGATGGCGATGCTGTTGCTCCCGTTGGGATTCAGGATCCCGTTGGGCACCGGGAACGTGCTCTGCGGGCCGAGGTAGTTGACGTAGTTGCCGACCTGCCAGCCGTTCACGAAGATCGTGGCACGGTACTTGCGTGACGGGTCGTCGGTGAACGTCAGACCGAGCGAGGTGTCCTGGCCGTGCGGCAGGTCCAGGTTGACGTCGGTGCGGTACCAGGAGACCCCGGGACGGGTGTCGGTCGTCGGCAGGGACACCCGGTTCCAGTTCTCGTCGGGGTAACCCGGGAGGGACCAGCCGGCCCGCTCGCCGTACAGGCCGCCCGTAGAGAGCGGGCCGCGCACCGTGTCCTGCAGGTCCTCACCGCCTCGTACGCCCTGCAGCCGCCAGGTGACGGGGGTCAGCGGTGCCCCGACGAGGGAGGCGCTGGTCAGGCCGCGCGCGGTCTTGTTGCCGTTGGTCGAGTTGTAGTCCTCCTCGTGCCCCATGTTCACGGTGAGCACGGAGAGGACGTTGTCACCCTTCGACTTGACCGAACCGGCCGGGAAGGCGAAGTCGGCGCTGCCTGTGGTGGAGCTGCCCAGGAAGGTGCCGTTGAACCAGGCGGAGAACGCCTGCGCCTTGCCGCCGGAGTCCGAGACCAGGTGTATGCCGGTCTCCTTGCCGGTGGCGCGGAAGCGGCCGCGGTACCACGTGTTGCCGGTGTGGAAACCGTAGTCGTCCGCGTAGAGCACGGGCAGCGAGTTGATGCCGGAGACGCTGTTGGTGGTCGCCTCGTCGGCCACCTGCCAGCTGGAGTCGTCGAAACCGGGGGCCGCTTCCGGGGACTCCTCGGCGTGCTTCCAGTTCGTCAGCGCCGGCAGGTGTATCGGGGCGGCCACCGGGATCTTCCCGGTGAGGCTTCCTGTGTCGGTGGCCTGGGTGTCCAATGCCTTGCCGTTCCAGGTGACGTGGTCGGCGGAGGTGAACACCTCGATGTCCTTGTCGTCGGCGTTGTCGCCAGTCAGCGCCACGGTGTGCCCGTCGTCCAGGCTGGTCGCCGTCCGCAGCAGGTGGGTGCCACGCACGAGCACCGGGCCGGCCGCCGTGTCCTGACGCCAGAACGTCTCCGCCGTGGCCTTGTCGCCCACGAGCATCAGCAGCGGGCGTGCTCCGCCGCCGCTGATGCCGATGCGGATCAAGCCCTTGTGCGTGTAGTTCAGCCGCAGGTCACCGGTGGCCGCGTCCCAGGTGGTCGTGACCGTGCCGCCGCTGGTGGTCACGGTGGGCTTGGAGGAGTAGCGCAGCAAGGTCTCGCCGTCGCTGCCGTGGTCGCCGTAGAGCACGGCGACGTCCCGGTCGCCGATGGTCGCGTGGGTCATGAGCTCCGACGTCGAGTACTGCAGCCGCGAGTCCCCGAGCCGGTAGTTCGCCACGATCACGTGTGAGTCGCGCCCGTCGAGCGTGATCGCGGTGCCCGGCTGCTGCGGCACGACCGGGTAGGTCGGCGTCGCGTTGGCGACAGTCGGAACGTCGATGGCGTCGATGGACACGTAGTTGTCCGTCGAGCCTGAGCTGTGGGTCCCGTCGACGACGATCTTCAGCGTGTGCGCCCCGGACGTCAGTCCGGTCTTCTGGAAGACCACCGCCTGGTTCTCGCCGCCGGAGTCGTCGACCGTGGCCACCTTGGTGCCGTCGAGGTAGACGTCGGCGTAGCCGTGGTTGTTGGTCTTCGAACCGATCCAGCGGATGGCGGTGCCGTCGAAGGGGACGGTGACCGAGTCACCGGCTTGGTTGGAGAACGACTCGGTGTGCTTGTAGTCGCCGCCGGTGTAGCTCTGGTCGGCGACGTGCGACCACGAACCGGCGTACTGCAGCGCGGAGTCGGGGTCGTCCCAGGTGTAGGTGGTGTCGGCGGACGGCTGGGCGTTGAAGTCCAGCGAGATGTGGGTCTTGTCGACCGCCGTGGACGTGGAGTTCCCGTGCCGCAGGACGTGGAACTGCGTCTTGGTGTCGGGGTTCATCCGGGCGGTGTCGATGACCGCGGAGTCATCCGGCGGCGTCGCCTTGATGGCATCGGTCTTGGTCAGCGGGGCGACCGACTGCGTGAAGTACCCGATCAGCTTGTCCTCGTAGTACTTCGGATCGAGCTGGCGGTTCTCGCGGATCGCGGCCCCGTAGTCGTAGGACGTGTAGTTCTCCGGCATGCCGAGCCAGCCCCAGTTGGTGCCGCCGTAGGTCATGTAGAAGCTCTGCGCGGTAGCGCCGACGGCTATGTTCTGCTTGTAGAACACGTCGGCGAACTGGTCGTTGATCAGTTGGGCGCACTTGTCGTAGCCCGGCCCGCCCCAGGGGTCGAAGGCGCCGCCCTGGAACTCCGGCGAGTACAGCGGCTTGCCGTCCGGATGGTCGTAGCTGATGTCGGGGACGCCGTTCCACTTCGAGGGGTTCGAGCAGTTGAAGCCCTGCGGGTAGGAGTCCGGTCCGTCGACATCCAGGGCGCCGGTACCGGAGTTGAAGGTGCCGTTGTTGTTGCCGGTCAGCGGTACCGTGATGCCGTCGGCGCGGGCCTTGTCCTCCAAGTGCTTCATGTAGGAGCGGCCGGCGGCCGAGCCGTTGTAGTACTCGTTCTCGACCTGGTAGGCGATGACCGACCCGGTGCCGTTGGTGAGCTGGTGGCGGGCGATGATCCGGTCGATCTGCGTCAGCCACTCGTCCGCGTACTTCAGGAACTGCGGGTCGTCACTTCGGTTGTGCCCGGCCTTGGTGGTCATCCAACCGGGCAGGCCACCGCTGTCGACCTCCGCGTTGATGTACGGCGCCGGGCGCGCGATCACGTAGAGCCCGGCCTCCTGGGCCATGTCGAGCAGCTTGTCGACGTCACGCACGCCGCTGAAGTCGTACACACCCGGCTTCGGCGAGTGGTATCCCCAGTCGAAGTACAACGAGGTGGCGTTGAACCCGGCGGCCTTCATCTTCTGGAAGATGTCGCGCCACAGATCCGGACTCGGGAGCCGGAAGTAGTGGAACTCGCCGGACCACAGGTAGGTGCGTTTGCCGTCGACGAGGAACGAGTAGCCGTCGAGACTCACCGTGTGCGCCCGGGGACTGACGGCAGACGCGGCGGTGGGCGTCTGCCCGCCCACATCTTCCGCCGCCGCGGGCGCGGTCAAGCCCGCGGCCAGCGCGATGGTCGCGGCCGTCGCGAGGACCGCCCTCCACCACCGACGGCGACTGGGTCTCGCAGTTTCTGTACCGATCCGATTACTCCGCACTACGGCCTCCATACCGCCTGAGTAATCATCATCAAACAGACTCAGGCAAAGTCGAACAGTAAAGGGGCACAAGGCTCAACACAATGGGTCGGCAGTAGGCGGTTGAGGCGGCAGGGTTGGCCTGAAAGCCGTACGCCCGGCCGTCCACTGACCCCTCGTCACGGGACTCGGCTGTCGAACGGCGCGGAGTGGGGTGGGCATTGCGCCGAGATGCCGAGGTCGCGCACGTTTTCCCAGGGGGCATATGGATGGCTTCGTGTTCGGCACGCGCGCCGTGCGCCCAGGCGGTTCCCCTGCCGAAAACCTCATCCATGCAGGTGAGAGGCGGTATGCGGGTTCCGCGGGTCGGCTGCCCGCGTGCTCGGTCGGGGCTCTGGCGAGTGCCCAACCCTGCGGGAACATGATCGATCGTGCTGCTGCGACTGGCCTAGCTGCGTGTGACGAACGCTCAGCCCCGAGGCCGTCCGCAAGGCCGGAGCGAAGTCGAAGTCGGGTCTGCTGGCGCAGGCCTTGAAGAACGGTGAGCTAATCATCGCGGTGACGGTGCAGACCTTCCCGCATGCGTTGAACGAGATCCGGACTGATGCTGGCCTGAAGGGCAAGCGGTTCGCCGTCATTGCCGATGAGGCGCGCTCCTCCCAGTCGGGTCAGATCTCCTCGAAGCTGAAGCAGGTGCTCACGGCCGAGGAGATCAAGGAGATCGAGGAGGGCGGCGAGGTCGATGTGGAGTCGGTGCCGGCCTCGGAGATGACCGAGCGGGCCGAGTCGGAGAACATCTCCTACTTCGCCTTCACTGCGACGCCGAAGAACAAGACGCTGGAGCTGTTCGGCCTCAAGGGTGTTGACGGGAAGCCGCGCGAGTTCCACCTGTACTCGATGAAGCAGGCGATCGAGGGGGGCAACATCCTCGACGTGCTCAAGGGCTACCAGTCCTATGACACAGCGCTGAAGATCGCCGGCAAGGCCGAGAGCGGTGATGGAGGAGAGGTCGAGGAGGCCGCCCCCCGCAAGGGTCTATTTCGGCGAGGGCTTCGCGGACGGCGGGTGCCATACGGCGGCCGTCACCGCAGACGTAGATGTACGCGCCGTCCTCGATGGCCTGCCACACCGTGTCGGCCGCATTGGCGATGGCGTTCTGCACGAACCGGGCCGGGTGGCCGGTCACCGCGGAGAAGGCGGTGTGCACCTGCGCGATCCCGGCCGGCTCCCAGTCCTGCATCTTCTGACGGTAGAAGTAGTCGTTCTCCGGGTGGCAGCAGCCGACAACGGCCTGCGACAAACCGACCTCGGTGCCGTTCTCGTGCTGCCGGGCCCGCTCCTCCAGAAAGCCGCGCAGCGGCGCGATGCCGGTGTCGGGCCGATGAGGATCAGGGGAGTGGCGGGGCCGGCCGGCGGGGCGAACGTCGGGGAGGGCACGCGGACATAGCCGTACACGACGTCCCCGGGCTCAAGGCCCGCGGTGTAGGAGGAGCAGGTGCCGCGGTACTGGCCGTCGCCGGACAGCGCCGGGCCTACCAGCGGGCCGACGATCAGGCGCACATGGCGCGGGTTGGCCGACGGGGCGGAGGAGATGGAGTAGAAGCGGGGACGGATCGGCCCCATCATCTCCAGGAACACCGCCAGCGGCAGCTCGACCGCCTCGAAGCGCTCCAGCAGCCCCAGCACCGAGACCCGCTTGCCGAGGATCTCCTTCTGGTAGCGCTCCTCGGCCTCCTCCGTGTCGACGGTGTACGCCTGGAGCTGCGGCCGGGTCCACGGGCACTGGGTGTACTCGGCCAGCGTCTTGAACGTTGAGCGGGTGGCCACGTCCTGCAGCTCCAGGAACTCGGTGAGCAGGATGCCGGCGGTGACGGAGACGCCGACCGGCAGGTGCGTCCGGCCGCCGCCGGGGCTGGTCGAGCCGGAGCACCTGGCCGTACTCGACGCCGAGCCGCCTCAGCGCGCGCTCCACTAGGGCGAGTTCGTTCTTGGCGAAGACAGGTTCCTCTTCTTCCGGGCCTCGATGGTCGGCGGTCAGCCGCGCGAGAGGAGGTGCGCCAGCTCGACGTCCCAGTCGATGTGTCCGGACTCGGTACCTCGTGGCACCAGGGCCTCGGTGTTCTCAAGGAGGGACGTGAGGTCCCGCACGGGGACCTCGAGCAAGGCGGTGCCGGCGGGGGACCCGAGGGCGATGTAGATCGACTGGTCCCCCCGCCCTGCGGCCGACCAGATCCGGACGTCCGCGCAGCCCGCTGAGCCCTTCAGGCCATCAGCCAGGAGATCTCGCCCGAGAACCCATTCGACCGGCTCGTCACAGTCGACGAAGGAGAGGGCACGGACGACGTAGGGATCAGTGGGTTCGTACCGCAGCCGTGCGCATAGGGGCAACGAGTAGGCGTGCGAGACGACGAGCTGCACGGCCACCCGCCGCTCTACGGTTTTCAAGGGCTTCTTCATCGCCTTCTGCTCCTGGGCGTGGCTCGGCGGCGCCTGACACCCGGCCGGCGGCAAAGAGACAGCGGGGCGGAGGCGGTACAGCAGGCCGTGGGCGCCGGATGGTCCCGGCAGCGCACGATGAGTGACGCGGCACTCACTCGGCCGGCGGTCGGGGACGCCGGCCCTCGATCTCCGGGCGCGTCCCTGTCGCCGACAGGGATCGTGTCCGGGCTGGTCAAGCGCCGCTGCGCCCAGTGGGTCGGCTCCTCGGTTGGCCGGCGCCAGATCTGGCGCCTCATGGGCATGGCCTGACCTGTCCCTTGAGCACGGGGGCTCCCAGCACGGCTGGGAGCCCCGATCATGATGGGCATGCCGGGTAGGTGGTTCATTCTCCCTGGTCAAAGGGTCGGGCGCAGTTCGGTTGCCCGGTGGAGAACCCACCATCGTCCTGCGCCGACGCCGAGCTCACGGGACCGGAAGCGGTGCTGACCGACTTGGGCGCGGGGGGCTGGATCCGCGATGTGGACCGGCCGAGGACTACCGCTACGGACCCCGGCTACGCTTCCAGCGTCTCCCTGGAGATCAGCCGCCGCTCATACAGGACGCCGACCACGTCCCAAGCTCGTGGGCTGACAGGCATGGGCGCAGCCGGTCCTGGGCGCCGGATACCCGTGGTGCGCCGAATTCAGCGCCGGCGTCCCCCACGACCTGGTCGCCGCTTTCGCCGCCGCGCTCGCCTCACCGTACCCGGTGCCCCGACGCACGCTGCCGAAGCTCGCGATGGGGCGGCTGACCGTCATACCCCGCAGCTGGTCGCTGCCCTTCCAACCACCCCTACCGTCATGGCGGCGCTGCTGCACCAGCTGGTCAGGACACGACGGAGTGCTGGGGCACGGTGCCCGCGTTGGTCGGCGTGGAGCGGGTGGTGTACTGCGGCACGGGGGCGTCGTCGCGGCCGGTGTCGCGCACGAGTCCGTACCGTTCGGGGTCGGCTGAGTGCGGGGTCGGGGGAGTGGCGATGTCGTCGGCTGTCTCCTGCCAGGAGGAGGGCAGGACGTCGAGGTTGTAGTCGGCCTGGGTTTCGTTGAGGTGGAGTGTGACGCTGCCGTCGAGGTAGTAGTACTCGTTCTGCCACATCTGCTGGGCTCCCGGCGGCAGGGTGATCAGTCCTTGCTGCCTGTTGCCCATCCAGGTGCCGCCGGCGGTCGCGCCCGGCCGGCGGTCGTCCATGCGGTGGCCGCCGCCCGAGGCCACGTGGAACAGCCTTCCTCGCAGTCCGGTCCACGAGGGCATGGTCAGCAGCCCGGGGCGCAGCCCGTACATCACGTCCCAGTGGACGGTGAAGTAGCCCTTCCCACGCAGTACCACCGTGTCCCCGCGGTGGACGAGCTGGTAGCCGTCCAGGTGCCTCTTGAGCCCCGTCATCGTCACCGTGGTCTGCGGGCGGTGGGGCAATGCCGCGGGCGGCCGGTCCGGCGGCGGCGCGCTGTCCACGGTGTCGACCACGGACCCGTACCGCGGCCGGGGCTCGGGCCGGGGCGAGGGACGCGAGACGGCCGAGCCCAGTACCGGTGCCGGCCGCGACGGTGATGCGGATGCGGATGCGGTGGGCGAGGGCGCGTGTGCCGGGCTGGAAGCCGTCGGGGCGGTGGCCGGGCGCGCCGACGGGCTGGACCATGGGGCCGCGGCCACGAGCGCGCCGCCCACGGCGAGCAGCGCACTCGCCGCCACCGCGACCTTCGCGGTGAGGCTCGTCCCTGCGGTCCCTGCCGTTCCCGCCGTCGCGGAACCCCCGCCGCCTGAAGTGGCCGCGGTGCCGGCATGGTCGGCCGCCGCGGCGTGCGTTCCCGCGGACTGCCACGGGCGCCAGGCCAGCAGTGCCGCCGGCACGGGCAGGAGGGCCAGGGGCGCCAGCAGGCCTTCGGGCGCCAGGATGCCCTCCTCGTGGCGCACGCACCGCGGGCACTGCCGCACATGGCGGCCGAGGCGTTTGCGCCACAGGCCGCTGGGGGCCCCGTTCCAGTCCAGCGTCAGCCGGGTCAGTTCCCCGCATGCGGGCCTGGCCGCGAGGGCTCGGACGATGACGCGGGAGGTGTGCAGGCGTTCCTTCATACGTTGCACCCGTACAGCCGCTTGATGGCTGGTCATGTCCAGAGCGGAAGCGAGCTCGGCCCGGGCGAGCCGGTCGGCCGTCTCCAGCCACCACAGTGACAGCAGCTCCCGGTCGTCCTCGTCGAGCCAACGGGTCGCGTGCAAGGTCTCCTCGCGCTGCCCGGACAGCCGCAGGTTGAGGATGACCCCCTCGGCGAAGTCGGCGGCCGGATCGGGCCGGTGCTCAGCCGCGTCGAACGCCGCTCCCGTCGTCTCCCTCCTGCCGCGCCTGCGGATGTGGTCGCGGACCTCGTTCACGGTGATGGTGATCACCCAGGACCGGAACGCCTCCGGGCGTTCCAGTCCCCCGATGCCGCGCAGGATGCGCATCATCGTCTCCTGGACGATGTCGTCGACGTCGTCGCGGTACGGGTGCGCACGCGCCGCGACGCTGTAGACCACCGGAAGCGTCCGGGAGCTGAGCTCTTCCAGGGCGCCGCGTTCGCCGGCCCGAGCCGCGGCGATCACGTCGGCCGCGGGCTCGGCATGCCTTGGCATCGGTTCTCCCTTCGACCTGCCGCGGGTACGAGGCCCCGCTCGCGCCGACCGGGTCGGGTTGCGGGGTCCTCGGGCAACCGCCGTCGGTATCACGGGCGCCGTGGCAGCGATGCCATCGTAAGAGGTGAGCGCTGACAGCCATGCGCGGGCCGTGGAATCAGTGGCGGCCGGGGATCAGCGGGAGTGACGCGGGGCCGTACGCTGGCGCGAGCGACTGCGTACGAAGACGAAGACCGCGGCGACGCCGGTGAGAACGACGCCCGCCAGTCCTGTGACGGTCCACAGAGTACCGAAGTTGCTGCCGGTGTCCGCCATGGTGCCGGTGGCGGAGGCCAGGGGCGGGGCCGCTCGGCCGGTCCGGGCGGGGGAGGGTGCCGGTCCTGTCGCGGCGGAGGACGGCTGTGCGGCCGTGGTGGACGTGAGAGCGGTGAGCACGGTGTGGGCGTCGCCCTGGCTCACGGAGAAGCGTGCCCCGCCGATGGCGAGACGGGTACCGGAGACTGTTGCGGTCGCCGAACCGACGGTCAGCTCGGGGGAGTTCCGGGAAAGCAGGATCTTCGCGCCCTTGACGACCTGTAGCCTGCGCAGGGTCGTGTCGCGTGCCCCGCTGAGGTCCAGGACGGCCGTGGGACTGGTCAGAGCGACCGCGTCAGATGTCCGCAGGGAGGTCCCGGAGACGATCAGGGTGCCTTTGGCCACGGTGGTGGCGCCGGTGTAGGCGGCGCTGGTGACGGTGGTGGCCGCGGCTCCGCTCTGCGTCACCGATCCGGCACCGGTCACCGCCGGGAGGGAGGTGGGTGTCCTGGTGTTGCGGAGCACGAGTGAACCGTTGTCGATCACTTTGTCGAGGGCTCCGCCGGTGTGCAGGCTTCCGTCGCCGCCCGCGGTCCCGGAGCCGAGATGGAGGGTCGCATTCCTGTCGATGGTGGTGGATCCGTCGTAGTACTGCGCCGCTGCGAAGGTCACGTCGTTGCCACTGGTGTCGGCGATGACGACGTCCCCGGCGCCGGGAGCGCTGAGGGTGTCGTGATACATGCCGCCGCCGATGGGCGCGCCCAGGGTTACCGGTCCGTTGTAGTCGAAGGTGAGCCGGGAGCGCTGCCGTCTCGTGTGCAGGTTGATGTAGACCGTCTGCGCCGTGCCGGGCATGAAGATCTGGTGCGTGGTCCCGTCGCCCCACTGGACGTCGGCGCCCTCGACGTTGGTGCCGCGTTTGTTGAGTTTGTGGGCCACGGGCCGCCAGTTCAGTCCGGGGTCGCTCAGCGAGGGCGCCGCCCCGTCGCCGCTGTCACTCCAGCTGTAGACGCCGGTGAGGATCACCTTGCTTCCCGGGCGGGAATGCACGTTGACGTCGTTGCCGTACTCGTGGCTGTAGAAGTTCTGCCGCTGTACGACAGTGTGGTTGAGCGGGGTGTCGATGATCCACGAACCGCGGTTGACGACGGAGCGGGCGTTGGGCAGGTCGGCGGCACAGGTGGTGCTCGCGAAGTTGACGCCCGTGCCGTTGTCGAAGATGCCGGAGAACGGGTTGGTGCCGCAGATCTGGAGCGTTCCCCACATGTTGCGGGGCTGGGTGACCAGGCCGGAGCCGCTGATGACGCCCAGGTTGAACAGGCGGGTCAGCGACAGGCGCAGTGTGCCGTCCACCCGGACGTTGTCCTGGTTCTGCTGGTAACCGGGCGTGTTGTACGGGAAGGACCCGATCAGGCCGGTCGTACCGCCGGTGCCGTACTGGAGGGTTGCCCCCGCGTCCACGGTGACCGCAGGCTCGTCGGGACTGTCGACCACCACGTACGGGTGGTTGTCGCCCGGGATCTGGACCCTCTGGTGCTGCCGGGAGTGCGGCAGGGTGAAGGTGCTGTCCTTGGTGAGGACCAGCGTACCGGTGCCGGACACACGAAGGGTTCCTTCACCGCTGATCACGCCGGTGTACGTGTGGGTTCCCTGCGGGACGCGCACGACCGCGTCGCCGGTCAGGACGACATCACGGTTCGCCAGGACGGCCGAGGTGATGTCGCCGTCTGCTGCGACTGCGCTGCCCACCGCAACCACCGGTGTGACGGCTCCCGCGACGAGAGCCGATGCCAGGACAAGGTGCCAAGATCGCTTCATCGAGTCAGGGTGCTTCCTGAAGTGCTGGTGATCCTTACGGACGTGTAGACCGGTGGCCGGCCACCGGGATCTCAAAAACCCGGAGAAGTTCTCAGGTTCCGCCCAGGCCGCCCATCCGGGCCCGGCCGGCTCGAAGGAGGCACCTGACACACTGACTGCTCGTGGGCGACCTCGTCGCCCACGAGCCGGTAATGGATGTGTACGCAGTCACGGCGGGTGACAACCCGCGGTCGAATGAGCGCGGTGGCGCGTTGTGCCCCTCGCGGAAGAGGCGCTGGTATCCGTCCTCGCCGGGGGCCGTGGGCAGGGCCTCGTGCCCGTCAGAGGGCCGTGAAGGTCCACAGGAGGTTGGTGCTGCTTCCGTAGGCCCACTGTTTGGTGACGGAGCCCGAGGCCACGTTGCCTCCGCCGTCGAGGAGCAGGCCGGTGGTGCGGTTGGTGATCGTGTGGCGGCCGTCGCCTCGGTGGGTGATCTTCCACTGCTGGTTCGTGCCGCCGTTCCACGGTGCCTGCCTGGCCGCTGAACCGTTGGCCGTGTCCCCCCAACCGTCGGCGACCATGCCGTTGGTGCGGTTGACCAGCTTGTAGTAGCCGCCGCCGACCTCTACCGCCTGCCACTGGAGGTTGGGACTGCCGTCCCAGGTCCACTGCTTGAGGTTGGACCCGGAGGCCACGTCGCCGCCGCTGTCCAGGGCAAGGCCGTCGGTGACGTTGGTGATCCGGAAGTACGTCGACGGATTGAACTGGACCTTCAGCGAGGTGATCCGGTCGTTGTTCCCCGTGCCCCGGAGATCGGCGTTGTCGGCCGTGAAGGACCATGAGGTGCCCGTGAAGTCGTCCTCTGAGTAGCCGATCAGCTGGAAGCCGGGAGCCAGGCGCAGGGACGAGAGCGTGAGTGGGCCGAGACCGGCGAGTGTCAACTGGTCCGCGGTGTAGTCGCCGGCAGGGAGCACGGCGGTCGGGCCCGAGTAGTCGACGTCCCCGAAGACCACGGCGCCGGAGAGGGGCCGCAGGCTGGGTATCCGCCCGGAGAAGGAGAGTTTCAGAACGTACGCGTTGGCGCTGAACGGCGCCGACGACGGCAGGGTCACCTTCAGCCCGGAGGCGTCCTGCGTGGGCGTGGCAAGGCTGATGTAGCTGCCGGCCGTCGAGTCGAGCAGCTTGACCGACGTCAGCGAGGAGAGGCCGATCCGGTCGGAGCTGAGCGTCTTGATCGTCAGTGAACTGCCGGGCCAGCCGAGGACGGTGGCGTACAGGACCGTGTTGTTCTTGTTCCGGGTGAAGCGTATGTCCTCCGCGGTGCCGGCCGTCGGATGGGTGAAGGAGCCCCCGCCCATCTTGGTCGGGCCTTCGCCGTACGCCGTCCAGGGCCGGGTCGAGTAGATCGACTCGCCGAAGCGCTTCAGGTAGTCGCCGATGCCGAGCAGGATGTCCTTCTGTCCCTGCGGGATGGTGCCGTCCGCCATCGGCGCGATGTTCAGCAGCATGTTGCCGTTCTTGCTCACCCGGTCGATGAGCGAGTGCAGCATCTGCTGGGTGCTGTAGTAGCCGATGCCCTGCGTGTAGCACCAGCTGGAGCTGGAGATGCTGTCGTCGGTGAGCCAGTACGGGGCGGTCAGGTCGGCTGGGCCACCGCGCTCGTAGTCGAAGACCTCGCCCTTGCTGTCGAGACCGTCCTTGTAGGTGGCGACGACCTCGCGGCCCCACGCGTTGGCCTGGTTGTAGTAGTACGACAGGAAGTTCAGGCGCTGTGTCTCGTCGACCGCGCTCAGGTCGAAGTCCTGCCAGAGGATGTCCGGTTGGGCGAGGTCGATGACCTCCTTCAGCTTGTCGTACCAGAGCTGGTTCTCCTGCGTCCTGCCCAACTGCCCGTACAGCTTCTGCAGGCTGGGGTCCGACTGTGCGGGGACGTGGTCGTAGTAGCCGTTGAAGTTGTACGCGTGGTGCATGGCGACCAGCAGCTTGAGACCCTTGGCCCGGATCGCCGTGGCGAACAGCTGCAGCAGATTGAGCTTCGGGCCCTTGGCGGCCGAGTTCCACTCGTTGACCTGGCTGTTCCACATGGAGAAGCCGTCGTGGTGTTCGGCGACCGGTCCGGCGAACCTCGCTCCCGCGTCGTTGAACAGCTGCGCCCACGCGTCGGGGTCGAAGTTGCCGCCCGCCGACTTCAGCTTCGGTGCGAACTGCACGAAGTTGCCCGCCAGGTCCTTCGCCCCGTTGATGAAGTTGTGGTACGGCCACACGGACGGGTCGCCGTAGGTCGCGATGTGGTGCTGGTTGACCGCGTCGCCGCTGATGTACATGCGGCGCGGATACCACTCGTTCCCATAGGCCGGAACGCTGAAGACGCCCCAGTGGAAGTAGACGCCGAACTTGGCGTCCTGGAACCACTCGGGGGCAGGCGGGTGCTGGTCGACCGAGGGCCACGCCGGTGTGTAGGTGCTTGTTGCCGCCTGTGCGACGCCGGACCCCAGGCCGCCGCCGGCGACGGCCGCCGCCGCTACACCCGTGGCGGCGGCCAGGAATTGACGTCTGTTGAACGAGCTCGACATGAGGACATCCCTGATGTGGGGGACAAAGGGAAGACACGGCGCCCACGGCACTGGAGCGCCGGACGTTACGCACGAAGTTCGAGCATGTGACGCCCTGATGTCAACGGGCGTGCAGGGATGAAAGCACCCCGCCGGCGCGCCGTTTTGTCGCATATGAGTGCCATTATCCCTGTTATTGGATCCCAGACATGGAATGTCTGAGGGGTGTGCGGATTGAGGCTCGCCACACGGGGAGTCCGCAGACAAGCCGTCACCCCCTCACGAATGCGCATGATTGATGGGATTGATTTGCCCCCGGTGTGCCGCTGCGAACTCCAAGCGCCTCTCTATTTCACTGGTTTGACCCGACACCTAGACAGCGCCATCGGTCGCCGCCTATACATACATCCCATGTCTTCGATGTGGCGGCACACAGCTGTCGCCCTGCACACCAACTCCCGCTCCGGGACCAGCGCGAGGAAGTACCGATGAGACTCAGAACTGCCCTCTGCTCCACCGCCTCAGTCCTGTCCGCCCTGGCACTGCTCAGCGCCTGCAGCGGCTCGGGCACCGCTTCGTCGAGCAGTTCCTTGCTGGTCGGCGTCGACTACCCCCGCTCCGACACGGACTTCTGGAACTCGTACATCAAGTACACGCCCAGGTACGCCGGACAGCTGGGCCTGTCGCTGAAGACGACGAACTCGCAGAACGACGTCGCCAAGCTGACCGCCAACGCGCAGACGTTCATCAGCCAGGGTGTGAAGGGCATCGCGATGGCGCCCCAGGACACCGCCGCCGTCGCGCCGACGCTGGCGCAGCTGGAGGCGAAGAAGATCCCCGTCGTCACCATCGACACCCGCCCCGACAGCGGCAAGGTGTTCATGGTGGTGCGGGCCGACAACCGGGCCTACGGCGAGAAGGCCTGCCAGTTCCTCGGCACCAAGCTGAACGGCAAGGGCAAGGTCGTCATGCTCGAGGGCGGCCTCGACTCGATCAACGGCCGTGACCGAACCGAGGCGTTCAACGACTGCATGAAGAAGAACTTCCCCGGCATCAAGGTGCTCGGGGAGGCCACGAACTGGGACGGTGCCGTCGCCGCGCAGAAGCTGCAGACCGATCTGACGGCCAATCCGGACATCAAGGGCGTCTACATGCAGTCCAGCTTTGCCCTGTCCGGCACGCTGCAGGTCCTCAAGCAGAGGGGGCTGCTGGCCGGCCCGAAGGACCCCAAGCACGTGTTCGTGGTCTCCAACGACGGCATTCCCGAGGAACTCAAGGACATCACCGCCGGCCAGATCGACGCCACCGTGTCCCAGCCGGCCGACCTCTACGCCAAGTACGCCCTGTACTACCTGAAGGCCGCGATCGACGGGAAGACGTTCAAGCCCGGCAAGACCGACCACAACAGCACCATCATCCAGGTCCGCCCCGGTCTGCTCGAGGACCAGCTCTCCGCTCCGCTGGTCACCGTCGACGGCGGCAGCTACGGCGGCGTGTCCAGCGTCAAGAGCAGCGACGCCTCCCTGTGGGGCAACAACCACGGCTGACCTGCCCTGTCAGGCGCCCAACGGATAACGACTACAAGGTGGTTGTGATGAGCGACGGGGAGCGAGCAGTCAGCCCCGCGCCCGCCCCGGCGGACGACGGACGGTCGCCGGTGGGCCCGCCCGTCGTCGAGGCGACGGGCATAGTCAAACGATTCGGTCCGACGGTGGCACTCAACGGCGCCCGGATCACCATCAGGCCCGGCGAGACCCACGCGCTCGTCGGCCGCAACGGGGCCGGCAAGTCGACGCTCGTGTCGGTCCTGACCGGCCTGCAGGCCCCCGACGAGGGAACGGTCACCTTCGGCGGCGGCCCCGCACCACGACTCGCGGACCGCGACGCCTGGCGACAGCGCGTGGCCTGCGTCTACCAGAAGTCGACGATCATCCCCACCCTGACCGTCGCAGAGAACCTCTTCCTGAACCGGCACGACCACGGCCGCAGCGGGCTCATCAGCTGGCAGGGTGTGCGCCGGCGGGCGCAGGAGCTGCTGTCGACGTGGTCGGTGGACGTCGACCCACAGACCTCGGCCGGCGATCTGACCGTGGAGCAGCGGCAGTTCGTGGAGATCGCCCGGGCGCTGTCCTTCGGAGCCCGGTTCATCATCCTCGACGAGCCGACCGCCCAGCTCGACGGCGCGGCCATCAACCGGCTCTTCGACCGCATTCGCGACCTGCAGCGCCAGGGTGTGACCTTCCTGTTCATCAGCCACCATCTCCAGGAGGTCTACGACATCTGCGACATGGTGACGGTGTTCCGCGACGCCCGGCACATCGTGACCGCGCCTGTCGTGGAGCTTCCCCGCACCGAGCTGGTCGCCGCGATGACCGGCGAGGCGGCGGCCGACCGGCTGCAGGTGCGGTCGAGCACCCTCGACCGCACCGCCACGCCCGCGCTGTCCGTGCAGGCGCTGGGCAGTGACGGCGCTTACGGTGATGTCACCTTCCAGGTGGGCGCCGGGGAGATCGTCGGACTCGCGGGTGCCGCCGGCAGCGGTCGCACCGAGGTCGCCGAGACGGTCGTAGGTCTGCGGGCGGCACAGGCGGGCGAGGTGGAGATCGCCGGGCGGCGGCCCCGGCCGGGCAGCGTGCCCGCCGCGCTCGCCGCGGGCGCCGGGTTCGTCCCGCAGGACCGGCACCACCAGGGCTTCGTGCCCGACATGTCGATCGCGGACAACGCCACGCTGTCCGTTCCTCGCAGGCTCGGCAAGAACGGCTTCCTCAGCCGTGACCGACGGGACCGGCTCGCCGGCGACATGATCGAGAGGCTGGCGATCAAGACGCCTGGACCGGAGCTGCCCGTCTCCGCGCTCTCGGGCGGCAACCAGCAGAAGGTCGTCATGGCCCGCGCCCTGGCGGACGACCCGCGCCTGCTGGTGCTGATCAATCCGACCGCGGGCGTGGACGTGCGCTCCAAGGAGTTCCTGCTCGGCAAGGTCGAGGAGACCGCGGAGACCGGCACCGGAGTGCTCATCGCCTCCGACGAACTCGACGACCTGCGCATGTGCGACCGGGTCCTGGTGATGTTCCAGGGCCGTGTGACCTCAGAGATGGCCCGCGGCTGGCACGACCACGAACTCGTGGCCGCGATGGAAGGAGTGGACCTCAATGCCTGAGACCGTCCTCGCGGACGCGGCAGCCAAGGCCGTGGAACCCAGGCACAAGCGCACCGCGCTGCTCGGTGGCCGAATCCCCCTGGCCCGCCTGCGCGACCTCGCACTCGTCCCCGCGATCGTCGTCATCGCGATCGTCGGCCAGATCGTCAACCCGGTCTTCCTGCAGGCGGACAACCTCATCAACGTCCTGCAGACCATGTCGGAGATGGCCCTGCTGGTCCTCGCCCAGACGATGATCCTGATCGTCAAGAAGATGGACCTGTCCCTGGAGTCCACCATGGGCCTCGCGCCCGGCGTCGCGGCCTGGCTGGTCGTTCCGGCGGGCACCGGACACGGACTCGGCCTGCTCCCCGGCGCCTGGTCGATCCCCCTCACCCTCGCCGTGGGCGCGCTCGTCGGCGTGATCAACTCACTGCTGATCATCCGTTTCGGCCTCAACGGCTTCATCGTCACGCTCGGCATGCTGATCGTGCTGCGCGGCATTCTCACCGGCATCTCCGGCGGCCAGACCTTCTTCCAGCTGCCGCAGTCGATGCTCTACATCGGTACCACGGAGTGGTTCGGGATGCCGGCCTCCATCTGGATATGCCTGGCACTGTTCGCCGTCGCCATCGTCGTCCTGGGCTGGACCAGCTTCGGCCGCTCCCTGTACGCCATCGGCGGCAACGTCGACGCGGCGAAGGCAGCCGGCATCCGCACCGACCGGGTGCTGTGGATCGTCATCGTCACCGGCAGCGTGCTCGCCGCCCTCGCCGGACTGATGCTGTCAGGCCGGCTGGCCTCGGTCGCCTCCGCACAGGGCAACGGCTACATCTTCACCGTCTTCGCCGCCGCCGTCATCGGCGGAATCAGCCTCAACGGCGGCAAGGGCACCATGTTCGGCGCGTTCTGCGGCATCCTGCTGCTCTTCATGATCCAGAACGTGCTCACGCTGGCGGGCGTCCCCGCTCAGTGGATCGGCGCTCTGAACGGACTGATCATCCTGGTCGCCCTCGCCATCTCCCGCATCACCGGCGGCAAGGTCCAGGAGTGACGCGGGCGGCCCCACCGGCCGCCCGACCTCCGCCGTATTCACGTCTCGTCGCACGGGGACCAATTCCCCTTGCCCCTCACAGGAGTTGCCGCCATGTCCTCCACCGTGCCCCCATCCGCCCGCATCACCGCCCTGGACGTCCTGGATGTGCGATTCCCCACCTCCGAACACCTCGACGGCTCGGACGCCATGAACCCCGAGCCCGACTACTCCGCCGCCTACGTGGTCCTGCGCACCGACGCCGGCGACGGACTGGAGGGCCACGCTCTGGCCTTCACCACCGGACGCGGCAACGACGTGCAGGCCGCCGCCATCGCGGCGCTCGCTCCGCACGTGGTCGGCCTGTCGGTGGAGGAGGTCTGCGCCGACCTCGGCGCGTTCTCCCGCTCCCTCGTGCACGATCCCCAACTGCGCTGGCTGGGGCCGGAGAAGGGCGCCATCCACATGGCCACCGGCGCGGTGGTCAACGCCGCCTGGGACCTGGCCGCCAAGCGCGCGGGCAAGCCCGTATGGCGCTACCTCAGCGACATGTCTCCCGAGGAACTGGTCGCCCAGGTCGACTTCCGCTGGCTCAGCGACGCCCTCACCCCCGAGGAGGCGCTGGACATCCTGCGCCGTGCCGAACCGGGGCGCGAGCGCCGCATCGGCCGTCTCATCGACCAGGGCTACCCCGCCTACACGACCACCCCCGGCTGGCTCGGCTACTCCGACGAGAAGCTGGCCCGCCTCGCCCGCGAGGCCGTCGCCGACGGCTTCACCCAGATCAAGCTGAAGGTCGGCGCCTCCCTGGAGGACGACGTTCGGCGCATGCGCGTCGCCCGCGAGACGGTCGGCCCGGACATCCGCATCGCCGTCGACGCCAACCAGCGCTGGGACGTCCAGCCCGCCATCGACTGGATGCGCGCCCTGGCGCCGTACGAGCCGTACTGGATCGAGGAGCCGACCTCCCCCGACGACGTCCTCGGCCACGCGGCCGTCCGCCGGGCGCTCGGCCCCATCAAGGTCGCCACCGGTGAGCACATCGCCAACCGGGTCGTCTTCAAGCAGCTGCTGCAGGCAGGCGCGGTGGACATCGTGCAGATCGACTCGGCCCGGGTCGGCGGCGTGAACGAGAACATCGCGATCCTGCTGCTCGCCGCGAAGTTCGGGGTGCCGGTCTGTCCGCACGCCGGCGGTGTGGGTCTGTGCGAGATGGTGCAGCACCTGTCGATGTTCGACTACATCGCCGTGTCCGGCACCACCGACGACCGGGTCATCGAGTACGTCGACCACCTGCACGAGCACTTCGTCGATCCCGTCCGCATCGTCGACGGTCACTATCTCGCGCCGACCCTGCCCGGACTGAGCGCGCAGATGCACCCGGACTCGCTCAAGGAGTACGCATACCCCGACGGCCCCGTCTGGAGCGCTCGTGCCTGACACCCAGGTACTCGTCGACGCCCACCACCACGTGTGGGACCTGGACCTCCGGCCGCAGCCCTGGCTGGACGAACCAGGGCACGAGCCGATCCGCCGTACCTTCGGCACCGACGACCTGCGCACAGCCGCGACCGCGACCCTGGCAGGACGGCGGCTGGAGTGCACGGTGCTCGTCCAGTGCGTCGCCTCGGTCGACGAGACGCGTGAGTTCCTCGCCCTCGCCGACGGCGACCCGCTCATCGGCGCGGTCGTGGGCTGGGCGGACCTCACGTCCCCCGCGATCGGCGGCGTACTGGACGCGCTGTGCGCCGGGCACGGCGGTACGTATCTGAGAGCCGTACGTCACCTCGTCCAGGGGGAGTCCGATCCCGACTGGCTCCAACAGGCCTCTGTGGAGCGGGGATTGCGGGCGGTGAGTGAACGCGGCCTGGGGTACGACCTGCTCCTCCGCAGCCATCAGTTCCCCCAGGCGATCCGCCTGGCAGAACGCCTGCCCGAACTTCCCCTGGTCCTCGACCACGCCGGCAAACCACCCATCGCCCGGCACGACCTGGACGACTGGGAGCGGGGCGTGCGCCGGCTCGCCACGCATCCCCAGGTGCGCTGCAAGGTCTCCGGCGTGGTCACCGAGGCCGACCACGCGAAGTGGACCATCGACGACATCCGGCCAGTGTGGGAGGTCCTGCTGGCGGCCTTCGGCCCCGACCGGCTGATGTTCGGCTCCGACTGGCCGGTCTGCGTCCTCGCCGGCGGCTGGAACCGGTGGGCCGCCACCGTGGAGGAACTCCTGGCGGGCTGTTCCGCCGCCGAGACCGAGGCGGTCCTCGCCGGCACGGCCACCACGTTCTACCGCCTCGATGCCGCTGAAAGGAAGAGACGGACTCCATGCTCCTGACCGAACTCCTGCACCCGGGGATCCTCGAAGCCCTGGCGGGCGCCGGACATGGAGCCCGGGTGCTGCTCGCCGACGGCCACTATCCGGCGAGTACGGCCACCGGCCCGCGAACCAGGACCGTCCATCTCAACCTGGCGCCGGGTCTGCTGGATGTCACCACCGTGCTCGACGTCCTGCTGCGCGCCCTGCCCGTCGAGTCAGCGCATGTGATGGTGCCGCCCGAGGGCGAGCCGGAGCCGCCGGCCATCGCGGAGTACCGCTCGATGCTGGCGCCCGTCCCGGTCGAGACGCTCGGCCGCTTCGAGTTCTACGACGCCGCCCGCTCACCCGACCTGACCCTCGCCGTCGTCACCGCCGACATCCGCACCTATGCCAACCTGCTGCTCACCATCGGCGTCCGCGCTGAAGGGACCCTGAGAACACCATGACACTCGCAGTCCGCTACCTGGCCGCCCGCACCCTGGACACCGCGCCCGCCGAGAACCCGCCCCCCGGCCCCGGCCAGGTGGAGATCGCCCCCGCCTACGTCGGCATCTGCGGGACCGACCTGCACATCTTCCACGGCGACATGGACGCTCGGGTGTCCGTGCCCGCCGTCCTCGGCCACGAGATGTCCGGCCATATCGTACGGGTCGGCCCCGGCGTGGAGGGCTGGTCGCCCGGGGACGCGGTCACCGTGATGCCGCTGCGCTGGGACGACACCTGTCCGGCCTGCCAGGCGGGGCATCGGCACATCTGCCGGCACCTGGACTTCATCGGCATCGACTCCCCGGGCGCGATGCAGCAGCGCTGGGCCGTGCCCGCCCCCACCCTCATCCGGCTGCCCGGCTCCCTCCCTCTGGACCACGCCGCCCTCGTGGAGCCCACCGCGGTCGCGGTGCACGACGTCGGCCGGGCCCAGGTCCGCGACGGAGAGAAGGCCGTCGTGGTCGGCGGCGGCCCCGTCGGCGTCCTCATCGCCCTGGTCGCCCGGGCAGCCGGAGCCGACGTCCGGGTGGTCGAGCCGAGCCCTCACCGGCGGCGGCTCGCCGAGGAGCTGGGGCTGGCCACCTGGGATCCGGGTGCCGACGACGTGCCCGAGCTGGTCCGGCAGTGGACCGGCGACGCAGGCGCGGACGTCGCCTTCGAAGTCTCCGGCGCACAGGGCGGAGTGGACACCGCCGTCGAGGTTCTCGGCGTTCGCGGCCGGTTGTGCCTGGTGGCCATCCACGCCCGCCCGCGCGAGGTGAACCTGCACCGCTTCTTCTGGCGTGAACTCACGCTCGTGGGCGCCCGGTTGTACGACCGTTCCGACTTCGAGCGGGCGGTCGCCGTGGTCGCCGACGGCACCATCCCGGCCGATCGGCTGATCAGCAAGGTCGTCCCCCTCACCCAGGCGCCGGCCGCCTTCGAGGCCCTGGAGGGCGGCGGTGACGTGATGAAGATCCTCGTGGACTGCACCGACGACGCTCAGGGAGCCGCCGTATGACCGCCTTCGACCTCACCGGGAAGCTCGCCGTCGTCACGGGAGCCCGGCGGGGCATCGGCCGCGCCATGGCCCGCGCGCTCGCCGAGGCCGGCGCGGACGTCATCGCCGTCAGCGCCTCACTGGAGGAGTCCGGCAGCGCGGTGGAGAAGGACGTTCTCGCCGCGGGCCGCACCTTCGAGGCCATCCGCACCGACTTTGCCAATCCGGACGCCGTACGGGCGCTGGGCGCGGACCTCGCCGGGCGTGAGCGGCCGGTGGACATCCTGGTCAACAACGCGGGCACGATCCGCCGCGCCCCGGCCGTCGAACACACCGATGACAACTGGGAGTTGGTCCTCCAGGTCAACCTCAACGCCCAGTTCGCCCTGTCCCGCGCGGTGGGCGCGGCCATGGTGGCGCGCGGCCACGGGAAGATCATCTTTACGGCGTCGCTGCTCAGCTTCCAGGGCGGCATCACCGTCCCGGGCTACACCGCCGCCAAGCACGGCATCGCCGGCCTGACCAAGGCCCTGGCCAACGAGTGGGCCCCGCACGGTGTCAACGTCAACGCCATCGCGCCCGGCTACATCGCCACCGACAACACCCGGGCTCTGCAGGACGACCCCGTCCGCAGCAAGGCGATCCTGGACCGCATCCCGGCCGCGCGCTGGGGCAGCGCCGACGACCTCGCGGGCGCCACGGTGTTCCTCGCCTCGGACGCCGCCGCCTACGTGCACGGCACCGTCCTGCCCGTCGACGGCGGATGGCTCGGCCGATGAGTGACACCGACCTGGCCTCCGTACTGGCCGGCGCCCGCGTCATGCCGGTGCTGACCGTGCCCTCCGCCGCGACCGCCGGCCCGCTGGCCGACGCGCTCGCGGCGGGCGGCGCACGGTGCGCCGAGGTCACCTTCCGCACCCCCGATGCCGAGCAGGTACTCAAGACGATGGCCGCCCACGGCGGGCTGACCGTCGGCGCCGGTACGGTCCTCACGCCCGAGCAGGTGGACCTGGCCGTGGCGGCCGGGGCCCGCTTCGTCGTCTCTCCCGGCTTCGACGAGGCAGTCGTCGCCAGGTGCGGCGGTCTGGGGGTACCCGTGGTGCCCGGCATCGCCTCTGCCACCGAGCTGATGCGCGCGCTGCGGGCCGGCCTCGACACCGTCAAGCTCTTCCCCGCCGAGCCGATCGGCGGCATCCCGATGCTGCGAGCCCTGGCGGCGCCCTTCCCGCAGGCCCGATTCGTGCCGACGGGCGGCATCGACGCCTACCGCATGACCGCCTACCTCGCCGACCCGGCGGTCCTCGTCGTCGGCGGCAGCTGGATGGCCACCGCCGCCCATCTGGAACGGGGCGAGTACGAGGAGATCCGCCGGCTGACCGCCGAGGCCGTACAGAGGAGCGCGACGTGACCGACGTGGTGGCCCTCGGCGAGGTGATGCTCCGCTTCGACCCGGGCGAGGGCAGGATCCGCACCGCCCGCACCTTCCAGGTCTGGGAAGGCGGCGGCGAGTACAACGTCGTGCGGGGACTGCGCCGCTGCTTCGGGCTGCGCACGGCCGTCGTGACCGCCCTGGTCGACAACGCGGTGGGGAGGCTTGCCGAGGACCTGATCCTCCAGGGCGGAGTCGAGACCTCCCTGATCCGCTGGGTGTCCGACGACGGTATCGGCCGCGCCGCCCGCAACGGGCTGAACTTCGTGGAGCGGGGCTTCGGCATCCGGGGCGCACTGGGCGTCAGCGACCGCGCGGGCACAGCCGTCTCGCAGCTGCGCAAAGGGGATGTCGACTGGGACGCGGTCTTCTCCTCGGGACCCCGCTGGTTCCACACCGGCGGCATCTTCGCCGGTCTGTCGGACACCACTGCGGACGTCGCGGACGAGGCCATGGCGGCCGCGCGGCGGCACGGGGTGACGGTCTCCTACGACCCCAACTACCGCCCAAGTCTCTGGGCCGGCCGGGGCGGCGCCGACGCCGCCCGCGAGGTCGACCTGCGGCTCGCCCGGCACGCCGATGTCGTCGTGGGTGCCCTGGGCCTGGCCGGACCGCACCCAGGGGCGCTGCGGGTCGAGGAGGACGAGGTGCAGGACGCACTCGCAGAGGTCGCGGGACGCCTGCCCCAGGCTGAGGTGCTGGCGACGACCGTGCGCACGGTGCCCTCGGCCGGGGTGAACGACTGGTCCTCGGCCGCCTGGTCGGCCCGGACCGGCTGCGTGCGTGGCCCCGACATGCCCGGCCTGCATGTCCTGGACCGCATCGGCTCCGGCGACGCGTTCGCGGCCGGACTGATCTACGGACTGCTGATGGGCGACGGCGAGGAGGGCGGCTCGGCGGCTCGCGCCAGGCCCGCGGCGACCCTCGATGCCGCCGGCCTGCAGCGCGCCCTGGCCTACGGCACCGTCCACGGCGCACTGGCCATGACCACGCCCGGTGACGTCTCCATGGCCTCACTCACCGAGGTCGAGGCTGTCATGGCAGGTGGCTCGGCCGCCGTCAGACGATGACCGGCCCTCGGCCGCCGTACCGAACCGCACCAGCAGGGGAGCACAGGTGACACATCGGACCTTCGGACACCGGAAGATCACGAACACCCCCGTCGAGCTCACGGAACTCGGCTTCGGGGCCTCCGTGATCGGCAACCTCTACCGTGTCACCCCTCCTCACGACGCGCAGGCCGCGATCGAGGCGGCCTGGGAGGCCGGCATCCGGTACTTCGACACGGCACCGCACTACGGGCTCGGTCTCTCCGAGCGGCGCCTGGGCGCCGCCCTGCGGGACCGTCCACGCGACGCGTACGCCGTCTCCTCCAAGGTCGGCCGCCTGCTCGTTCCCAACGAGCAGCCGCGCGGCATCGACACCGAGGGCTTCGTGGTGCCGGACGACCTGCGCAGGCAGTGGGACTTCAGCCGTGACGGAGTGCTCCGCTCCATCGAGGCGACCTTGGAACGCACCGGCCTGGACCGCCTGGACGTCGTCTACCTGCACGACCCCGACGACCACTGGAGACAGGCCGCCGAGGAGGCCATGCCGGCCCTCGCCGACCTCCGCGACCAGAGGGTGATCGGCGCGATCGGCGCCGGTATGAACCAGTCGGCCATGCTGGCCCGCTTCCTGCGCGAGACCGCAGCCGACCTGGTCATGCTGGCCGGGCGCTACACGCTCCTCGACCAGTCGGCTCTGGACGATGTCCTGCCCGCCGCGCGGGATCTCGGCAAGAGCGTCGTGGCGGTGGGCGTGTTCAACTCGGGGCTGCTCTCCAGCGACCGCCCTGCCGAGGGCATGAAGTACGACTACCACGACGCCCCGCCTGCCCTGGTAGCCCGCGCTCGGGCGATCGCCGACGTCTGCGCGGCGCACGGCACGACCCTGCCCGCCGCCGCGATCGCCTTCCCGCGCACCCATCCCAGTATCATCAACATCACCCTCGGTATGCGGAATGCGGAGCAGGTTGCCCGAAACGTGGAACTCCACGATCTGCGGACCCCTGAAGATCTCTGGGATGATCTCCGTCGCCGAGGACTGATCAGGTCGGACGTGCCCACGGCGAACGATCCCGGAAGGAGTTCGCAGTGTCTCTGACGGACAAGGCCATAGCGCAGATCCGCGAGCTGATCCGCACGGGTGCGCTGCCTCCGGGCTCCAAGCTGCCGCCGGAGCCGGATCTGGCAGCTCAGCTGGGTCTGTCCCGCAACCTGGCCCGTGAGGCGGTCAAGGCGCTGGCCGTCGCGCGGGTGCTGGAGGTCCGGCGGGGTGACGGCACGTACGTGACCAGTCTGCAGCCGAGCCTGCTCCTGGAAGGGCTCGGCGGAGCGGTGGAACTGCTGCAGGGCGACTCCGCCGCGCTGCAGGACCTCATGGAGGTGCGGCGTCTCCTCGAACCGGTCGCCACCGCCCTGGCCGCCACCCGGATCTCCGACGAGCAGCTTGCCGAGGTCGAGCGGCACCTGGACGCCATGCGCGAGGCCCGCGACGACGTCGAGCAGCTCAACATCCACGACGCCGCCTTCCACCGCGCCGTCATCACGGCCACGGGCAACGAGACCCTGCTCACCCTCCTCGAGGGCATCTCCGGCCGCACTCTGCGCGCCCGTATCTGGCGCGGCCTGGTCGACACCCAGGCCGCGGGCCGGACCCTCGCCGAGCACGAGGCGATCTTCCATGCCCTGTCCACCCGTGACGCCTCCCTCAGTCAGGCCGCCGCACTGCTGCACGTGAACAACACCGAACAGTGGCTCAGAGAACACCTGCGTTCCGGCCAGGCTCCTCCCCTTCGGTAGACCTCGACAGCTTCACCTGCCCAGGCGCGGTGCCCTTGCCCAGTTGGACGCGGATGTCCGGTGCGCGAGGGAGTGTCGTCGGCCGGTCCAGGGCATTGCCGCTCTGCGTCCAGGTCGCCGGGGGGGCGGCGACGGTGGTGCCTGGCAGGGCTGAGGGCCGGCCCTGTGCATCCGGCTCGGCCTGGTGCAACCGGTTGGGATCGGGTCCGGTGCTCTGCCGGTCGATCACCGCGACGGCTCGGGTCGGGGAGTGACGTCCCCCGCCTCTTCCGCCCCCGCCTGTTCCCGACGGCGCGCCGCCGCATCGGAACGGCAGCCGCGTCCGCGAGCGCTGCTGAGGGTGCGTCTCCGGGCCGGACCTTCGTGCTCGCGAGGCGTACGCGGCCATCGGCTTCTCGGCCGGGGGACGCATTGGCGTTCAGGATCCAGCCGGTCAGGTGGGAACCGAACAGGACGCTATCCGAAAAGGCGCCGCTGGATCTCCCGCCGGTAGTCCTCGAGTGTCCTGTCGAGATGTGCCGCCGTAGCCTCGGCCGCCTCCTCGGGCCGGCCGTCGCGAATGGCCCGGTAGATCACCTCGTGCTCCACGACCGCGGACTCGGTGCCCTCGCCGAACATGTCATGGATCCCGATCGCGCTGGACTGCCGCTGCAGGCGTCGCGCGTCCCGCACGGCGCTGACGAGGAAGGCGTTGTGCGAGGCCGCAGCCACGGCCTCGTGGAAGTCGTCGTCCGCCTGATTGAACTCGTCGACCTGACCGTGGACGAATCCGTGCCGGCACTGCTGCACGGCCACCTCGATGTTCCGCAGCTCGGCGGGCGTGGCACGGGTGGCGGCCAGACTGCTCGCGGCCATCTCCTGAACCCTGCGGAACTCGAACAGCATAAGTACATGATCGAGGTCGACGGGGCGGAAGAAGCCGCCCCAGCGGCTGGTGATGAGCATGCCCTCGTCGTCGGCGACGAACAGTCCGCGCCCCTTGTGCGCCCGGACCCGGCCGAGCGCCGAAAGGATCTTGACGGCCTCCCGCACCACGGCCCTGCTGGTGTTCAGCCTCTGAGCCAGATCGTTCTCCGTGGGCAGCCGATCGCCTGCCGCCAGACGGGCCTCGGCGATGAACTCGAGGATCCGCTCCGCCACGACTTCGTATCCGGGGCGGTAGTCACGCCGCTCGTCCGAGCCGTTCACCGCTGCTGCCGCGGCGGGAGAGGCCTGCGCCGACAGGGCGGCTTCGGTCGCGGGCGTGTCGTTCATCTGTCCTGCCTTCGGGATGACTGCTACGAGGGCGGTTGATCGCTGTGGAGCCGCGCTCATTCTACCCCCCGCTCGATAATGAGTAGTACTCATTGCTTGTAGATCCACTTCGCAGGGTTCTAGTCGCGATAGGCACAATAGGGGAAGTGTCGGGCATTCTCCCTGGTGGATCCCGAGTATCAGTCGTCGATCAGAAGGAAGAACACGGCACACACCCTTGACGGATCTCTCGATAAGGCGCCTAATTTCTTCCGCGACGGCAAGTGGGCCCGGCCGTCCACGGTCCCCCCGACGCCGACCGGTACGGCCTGGCGTCGCCTCATCCTCGCGCCGCCTGCCCATCTGCTCGGGGCGCCCTGTGAAACCAGTGGAGTCGCACATGACCGTCAACGAGCCTTCGTCCGGCCAGGAGAGAGTGTCCAGCAAGAGGCGCGCGGCGTTGCTGGTCGGCTGTGCGGCCACCGCGGCGCTTGCTCTGACTGCTTGCGGCGCCGGCGCCACGGGTACGACGACCAAGGACGGCTTCGCTCAGGTACCGCAGAAGGACGGTGCGTTGACGGTCTGGGTGGACGCGACCCGTGTGGCGGCCGCGAAGCTGTACCAGCAGCAGCATCCGGGCGTGAAGCTGGACATCGTCACCTACGACGGCGACGCCAACGGCTCCAACTACCTCCAGACCAAGGTCCAGCTCTTCAACCGCACCGGCAAGGGCTGGCCGGACGTCGTCTTCAGCTCCCAGAACAACGAGGCCTCCTGGGCGGTCGACGCGGGCTTCGCCGCGCCGCTCGACAAGGGCCTGATCCCCTCCGCGACCCTGGCCGATTTCGCCGACGGCGCCAACGACGTCTGCACCGTCGACGGCACCGTCTACTGCTTGCGCAACGACCTCTCCCAGGCAGTGCTCTGGTACAACGCGCCGCTGCTGAAGAAGTTCGGCTACACGGTGCCCACGACATGGGAGGAGTACCAGCAGCTCGGCGAGAAGGTGGCCAAGGAGCACCCCGGCTACCTGGTGGGCGACGCGGGCGACGCCTTCACCCCCGAGATCTACCTGTGGGCGGGCAAGTGCGGCGCCAACCACATCACCGGCCCCAAGTCCGTCTCGGTGAACACCACCAGCGAGGCCTGCACCAAGATGGCCAAGCTCATGGACGTGCTGATCAAGAACAAGTCCCTGTCCATCAGCGGGGTCTTCAGCACCGACTTCGGCAAGAACGAGGCCGACAAGGTCCTGCTCATGCCGGGTCCGGCCTGGTACGGCGGAGCGCTGTTCGAGGGCACCTTCAAGACGCCGGCCAAGCAGATCGCGGCGGCTCCCATCCCGCAGTGGAAGGGGGAGACCTCGCCGTCCACCGGCAACGTCGGCGGCGGCACCTGGCTGCTGTCCCAGCACTCCGCGCACATCAAGGCCGCCACCGACTTCCTGAAGTGGGTCACCACAGACAACGCCTACCAGGGCCAGAAGGCCCCGGGCTTCCCCGCGTACGCGCCGGCGGCCGAGGCGTGGCTGAAGGGACAGGACGCCTCCGGCTATTTCAACGGTGACCTGAGCGCCCTCAAGGCCGCCTCCTCCCAGGTCTGGCCGGGCTGGGGCTCGGGCCAGTTCAGCCAGGAGGCGATCTGGGCCGCCACCGTCAAGCCCGGCCTGACCCAGGGCAGGACCGTCGTCTCGATGCTGCCGGCCTGGCAGGACTCCATCGTCAAGTACGCCAAGTCCAACGGATACAAGGTCTCCCAGTGACCCTCACCCATTCCCCGGCAGGCTCTGCCACCCGGCGCCGTCGCGGCGCCGCCCGGCAGAGCCGGGCCGGTATGGCCTTCGTCGCCGCCTACGTGCTCCTGCTGGTCGCCTTCGGCGTCCTTCCGACCGCCTACGCGGTCTACTTCTCCTTCACCGACGCCGGGGGCACGGTCACCGGCTTCGCCAACTTCGTCACCACGGCGCAGGACTTCCGCTTTCTGGACGCCGTGAGCCATGTCGCCGTCTACCTCGCCTTCTGGCTCCTGTCCCTGATGGTGTTCGTGGTGGCCCTGGCGCTGCTGCTGCACCGCCTGGCCTCGGGTTCCGCCGGCAAGGCGCTGCGCTTCCTCTACTACATCCCCGGAGCGCTCGCCGGCGCCGCGAGTGTGCTGGTGTGGCTGTTCATGCTCGACCCGACCGTCAGCCCGGTCAGCTCGCTGCTGGGCGCGCTGGGGTTCCACACCTTCGGCGAGGTGATCGCGCCCGGCAACCTGCCCCTGCTGTTCACGATCATCGCGTTCTGGACCGGCGCGGGCGGCTGGATCGTCGTCATGTACGGCGCGCTCAACAACATCCCCACGGACGTGACGGAAGCCGCGCGCATCGATGGCGCGGGCGCCTGGCAGACCGCCTGGCACGTGCAGATCCCGATGCTCCGCAAGTGGATCGTGTACATGCTGATCCTGGCATTCGCGGGCGGCGCCCAGCTCTTCGTCGAGCCGCAGTTGCTCTCCCTCGCCAGCGTGGGCGTGGCCGGACGCGACTACTCGCTCAACCAGCTGACGTACGACTTCGCCTTCCAGATGAACAACATCAACGGCGCCGCCGCGGTCTCGGTGGAACTCCTGGTCGTCAGTGTGTCGGCCGCCGCCGTCTTCGTCGCACGGTCGGGGTTCTTCGATGCCGACTAGAACCTCTTGCCGCCGAGTCACCGGCACAGCGAACGCGGAACGGGAAGCGCCCCTCATGAGCCGATCTCACCACCAGCCGCCGCACAGCCGGCCCGTAGGGCACCTGCCCTCCCGGCTGCTGACCGGATCCGTACTGGCCGTGTTCCTCGCCTTCTTCGTGCTGCCGGTGCTGTGGCTCGTCCTCGCGGCGACCAAGACCGACCAGCAGCTGGTCCACGACAACCCGCTGTCCTTCGGGTCGTGGCACGCGCTGAAAGCCAACTGGCATGCGCTCACGGCGTTCCAGGACAACGCCGTCATGCAGTGGCTGGGCAACTCGGCCCTCTACGCGGTGATCTCGCTGGTCATCACCCTCGGTGTCGCCGTTCCCGCGGGATACGCCCTGGCCATGACCGAGTTCCGCGGCCGCCACACCCTGCTGGTCGCGACCCTGGTCGTGATGCTCATGCCGAACGCCACGCTGGTGGTGCCGCTGTTCCTGGAGATCAACGCGGTGCATCTGATCGGCACCGTGTGGTCGATCATCCTGCCGTACTCGTTCTATCCGTTCGGCGTGTACCTGACGTACATCTACTTCACCACCGCCGTCCCGAAGGACCTGCTGGCCGCGGCGCGGGTGGACGGCTGCTCGGAGTTCCGCGTCTTCTGGCACATCGCGCTGCCGCTGGCGACCCCGGTCGTCGCACTCGTGGGCTTCTTCAGCTTCGTCGCCAACTGGACCAACTACTTCCTGCCGTACGTCATGCTCCCCGAGAGCAGCCAGATGCCCATCCAGGTGGGAATCGGAACCCTGCTCAGCAACGTGCCGTCCTTCAATCCGACCGTTGGTGACCTGGCGATCCAGCGCCCGCAGCTGGCCCTGGCGACGCTCGTGGCCATCACGCCCGTGCTGATCGTCTTCCTTTTCGCCCAGCGCTTCCTGGTCAGCCGGATGCTCGCCGGCGCCACCAAGGAATAGCGGCCCGTCCCGGCCGTCGTCCCGGCGTGCGCCGTCCCGCCGCCCGCCCCGAACGGAGTTCTCCCATGCCCTTCAGCTCTGCCGACCGAACCACGGCCGAGGACGCCGCCTGCGACCACCCGGTCGCGCCACCCGAGATCGAGGCGGGGGTGCCGCTGCTCGAACCACCGGGCTGGGCCGTGGCCCAGCGGTCCCTTTTCGACCTCCTCGACCATGCCTGGCGCCGCTTCGCCCGCGACTTCACCGGCCCCGACGGACGACTGAAGTACACCGGCCCGCTGACCACCCGCGACGGTGTGGACGACTTCTACGAGGTGTTCTTCAACTGGCCCCAGCTGTACCTCCTCGGCGGCGCCGACGACCTGCTGCCCGCCAGTGAGCAGCACTGGGAGGGCGTGACCCGGCAGCTCACCGAACTGGGCATGCTGCACGACGAGTTCGAACGCGGCTACGACTGGTTCCACCAGGGCGAGAGCCTGCTCCTGCTCTACTTCCTGTGCATGGCCGCCCCTGACCGCTGGCGTGAGCGCGCCCTGCGTTTCGCCGAGCTGTACGTCGACCCGGCCAAGGGCAACTACGACCCCGCCCACCGCATCATCACCCGCCCGCACAACGGCAGCGACCCCGACCGCACCGGCCTGTTCGACGGCGACGTCTATCCCTGGCTGCCCAGGGAAGCGCAGACGTACGGCTTCCCGCTCGACTGGATCCCCGAGGCCGACGGCGGCCCCTACCCGCTCTCCGCGGACCCACGCCTCGGCACGCAGATGCGGGACCGGATGGCCGTCGGCGACACCGCGGTCAACCTCGCCGCGACCGGGCTGGTCCTCAACGCCTGGATCCTGTCCGGCGAGGAGCGCTACCGCGAGTGGATCGCCGAGTACGTGGGCGCGTGGCGGGAGCGCACCGAGGCGAACGGCGGTCTCGTCCCGGACAACGCCGGCCCGGACGGGGTCGTGGGCAGCCTGCTGGAGGGCCGCTGGTACGGCGGCCACTACGGCTGGTCCTGGCCGCACGGCTGGCACAGCGTGGGCCACGCGGCCTGTGTGGCGGCGCTCGCGGCGGCCACGGTCACCGGGGACGACGGCTACCTCTCCATGGTCGCGACCTCGCTCGACACCCTCATCGGTCACGCCAAGGTGATGCCGCACACCGAGGCGGACTCCAGCCTTCCCTCCAAGTGGGCGGTCGAACTCGGCCCCGACGTCCGCACCCCCACACCGCACCTGCCGTTCCGCCACAACGACAGGGGCTGGTTCGACTACAACCCCGTCACCGCGCCCGTACCGGTGGCCCTGTGGCACCACACGGCCTCCGACGCCGACCGCGCCCGGCTGGAGCGGCTGCGTGAGGCCGACGGCATCGACTGGCGCACCGTCCGGCCGTTCCGGGCCAAGGAGGAGTCCGGGCACGAGAAGGCGTGGTTCGCCTTCCTCGCCGGCGACGACCCCGGCTATCCCGAGCGGATCCTCGCCACCGCCCAGGCCCAGGTCCGCCACCGCCTGCGGCGCATCGACCGCTACCGCGACCTGGACGTGCCCGAGGCCGACATCCACGTCTGGCAGCAGTCCAACCCTGTGGTCACCGAGGCCCTCGTCCAGCTGACCTGGGGCGGGCCCCAGGTGCTGTACAACGGCGGCCTGCAGCAGGCCCGGCTGCGCTACCACGACGTCGAGGCCCGCCGCGCCGGCCTGCCGCCGGACGTGGCCGCACTGGTCACCTCCATCGACCCCGAGGCGACGACCGTCGAGCTGGTGAACCTATCCCCTGAGGCCGAGCGCACGGTGATCGTCCAGGCGGGCGCCTTCGCCGAGCACACCATCACCGCTGTCCGGTACACGACCTGCGTGGACGACGGCTGGATCGGTGACATGTACGACTACGGCCACCGCGAGCCCGTCGTAACCGAGACGGAGCAGGTCTGCGACAGCGCCTACCTGACGGTCCGGCTGCCCGCGTCCACCCGCATACGACTCGCCGTGCGCCTCCGGCTGCGTGCCAACGCCCCCGGCTACCGGACGCCCTTCACCTCTCAGGAGAGTGCGTGATGAAACGCATCGCCCAGACCATCAGGCTCCGGCCCGAACGCCGCCGCGAGTACCTCGAACTCCACTCCGCCGTCTGGCCCGGCGTCGAGGACGCCCTGCACCGGTCGAACATCCGCGACTACAGCATCTTCCTCCACGGCGATGTGCTGTTCGCCTACCTCGAGTACCACGGCGACGACTTCGAGGCCGACATGGCGGCACTGGAAGCCGACCCCGAAACCCAGGAGTGGTGGAAGCTCACCGACCCCTGCCAGGAGCCGTGGCCCGACCGGGGCGACGCGCGCCAGTGGACGGAACTCACCGAGATCTGGCACCTGAGTCCGCCCGGCGACGACGCCACGGCCTGACCCGCCCGCACCGGACCGACCCGACTTGGATCCCCCGTGACCTCGAGCCTGCCCCTCATCGACGCCCACCACCACCTGTGGGACCTCGACCAGCGTCCGCAACCCTGGCTCGACGACCCCGCCCTGACAACGATCCGCCGCACCTTCACCCCCGACGACCTGCGTACCACCGCCAGCCGGACAGTCGCGGGCCGCCGTCTGCACAGCACGGTGGCCGTGCAGTGCATGCCGGACGTGCCCGAGACGGAGTACCTGCTCGCGCTCGCGGAGCGGGAACCGCTGATCGGGGCCGTCGTCGGCTGGGCCGACCTGACGTCGCCGGCGATCGGCGAGGTGCTGGACCGACTGCTCGCCGGTCCGGGCGGGACACATCTGCGGTCCCTGCGTCATCTGGTCCAGGGCGAGACGGACCCCGACTGGCTGCAACGCCCCGACGTCGAACGCGGGTTGGCGGCTGTGCGGGACCGCGGGCTCCGCTACGACGTGCTCGTCCGCAGCCACCAGCTCGGCCAGGCGATCCGGCTGGCCGAACGCTTCCCCGACCTGCCCCAGGTACTCGACCACGCGGGCAAGCCGCCGATCGCCGAAGGTGACCTGGCCGACTGGGAACGCCAGATGTCTCTGCTGGCCGCACACCCACACGTGGTCTGCAAGGTGTCGGGGCTGATCACCGAGGCGGACCACGAGAGGTGGACGTCCGCCGACATCCGCCCGGTCTGGGACATCCTGCTCACCGCCTTCGGCCCCGACCGCCTGATGTTCGGCTCCGACTGGCCGGTCGCGAACCTCGCGGGCGGTTGGAACCGCTGGGCCGCCGCCGTGGAGGCATTGCTCGACGGCTGTTCCGCCACCGAGATCCACGCTGTCCTCGCCGGCACCGCGACCGTCTTCTACGGCCTCCCGCCCGCAGCTGACCTTCGGCGTTCGTACCGAAGGGACCCTGAGAACACGATGACACTCCCAGTCCGCCACCCCGCCGCCCGCACCCCGGACCCCGAGCCTGCCGAGAGTCGCCCCTGATCCGCGAGGTCGCCGCTCACCGGCGCTTCCGAGCCATCGGGACGCTCAAGTGCCGGGCGGATGCAGATCCGTGTCAACCGCACTGACAACAGCCCCGGAGCCGCCGCATGAACGCGTTCCCGACCGTCCGCAGCAGCAGGAGGGGCAGACGATGAAGCCCCTCACCTCCACCATCCGCACGGTGTCAGCAGTGCTTTCGACGGCTCTGTCCGCGGTGCTGCTGACATCCCTCACGACGCCGGCCCCGGCCTCGGCCGCGACCCAGGCTACCTACTACGTCGCCCCCGACGGCGACGACGCCAACGCCGGGACGATCACGGCGCCGTTCAGGACCCTGCAGCACGCACGGGACGTCGTGCGCACGCTCAACAGCAACATGACCGCAGACATCAACGTCTATCTCCGCGGCGGCAACTACCCGGTGACCAGCACCATCGACTTCACGCCGGCCGACTCCGGAACGAACGGCCACCGTGTGGTGTACGCCGCCTACCAGAACGAGAAGCCGGTGCTGAACGGAGGCGTTCAGGTGACCGGCTGGACCCAGCACAGCGGGAACATCTGGAAGGCCCCGCTGAACCGCGACGACAAGCTCCGCGCGCTGTACGTCAACGGCAAACGCGCCCAGATGGCCTCGAAGACGATCAACTCGGCCGGATGCTACGGGACCTACTCCGTCACGGCAGGTCAGGCTCCCTGGGCCTGGGAGTCTGGTTCGCAGTGCGACGGAGCCAAGTACAGCCTCTCGGATCTGCCCGCCGTCGCCGCCAACCAGGACGACGTCGAGATCAAGTCGGCGACGACCTGGACCACGGCCATCGTGGGGGTCCGGCAGATCACCACGAGCTCGGACGGCGCCAATCGCGTGGCCCTGTTCCAGCAGCCGGGTGCGGCCATTGCCCAGGGACCGCCGAACGGCAGATTCAACGCCGGAAGTGGCAGCCACACGTTCATGAACGCGTACGAATTCCTGGACCGGCCGGGTGAGTTCTACTTCGACAGGACGAGCCACACGCTGTACTACTACAAGTCGGGCTCCGAGGACATGACGTCGGCGCAGGTCTTCGCGCCGAACAACGTGTCCACCCTCATCAGGATCGCCGGCACGTCCACGACCGACCACGCGCGGAACATCACGTTCTCCGGGCTCACGGTCGAGCACTCCGACTGGAACCTGGTCAGTGTCGCGGGCTCCGTCTTCCGGCAGGGCCAGCAGGGCAACGCCGACTCGACCGTGTACGCGAGGCAGAACTTCCACGCCTACACCTACCGCAACGTCGACCTGCCGCCGGGTGCCATACAGATGGAGAACGCGGACGGGATCGTCCTGCAGCGCAACACGGTGCAGCACACCGGCGCCGACGGAATCAACATGGTCAACGATGTGACGGACTCGCAGCTGACCGGCAACGTCACGAACGACACCGCCGGATCCGCCATCACCGTGGGACACCCCCAGCACGTGTACATCGGGGACCACACCTCTACCAACCACGAGAAGTACCCGGTGAACGTCGAGGGAGTCTGCAAGAACATCTCGATCACAGACAACTACCTCTACGACAGCGCGGTGTTGTTCCAGGGGTCCAGCCCCGTGTCGGCGTACTTCACCGATTCCCTGTCCGTGCAGTACAACCGGATCGAGAAGTCCCCATGGGCGGGCATCACCCTCGGCTGGGGATGGTGGAACTTCGACGGATCTGCGAACTCGATCCGCCCCGGCGTGCCGACCACCACGGCGAGGAACAACACCATCAGCCACAACCAGATCGTCGACACCATGCAGTTGCTCGACGACTCCGCTCCGATCTACACACTGGGCAGCGAGCCGGGAACCGAGATCAGCAACAACTACATCCAGGGCGTTCCGGCCGGTCACAAGTACGGAATGCACCCCGATGAAGGCTCCGCCCACATCAACGAGCACGACAACGTGCTCGATGTCGACCCGAACCTGGCCTACACCATCAACTCCGGCACCTGGGGCCGGCAGCACGACCTGAGCATCACCAACACCTACGGCACCGTCAACAAGATCGCCAGCAAGAACGTCCCGAACAGCACCATCCAGGACGTGCACGCGTACGCGGACAACGTGTGGCCGCCACAGGCGTACGACATCGCCGTGAACTCCGGCCTGGAGGACGCCTACAAGGAGATCGTCCCCCGGAGCAACCTGGGCCTGCAGGACTACGCCCTGCCCGCGAGCACGTTCACCGGCAAGGGCGTGTCGTCCATCCCCCTCCGCACCATCGGCGACGCGACCAGAACCTACTGGCTGGCTCCCCCCGGTACGACGACGTTCGCCGTCGGCCCCACCATGACGAAGGCAGCCGGAACCGCGACGACCATCGACGCCCCGCCGACGCCCGGCGACTACCGCCTCTACGTCCTGGACGCCCAGGGGAACGCATCCCCCGCGTCGAAGTCGCTCGTACGGCAGCGATGGGCCTACGTCGACGACAAGGACTCCGGTCCCACTTACTCCTCCGGCTGGTCGAACTGGAACGACTCACGCGACTTCAAGGGATCCGAGAAGTACACGAACAGGACGGGCGACTACGTCCAGTACGCGTTCACCGGCTCGGGCGTTCGGTATCTCGGCATGAAGCAGCCGAACATGGGGAAGGTCGACGTCTACATCGACGGCGCCCTGGCGCAGCCGGGCATCGACGCCTATGCCTCGACGGTGACGAAGCAGGTGCCGCTGTTCGAGAAGACGGATCTCGCCGCGGGCCCCCACACGATCAAGGTCGTGTGCGCCGGAACGAAGAACGCGGCCTCTTCCGACACCGTCTGCGCGCTGGACGCGTTCGCCTCCATATCCTTCCCCTCCAAGAACGCGTTCTACAAGATCCTCAACAAGAACAGTGGCAAGACGATCGACGTCTCGGGCGGATCGACCTCCGCCGGGGCGAACGCCATCCAGTGGAACGACACCGGAGCGCAGAACCAGCGCTGGCGGTGGGTCGCGGTGGGTGACGGCAGCTACGAGATCGTCAACCAGAACAGCGGTCAGCTGCTGGATATCACCAGCGGGTCCACCGCTGACGGCGCGACCGTCATCCAGCAGCCCGACAACGACGGTGCGAGCCAGCACTGGACCCTGGGGCCGGCGGAGACGGCCACTACAAGATCAAGAATGTGAACAGCGGCAAGCTGCTCGCGGTGTCCGGCTCGTCGGCGACAGCAGGCGCCCAGCTCGTGCAGACGACGGACACGAACGCCGCCGGCCAGCTGTGGCAAGCGGTGAACGTGGACTGATTCCCTCCAAGGGTGGACATCGTGGACATCACCAGACGACAGCTCGGCCGGCTCGCCGCGGTCGGCACCGGGGCCCTCCTGCTGCCGGGCCTGCTGCCCCCCAGCAGGGCGGCGGCAGCCGCACCGCTTTCGGCCGGTAAGTGGGGCGACCAAGGCGACGGCACCTACGTCAATCCCATCCTCCCGGGCGACTTCAGCGACTGGGACTGCATCCGGGTCGGCGCCGACTACTACGGCATCACCAGCACGTTCGGGTACTCGCCCGGCATGGCCGTCCTGCACTCGAAGGACCTCGTCAACTGGCGGACACTCGGCGGCTCTGTCGACGATGTCACCCGGATCGGACCGGAGCTGAACTGGGACCGGATGAACCGCTACGGCCGTGGCGTGTGGGCCGGGGCCATCCGCTACCACGCGGGGCGGTACTGGGTGTACTTCAACACCCCCGACGAAGGCTTCTTCATGACGTCGGCCCCGTCACCGACCGGGCCGTGGGATCCGTTGACAGCGGTGTGGCGGACCTCCGGCTGGGACGACCCGTGCCCGTTCTGGGACGACGACGGACAGGGCTACCTGGTCACCACGCACTACTCGGACGGCTACAAAATCCACCTGTTCCAGCTGTCCGAGGAGGGCAGGTCGCTGGTCGGCCCATCCACGGTCATCCACCAGTCGCCGGGCAGCGAGGCCAACAAGCTGTACAAGATCAACGGTCTCTACTACCACCTGTACAGCGAGGTGAAGTCCGAGGGCCGGGTGCTGATGATGAACCGCGGCTCCAGCCTCGACGGTCCGTTCGAGACCCGGCAGCTGGAGCACGTCGACGCCTCGGTGGACCGCGAGCCCAACCAGGGCGGGCTGGTGCAGGGTCCCAACGGGGCTTGGTACTTCGTGACCCATCACGGCCACGGCGACTGGGAGGGGCGCGTGCTGTCCCTGCTGCCGGTGACCTGGGTGGACGGCTGGCCGATCCTGGGCCAGGTGGGCACAGACGGCATAGGCAACATGGTGTGGACGGGTCAGGTGCCCGTCGGCGGCACGCCCGGTGCGCCGGTCGACGCGCTGCCCGCCGTGGTGACCAGCGACCTGTTCACCGACACCCGCCTGAGGCCGCAGTGGGAGTGGTACTATCAGCCGCGCGCGGACCATTGGTCGCTGACCGAACGCCCCGGTTACCTGCGGCTGAGGGCGTTCGCCCCGCTGGCGGCCGACAACCTGACCAAGGTGGGCAACACCCTCACCCAGCGGGTGCTGCGCACGGCGGGCGGCGCGACGGTCACCGTCCGCCTCGAACTGGCCGGTCTCGCCGACGGCCAGCACGCCGGGCTGTGCCACTACGCGGCCACCTACGCCGGGCTGGGCGTCAGGCGCTCCGGGGGCACCACCACGATCGCGCACAACGCCGGCGGCACGCTGACCTACGGTCCGGTGGTCACGCAGAACGCTGTGTGGCTGCGCACCACCTGGGACGTGAACGGAGTCAGCCAGTTCTCCTACAGCCTTGACGGCAACACGTTCACCACGTTCGGCGGTACCTACCAGCTCACCTGGGGCGGGTACCGGGGCGATCGGATCGGCCTGTACACCTATAGCCCCAACGGCACCGGCTACGTCGACGTGGACTGGGTGCAGTACACCATCGCGCCCATCAGGGCCTACAAGTGCGTCAGCGTGCGCAGCGGCAAGGTCGCCGACGTCTCCGGCGCCTCGTTCGCGGACGGCGCGACCGTGCTGCAGTGGCCCGACACCGGCAGACCGAACCAGCAATGGGCCTTCCAGTCCACAGCGGACGGCTACCACACCATCATGTGCGTCAACAGCGGCAAGGTCCTCGACGTGGCAGGGTCCTCGACGGCGGACGGCGCGCGGGTCGTGCAGGCGACCGCCGACGGCCGGGCGAGCCAGCAGTGGCAGCCGCGCCCGCAGACCGGGGGCGAGTTCGTTCTGGTCAACCGCAACAGCGGCAAGGTGCTCGACGTTGGCGGAGGCAGTACGGCCGACGGCGCCGCGCTCATCCAGTACCGCGACACCGGCGGCTCCAACCAGCGGTGGACCTTCCACCGCGTCACCGGCTGAGCGTGCCGCTTGCTGGTCAGCTCCAGGGAGATGCGGCGAGCCAGCTGGTGTCCTGGGCCCACGACAACGGCGTGTCCCAGGCGTTGGTCCCGCCGTTGCTCGCGATGTAGCCGGTGAAGCGGTAGTGGCGGATGTACCTGGCCGGGTAGTTGAAAGACTGCAGGGAGTAACCCGTGCCGCTGTTTCCCGGCTTGGGGCAGAAGGTGGCGTCGGCGGCGAACTGGCTGGTGCCCGCATTGGGCTCCAGGTGGAGCTGGAACGCGTAGTGCCTGAGGTAACGGCCGGGTGTGTTGGCCGACTCGAAGGTGACGCAGTTGCTGTCGGCCAGGCCGGTGCGGACGATCCAGGTGGCGTTGCCCTTGTCAGTGGCGGAACTGCTGGAGGTCACCGGCGCGATCACGACCTTGTCGTCGCTCGTGTCGTGCTGCAGGTAGTCGCTGGTGCAGCACGAGGTGGTGGCCCGCAGTGACACCTTCGCGCCCGGGGTGAGGGGGGTGGCGGTGTCGGTGCTGTAGCCGGCCGCGGCGATGTTGGCCTGGACTGCGGCGTCGGTGGTGTCGGAGGGGTAGCCCTTGACCATGGCGCCCTCGTAGAAGGTGCCCGCGCTCGCGTTGCGGTTGGTCTGGCAGCAGTCGCCGCCGCTGCCGAGGATGATGGCGCCCTGCTTGTGCATCGGGTTGTATCCGCTGGGCAGTGCGCCGCTGTAGAGCTGGGTCAGGCTCCCGGACTCGGCGTTTGCGCCCTTGAGCGCCATCTGGGTGGTGCCGTTGTTCTTGAGCATCGCGGTGACGAAGCGGCTGGTCTGGGAGACCTGGTTGGGGTTCCACGTCTTGCTGCCGCCGGAGAACAGGCCGTTCTCCAGGTCCGCCTGCACCCACGGTCCGGTTCCGCTGCAGCCGCCGAACCAGCATTCCGTGCCGAAGTTGATCGCGTCCATGGCGCCGTTGCCGTCGGCCTTGTGGTCGATCTCGGTGTTGCCGTAGTCGAAGCAGCAGCTGTTGTTGACGTGCGTGCCGCTGGTGACCATGTATGCGCCTTCGGGCGAGCTGCCGGCCGGCACGCCCCCGGTGGAGTTGTATGCGAAGTAGCTGTTGCCGGGGTTGATGTACAGCGCGTAGGCCTTCTGGCCGCGCACGCTGAGCGCTTCGGTGGTCGCGGTGGCCGCCGTGTCGGTGCCGCCGGTCCCGCCGGGTCCCTGGTAGACCAGGGTGTTGCCGCCGCCGGTCTGGTCGTAGACACGGGTGATGGTGCAGGTGGTGCCCGCGCAGAACGAGTCCTGGGCGGCTGCGTCGGCGACACCTCCGGCGGACAGCACCCCAATGTTCTGCAACGTGTTGTCCGACGCCCGCTGCACCTGGTAGAGCGGGCCGTTGTACGAGGCGAACAGCGCTCGGGTGGTGCTGTGCGCCGCCACGCACGGCGTGCCGCCCGCCGCGTAAATGTCGCAGGGTCCCTGCGTGGCGGCCTGCGCAGCACCGCTGAAGGCGCCAAGGCCGGCGAAGGCGAGCGCCACCGCGGCCAGGCGGACAACCACCCCCCGGCGCAGTCGTCGGAGCATGAGCAGTGCAGGCACGATGAACTCCCTTGTTAGTCGATACGGGGACAGCAGGTCACTGGATGGTCCAGGCCTGGTTGGACTGGTTCAGCGGCATCCACTGACTGATGGCGGCTCGGTCAGCCGTCGATCCGCCGCCGACCTCCAGGACCTGCCTGCTCTCGAAGTTGCGGATGACGTACCCACCGCTGGTCGGCTCGAAGTACCACAGCTGGTTGTTGCCGCCGCCGTAGGTGTACTGCTGCAGGGCGGTCCCCTTCCCGTGACTGGAGGCGTTGATGTCGAGGACCTTGCCGCTGTTCCGGTTCATGATCCTGTAGAGCTGACCGCTGACCGGAACGATGTCCCACTGCTGGTTGGCACCACGGTTGCTCGGCCACTGGACGACGTTCGCGCCGTCGGCGGTGGAGTTCTGGTACACGTCCATCAGCTGCCCACTGTTGACGTTCTTGATCGTGTAGTACGTCGACGCGTTGATGTTCGGTGTACCGGTCGAGTCCTCCAGCGCCCCGCCGGCCTGCTGCACACTGAAGTCCGCGATGAAGAAGTACGCGCCGTCGGTCTTGGCGACCCGCACATAGCGGAACTTCTGGCCGACGTCGATGTTGCCGGTGAGTGTCGAGGCGAGCGGCAGCGTGTCCGTCTGGCGTTGCAGGACGGTGTACGTGGCGAACGACGGGTCGTTGGAGGCCCGGATCTCGAAGTGGCCGCGCGTCGCGGACTGGTCCAGGTCCTGACGGGTCGTCAGTGAGAACTGTCCGAGCTGGTAGGCCTGCCCCAGGTCGACCTGGTTTTGTCGCTGCCCTGCAGCTGGAAGTCCGAGCCGATGTCGGGGTAGCGGGCCCGGGTGGCGCGGACCCCGTTGACGTACATCTGCCGGAAGTCGAGGGTGCCCACGGGCGCCTTGTACTCGCCGCCCGCCGCCGCGGTCCAGCCGGTGATCGCCTTGCCGCTGGTGATCACGGGCGTCTCACCGTTGTACGCCTGGTAGACGACTGTGTGGCCGTTCGTGCCCGAGTCACTGGTGCCGAAGGTGATGGGGGTGGTGAGGGGGTAGATGCCTCCGCGCAGGTTCACGACGATGTCGTCGGACATGTTCGCGTTGACGGCTCGGACCGCGGCCTTGGCGGCCTGAATGGTCTTGAACGCTGCGGCGGTACTGGTTCCCGAGTTGCTGTCACTGCCGTTGACAGGGTCGACGTAGAAGTTCGTCGTGGCCGCGTAGGCGGGTTGAGCGGGCAGTACGGCCGCGAAGACGACGGTGGCCGCCGCGAGCGCCTTGGCCGTCCCTGCGCCGATGCGTAGGGGTCTCATCTGTGGTGTCCCTCCTCCAAACCCGCTACTTATGAGTTGTATTCGGTGGCGATCGACCGCCGACCGCAGCCCCGGCCGAGGCCGCTCCCTCCCAAAATGAGTAGTACTCATTCCGGGGACTCGAGCGCACGACCGCTCATCCTTGGGTCAGGACGACCGCCTGGCCGCCCGCAGGGGCCATCGCGACGCTCAGCGTGGTCGACGAGGTCACGGTCCGTGTGCTCACGACGACCGGGGTCTGATACGGGCTGCTGCCCGGTGTTCCGTCGGCGTAGATCGTGGCGGTGTAGGTGCCGCTGCCGAGGAAGGACAGCGGGACCGAGAGGGTCCGGGCGGTCTCGTTGGTCATCGCCCCCAGGTACCAGGTGGTGCCGCTGCGCCGGGCGACCGCGATGTACTCGCCGATCGCACCGGCGAGGGTCCTGCTCTGGTCCCAGACGGTGGGTATGGCGTCGAACCAGGGCAGCCCTGGCCAGTTGGAGGGGGTGGAGTACTTCGAGGGGGCGTCGTACCAGTACAGGAACTCCAGGGGCTGGTAGTACACGGCGGCCATCGCCATCTGGTGGGCGTTGGTCGTCCGGTCGCGGGACTGGCCGTAGCAGATGGTGTAGTCCATGGGCCCGCCGATGTTGCGGGTGAAGGGCAGGGTGACGTTGTGGGTGGCGGTCGGGAAGTGCTCGTTGCCCCGCACCCCCTCCAGACTGATCCAGTTGGGGTAGGTCCGCTCGTAGCCGAACGGCCGTACGTCGTCGTGCGTGTCGATCAGCAGTTTGTACCTGGCCGCTGTCCTGACCCAGGCGGTGATCCGGTTCGTCATCGCCTGTGTGCCGTCGTTGATGAAGCCCAGCTTGACGCCCGCGACGCCCCATCTCTGGTAGAGGGCGAACAGGCTGTCCGGGCTGCTCAGGGCCATGGGGTTGACGTAGAGGAGGACGCCGATTCCTTTGCCGGTGGCGTGGGAGATGACCTTGGGCAGGTCGATGGCGGAGATCGGCTGCGTGGCGTCGGTCGAGGTGTGCTCCGGGCCGTACCACCCCGAGTCGTACTCGATGTACTGCAGGCCGCGGGCGGCGGCGAAGTCGACGCCCGCCAGCCCGTCCGCGGTGGTCAGGTTGCACCGGAAGACCTTGCCCGGTCTGATCCACGACGTGTCGGCGAGGGCGCCGGCCGGGGCCAGGTTGAGCACCAGATCCGCGTTGTCGATCAGTTCGGCGTGGGTGGAGCCGATCACCACCGCGCGCCAGGGCGTGGCGAACGGTGTACTGACGGTGGAGGTCGTCTGGGCCGTTCCAGAGCCGCGCGCGGTGTGCTGCATCAGGTACGCGGCGAGGGTGTTGGGCTGTCCGAAGACCGAACTAAGCGTCAGCCGCGGGTAGTTGACGCGGTCCGACTCGCAGACGCAGGCGATGAGCCCGCCGCTGTAGGTCGCGGTGAGGGGGAGGTCGGTCAGGGGGCCGCTGTCCGTGGAGGAGGTTCCGGTGGGCGGGATGGAGCCGGGCGCGACCGGGTTGTAGTCGTCCTCGTCCCGCGCGCTGTAGACGAGGGTGCCGTCCGGGAAGGCGAACGTCGTCAGTTCGCCGGCGATGGTGGCGGTGCCCGAGTCCAGCAGGACGTAACGGAACGCGACTCCGGTCGCGTAGGCCCGTATCTGGACACCGAAGTTGATGGAGGTGCGCTTGTCCCGGAGGTTCCAGCGCATCTCCTGGTAGGCGTCCAAGACGGTCGCGTTGCGGCCGTACACCGGGTTCCATGTGCGGTCGACGTGCCAGTGCTGGTAGTTCGTCAGAACGGCGCCGGTGCCGAGGGTGGTTCCGTCGCTCAGCCGCAGGCCCATGGCCGAACCGGCCACGACTGTCGCGCCCTTGCGCCGGGCCGACCACTGGAGCGAGCCGCCCGTCAGCGACATGGTGATGCTGGTGGTGCCGTCGGGCGACGTCGCGGTGACGGAGGGGTCCGAGGCCTCGGACGGATATGTGCTGCCGATGCCCAGCGCGGCCGTTGCGGCGGCGACAGCCGCGCCCTTGAGCACCCTGCGGCGGGAGGGTTCCTGAGGCCCTGACACCTTCACAGTCGTTCCACCTCGCTTGGATATGGTTTCCAACAAACTCAACCAGCAAGTAACAGATCCTGACTGTCCCGAAGTTTCTACGCCCATCCCGAACCAGAGGTCAACCCCTCGTATCCGCCCCTCACATGTCCGAAATCCTGGACAGTCCGGGCGACTTGCGGCCCTGGCGAGCCCGGCTGCGTGTCCCGCGAGCCGGTCAAGCTTAAACAAATTCGAACGCCGTCCTTGACGCCGCAAACATGCCACGACTCTCATGGGTCTCCGCCGACACCAAGGGGCCGTCAACCTCGACAGAGAGGGACGCACATGTTCAAGGGAGTTGCCCGGACGCCCGCGGGCCGATGGCGGCGCAGAGCCGCCGCGTTACTGACCCTGCTGGGAGGCCTTGCGGCGCTCCTGCTTCCGGCGACCGAGGCGCACGCCGCCTCGGTGTCGTTCACCACGGGCGCCGCGCGCACCGACCAGAACGGGAACGCGCTGCAACTGCACGGCCTCGGCATCATCAAGGTGGGCAGCACCTGGTACGGCTTCGGGGAGGACAAGACCGGCGAGACGTCGTCGGACACGTCGTTCCAGGACATCCCCTGCTACACCTCGACCGACCTGGCCAACTGGACCTACCGGGGCGTCGCCCTGGCCAAGCAGAGCAGCGGCGACCTGGGGCCGAGCCGCGTCGTGGAGCGACCCAAGGTCATCTACAACGCCTCGACCAGCACCTACGTGATGTACATGCACATCGACAGCACCAACTACTCCGAGGCCAAGGTCGGTGTGGCGACCAGCAGCACCCCCTGCGGCCCCTACACCTACCGGGGAAGCTTCCGGCCGCTGGGCAACCTCAGCCGTGACCTCGGCCTGTTCCAGGACACCGACGGCACCGCCTATCTGCTGAGCGAGGACCGCAACAGCGGCCTGCGCATCGACAAGCTGTCCGCCGACTACCTGTCCGTGGACAGCGCTGTGGCGGTGCTCGGCAGCAGCGGCAGCAGCGGCAGCGTCGAGGCGCCCGCCATGGTCAAGGCCAACGGCACCTACTACGTCTTCGGCTCGCACCTGACGGGCTGGGGCCTCAACGACAACATCTACGCCACCGCCACGTCACTGGGCGGCCCCTGGTCGTCGTTCCGTGACTTGGCCGCACCCGGCACCCACACCTACGGCAGCCAGACGGCGAACGTCATCACCGTCCAGGGCTCCTCCGGCACCACCTACATCTACGCCGGCGACCGCTGGAACACCTCCGACCTCGGCGCGTCGAAACTGATCTGGCTGCCCCTGACCATCAGGGGAACGACGGTGAACCTCGGCCAGTACCCCACCTGGTCACTCGACACCGCAGCGGGAACCTGGACGGCCGACAGCGGGATCCCCGCTGAGGGCGTCCACACCCTGAAGGATGTCAACAGCTCCATGCTGATGGATGTGTCGAGCGGCTCCACGGCGAACGGCGCCAAGATCATCCAGTGGCCGTCCACCGGCGGTACCAACCAGCAGTGGACGCTCACGCGGGTGGGGGACAACATCTACACGCTCAAGAGCGTGAAGAGCGGCCTTTGCCTGGACGTGCCGAACCAGTCGACCGCCACCGGCCTGCAACTGCAGCAGTGGACCTGCAACGGCGGGACCAACCAAGAATGGTTCCTCGACCTCGTCGGCAGCCACACCGGCAACACTTACATGCTCGCCGGCGTGGGCAGCGACTTGGACATCGGTGTCGCGAGCGCCTCGACCATCAGCGGGGCGGCCGTGGACCAGGAATCGGGCACCGGCGCGACGAGCCAGCAGTGGAGTCTTTCCTGACACGCGCGCCAGGACCGCTGACTCGGATCAACGACCACGTCGGCCACGTGTTCCTCACCCCGCAACGCTTCCACCGGGCCGAGGAGTTCGTCATCCGGCACACGGCGGCCAGGTCGTCACCGTCGAGCAGCACCTGTGCTACTTCGCCGCCGCCCACCGCCTGCCCAGGTGGACCGAGGCCGCGAACTCGTCAGCCTCCGCGGCCACGAGCGCTACGCACAGCCGTGGGCGGCCGTGCTGTCCCCCGCGGTGGCGGGGCGGGTGGTCGCCGAGGTGCTCATCGGGCATCCCGTGGCCCGGTTGTACGCTGACGTCACGGCAGAGTCCTCCGGCCTGGCAGGCCACCGCGCCCACCTCGCCGGAGCCCCGCACCGACCTGCCCGTCCTGCTCCTGGCACGCCAGCCAGGCTTCCGGGGCCCGCTGTTCCGCGTCTTCGCCCCCAGCGAGATCACCCTGCGCGTGCTCCGCTCCCCACACCCGGCCCACCTCGCCGTGGACGGGGCGCGCCGACACACCGCTTGGAGCCGTCCACGAGCCGAGGGGTGCGGCGGCAACAGACGCGGTCGCCGGGCAGATGCTCGACCTTCAGCCGGATCAACCTGCCGCGGATCAGGTGGAGTTCGCCGCAGTGGACGAGCCAGGGGCCGCGGGCCTGCAGGCAGGATGCATCGGGTTGCCGGGTCTCCGGCTCGGAGGCGTTCGCCGGACTCGATCGGCGGTTGGAAGACTGGGCGTACCAGAGGGCCAGACGTTCCTGATCAGCCAGGACGGCGAGTACGACGCCCTGTTGAGACGTGGGCGGGCCGGCCCGGAGCATCTGCTCTGGGCCGGCCCGCCCACGCGACATCAGCTTGCGGCGGGGACCGGATCGCGAGTTGGTTCGGGCATCGCCTCGGGTGCGGGCGTCTGCTTGGGATCGGGCTCGGCCGGCACCGCAGAGGGAGCGGGAGCAGGGGCGTAGGGGATATCGCCGCGCAGAACGGCCTTGGCTCGGTCCTCGTCGAGCTCGCCCTCCCAGCGGGCGACGGCCAGGGTCGCGACGCCGTTGCCCACCAGGCTGGTCAGGGCGCGGGCTTCGGACATGAACCGGTCGACGCCGAAGATCAGGGCGAGGGCGGCGACCGGGACGTGTGGGACGGCGCTGAGCGTGGCGGCCAGGGCGATGAAGCCGGAGCCGGTGACGCCTGCGGCGCCCTTGGAGGTGAGCAGCATGACGGCGAGCATGGCCAGTTGCTGGGTGAGGCTGAGGTGGATGCCGAGGGCCTGGGCGAGGAAGACCGAGCCCATGGTCAGGTAGATGGCGGTGCCGTCGAGGTTGAAGGAGTACCCGGCGGGCAGCGTGATGCCGACGACCGGTTTCGAGGCGCCCGCGTGCTGAAGCTTGGCCATCAGGCGGGGCAGAACGGGCTCGGTGGAGGAGGTGCCCAGGACGATCAGCAGCTCTTCCTTGATGTAGCGCAGGAAGGGCAGCAGTCTCAGTCCGTTCAGGCGCATCACGGTCCCGAGGACGACCAGGACGAAGAAGAGGGCGGTCAGCCAGAACGAGCCGACCAGCAGGGCCAGGTGGCGCAGGGTGCCCAGGCCGTAGTGGCCGATGGTGAAGGCCATCGAGCCGAACGCGCCGATGGGGGCCAGCCGCATGATCCAGCGGATGAGCGTGAACAGGACTGTGGAGAACTTCTCGACGCCCCGGGCGATGCTCAGGCCGGCCTCTCCGCCGGCGTGCAGTCCGAATCCGAACAGCACCGACACCAGCAGCACCGGCAGGATCTCGTTGCCGGTCAGGGCGCTGACCAGGGTGGCCGGGATGATGGCGAGGAGGAAGGCGGCGAAGCCCTCGTGGGCCGTGGTCGCCTCCGGCGGCAGGCCCTTGGCGGACAGGGTCGAGAGGTCGATGTGCAGACCGCTGCCCGGCTTGACCACGTTGACGACGACCAGGCCGATCACCATGGCCACGGTGGTCAGCACCTCGAAGTAGACCAGAGCCTTCAGGCTCACGCGGCCGACCGCGCGGGCGTTGCCCATGGAGGCGATGCCGTGGACGACCGTGCAGAAGATGATCGGCGCGATGAACATCTTCACCAGGGCGATGAAGCCGTCGCCGAGCGGCTTGAGGTCAGCGCCGACGGACGGCCACAGCCCGCCCACGGCGGCGCCGAGGAGGACGGCGATCAGGCACTGGATGTAGAGGTGGGACAGCATCCGGCGGATGCGGCCCGGTGGTGCGGTGACGGTACCCGGGGCGGCGTCGTTGCGGCTCATGCGGGGCGTCCTTCCAGGACGGGAACGAGGAGTTCGGCTCGGGCGATACGCCGGGCGGCGCGGTGCAGCAGCACCGTGGGGGACGCGCCGTCCGGTGCGGGGACGGCTTGGGTGGTGACCACGCCGGCGGGGGTGCCCAGGCGCAGCGTGCCGTCGGCGGTCTGCCGGGCGACGCGGTGGGCGAGGGTGCCAGGGGTGGCGGCGGCCGTGGCCAGGGCCACGGCGGAGGTCAGGCCGATCGCCGGGTGCGGGGCGTGCATGGAGACCATGCGCACGGCCAGGTCGTACTCGTCCTGGTTGACGAGTATGCCCTGTGTGGTGCGGTAGGGGGCGGGCCGGGCGACGATGCCCACCTTCGGCACCGCGTGGCTGACCGGATCGCCCTCGCGGGCCAGGCCCATGGCCAGCGCTGCCTGGCGGCGCAGCAGCGTCAGCGCGGGCACTGCGGCGGCGAACGCGGTGAGGGATTCCGTGCCGTCGAGGCCGAACGCCTTGGCCTCGAACAGCGCGGCCGGAGCGCCTGCGTCCACCAGGGATGCCTCGACAAGGCCGTCCGGGCCGGTCAGCTCGTCCAGTGCCCGGCCGGTCGGCAGAGCGCGGCCGGTCGTCGAGCCCGCCGGGTCCTGAAACCCGAGCAGGACCGGCACGCCCGGCGCCGAGGTACCCGGCACCACGGCCGTGCCCTCCTCCGGGGCCACGCCCGCAGGGGTGGGGATCGTGCCGGTGAGGCGGGCCCCGGTGTTGACGTTGAGCATGCGGACTGTGGTGGTGTCCGACGTGATCGGCACGAGCTCGTGGTGGACGGCGTACAGGGCCACGGCGGTGGCACAGTTGCCGCAGTTGCTTGCCCACTCCACGCGCTCGTCGCCGATACCGACCTGTGCGAAGGCGTACTCGACATCCACGCCGGCCTGGGTCGACGCCTGTACGACGGCGGCCTTGGAGGTGGTGGAGGAGGCGCCGCCCACACCGTCGATCTGGCGGGGGTCGGCGGCGTTGAAGGCGGCGAGCAGCAGGGCATCGACATCCACGCCCGTGGCGACCACGTCGCGGTGGTCGAAGATCCAGCACTTGCTGGTTCCTCCGCGGATCATCTCGCCCTGCAGACGCAGCACAACTGACTCCTCACAGACGTGGAAGGGGAAGCCACCGACGGTCTCGCCGTGCGTGGTGTCCTCCACGGTGGGTTACAGCAGCGTGAAGTACAATCTCGGAAATCTGCATGGCTATTAAGCTCAAGTGAACGCTGGAGAGGGTGGCATGCTCGACGTCCGGCGCATCCTGCTGTTCACGGAGGTCGCCCGGCGCGGCTCGGTGACCGCGACAGCCCGCGCCCTCAACTACACCCCGTCAGCGGTATCGCAGCAGATCAGCCGCCTGGAAGCAGAAGCAGGCCAGCCCCTGCTGGAACGCCACGCCCGGGGCGTCACCCTCACCGACGCCGGACGAGCGCTGGCCGAACGAGGGCAACGGATCGAACGCGAACTCCAGGCCGCGGAAAACGAACTCGCCGACTTCGCCGGCCTGCGGGCGGGCACCCTGCGCATCGGCACCTTCCCCACCGTCGGCGCCTCGCTCCTCCCGCAGGCCGTGATCGCCTTCCGCAACGCCCACCCCGACATACGGCTGACCGTCCGCAGCGCCCGCATCGCCGGGCTCTGGACGATGCTGGAGAACCGGGAGATCGAGATGTCGCTGATGTGGGACTACGACTGGAGCCGAATCGACCGGGAGGACATCGTCGTCACCCCACTCCTCGACGACCCGCCGGCCCTTCTCGTCAGCGACCACCATCCGCTCGCCGGCCGCGACGCCGCCTCACTCGCCGACTTCGCACACGACCCCTGGATCACCCGCGCCGATCATCACCCGGTGGCCGAAGCCCTCGTCCGCGGCTGTCGCGCCGTCGGCTTCGAGCCCCACATCGCCTACGAGGCCCACGACTACCAGGAAGCCCAGGCCATGGTCGCCGCCGGCATCGGCGTCGCCCTCGCCCCCACACTGGCCCTGGAAGGCATCCGACCCGGCGTCGCCGTCCTGCCCCTCCAGCCGCCGGCCCCCGTCCGCCGCATTCTGCTGGTTCGCATGGCCGACCACTCGCTCACCCCCGCCGCTCTGACGTTCGCCGGACTCCTCCGTGACACCGCCGCGGCCCGAACCCTCTGACACCGAACCCCGCCCACCGGTGATGGAACCGTCGCGCTCACCGCCGAACCAAGCCCCGCACCTCGGCGCTGGACCTGAGCAACGGGCGGCGGCAAGCAACGTGGCGGGAGCGCGCCCGGTCAGCGGATTCGGGGCAGCGCCTTGTCCGAGTGCGCGGCGCGCAGATTCCCTCATCGCGTGGGACATGTCCGAGACGGCCGGAATCAGTCTCGAGGCGGATGCGACGTCGTTCGACGCGACGGATCTTGAACAGCTACTCCAGTCCTTCGAGAGACGGCTCGTCGGGCCGCGATCGCCGGTCACGCCATACGGAGCGGCTCCTTCGCCGGCGCGTAGAGACGCGGCGGGGTGCGGATGGTCGACGTCGAGATCCGGCTCGGCCTGTGGAACCGGGTCCCTGCCCGCGACGGTAGAACCTTGCAGTTCGGCATCTTCAGCGTCGGCGACGTCACACCGGACCCCACCACGGGACGGACCCCGACCGAGGCGGAGCGGATCAAGGCCATGGTCGCCATCGCGCTCAAGGCCGAGGAGGTCGGCCTGGACGTCTTCGCCACCGGTGAGCACCACAA
>NZ_JBIAEC010000021.1:0-118742 GCF_042868225.1 Streptomyces sp. NPDC007856 | reverse complement strand
TGCCTCAAGCGCTACCTCGCCCGACGCCTCTACCGTCATCTCAACAACGCCGCCGCGGCCGAATTGGGGGTTGACGGGACATAGAAGCTTCATAGGAGTCGACCGTTCACCTGCGGTGACGCCCCGCGGGCGTGAAAATCGGTATAGGGGCTGTCCGCCGACACCGTTTGATGTTTGGGCTGTGAGCCCGCATAGGACTGGTGAGGGAGCCGTCCGAGGGGGGCCGCACACTGTCGCCTTGAGCACGCCGATCAGCTTCTCCGTTACCCCTTTGGCTTCCCGGGCAGCCCCTGCCTGCACCAGCACACCAGGGGGTATGTCATGGAGGAGTTGGGAGAAGACCACGACGACGGGACGGTCGCCAGGGTCGCGGCGATCGACATCGCGAAGGCGTCCGGGATGGTCTGCCTGCGCGTCCCGCACGACACCATCGAGGGCCGGCGTGTTCAGAAGGTCTGGACGGTCGCCTCGACCACGAACACGATCCTCGAACTCGGCGACCGGCTGGTCTGCCAGGGCGTCGAGCGGGTGGTCATGGAGGCGACAGGCTCGTACTGGCGCCCGTTCTTCTACCTGCTGGAGGCCCGCGGTCTGGACTGCTGGCTCGTCAACGCTCGTGACGTGAAGAACGTCCCCGGGCGCCCGAAGACCGACAAGCTGGACGCGGTCTGGCTGGCCAAACTCGCCGAACGCGGCATGGTCCGCGCCTCGTTCGTCCCACCCAAGCCGGTGCGACAGCTGCGGGACTACACCCGCACCCGCACCGTGTTCGTCCAGGAACGCACCCGGCACAAGCACCGGGTCGACAAGGCCCTGCAGGACGCACAGAACAAACTGTCCGGCGTCGTCTCGGACCTGTTCGGCATGTCCGGACGGGCCATGCTCGACGCGCTGGTCGCCGGAGAACGCAACCCGCGCACCCTGGCCGACCTCGCCAAGGGCAACCTGGTCAAGAAGAAACCGGCCCTCATCGAGTCCCTGACCGGGCAGTTCGAAGACCACCACGCCCGGCTGCTGCGGGTGCTGCTGTCCACCGTCGACCACCTCACCGCACAGATCGACGAACTCGACCGGCTGATCGCCCGGACAGTGGAAGAGATCACCACCCCGCCAGGCGGCACAGGCACCGGGGACGAGGCCACCGCGGTCAGTGCCCAGACTCTGGCCGAGAAGCTGGACGCCGTCCCTGGGATCGGGCCGGCCACCGCGCAGATCATCCTCGCCGAGATCGGCGCGGACATGAGCCGCTTCCCCACCCCTGGACACCTGGTGTCCTGGGCCAAGTTGTGCCCCCGCACGATCCAGTCCGGAGCAAAGAACACCTCGGGGCCGGCCGGGCAGGGAAACCCCTGGCTCAAGGGCGCCCTCGGCGAGGCCGCCAACGCCGCAGCCCGCACCGACACCTTCCTCCGTGCCCGCTACCGCCGCATCGTCAAACGCCGCGGCCATGCCAAAGCCCTGGTCGCCGTCGCCCGCTCGATACTCGTCATCGCCTGGCACCTGATCAACGACCCGGACGCCTTCTACCAGGAACTCGGTGCCGACTGGCATCGCCGTCACCTCGACCCCGCCCGCAAAACCCGCGACCTCGTCCGCCAGCTCCAGGCCCTCGGCCACCAAGTCGCGCTCAGCCCGGCATCAGCCTGACCGTCTCGTCTCACCGCCATCCGGTCCGCAAGCGGTCCGGATGCTGCCGCCTGCCCTCCCGCACGTCGATCTTCCGATCAGCATCAAGGTTCTCGAGGGCATGTCTGAATGGCAGAGCCGCCCTCTGGACTCCGTCTATCCGGTGGTCTTCATTGACGCCATCCACGTGAAAATCCGCGACGGCGCGGTCGCCAACCGCCCCATCTATGTGGCCCTGGCCGTGACCGCCGAGGGCCGAAGGGAGATTCTGGGCCTGTGGGCCGGCGATGGCGGTGAAGGCGCCAAGCACTGGCTGCACATCCTCACCGAGATCAAGAATCGCGGAGTGAGCGATGTGCTGATGCTGGTCTGCGACGGGCTCAAGGGTCTGCCCGAGGCGGTGGAAACGGTCTGGCCTCGCACCATCGTGCAGACCTGCGTGGTCCACCTGCTGCGGAACTCTTTCCGCTATGCCGCCCGCCAGGACTGGGAGAAGATCGCCGGGCTCCTCAAGCCCGTCTACACCGCGCCGACCGAAGAGGCCGCACTGGAGCGGTTCGCCGAGTTCGTCGACGCCTGGGGCAGGAAGTATCCGGCGATCGTGAAGCTGTGGGAGAACGCGTGGGAGGAGTTCACTCCGTTCCTGCGGTTCGAGCGTAGCGAGGAGATCGCGCAGCTCATCTCTGCAGAGAACGGGAAGCCGATCAAATGGGCTCGCGGTGAGGTCGGCCGTGCGGTGTCCGTGTTCAGGTTCGCCGCGGAGGAAGCCCGCCGTTTCAACAGCGGTGAGGCTCAGCGGCTGGACACCGACGCCGGCGGCCAGGGGCGGCTCGCGCTCACCCGTCGCTTCCCGAAGGGCGTTGTGCTGGGCATCACGCCGTTCAACTTCCCGCTGAACCAATGTGCCCACAAGGTCGCCCCGGCTATCGCGGCCGGCGCCCCGATCATCCTGAAGCCGGCGCCCAATACTCCGCTGTAGGGTCTGATCCTGGGTGACCTGCTTGCCGAGACCGAACTGCCGGCCGGTTCATGGAGCATCCTTCCCGTCGCCAATGACCGGATGCCGGGGCTGGTGCAGGACGAGCGCCTGCCCGTCATCTCGTTCACCGGCTCCGAAAGGGTCGGGTACGCCATCATGGACTCGGTTCCCAGGAAGCACTGCACACTGGAGCTCGGCGGGAACGGGGCGGCCGTGGTGTTGGCCGACTTTGCGAGCGACGAGGATCTTGACTGGGCCGCCAAGCGTATCGCTGTGTTCTCCAACTACCAGGGCGGGCAGTCCTGTATCTCCGTGCAGCGTGTCATAGCCGACGCCGCGGTGTACGACCGGCTGCTGCCGCGTATCGTGGCGGCCGTTGAGTCTCAGGTCACCGGGGACCCCTCGGATGACAGAACTGATGTGGGTCCGCTCGTCAGTGAGGACGCCGCATGCCGCGTCGAGTCGTGGGTCGACGAAGCCGTCGGTTCCGGGGCCACGCTGTACACGGGCGGCAAGCGGGAGGGCGCTTCGTACGCGCCTACGGTCCTCGCGGATGTTCCGGCAGACACGACCTTGGCCTGCGAGGAGGTCTTCGGGCCAGTTCTCACGGTCCTCAAGGTGTCCGGTGAGGCCGAGGCTTTCGCCGCTGTGAACGACTCCAAGTATGGCCTGCAGACGGGTGTGTTCACACGCGACCTGCAGGCTGCCTTCCGGGCACATCGGGCACTGGAGGTCGGCGGAGTCGTGATCGGCGACGTGCCCTCCTATCGCGCCGACCAGATGCCCTACGGCGGGGTCAAGCAGTCTGGTGTCGGCCGCGAAGGAGTGAAGTTCGCCATGGCGGATTACACCTACGAGCGCGTGCTGGTCCTTACTGACCTGGCGATATAGCAGTTCGCTCACAGCCCCCTGCGAGGCGAACGCTCGCCGGGAACGACGGTGCGAGGGGGCGTACGAGAGCCGTGCAGTACGACAGGACTGTGGGTGGCTCCGCTGTGCGGTTCGTCCAAGTCTGCGGACCGAGCAGCGCCAGTTCATCAGATGTCGTGCTGCATGCTCGGCGCCGGTGGTCGCGGAGGGCAGGCCGGCGTCCGGCTCGAACCCGCCGTCGCCGCCCCTTGTGCAGATCCGGCTGAGCAGTTCGGCATCCCGTGGTCCTCTCAGCCGGGCCATGGACCGAAGGAGCCACAGTGGACCAAGTGATGGCACACGAGGTCGACAACCATGTCTCCCCTGCTGCTCGTTCAGCTTTCGCACGCGCCTCGTTCGGTGCGTTTCATCGTCAAGACCCCTTGACGGGTGGCGCCCGCCGTCCTGGTGCTGTGACTGCTCGGGTTCGTCACGCTCTACTCGCGCGCGGGTGGCGGCCGCGGACGAGGTCAGCGGTGGTGATCTGACTCGCACGGACCATAGGAATGGGGCCCGGCCGTTCACGGCCGGGCCCCACTCATGTCGCTTACGCCGGTGCTGGCGCCCAGAAGCACACGTCATTCCTATGGCCGCAGCGACGGAGGGACTCGAGGTATTTCATGCCCTGAGATGCCCTGCCGGAGAGGCCCCATGTCTTCTGGCGCTTCCGCCGGCTGTATGAACTCGGTGGCTGCGGCGGCACGCACGGTCGTCGGCGCCGCCGCTGGCCAAAACCGCCGGGCGACGGTGCTCTGCTGATCATCTGTGTGTACGGCGTCCGACTCCACGCCCTCAGCCGATTCCGGGGGGCGCCGTGTGCCCGCACACCGGCGGGGCTGCGCTCGCCCGAAGGTTCGGTGTGACTACCGGTGTGACCGCGACGCGGTCACACTCTTGTCTTCGCTGGGACGGGCAAGCGCATCGTCTTGCGGCGCTCAGATCTGGTTGAGTCCGCCATCGACGAACAGCTCGGATCCGGTGACGAAGCTGCTCTCATTGCTGGCGAGGAACAGTGCGGCGGCTGCGGCCTCGTCCGGGTGCCCCATCCGGCCCAGCGGTATCTGGCTGGCGAAGGCGTCCCTCATCTTCGCGGCCTGGTCGGCGTCCGCGGCCAGGCCGGTGATGCCCGGGGTGACGATCGGGCCGGGCACCAGGGTGTTCACTCGGATTGCGCGGCCGCTGAGCTCGTTGGCCCAGGTGCGGGAGAAGGAGCGGACCGCGGCCTTGGACGCGGCGTACACGCCGAAGGCGGCGCCACCTGAGGTGGCAGCAGTCGATCCGGTCAGGATCACCGAGGCGCCGTCGTTGAGCAGCGGAATTGCCTTCTGAACGGTGAAGAGCATGCCTCGCACGTTGATGTTGAAAGTGGCGTCGAAGTGCTCCTCGGTGACCTGCTCAAGCGCGGCGAACTCACCGCCGCCCGCGTTGGCGAACAGTACGTCGATGGACCGGCCCCGCTCGGCGACAGCCGCGTAGAGGCGGTCGATGTCCGCGAGGTTCGCGACGTCGCCCCGGACGGCGGTGGCTTCCCCACCGATCTCGGCCAGCGCGGCGTCGAGAGCCTCCTGCCGACGGCCGGTGATGAACACGTGCGCGCCCTCACGCGCGAATCGCTTGGCTGTGGCCAGTCCGATTCCGCTGTTGCCTCCGGTGACGACTGCCGTCTTCCCGTCGAGCTGTCCCATGATCGCTTATCCCTGTCCGGTGCAAACGCCAAAAGTCGTGCACCATGTGTCGCTGCAGTGGTACAGCCCGGAGCGGACAGCCCCGGGCCACTTATGGACTGTACGGTAAAGAACCACGTTATGGACCGCTCGGGCAAAAACGTGACTGCATCCACACCGCCGAGCGGCAACGAGCCGGCCGACGCCGGTCCGCCCGCCGGGACGCTAGGACGCCGGGGCGCCGGGGCGCCGGGGCGCCGGGGCGCCGGGGGGAGTCGTGCGCCACACACCCCGCCACCACCCAGCCTGTCCCCCTGTGTGCCGCATGCAGCCGGGCGCTCACGATCTGGACCGATAGGTCAAGAAGGACGTATGCTGTTGAACATGGGACGACCGCGGAATTTCGACGAGAACCAGGTTCTGGAGTCTGCGCGCGAGCAGTTCTGGAATCAGGGGTACGCGGCGACGTCACTGCAGGACCTGACGGACGCCACCGGACTGGGCAAGGGGAGCCTGTACGGGGCCTTCGGCGACAAGCGGCAGCTGTTCCTGCACGTGCTGGACGGCTACCGCGACGAACAGCTCAACGGCGTCCGGGCGGTCCTGACCGGGCCCGGTACGGCCTTCGAACGCCTGACCCTGCTCGTTGAGGGCGTGGCCAAGGGATTCACGGAGGACCCGCAGCGGCGCGGCTGCCTTTTGGTCAACAGCACGTCCGAGCTGCACAGCAATGATCCGGACGTCGTCTCCCGGGCCCGGAGCAGCTACCAAGCGGTCGAAGATCTTCTGATCGCCTGCGTGAAGGAAGCCCAGGACGAGGGGGCGGTCGAACCGGGGGCGGACGCCCAGGAGGTCGGGCGGCTGCTCCTTGCCGTCATGCAGGGCATCGAGTTTCTCGCGAAGACCGGCATGGACGGCTCGGCTCTGCTGCAGATAAGCCAGGCCGCCCTCAAGCAGCTCTCCCGACACTGACCATCCTGCGGGCCAGCACCCTTCACAGGTGACCTGCCGACCGGCAGGGACCCGGGTGGGCCCGCTTGAGTCGGCTGCGAGCACGCGCATTACCTGCCCTCCGAGCACCCCCACGAGTGGCCCGGGCGCCCGCCCCAGCGCGGTTGACGGCCTGCCCCTTTCACCATGCCCTTGAGCAGGCACTCCGGCCGGGCGGCTGCGCCATCGACTGCGCCGCACGCGGGCCGGACGACGCTCCGGCAGCCGACGGCGCCGGCCCATTGCGCACGGGCCCTGACGGCAAAGTCTCCAGGCTACCCAAGTCCGCGCGGGACCTCGCTCGCGCCTCACTTCCGCACGCCGACGGCGATTCGCCAACTGGTGCATTGATCCACTGACTTCGCAATGCACCTGAAGAGGACACAAGTTCTTGACTGTACGGTCCATAAGGTCTACGTTTGGCCTACGACCCGCTGATTCGCTATTGCAAGTAGACGTCGGGTCGGCGGCAGACGGGCACAGACTGTTCCGCTGCACAGCACAGAGAAGCCGGGCGGAATGCGCGAGGGGTCTCGCGTGCCCCACCGCAAACGCCTGCACCCGCCCAACGAAAAGTGATCACCATGACCACCGCTGCCCAGCCGCCCTTCCCCTACAGCCTCCACAACGTGACGATTTCCGTCAGTGACCTCGACGCGTCGATCCAGTGGTGGAACCGGGTGTTCGGCCTCACCCTGCTGGCGAAGTCCCGCTTCGACGCCATCGGAGCGGACGTCGCCTTCCTGGAAGGTCCCGGGTTCCGGCTCGAGCTCCTTCAGCCCGCAGACGGTGTGCGGACCCCGAACTGACGGCAGAGCCCCCCGCCCACATCCGCCCGATCGGCAACAAGGCCCTGGTCTTCCGTGTCGAGGACCTCGCCAGCGTGACCCGCACCTTCCGTGATCTGGGCGTGACGACCGTCTGGGAGCAGATGGACCTCGGCGACGGCAGCATCTCGACCGCGATCCGCGACAACGACGGAAACCTCATCAACGTCTTCCAGCAGGGCGCAAGCCCGATCGGCTGACACGGCGAACCGATCGCCCAGGCTGCCGAGCCAGTTTCAGGCGCTCCGGACATGGTTGCCCGGGACATCTTTGAACCGTCCCTCCCGGGCGCCAATTCACAGCGCCACTGGCCGGCAGTGTCCTGGGTTAACGGCAGCGCCGCCGTTGACCCAGGACCGGGGGACGGCGCTAACTACGCGCGAACTCAAGCAGGTCTCTGTTGAAGATCTCGGCGTACTTGGGCACCATCGCAAGGCCATGAGGTGCGCCCTCGTAGACCTTGTACTGCGCGTCCTTGACGATCTTGGATGATTTGGCGCCCGCGGAGACGATGGGCACGATCTGGTCGTCGTCGCCGTGCACGATCAGTGTCGGCACATCGACCTTCTTCAGGTCCTCGGTCGTGTCCGTCTCGGAGAACGCCTTGATGCAGTCGTAGGCGCCCTTGATGCCGACGGTCATGCTCCAGAGCCAGAATTCGTCACGCGTTCCCTGGGAGACGGTCGAGCCCTCACGGTTGGCACCGTAGAACGGGGCACTGAGGTCCTTGTAGTACTGCGAGCGGTCCGTGAGCACACCCTGGCGGATCTCGTCGAACACCTCGATCGGCAGGCCCTCGGGGTTGGCTTCCGTCTTCAGCATCAGCGGCGGGATGGCGCCGAGCAGGACCAGTTTGGCGACCCGTGCCGTGCCGTGCCGGCCGATGTAGCGGGTGACTTCGCCGCCGCCGGTGGAGTGCCCGACCAGGATGATGTCGCGCAGGTCTTCGGTTTCGATTACCGCGGCCAGGTCGTCGGCGTAGGTGTCGAGGTTGTTGCCGTCCCAGGGCTGACCGGAGCGTCCGCCGCCGCGTCGGTCGTGGGCGACGGCGCGGAATCCGTTGTCCACCATGAGCTTCATCTGGGGGTCCCAGGCGTCGGCGGTGAGCGGCCAGCCGTGGGAGAAGACGACGGGTTGGCCCGAGCCCCAGTCCTTGTAGAAGATCTGCGTGCCGTCCTCGGCGGTGGCGAAGGGCATGGTTGCGCTCCTCTCGATGTCCGCTCGCGGGCCCCTTACGTCACGCCCTCCGGGGGTGTGACGGGAAAGCGGCGCCGCACGAGGTCAACATAATTGCGGGGCAGCGATTCAGCGCGTCTGGAAACACCGCTTCGGTACGAGTGGGACGGCCGTTGCCTGACAAGCGAGGAAGTGGTCTGTCTCGTACGGTGGTCCTTACATGCCGCGGGCACATCCACGGTCAGGAGAATTCACCGGTTACGCCACTCGAGTGAACTCCCGGGCACAGTCACCCACCCGCCCTGGACATCACCACCGGTGGCGGGCGGCAGCCAGGAGATCACCCGTCGTTCTACTCGTTGTGTGGCACGCGGAGGACAGAATATGAGATCCGACGTTGATGTGCTGGTCGTCGGTGCTGGTCCAGCGGGGTTGCTGCTCGCAGGTGACCTGGCCGAGGCCGGAGTGCGCTGCACCGTCGTGGAACGGCGAGAGGGGGAATCCCAGCTGACCCGCGCATTCGCCGTTCACGCCCGAACGATGGAGCAACTGGACGCCCGGGGCCTTGCCGACGACCTGCTGATGACCGGCCTGCGCAACCCGATCCTGCAATTCCTGCGGATCGATCTCTCGCACCTGCCTACGCGATACCCTCACGTACTCGTGACGCCCCAGTACAACACCGAGCGTCTGCTCCTGGCCCGCGCCCTGGAACACGGCGTCAACATCATGCGAGCGCATGAAGTGACCGGCGTCCAGCAAGACCCCACCGGTGTCGACGTCACCGTGAAGACACCAGCTGGCACTGAACAGAGCCTGCGCGCGGACTACGTCGTCGGCGCGGACGGACGGAACAGCTGCGTACGCCAGTCCCTCGGCCTCCCGTTCCCCGGCCGCTCCGCCGTTCGCTCCATGATGCTCGCAGACGTCCGCATGGCCGACCCGCCGAAGAAGCCGCCCACCGTGGCGGCAATCGGAGACGCCTTCGCCATCGTCGTCCCGTTCGGCGACGGCTGGTTCAGGGTCATGGCATGGAATCGCCACCACCCCATGCCCGACAACGCATCGGTCGACCTGGAGGAAATCAAAGACGTCGCACGCCAGGCGCTCGGCAGCGACTTCGGCATGCACGACCCCCGCTGGCTCTCCCGATTCCACAGTGACGAACGCCAGTCCCCCCGCTACCGGGTAGGCCGGGTGTTCCTCGTCGGCGACGCCGCCCACGTCCACTCCCCCGCCGGCGGCATGGGCCTCAACACCAGCATCCAGGACTCCGCGAACCTGAGCTGGAAACTCGCGGCCGTTCAGCGCGGCCGCGCACCAGACACTCTGCTCGACAGCTACCAGAACGAACGCCACCCGGTGGGACACCGGGTCCTGCGGATGAGCGGCGCACTGCTCCGCGGCGTCCTCACCACACCACGGGCACTGTGCGGCCTCCGTGACCTCTCAGCGCGTACGGTGCTGCAAACCCCGCCAGTGGCCCGACGACTGGCCAAGGCGATCTCGGGAATCGACATCTCCTACACCGCACCGGCCGGCGCACACCCCCTCGTCGGCAAGCGGGCACCTGACATCCCCCTCACCGACGGACGCAGACTCTACGAAGCCCTCCGCAAGCGACGGTTCGTCCTCGTCACACCGTCCGACACCGACCGCCTCCCCTCACTCATCACAGAGTGGACCGACGAGGTCGAGATCGTGTCCCCGAAGGGCGCCACCAAGAAATGCGTTCTGGTCAGACCAGACGCCTACATCGCATGGGCCATCTCAGACGAGTCACCAGAACATCGCATCACCGCGGCCCGCCGAGCACTGACCGAATGGTGCGGCACACAGGGCACCAGCTCCGTCGCCTCGTCACCGCGTTAGGATCCGTCTTCACACGGGTCTCGTTTTGAGCAGGAACGACGCAAAGGAGACCGCCGCTTCGCAGGAAGTGGCGGTCTTCCTGTCACGCTGGCCGCATCGGCCGCTCTCACCTCAGCAGTCGCAGACCGACCCACCCTTAAGGGCAGCGGGTGCCCGGGGGCACCCTCCACGCGCTCGTTCGCTACTCACCCGTCTCGTGTTCCGGACGGTCCGTGGCGACAGGCTCGTTGTAGGTGACCACGACCGGCGCGTTCGCCTCCGCCCGTGCGCGGTCGGAAGCCGCCGCGATCTCCTCGTAGGTCCATTCCCTGTACAGACGCTCTCCGTGGGCATCGGTGATGTCGATGACCAGGCCGGTCCAGTCCTCAGCGGGCCGTTCGGGGACGAGCCCCAGTTCGTACGTGGCGTCCTGAAGGAGGGATTCGGTGACGCGTATGCCTGTGAGTCTCTCGGCCAGAGCGAGGACCGCCGCCTTCCCGTCGACGGTCGGGGCGTTCTCGTCGTGCTCTCCCTCTGAAGTCAGGGGGAAGCCGACTTCCCGCAGCAAAGGAACCAGTTCATCGGGGCTGCTGCCATCACGCGACGAGGGGCCCTCAAACGTCGTACGGAGCTCACCGTCCTTAGTGGGCGGTTCGTAAGGTGATGTCCGTTTCTGGGTGAGGCTGGGCAAGGTCGCTGGTGGAGGTTCCGTCGGCTATGGCTTCCTGGCGAAGTTGCCGGTGTCGACCTCGGTGAGGATCCCGAGTTTGACCAGGCGTTTCAGCTTGGCGCGAGTGCCTTCGACGTTCTTCGGCAGCAGTTCGTGGCCGAGGGCTTCGCAGACGTCCTTGGCCCGTAGCGGCCCGGTCGCGTGGTTGAAGGCGGCGAGAATGCGGGGGTAGTCCGGGTGCTCGGGCAGGTCCGGTGTGTGGGCCGGGAGCCGGTCGGCGAGGCCGGTGATGGTCTTGCGGGTGATCGCGAGATGCTCCAGGTGGGTCTCGGCCTCCCGCAGCCGGGTCTGCAGGTCGTCGATCTGTGCGCGGAGGTCGTCGGCCAGGGCCCGGGCGGCGTCTTCCTGGAGGTCCAGGGCGTCGAGGAGGGGCTCGATGTTCACGCTGCCACCGCCTGCGTCTCGCGCCAGGTGGGGGCGTTCGCGCCGGTGAGGCGTCGGGTCATGACGTGGGTCATCGCCCAGTAGACGCGGGAAGCCGGGGAGGAGGGGCGGTGCTCGTAGTCGCGGACCAGGCGCCGGTGCAGTATCAGGATCCCGTAGGTCTGCTCGACCCTCCACCGCTTCGGCTGCGGCACGAACCCCTTGACCTGCGGGTTGCGTTCGACGATCTCGACGTCGATGCCCAGGTCGGCGCCGTGCATGACGACCTGATTCTTGAAGCCCTGGTCGACCAGGGCTTTGCGCACGGTTCCGCCGGCGTGCTCGGCGACCTGGTCAAGCAGGACGATGCCCGCGGCGTTGTCGTGGGTGTTCGCAGCGAGGACGACGACCGTGATGACCAGGCCGAGGACGTCCACGGCCAGGCCGCGCTTGCGGCCGGGCACCCGCTTGGCCGGATCGTGGCCACTCGTGGAGGCGGGGACCCCGGCGGCCACGTGGACACTCTGGGTGTCCAGCACCACCAGGGTCGGGTCCTCTAATCGCCGGGCCCTCTCCCGGACCTGGCAGCGCAGGAGTTCATGAATGACCTGGTCGGTCCCGTCGTCCCGCCAGGCGGCGAAGTAGTAGTACGTCGCGCTCTTCTGCGGCAGGTCGTGCGGGAGATAGGCCCACTGGCAACCGGTCCGCCCCTGGTAGAGGATGGCGTTCACGATCTCTCGCATGTCGTAGGCGCCCTGATGACCGCTGACCGAGCGGTGCCGGTCCTTCCACGCGGTGATCACCGGCTCGATCAACGACCACTGCTCGTCCGATAAGTCACTCGGGTACGGCTTGCGTTCACTCACCCGGTCACATCACCAGATCACCAACGAACCACCCACTCAAAGAAGTTCCCCGATTTTCTGGTGTGATGGGAGGTCCCGTGTCCTGGTCTGCGGGCACGGTTTGACCCGCCCATGGGCGCGCAAGGGCGAATGGGCATGTCGCCGAAGGCGGCGATCTCGTCGGCGGTAATGCCGAGCCGGCTGCTCCACGCGAGGAGTGTGGCGGCCTTGGTGACGCCGGGCGCGCTGAACTCCACCAGCGACAAACCCGTGGAGTGGGTCGTCTCGGCACTGCTGCCGGCACTGCGTCGCGCCTGCTCGTAGAAGACGTCGAGGGGCAGTGTGGGGTGGTGGGCGAGGAGCTTGAGTACATGGCGGCCCGGCGCCGGCGTGAGCAGGTCCTCGGCGGGACCGATTAGCTCGACGGCCTCTTCGCCGAACGACCAGTTGGGGTAGTCAGGTTCGTGGCCGTATGCCGTCTCGTATTCCACGGCGAAGGAGACGCCGGGCACGGCATCGCGCAGTCGCGTCACGAGTTCGGTCGCCGTGTCGGACCGTATTGGGGAGATGTGGATCGTGGTTGCGTCCGGCGCGTACAGTGCGGCGCCGTTGGCGGCGATGACGTAGTGCCGTCCGATGGTCTCCAGCAGGGCGGGAACGCACCGTGGCGGTGACGAGGGCGATGCGGATGCCGGCCTTGCTCGCCGCGGTCAGGGCGGCCCGGGTGCGCTGGGACAGGCTGCCGTCGCTGTGCAGAAGTGTGCCGTCGAGGTCGGTCGCCACCAGCTTCGGCCGGGGATGCGGCGGGGAGGCTGGAGTCGGCGTCGGCGTTGGCGTCGTTGTCATGGTGCACTTTCCGGACCGGGAGCGGGCTGGTCGAGTGGGCCGGGCGCGGGGCCGCACGGGGCTGGGCGTGGCGCCGCATGGGTCTTTGGGGCCTGGTGGCGGAGGATGCGCTCAGTCGGTGTGGCTGGGACGGCGGGCGAGGAGGCCGGCCGTGGTGAGCAGGGCGAGCAGGACCGCGGTGAACCAGGTCATCGCGGTGGTCATGGTGGTGTAGCGGGTGGCGATGCCGATGGCGATGGCGGGCAGGGCGAGGCCGAGGTAGGAGATGAGGAAGAGGCCGGCGAGGGCTTCGCCGCGTTTGGCCGGGGTGGCCATGGCGACGACGGTGCCGACGGCGGATTTGAACAGGACTCCGGCGCCGATGCCGGCCGTGATGCCGGCCACCAGGAACAGGGTGAGGCTGGCGGTGTGCATGCCGATGGCGAGTGCGGTCGCCCCGGCGGCCTGGGCGTACAGACCGATGTTCCTGCGCAGTGTGGCGTCGAGGCGGCTGGTGAGGGTCTGGGCCGCGGCGGAGGCGCCGAACACGGCGAACACGGTCAGTCCGGCCAGTGCGCGGGAGGGGTGGTGCAGGGTGTGGCCGACGAATCCGGGGGCCAGCGAGGTGAACAGGCCGAAGACCGCGAAGGACGCAAAGCCCGCGGCCGCGGCGGCCAGGTATCCGGCGGGGTCGCCGTGGTCGGTGGTGATGCGCTGCGGCCGGTAGGCGGGCCTGACGGACTGCACCTGGACCGTTTCGGGGGTGAGCGCGACCGCGGCGATGCTGATCAGCAGCAGGGCGCCGAAGACGAGGTAGGGCAGGCGCAGGGGGGCGTCGAGGTACTGGGCGAGAAGGCCGGCGATGAGCGGGCCGAAGCCGAGGCCGCCGATGTTGGCCGCGGTGGAGACGATCTCGAAGCGCTGCGGCGAGGCGTCGGGGCGGTGTGCGGTGTGCAGGTCGTGCAGGTGCGCGGTGGCGGTCGCGGTGAGCATGCCGACCCCGAGGCCGGTGACCAGCCGTGCGAGGAGAAGGAGCGGCAGGGATGGCTGGGTGAGGAACAGTGCGGCGGCGACCAGTTCGAGGGTCAGCGCCGTGATCAAAACCTTGCGTCGGCCGACCCAGTCCGAGATGTGCCCGGCCAGCAGCAGGCTGGCCAGGACGCCGAGGGCGTAGACGGCGAACACAATGGTGACGGTGAAGGTGGAGAAGCCGTCGCGTGCCTGGTAGAGGGGGTACAGCGGCGTCGGGACGGTGGAGAACGCCATGGCCGTGACGAACGCCGAGGCGATCAGCCAGAACCCGACCCCGTGCCTGCGGGCCGAGTGCCGGGCAGCGATCTGCTGGCCGGGTGCCCGGCGAACGAGCCGGGGGGCGGACAACGACATGGGGGTGCTCCGTTTTCGTGAGTGCTCCGAGTGGTGACGGTGGCCGGCCGGCGTCGCCTGGGACCGACGCCGACCGTGAAACTCAAGTCGCTGAAGGACGGGTTCGCTGCCCCGGGCCGGACGGCCCGGGGCGGGCGAAGGGTTTCAGGCCAGCCGGCCGCGGGCCTCGGCCCACTTGACCTCGGCGCCGGCGCCCTCGGACCCGGTGGCCTCCGCCTGGGCGCGGGCCACGGACTCCATGACGGCGGCGTAGCCTGGGCTGACGCTCGCGTAGATGCCGCCCCAGGCGGCCCAGTCCTCGCGGGCCCAGGTCTTCTGCAGCTCGGCCGCCACACCCAGGACGTCGATGACCTTGACGCCCGCGCGGCTCAGGCGCTCGATCGAGATCCGCTGTGCCTCGTCGGAGTAGGTGCCGGAGGCGTCGATGACGGCGTACACGTCGTATCCCTCGGCGAGGGCGGCCAGCGCGGGCTCGACGACGCAGACGCTGGTCATGATGCCGGCGACGAGGAGGGTGCGGCGGCCGGTCTGCGCGACGGCGCTACGGAAGCCCTCCACGTCCCAGGCGTTGATCTCACCGTGACGCTGGACGTAGGTCGCCTGGGGGGCGTTGTCGAAGACCTCGGGGATCAGCGGGCCGTTCGGGCCCTCGGGGACCGACGCGGTGGCGATCACCGGGGCGCCGGCCAGGGTGGCGGCCTTGGCCAGAACAGCCACGTTGTTGCGCAGCTCGTGGATGTTGGTGTGGTTGACGATCTGCAGCAGACCGCTCTGGTGGTCCACCAGCAGAACCGCGGCGTCGGCCGGGTCGATGAGGCCGTTGTTCGACATGACGTCTCCTTGCTTCAAGGGCGGGCATCCGGCACCGGGCCGGATGCCCTGGTTCACCGGCAGCTCCCTCGCTGCCGACGACCTCTTCAACCTCGTGCCACCGCCACCGCTTCCCATGTCGAGAAGATGGATAAAGATGACGGTAATCTCTGTCGGAGATATCCTGGAGTCAGCGGGCCGGGAGGGGGTACGGAGGCGGAATGGATCTTCGACAGATGGAGGTCGTCGTCGCGGTCGCCGAGGAGGGCGGCTTCAGCGCGGCGGCACGACGCCTGCACGTGGTGCAGTCCGCGGTCTCCACCACGGTGCGCACCCTTGAGCGCGAGCTGGGCGCACCGCTCTTCCACCGGACCACCCACCGGGTATCCCTCACCCCGGCCGGCCAGGCGTTCCTCCCGGCCGCCCGCGCCGCACTGCGGGCCACCGAGGAAGCCCGCGCCGCCGTCGACCTCGTCAAAGGAGAGCTGACGGGAGAGATCACGATCGGCGTCATGCAGGGCCTCCACACGGGCCTCGCCCAGGCACTGGCCGCCTTCCGCCACCAGCACCCACAGGTAACGCTCAGGCTTCGCCAGGCACCGGCCGACGACATCCTGCAGGCACTGCGCGACGGCACCACGGACGTGGCCGTCGCGGCACTGGACCGCCCCCAGCAACGAGGATTGGCCACACGCGTGCTGAAGGAGGAGGAGATGGTCCTGATCACGGCACCGAGCCGCGCCATGGAAGGCGAGCGACCGGTCACCCTCGCCGAGGCCGCCGCCCTGCCACTGGTGGAATTCCCCGCCGGCTGGGCCATCCGGCACTCGGTCGACCGGGCCTTCCACGCGGCCCTCGTCGACCGCACCGCCACCTTCGAGGTCAACGACATCCTGGCCGCCACCGACCTGGTCCGCCAGGACCTCGGCGTGTGCATCATGCCCACATCCCTGGCCGCCCGCTTCCCCGACCTCACGCCACACCACTTCACCCAACACGCACCCACCTGGAAGGTGATGGTGGTACACCCCCGAGGGCAGGTGTCCCCAGCCGTCACCGCCCTGCTGCGCCACATCAAGTAGGCAGAGGCACGGCACCCGGGTCTGTCCAGTGAACGGCCCTGTCTCGCATTCGGTGGTGACGGAGCGTCGTAATAGGTCGTTGACATTCGTGTGAGGGATGTCAATGAGCTTGTGCAGACGGTCTTCTCGGGCCTGTCCCCGCTGGTCATCGAGGACGTGGCCGACGAAGGTGAGCGGATCCTGGTGCGGGCGGACTCCGCTGGACACCGCGGTCTGCCCGGTGTGCGGGGCCTCGTCGGAACGCGTGCACGGCTATCACTGGCGGACCGTCGCGGACGTGCCGGTCGATGAACGACGGGTGGTGGTCCGTGTGCGGGTGCGGCGTCTGGTGTGTCCCACCCGCGGCTTTCGTCGGACGTCGCCTTCGCACGCAGGTTCCTCAGTTCCTCGTTCATCTCCGGGTGAGCAGCGATGAAGCCGGCGGCCCGTGAGTCGGTGGACTTGCCCCGCAGCACCGGCAGGCTGTACCGGCTGATCAGCTCCTCGTCCAGGCCGGATGCGGTGGACCTTCTTCCAGCAGCTGGTCATCTCGACGAAGGAGCGGCTGATGTCCATGCCGCTCGCGTCGAAGAGAACCGACAGGACGAGCACGGCCGGGCGCCCCTCCGCCTTGACTCTCGCCTTCACCTGCCGGTCCAGGCTCTCCGAGGAGTACCCGCCCAGCGGCAGCACCGGCACGCCGATCTCGTCGAACCACGCCTGGATGAGCCCGGCGAGCGCGTTCTTCTCCGCCCCGAGCCACAACGCGACCGGCTGCCCGGCCGTGCGGTCCACCCGGTACTGCTCGGCCAGCGCCTGAACCCCGTCCTTGGGGCTCTCCCACGATGTCGGCTGCAAGACCCCCGCGGCCCCGGTCGAACAGGGGCGGGAACTCCCCGGCGCGTCGGCGGTCCGCCGTCTCGGCCGACAGCTTCTTGTACGCGTAGTCGGAGTTCGGGATCAGCCCCTCCATCAGCAGCTTGTAGAAGATCTGCCTCAAGGTGACGGGGATGGTGTACGAATCCACGATCTCGGCGGCCCGCGCGATCACCGGCGGCCACTTGATCTGCGCCATGCCCAGGGCAACGGAATGCGGACATGTCCTCATTCCCGGCCTTGGGGACCAGTGCCGAAGCCCCGTCCGGGCGAGGTGTACAAGTGACCGGCCGCCGCCCCGGCGTGCCGGGGCGGCGGCGCGGGAGACGCGCGGTCCGCTCAGGAGCAGGGGACCGTGATCTGGTAGGCGCGCTCCCCCGAGTCGATGGAGGGGCTGTCCGTCCAGTACGCCCCGTTCTGGAAGAACCGCATACTGACGGTGTACTCGCCACATTCCGACAGAGGGCCGACGTTGATCATGTCGTCCTTCGAGCCGGTGCGGGACGTCTGGCCGACCAGGTACGTGTCGTACGACAGCACCTTGCCCTTGGAGTTGCTCACCGTTCCCGTCGCGCGCCAGTTGGCCGGGTAGTTGCTGCTGGCGTTGTACCAGGCGCCGCCCCAGTAGTAGGTGTTCGTGTCGGTCTCGCCCCTGACGTGGGCTTTCTGCGAGGCGTCGACGACGAGGCACACACGGGCATCGGCGTAGGTCCAGTTCTTCGCGCCGTAGTGGCCCTCCCACGGCGTGCAGTAGGTGCCCGCGACCGGCGGTTCCGAGGCAGCCGTCGCCGATGCTGGGGCTCCTTGGAGCAGGAAGGCCGTGATCGCGGCCATGGCCACACCTGTCGCGCGCCGGGCAAGCGCCCGCGTCCGGAGATTCGACAAGGGAGGTCCTCTCGAGTTGAGCAGTGTTCTTGTGCATACCGCCCAACGATCTTCGAAGGCCCGGGGCCACGCCTCTTTCGGGTGGTGGCCGGGAACTTGGTCGACGGCACGTTCTTCGGACATCGGCTGAGGACATCCGGCCGTACGACCGTGGCACCGAAGGCGCGACGCCGTGCCCGGACCAGCTCCCAAGGCCAAGATCGATCTCATCGATACTGGCTGCTCCGTTGGCCCCCACGGCCGATTCCGACCCCAGTGCGCCTTCACCTGAACAGCTCACTCACCTGGCTGATCCCCGACAGCCGCATCCTCACTGGTCAGTCCCTTGCCGATCTCGCCCCAGAACAGCCGCTCGATCTCGCGCCGAGTCGAGGGCCGTCCCGGCGACTTCATCGGGGACCGACCCGTCAACTCCGCCATCCAACCCGCTGGTCGTCCCACAACACACCTCTCTGATCAGGAGTGTTGCTACGACGGGTCTGTGTAGCGAACGGTGGAACTCAGTCGGATTTGTTCAGCGGCGTCCGGCGGTGAGCCGGCCGTCGAAGGTGATGTCGAAGGCTTGGAGTGCGGCCTTCCAGCGCATGGTCCAGCGTTTGCGTCCGGTGCCGGTCGGGTCCAGGCTCATGACGGCCAGGTAGACGCATTTGAGGGCGGCCTGGTCGGTGGGGAAGTGTCCCCGGGCCCGGACGGCCTTGCGGATGCGCGCGTTGATGCTCTCGATCGCGTTGGTGGTGCAGACGATCTCGCGGATCTCCACGTCGAACCGGAGGAAGGTCACGAACTCCGCCCAGGCCGCCTCCCAGAGCCGGACGATCGCCGGATACTTCCCGCCCCAGGCGTCGGTGAACTCCCTCCGGTATGCGCAGGCCACGGTGGCCACCGTGCAGCGATCAGCAGGCGGTCAGTGGTTCGCACGCCTCGCCACTGACGGGCTTCCCGCCGACGCCACAGACCTCGCCGACAGCCCGCAGGAAGCGGCGGACCGGGGAGCGATCCTGTTCTCCGCGCTCACCGGCACGCCGTACGGCGCACCACCCACCCCCGCTCTCGACGAGGACGTACGGACCCGGGCGGACCTGTTGCGCGGCGAACTGCGGGACGCGGCCCAGTGGCACCGCGGCGCGCTCACCTACGCCGCGGCCCGGGTCCGGCCGATCCCGAACATGGCGCCGATCGCGGCACCGAGCCCCATCGGCTCGCGGCCACGCCGGACCACCTGGGTCGTGCGCGGCTTCGGCTGCGCCGTCGCGGCACGGCCGCCGCCGTTCTTTGCGCCGCCACCTTGGCAGCGCGCAGGGCAACGTGGGCCAGGTCGACGCCGCTGAGCTGCGGGTTCTCGGTCATCACGCCGCCCACCGGGCTGAGCAGAGGCTCGGGCCGGTCGCTCGATGGCCGGCGGTCGGCGGCGTATCTGTTCTGGATGTGGGCCCGGCGGGGGCGGTGCACTGGGTGCGGATCAGCGGGCGATCGAGATCGCGAAGGGCGCGAATCCGCTGGACCGAATCACGTGCGGTACGAACAGTATCGCGCCCTCTGTGGCGCGGGCGGTCTGGATCCCGCCGAGATCAGTGATCCACTCCTTGCGCCAGCCGAGGTTGATGAGCAGTTCACGGACGGTCTGCTTGGCCTGCGGGTCGTCGCCGGAGAGGAAGGCGTCGGGCGCCTGGGTGAGCGTGGCCGGTGCGGTCATCACCGGGAAGAGCATGGTGTTGAGTGTTTTGACGACGCGCGTTTCGGGGAGCGTTTCTTGGAGTTGCTCGGCGAGGCTCGAGCCGGGGTAGATCAGGGCGGCGGGCAGTCCGTCCGGTCCGTCGACGGTGGCGTTGGAGACGTCGACGAGGATCTTGTCGCGCAGTGCCTCGCGCAGAGCTGCGAGCCGGTCCAGCGAGCCGGCTCCCGGGGTGGCGTTGATGACGATGCGGGCTGTCCGGGCAGCGTCGGCGGCGGCGCCCGGCGCGCGGTCCGCCACGGTCACCTCATGCCCTTCCCGGGTGAGGGCTGTGGCCAGGTTGCCGCCGACGCGGCCATTTCCGAGAACTGCGATCATGGTCATGCTGATCTGGTCCTTCCGTGCGTGCAGGTTGTGGTGCGTGGTCAGCGTGAGAGTGTGGCGACGGCCTCGGCGTGGACGCCGGGCGCGGCGGCCAGGAGGCTCTCGCTCTGCGGGGTCCAGGGGCGGCCCTCGGCGTCGGAGATCTGTCCGCCGGCCTCGGTGACGAGCAGCGCCCCAGGCAGCAGGTCCGCGCGGGCGCCGGCGAACTGCCAGAAGGCGTCGATCCGGCCGGCGGCCACGTTCAGCAGGTGCAGGGTCGCGGGCACGGCGGTGCGGACGACGAGCGCGTCGAAGAGCATCGCGGTGATCGATGAGCCGACGCGCCGCACGACCTTCTCGTCCTCGTCCGGCCGGGCCTGGCTGGTGGCCACGATGCTCAGGCCGAGGTCCGCGGTCTGGGAGACGTGCAGCGGCCGGCCGTCGAGGTAGGCGCCCCCGCCGGTGAGCGCGGTGTAGGTCTCGCCGGTCAACGGCAGGTGGACCGCGGTGAGCACCGGCTGGTTCTCACGCACGAGGGTGGCGGTCACCGCCCACTCTGGCAGGGCGTGCAGGTGGTTGACGTTGCCCTCGGCCGGATCCACGACCCACCATTCGCCTGGCGGCAGCGCCCCGCCGTCCAGTTCGTCCTCCACCCAGCCGGCGTCCGGGCGTAGGCGCGTGAGGCGGGGGCGCAGGATGTCGAGGGCCGTGGCGTCGTTGGCGGCGAGCGCGCGCATCAGCTCTTCGCGGGTCTGGTAGCGGACCACCTCGCCGAAGCGCTCGCGCAGCACCGAACCGGCCGCGCGCACGGCGATCGCGGTCTGGCCGAGCAGGTCGGCGTCGGAGGCGGCGACGTCAGTGGTCTGAAGCATTTCGGACATGTTGAACTCCCTTTTGAGAAGGAGGTGATAAGGCCGTTCGGGCCGAACTGTGCGCTCTGGTCTCGAAGGTATACAGCCCCTTGATTAACTTCAAATGCATGTAAAGCACGACTAGGATTACTCACATGCAATTGGATTTGAACCTGCTGGCCGCGCTCGACGCGCTGCTGGAGGAGGGCAGTGTGGCCGGGGCGGCCGCACGTCTGCATGTCACCGCCCCCGCGATGAGCCGGAGCCTGGGCCGAATCCGGCGCACGACCGGGGATCAGATCCTGGTGCGCACCGGCCGCACGATGACCCCGACGCCGTACGCGATCGCCGTCCGGGAACAGGTGCACGAGCTGCTGCACCAGGTCCAAGGGGTGCTGGCACCGAGCCGTGAACTCGATCTGGCAACGTTGGAGCGCACCTTCACACTCCGCTGGCACGATTCCCTGGTCGCCTTGAGCGGCCCCACACTGCTCTCGGCCGTGCGTGAAGAGGCGCCGGGCGTGCGATTGCGCTTCATCGCGGAATCCAGCATCGACACCCCCGAGTTGCGGCGCGGCGAGGTCGACCTGGAGGCGAACGCCCACCGCCCGAGCGCACCGGACATCCGTGCCGAGAACGTGGGCGAGACCCGTCTCGTCATCGTCGTGAGGCAGGGGCACGCCCTCACGCGCGTCAGGACCGTCACCGCAAAGCAGTACGCCGCCGCTGAGCACGTCACCGTCTCGCGACGTGGAAACCTCAGCAACGCCCTCGACGACGCCCTCGCGCGGCTCGGCCTCACCCGCCGCGTGGTGGCGACCGCGCCCACGGAAGCGGCCGCGCTGGAGTTCGCGCGCGGCTCCGATCTCCTGATCAGCGTCCCCGAAGCCACCACACGGTCAGCGGTCGCCGACCTCGGCCTGGTCGTGCTCCCCCTCCCGCTCGAACTGCCGTCGGCACCGATATACCTGTCATGGCATCAGCGCTACGACACCGACCACGCCCACGCCTGGCTGCGCGGGCTGGCGCGAACCGCGCTGGCCATGGGCGGAGCGTCGTCGTAGTCGGCGCCGTCCGGCCGCTTCACCCCTTCAACGTCAGCAGCGGTTTTGTCCGTGCGGGTGCTGGCGTGAGGGCGGCCAGACCGACGCCTGCGGCTCACGATCGCGGATCTGTGGGCTCTGCTCACTCGGTCGGCTCTTGGCCGGTGAGCAGCTTGAGCAAGCCGGCGGCGGCGTTGTCGCCGAAGATGAGCTGGTGGTTCTTGTCGGATTCGGCGGCGAACCGAGCGCTGCGGGAAAAGAGAGCCTGCTCGTACTCCGCAAGGGCGGCTTCGATGTCGTCGGGGTGTGCGGCGATGACTTTGCCGGCGCACTGACCGTTGACCCGTTTCAAGAGCCGCCCAGCTCGTCGCCCCTCAGATGCACCGTGTAGTCGCCCCCGTACTCCTCAGACTGGCGTGCCATGGCGGTGGCGTACTCGGTGCGTGCCTGGAGGTCTTCGTCGCTGATGGGCGGGTGTACAGGGTCGGTGGGCTGGGCGGGCCACAGCTGGATCAGGTGGCGCTCGCCGCGGTCCCCGATGCCGGGCTCGTGGTCGTCTGCGTGGCAGTACATCCGCATGGTCGCGGTCCGCTTCCGGTCCGTGCCTCATCTGCCCTTCGGCCACGAGGGACAGGGCTGTGGGACCTGGTCAACTGGGAGGACGTTGCCGCTCGCTACTCCGCAGCCCTATGAACCTGATCACACACATGCCCCGGCCCGCGTCGAGGGACGCGGGCCGGGGGCGATGGGGGCGCGGGTGTCCGCCAGTGGTCAGTCCGTGGACCGTACGGTGGGCATGGCAAGGCTGACCGGACCGGCGGTGCCGCTGCCGCTCTTGCAGGAGTCGTGGCAGTCCTTCTCCAGGCTGCAGCAGAGCGAGCAGATCGCGCCCCGATGGGAGGGGCAGCCCGCCATGTCGGGCCGCTCGAACTCGGTCACGCACACCGAGCAGGTCAGGACGGCGGCCGAGGGCAGGCCGTCCGCGCCCAGCAGCGGCTCGTCCAGGTCGTCGGCGCGGGCGATGTAGTACTTGCCCTTGGTCAGCACCGCAAACAGCGGCGAGAGCAGCATCGCCAGGAACAGCGCGATGAAGGGCGAGTACGCCTTGCCGTAGTCGCCGAACGCCTCGAAGTAAGCGGCGATCGAGACGGCCGAGGCGATCAGCATCGAGCCGAAGCCGACCGGGTTGAAGTTGTACAGGTGGGCGCGCTTGAACTCGATGTACGACGGGCTGAGCTTCAGCGGCTTGTTGATGACCAGGTCGGCGACGACCGCGCCGATCCAGGCGATGGCCACGTTGGAGTAGAAGCCGAGGACCGTGTTGAGGAAGCCGAAGACGCCGCCTTCCATCAGGGCCAGGGCGATGCCGACGTTGAGGAAGATGTAGACGACCCGGCCGGGGTGACGGTGGGTGAGGCGGGAGAAGAAGTTCGACCAGGAGAGCGAACCGGAGTACGCGTTCGTCGAGTTGATCTTTACCTGGGAGAGGATCACGAAGAACGTGGCCAGGCCCAGGGCAACCGGAGCGGCGAACGTCTTGAACCCGGACATGTACTGCTGGATCGGCTCGTTGGCCTTGGCCAGGCCCACACTGCCGGCGATGTAGAAAGCAAGGAAGGCGCCGCCGATCTGCTTGGCCGCACCGAGCACCACCCAGCCGGGGCCGGCGGAGAGCACGGCACCCCACCACTTCTTGCCGTTCTCCGGCGTCTTGTCCGGCATGAACCGCAGGTAGTCGACCTGCTCACCGATCTGCGCGATCAGCGACAGCGCCACACCGGCGCCCGCGCCGACGCCGAGCATGCTGATGGTGGAGCCGGTCGGTGAGTTGCCGGCGAAGTGGGTGAACTTCGAGAACTTGCCCGGGTCCTGGATCGCGATGGACACGAACGGTGCGACCATCAGCACCAGCCAGACCGGCTGCGTCCACACCTGCATCTTCGACAGCGCGGTCATGCCGTAGATGACCAGCGGCAGGATGATGAGGGAGCAGATCAGGTACCCGACGGTGAGCGGGATGTGCAGGCCCAGGTCCAGGGCCTGCGCCATGATGGAGCCTTCGAGGGCGAAGAAGATGAAGGTGAAGCTGGCGTAGATGACCGAGGTGAGCGTCGAGCCGAGGTAGCCGAAGCCCGCGCCCCGGGTCAACAGGTCCATGTCGATGGAGTACTTGGCCGAGTAGTACGAGATCGGTATGCCGGTCAGGAAGATGACCAAGGCCGCGGTCAGGATCGCCACCATGGCGCTGGAGAAGCCGTTGGAGATGGCGATCGAGCCGCCGATGGCGAAGTCGGCCAGATAGGCGATGCCGCCCAGCGCGGTGGTGGCCACCACGTAGGGGGTCCAGCGGCGGAAGGACTTCGGCGCGTAGCGCAGCGAGTAGTCCTCCAGCGTGTCGTTCTTCGCCCAGTCGTTATAGGTCCGTCCGGCTGATGTTGCCGGCGCCTCTCTGTCGACGATCTCCGTCACGACTCTTCCCTCTTCCGCATGCAGGGTCACCGCCCGGATGGCCCGGGGGAGTTCCACGGAAGAGTCACGCCGCACTGTTTCCCGGGCGTTTCGCATCCTTTAAATGAAGGCTCTTTAGTGAGCCTTTTGGTGACGCGCGTAGAAAAATGACTGGATAGAATCCAAGGTTCATCGAAATGTGCGCCTCGATGGCCCCTGAAGTGGCCATTCTTGTGTACCTCGAGTTCCCGGAGGGATTGGCTGTGACGGATTCCGATGGGAATTGCACGCCTGGTGATGGGGGTGCGCAAGCCGTCCAGTGTGTGGAGGTATTCCGCTGCTTGACGACCTGGTGAGTCCTCGCGCGGACTGGCGCCCGCCGGGTCTCGGGGTGTCGCCGTGCGTGCGCGGGGTGGTGCGCGTACGACCTGGTCGTCGCTGTGCCGAGGAGGATTGCTCTGCTTGATTCTTCCCATAGAAAATATTTCTGCGGCGGAGTATTGTCAATGGACAGGCGGGGCAAAGGGCATGACGGGTACGCTGACCAGCGCGAATGCGGGGCTGGGGTCAGAGTTGGGCGACGATGTCGAAGTCGAAGGCGTCCGCCCGTGCGAGGTACAGCCGTTGGTGGAGATGGTTGCCCTGCAGCCGCAGCAAGCCCCGAGGTCCCTCGTAGGTGACCGTGTCCTCCACCGCGCACATGGCGTCCACGTCCAGCGACTGCGCCCGCTCGGCAAGTGCCGCCAGCAGTCGTACCCCTTCGAAACACGACTCGCCGAGGCTCCCCACCACCGGGGCCTCGATGCCGAACCGGGCTGCGTAGCGGCCACTGAAGTCCAGGCTCTCGGCGGTCCCCAGCGTCTCGAAGTACCCGGCCGTCGCCCACAGTCCCTCGGTGGCCTCCGCGCCGGTGGCCAGCAGGATGTTCTCGTCCATGTGCGTGCTCAGCCGCGGACACCGCTGGTGCAGCCCACAGGCGGCGAATGCCCGGTTGAAACGCGCCGCGTCGTCCCCGACCAGCAACATCAGCACCACATCCGCCTCGCACCGCTCGATCCGGCGCAGCACCGGGGCGAACTCGTACGTCCCCAGCGGCACGAAGACCTCGTCCCGTACCTGGCCGCCACAGGCCCGGGCGTACCCGCGCGCGGCCCGGGCGGTGACGCGAGGCCACACGTAGTCGTTGCCCACCGTGCACCAGCGCCGAGCTCCGGTCGCCTCGGCCAGCAGTCGCATCGCCGGCAGCAACTGCGCCGCGTCCGTCTCGCCGGTCAGGAACACCCCGGGCGTGTGCTCACCGCCCTCGTACTGTGCGGTATAGATGTACGGCACCCTGCCCGCGATGCGCGGCACCAGTGCTCTGCGCACCGCCGAGGTGTGCCAGCCCACCACCGCCTCCACCGCCCGCAGCGACACCAGGGCCTCGACCTCGCCCGCAGCCCGCTCCGGCGCAGCTCCGCCGTCCACGACGACCAGCCGGACCTCCTGGCTCAGCACGCCGCCCGCGGCGTTCAGCTCCTCCACGGCCAGTTGTGCGGCCATCTCGCACGACGGGCCGAAGACTCCGGCCGGACCCTGCAACGGCACGACCAGCGCCACGTTCAGGGTCCTGCCCGAGTTGCCGTTCCTCGACGGGGGCAGCGGATACACCAGACCACCTCCGTGAGGGCATGGGGGCATGCGGATCGCGGTCCCGGCCCCAGCGCCCTCGCGGAGGCTCGTAATCTGTCCAAACAGTAGACCTATCGGAAGGACACCGGCAATGCCGTCTGAATCGTCGCCGGACCTCGCTCATCTCCTCAGCCACGCCGAACGGCGCCTCGTGCGGCGCCTGGCTGCCGTGCTGGCCGAGGAGGGCTGCTCGGTCGAGCAGTGGCGCGTCCTGTCGAGCGTCGCCGACGGCCGGGGCCACCCGATGACCGAGATCGCCGACCAGGCCCTGATGCCGGCACCCAGCTTGACCAAGCTCGTCGACCTCATGGTCGCCGACAACCTGGTTCACCGCCGCCCCGATCCCGCCGACCGCCGCCGCGTCCTGCTGTATCTCACGCCCCGCGGCAGCGCGTTCCACCGACGTGCCGCCCGTCGCGTCCGCACGGACCAGGCCCGGCTTCTTGACGCCCTCGCCGACCACGGCGAACTCATCAAGCTGCTCCCGATGCTCACGGCAACCCTCGACGGACAGTCTGCGGTCGCTCCGGCTGAACGGCTGCGTTGATCAACGGAAGCGCGATCATCGCGATCGGACCTGACCGCCTGCGATGCTGCTCCCTGGGAGTGGGTTGACTGTCAAAGGCTGCCGGGAGACTTGTCCAGGTTGAACTGGGCCGTCAAGTCCGGGTGAACGGCACTCTCGTGCGGGATGAAGCTGGACAGCTGACCGGGGTTGAGCAAGTCCATATGGAGCGGCTCACTGCGTCAGAACCCGTAGTCGGTGGTGACGTCGAGCGCGGCGAGGTGCCGCTCGACGGTAACTGGTCCGTGCCCGTGGACGGTGACGGTACGGCCCTGGTGCGAGGACTAGGAGCACGGTCCACCAGCCGGCTGAGGTCCACAGCTTTCCGGTCGCCGACGTGATCTCGCCGTTCAGGAACTGCCACTGCTGGGACGGCCGGGCATCGACCTGCTCGGCTTCGTGTGTGGCGGCGACCGCCCCGACGGCGCCCTCGCCGACGCCATCGACAGACACTTCGGCGCCTTCGAGCGGTTCAAGAAGCAGCTCACGGTTGCTACTTCGAGCGGGCAGGGCTCCGGCTGGGGCGTGTTTGCCTGGGAGCCGCTCGGCAGGCGGCTGATTCGGGTCGACCACCGGATCCGGGAGGTCGGCCCGCACCACGTAGTCGGGGCCCTCCCGGCCGGCCGACCAGACCGTCATGGCCCCGGACACGTTCTGGAAGCGCACGCCTGTCTCGATGGCCACCTGGAGGGTGTCGCCGGCGAGCATGGCGAAACCCAGGAGGCCCCAGGCGGTGAGGTGCTGGGCGGCTCCGACCCGCAGGCCCAGGTTCTCGTCGCCGGTGAGTTCGACGGCGCGTCGGATGACGGCACTACCCTGCCGGTAGGAGACGCGCAGGGCCGCCGATGCCATCAGGGTCTCAGTGAGACCCACTTGTGTCAGCTCCGGTTGCAGGTCGACGCCGTACTCCCGGTGATCTGGCTGAGGTAGCGCAGGATGTTCGGGGAGATCGTCGCCGACGTGCTGCGCGTGGTGCCGTTCTCCGGACGGGGTGGCTCGGGCATGGCTTCTCTCCAGGGCCGTACTGGCGACCACTCTAGGCAGTGGCGTCAGGTTTCCGCTTTGTCAGCGGGTACGGATCCACACCGTCTTCTCCCTGGTCCACTGGTCGAAGGCGTTGGTGGATCGCTCCGCCCCGCCGAATCCGGACTGCTTCCAGCCGCCGAAGGGGGAGGTGATGTCGCCCTCGCTGTAGGCGTTGACGGAGACCACCCCGGCCTGGATGCCACGGGCGAGGCGGAAGGCGGTGTCGAGGTCGCGGGTCCATACGGAGGCGGCGAGGCCGTAGGCGGTGGCGTTGGCCGTCCGGACGGCTTCCTGCTCGGAGGTGAAGGTCTGAACGGTGACCACGGGTCCGAACAGTTCCTCGGTGAGGACCCTGCTGTCGTCGGGGGCGCCGACCACCACGGTGGGCGGGTAGTAGGCCCCGTGCGGGTGCAGGCCTTCCGGCGACCGGGCCATGTGCGCCACGGCTCCGGCGGCGACCGCCTCGTCCACGGCGCGGGCGACCCGGTCCCGCGCCGCACCGCTGATCAGCGGTCCCATCCGGGTGTCCGGGTCGGCGGGGTCACCGATGGCCAGCGCCCCGGCGGCGGCCGTGAACCGGGCGATGACCTCGGCGGCGATGTCCTCGTGGACCAGGACGCGGGAGCCCGCCGTACAGTTCTGGCCCGTCGTCAGGAACGCGGCCTCGACCATGTCTTCGATGAGCTCGGCGCCGAAGTCGAGTGCGTCCGGCATGAGGACCTGGGGGCTCTTGCCACCCATCTCCAGGGAGACGCGTTTGAAGTTGGTCTCCGCGGCATCCGCCAGGATCCGCCGTCCGGTGGCCGTCGAGCCGGTGAAGGACAGAGCGTCCACCCCGGGGTGGCGAGCGAGCGCCCGGCCGGCTTCCGCCCCGTGGCCGGGCAGAACGGTGAGCGTCCCGTCCGGCAGACCCGCTTCCATAGCCAGCCTGGCCATGTGGAGGGCCGAGCGGGGGGTCGCTTCGGCAGGCTTGAGCAGCAGGCTGTTGCCCGCCGCGAGGGCGGGGCCGATCTTCCAGGCGGCCATGGCGAGCGGGTAGTTCCACGGGAGGACGGACGCAGCCACTCCGACGGGTTCCCGGCTCATCAGGCCGAGGTGGTTGCGGCCGGTGGGCGCGACGCGCCCGAAGACCTTGTCGGCCGCCTCCGCGAACCAGCGGATCGACTCGATCGCGCCGGGCACGTCGCCGGTGCGGCAGTCCGTGATGGGTTTGCCCGCGTCCTCGCAGTCCAGGCGGGCCAGGATCTCGGCGTCGCGTTCCATCAGGTCCGCGAGGTGCAGCAGCACCGCGGCCCGCTCCCGGGGCGGCAGCCCCGACCACGCTCCGCTGTCGAAGACTCGGTGGGCCTGGTCCACGGCTGTGTCCACCTCGTCGGCGGTGGCGGCGGGCAGGGTGTCAATGGTTTCTCCGGTCGCCGGGTTGACGACTCTGAGCAGACGGACGTTCGTTTCTGTGGTCACGGTCATGCCTCCTTCACCAGTTCCCAGCGGCCGTCGACCTGACGGGCCAGTCCTCTGCGGCGCAGGTCCTCCAGGTATCTGGCCAGGCCGCGCTCGCCGCGCCTACGGAAGAGCGGGAGGAGTCTGGGCAGGAGGTTCGGCATCAGCATGGAGAAGCGGACCAGGCGGGATTCACCTGCGCGCGGATACGCTTCGAGTCGCGGCCTGTCGAGCAGGCTCACCACCGCGGCGACGACGTCGGACGGCTGCTGCGGCGGGTCCTGGAACTGCAGGGAGTTGCCGCCTTCGACGGCCTCCTGGCGCAGCATCGGGGTGTCGGTGGCCGACGGCAGGACGGAGCCGACACGGATGCCCTTGTCGCCCAGGTCGAGGGCGATGGACGGCATGGCGCCGCGCAGCCCGAACTTCGACGCCGCGTAGATGGGGGTCTCGCCCTGCGGGAAGATGCCGGCCAGTGACACCGTCGTGATGACGCGGGGGTCGTCGGCAGCCCTCAGCAGGGGGATGGCGAGCCGGGTCGCGACGAGCGGGGAGAGCAGGTTGAGGTCGATCTCCCGTGCGATGCTCTCCACCTCGCGCACGTCGAATCGCTCGGTGCTGGTCATACCGACGTTGTTGACCAGCACGTCGAGGCGGCCGAAGGCGAAGGCGACGTGTTCGAAGAGGTCCGCCACCTCTGCCCGGTCCAGCAGGTCGCAGCCGAGGCCCAGGTGACCGGCGCCGGGAAGGGTGTCCGCGACCCGCTGCGCGCGTTCACCGTCGATGTCGACGACGACGCACACGGCGCCGCCGGCCGCGAACCGTCGGCACAGTGCGCTGCCGATGCCGCCCGCGCCGCCCGTCACCAGCATCACCTTGCCGGTGTAGTCGTAGCCGCTCATGCCGCCGTTTCCTTGCTGCGGACGGCCGACACGGCTGGGGGGCGTCCCTCTGTGGGCCAGCCCATGGCGGCGGCGACCTTGGTGAGGTACCTGGTGTACGCGACGCTGTCGACGTAGCCGGTGTGGCGCGGGGAGTCCACGAACCTCAGGCCGCCGGACAGGTCCGGGCGGTCGCCGCGGATCATGCGGGCGAACCGCTCGGCGTTCGGCATGCCCCGGCGGGTGTCCTGGACGAAGCCGGCGATCAGCTGTGCCTGAGCGTCGAAGAACCCCAAGCGCCGTCGGTGAGCCCGTTTTGGGCCGTTGCCGAGACCTGGCAACCGGCTCCACCGGCTGCGGCTTGGCGAGCCTGCGTATCTCAGCCTGGCGACTCCTCGATCGCGCCTGGTGGGCGCCCCCGCCCAGCATCGGGATCGGGGGTGCCCGGTCGGGTCATGCTCGGGTGAGCACGATCTTCTTACCGCCGGCCCGTCCGGTGACCACCCGGGCGAACGCGGCCGGTCCCTCGCTCAGCGGCAGGGGTTCCGGTGCGAGTTTCAAGGTTCCCGCGGCGGCCTGCTCCGCCAGCTGGACAAGCTGCGCGGCGTTGGGCTCGACGTAGAGGTCCCAACTCGTGATGCCTCGTTCATCCGGAGGCGCGTCCGAGGTCAGGGAGCACAGTCGTCCGCCGTCCCGCACCAAAGGCAGGGCGGCGTCCGCCGTGCCGGTGGCGATGATGAGGGCGGCGTCGAACCCGCCGCGTACCTTGGTCGACCAGTTCGGGTCGTGGTAGTCGACGACCTCCATCGCTCCCAGACCGAGCAGGCGCTCTGCGGCGGCAGCAGACGCGGTCGCGGTCACCTCGATGCCCTTGGCCGCGGCGAGCTGGATGGCCAGGGCTCCGGTGGCCCCGCCTCCGTTGGTGATCAGGAGCCGCTGTCCTCGGCTGAGGTCCAGCTTCTCCAGGGCCTGCAACGCGGTGAGTCCGTTGACCGGCAGCGCCGCCGCGTGCACGGCGTCCAACTCGGGTGGGCAGGCTGCCGCGTGATCCGCGTTGATCAGAACCTGTTCGGCCCAGAAGCCGCTTCCGCCGGGCAGCGGGGCCTCGTGGGCGAGCACCCGGTCGCCTACGGCAAACCGGGTGACACCCGCGCCGACGGCCAGCACCTTGCCTGCGCCCTCCACTCCCAGCGCCGCCGGGGGGCGCAGACCCACGTCCCAGCCGGCGCCGTTCAGCAGTTGGTCCCACGGGCCGACCCCGGCCGCCTCTACCTCCACCAGGATCTGACCGGGCCCGGGAGATGACGGTTCGGGCAACTCCAGCAGGGCGACTTCCTTCTCGGCCCCGGACACTCCGCATGCTTTCACAGTAGATCTTTGTCCTCTCACTCAGTCCGACCGACCAAGAAATACGGGCCGGAAACCCAAAGCAGGCACCAGTGTCGACCTCAAGATCCCCTTACAGAGGTCGCTCGTGGTCTCAGCCGCACTGGTGTCGAACCTATGCAGCCAGGCCTGGGCGGTGCAGGGGCCGCCGGGGTGGACGGCGATGTGGCCTGTAGTGACGTCGAGGGACACGGTGGCCAGGGTTTCCCAGCGCTGGCCGAGTGGCGCGGTCGGGGCCGCGTGGCAGCACAGGGCCGCGCCCTCGGCGCGGTGGACAGTGAGGGCCTGCAGCAGGGCGCCGCGGTCCGGGGCATCCAGCGGGCGGGTGCGTTTCTGCAGGGCCTCGAAGCGGTGGTAGGTGTCGGGGTCCTGCGTTCCGATGGTCTCTCCGGGGGACAGGTTCGGGGCGAGGAAGTGATTGGTGTGGAGCAGGTAGCCGTCGTCGCCGGGCTGGATCAGGGCGCGACCGGCCGGGCTGACTTCGACGGTGGCGGCGCGGGCGCGGCCTTCCTCGTAGTCGCACAGGGTGAGCGCGGAAGAGGCCGCGACCGGGGTGCCCATGGCCAGTGCCTTCGCCTTGTCGAGGGTCGCGCAGCGGTCGAGTACCAGGCGGGCCAGGACGTGGACCGGGAGCCATGGGCCGTGGCGTCCGGGGGACTGGTCGGAGCGGTGGCCGAGGATGTTGAAGTGGAGGCCGAGTCCGCGGGAGTTGACTCCGATCTTGCCGACGATGCCGTATTCGGTGAGCGTGCGCACCACCCGGCCGTCTGGGTGCTCGACGGTCCACACGAACCAGTTGTCGCGCATGCCATCGTGCCAGTCCCAGGTCTGGCTGGTGACCGGCGGGCCGCCGTCGGCCGGGGTGTGGACGACGGTCGAGCACTCCGGGTGCTGCTGCCCGAGTCGGCCGAGGATCTCCGTGCGGGCATTGAGCGCGGCGATCTGATGCGGCGGCAGGCCGGAGCCGTGGGCGATGCCGTCGATCTCGACGGCTAGGTCGGGGGCCAGCGCGCTGATGTGCTCCAAGGCCTCCTCGCCCCACTTGGTGACGTCTTGGCGAGCCGCCCCGGCGGTAGCGAAGAGTTCGTCGTAGAACTCCCAGGTCCGCCGGATCTGGTCGGGGAAGGCGCGGCCGAGGAGCAGTCCTTGGTCGCCCGGGGCGGCGGCAGCTGATCGGAAGACCGTGGGGCTGGGCATGAAGTGGGTTCTCCTCATCCGAAAGTCGACGCGATGCACGCGACGAGCACCCGTGTTGCCAAGCTGCGTCATACCGTCCAGCAGGTCGCGGCTCGGATGGGCGTCTGGTCAGTTACTGCCGGGTCGGCCTGTGCCATACGTAAGAGCCAGGTCGTGAGCAGCGTTTCGAGTGTTGTGGTCTCGGTGGGTGTCAGCAGGTTCAGTAGGCGGCGCTCGTTGAGAGCATCGGACCCACGCTGATCCGCTTGACCCCGATCTTTTGCAGCTCCGGGACGGTCAGCACCTTGTCCCCCGGCGACGCCAGGACGTTGACCGGTGTCGGCGCGACCGCGGTCACGATCGCGACGAGCGCGTCGCGGTCGGGCGGGAACGGCGCGTAGAGCACATCCGCACCGGCCTCGGCGAAGGCCGTCAGACGCCGGATGGTGTCAACGAGATCGGGCCGCCCCTGGATGAAGTTGTCGGTCCGACCAGTGACGACGATGCGTCCCCTGTCCGCGTTGACGGCGCTACGTACGCGATTGAATGCCTCGTCGAAGTCGCGGATCGGTTCTACGGAGATACTCCCCGCAGTCTGTAGGGATCGTTGCTCATCCCTTGACGGTGAAAGCTACTTCTGCAGGAAGGAGCTCAGCAGAGCCGTCACTTCCTTCGGCCTCTCCTCGTTCACGAAGTGGCCTGTATTCTTCAGGACTACTCCCTGGACGTTCGCGGCGTATTCATGCCACTGGCTGGGGACCCCTGGACCGAAGGAAAGCTGGCCACCGACCGCGAGGATAGGCATCTTCAACTTGCCCTGCGCAAGGAATTCCTTGTTCTGCTGAACGTCTGTGCGAAGCCCACGGTACACATTCATCCAGGCCGTCGCGCGGCCGGGCTCCTTCAGGAAGTGGGCGTAGTAGTCAAAGTCCGACGGCGTGAACGGCGACTTGTCGCCCGCGACGTACTCGAGCATCATGTCGTGGACGAGGACGCGTTCGTGACCAGCAATGAGCTTTTCAGCGAGGGGCAGCTGGAACAAGCCAAAGTGCCACGGCGAGGGCTTGTTCGGGTCGGCGTTGAGCGCGGGGTAGCTGTAGATGCTCTTATCCGGGATGGGAGCTTCCATCACAGCCATGCTCCGCACTTCCGGCCGGAACTGCGCCGCATAGCCGTAGGCGACCCACATACCAATATCGTGGGCGACAACCTGCACGCCGTTGTTGAGCCTCAGCTGCGTCAGTAGCTGATGCACGTCCTTCGCCAACTGCGCCGCGTCGTAACCACTCTCGGTGACCTGGGACTGGCCAGCACCACGCAGGTCGACGGCGATCACGGTGTGCTTCTTGGAGAGCGGGCCCATCTCCTGCCGCCACTCGCTCCAATCCTCGGGGAACCCGTGGATCATTACCACAGGTGAACCTTTGCCACCCCGCACATAGTGCATGCGAAAGCCATTTACCGCCGCGAACTTGGACTGAAAGCCAGCGGGTGGTTGAGACTGCGGGTAAGACGACGTGGACTGCGCCGCCACTGAGCCGTGCTCGCGACTATCGCCCCATGCTCCAGAGCTCAAAGCCACGGAGCCCACCAGGAGAGCCACCACAGCCGTGATGAGCGCGATGAGCTTGTTGGTCTTTCCTATTCCGATGCGTGGATCTTCGCTCCACAGCTTGCTGTCGTTCACTTTCTTGTTCTTTCTCTGAGTGTTTCGGGGTTCACTGCCGGCGCTGTGGACGCCGTGCCGACGTGCAAGGTTGCGGTCTTTCGATCAGGTGAGGATCGGCGCGGCCGAGGCGGCGAACGAGGCCTCCCGGGGGGACCACCTCAGGTGAAAATGTCTGCCGGAGCGTTCCGCCTCGGCGAGCCAGGTTGATCACCGTTGTCGCGTCCAGTATCGAGCCTGACATTGAGATTGTCCCCTTCCTCGTATGCGTGGTGGGTTTTGGTTTCCGGGTGGTGTTTAGATGAAGGTGAACAGCTGGTCGGCGTCGAATCGCGAGATCGGGCTGGTGTACACCCTCGCGAGGTCGGGGTAGCCGAGGGCCAGCAGCACGGTCGTGCTGTGTCCGGTCTCGCGGATCTTGAACGCCTTGTCGACACTGGTCGGGTCGAACCCCTCCAGCGGCGTGGCCTCGACGCCGAGTTCGGCGGCCGCCATCATGGTCAGGCCCACCGCCATGTAGGTCTGCTTCTCCATCCAGTGGCTCAGGTCCTTGTAGCCGTAGTTGCGCAGGTTGAGGAAGTCCCGGGTCATCGACTCCCACAGCTCCTGCTTTGATGGGTCAGGGAACCGGCCGTCGGCCCTCTCCTTCGTGAACACCGCCTCGAGGTGGCTGTCCGGCACATCTGCCCGGGTGGTGAGGATGACGGTGTGCGACGCGTTCAGGATCTTCTCGGCGTTGTCCTGGAACCGCTCGCCCAGGTTGTTGGCGAGCCGCTCTTTGCCTTCGGGCGTGGCGAGGACGTAGAAGTGGTTCGGCTGGATGTTCACCGACGTCGGCGTGGAACGCAGGAACCTCAGCAGCTGCTGAAGGGTTTCCTCCGGGATGGTCTTGCTGGGGTCGAAATACCTGGTGAGATGCTTGTTCATGAGCTTGTCGAGATTCATGTCAATCCGCCTTCTTCTTGCAATCAGTAGATGAGGAGCGGTGGTTCGCAGGTTTTGGGCTAGTTCTTGCCGCGGGCAAGCAGTTCATCAATACGCTCGAAACTCATGCCTGTCGTCGCCGAGGCGAGGTCGCCCGCGACGAGCGCCTTGGTGGCGTGTTCGAGGGCCCCCATCGCGTTCGCGTAGGGCATCGGACCCACGCTGATCCGCTTGACCCCGATCTTTTGCAGCTCCGCGACGGTCAGCACCTTCTCCGCCGGCGACACCAGGACGTTGACCGGTGTCGGCGCGACCGCGGTCACGATCGCGACGAGCGCGTCGCGGTCGGGCGGGAACGGCGCGTAGAGCACATCCGCGCCGGCCTCGGCGAAGGCCGTCAGACGCCGGATGGTGTCAACGAGATCGGGCCGCCCCTGGATGAAGTTGTCGGTCCGACCAGTGACGACGATGCGTCCCCTGTCCGCGTTGACGGCGCTACGTACGCGATTGAATGCCTCGTCGAAGTCGCGGATCGGTTGATCGGGATTGCCCGAGGTGTCCTCGATCCCGATACCGGCCAGGCCGGACGCCACGGTGGCCTCAACGGTCGCGGCGACGTCTTCAGGCGTGTCGCCGTAACCGTCCTCGAAGGCTCCGTTCACGGGCAGCCCGGTGAGTCGGCCGAGCAGCCGCGCATGCTCGAGGTGCTCGTCGCGGGTGACTTCGTGACGCCCGTCGGACCTGCCAAGCGTGCCCGCGAGCGCCGCCGACGATGTCGCGATCGCCTCGAAGCCGGCATCAGCCAGCATCAGCGCCGAGAGGCCGTCCCATGCGTTCGGCATGACGACCCCGCCGTCACGGGTGTGCAACGCCATGAATTTCTAGTAGAGCTCAGAACTCGGCATGTGAAGCCCCTTCTTGAAAGATCACCGGATCGGCGAGAGGGGTACCGGGCCGCGCACGCGGCCCGGTACGAGGGTTCGAGCGGTCAGCCCAACGTACCGACCGAGTCGGCGGCGGGGATGTCGACGTCGGACTGGTTGACGTTGTTGATGAAGTTGGTGAGCAGGAATTGCACCGTCACCGCGACGATCGCCAGGATCTGCGGGTCGGTGTACCCGGCGCCTCGCACACCCGCGAGCTCGGCGTCGCTGACCCGCCCGCGGCTGTCGACCACCCGTTGGGCGAAGCGAGCGGCCGCGGCGCGTTTGGGATCGACCGAGCTCCCTGCGCGGCCGAGCTCGATGTCTTCGCCTGACATGCCGCCGAATTCGGTCGCGACGTAGGTGTGCATCGCCAGGCAGTAACTGCAGCCGTTGGCTTGCGACACGGCCAGCGCGATGCTGTGCCGCGTCTTCGCATCGAGAACCCGGCTCAAGGTGCCTTGCAGAGTCGTGACGACCTCAAGAACGGTCGGGTTCGACGCGATGGTCTTGAACATGTTCGGGACGAAACCGAGCTGTGCACCAACGTTGTCGAGTATCTGCTGCGCGCCGGCGGGCACATCCTCTCGAGGGGGAACGTTCAGTCGTGACATGGCCAATCGACCTCCGGTCGGGGTGTGAGTAGTAGTCATCGAGCCCGGGTCGGGCTCGTAGTGCTTCAGAGCTCCGCCGCAGGCCTTAGCTGGGCGGGCCGCAACCTCGCCGGTGGCGTCGGTTGCGCCGGGCGCCTGCTGCCTGCATTGCGAGGGGTGACTCCGTCGGCACCGAGTTCCGGATCTCTTCTCCACCGGGCACCGCCTAAGAAGGACTATACAGACCAGAAACTTCAACGCAACCCCTCCCCCGGTCCAGCTGAGTCCGCCGCACTGGATGCAAGCGGGTCAACGTCGCATCGGACAATAAATCCGCAGCTCAATGGGACACAGAGGCTGTACCGTGAGCCACTTCGACCGGTCGGCACGAACGAGTTCAAGCCGCCTCGAGCCAGTCCGGCTCGGGCCTGATCGATTGATTTGATGGACGATTTAGTCCACTCTAGAGGACGAAGGCGAGATCTCTCGGATCTGCCTGCCGCCTCCATCTCGCGTCCGCCAACGAGGGGGTTTTCGCTGATATGACCGCCGCAACACAGTTCATCGACGCCAGGGTGTCGCGCCACATCGGCACCTACTCCGAAGCGGTCGCGATCCCGGCCGGCGCCACGCAGGTCGTCCTGTCCGGCACCCCGGGATTGCGGCCGGACGGGACACTGCCGGAGCATTTCGCCGAGGAGGCCGAGCAAGCCTCGGACAACGTGTGCGAGGCGCTGCGGTGCGCGGGCGCCCAACTCAGCGACATCGTCCAGGTCCGGTCCCGGCTCACGGATCGCGACGACATCGACACCTACGTGAAGGTTCGCAAGGACGTCATCTCTCACCGACCGGCCTATGTGCTCGCAGTGGTGCCACAACTGATCCGGCCCGGTCTCCGCTTGGAGATCGAGGCCACTGCGGTCGTGACGCACACGGCTGCCGAGCAGCACGAGTGAGTAACATGCCCGAGGGAGACACCGTGCCCGGAACCAGCGTTACTCGACGCACGCCACGCGGCCTGGAGACCCGTTCACGGATCGTTGATTCGGCGGCCAAGCTGTTTTATGTCAGGGGCGTCAACGCCACCACGCTCGATGACGTCCGGCTGGCGAGCAGCCAGGGCTTGATCAAGTTCCGGATGCGTCCGAATTGTTGGTGATGCCCAGGAGTGGGAGTGCTCGTTCGGGGTTGTCGCGGATCGCTCGGGTGGTCTTGGCGATGTTGTCGGCTCCGGGTTTTCAGCGCGCCGATGGCGAGGTTGTGCAAGGTCGCCATGGCGCGGGGTGCGGTCCCGGTGTGGACGGTGGAGGCGTCTTCGGCGAAGGTGACGTCTCTGATGTGGTGCGAGGAGTTCTCCACTCCCCAGTGCCCACGAATCGCGGCGGCCAGGTCGGACGGGCTGGCCTGGTGGGCGTCGAGGCTGGTGACGGCGTAGACGCTCTCGCGGGTCTCGCGCCTGCCGGTCTGCTTGCGCCGACGGTGGACGCGGATGGCCAGGTGGGCGTGGGGGAAGGCGATCCCGCCGAGTTGGTCCGCGATTGCGCAGGTCTTGATCGAGCGGGACTCCTGTCTGCCGTGCCCGGTGCTGGAGGAGGTGTGCTGGACGGCGATGTCCCGCCACGGCAGGGCCGCGAGCTGGCTGTGGGCGGTCGGCTGGTTGGTCTTGATCACGGCGATGTAGTGGGCCTTCTTGGCCTCGACCAGCCAGGAGATGTTCGCCTTGACCGAGTGCAGTGCGTCGAAGGTGACGACAGCGCCGGCCAGGTCCAGCGGCGCCAGCAGCGGCCGGAAGTGCATGGTTTCATTCGTCTTCGCGCCGACCTCGGCCTGGGCGAGGGTCACGACGCGGCCGTGGGTGACCGCCGAGAGCAGGTGCCGACGGGCCGAGGTGAGTCGGGCTGATCCCTTGCGTGCTTTGCCGTCGATGGCGATGACGCGCCGCCGCCCGGAGGCGGAGGGGGCCGGCGCAACGGCGGGCTCGGCGGCAGCCCGGTGCCGGTCGGCCAGGTAGGCGCCCACTGCCCGGTCCAGCGCATCGCCGTCAACAGCCCCCAGCACGCGCCCGATCGTGGCCGGCGACGGAGTGCGCCGCCACCTGAACGGATGACGGCGGATACCGATGACCGCCAGCATCGTGTTCGAGGCACGCTCGCCCCACTTGGCGAGCTCGTCGATGCTCTTCGCGCCCGAGACGACCGCGCAGGCGCACACCAGCAGGATCGCTGTCAGCGGGTACCACCGGCCCCGCCGCGAGCGCGGGTCGGGCACCGAGTCGAGGTAGGGGCGCAGGTCAGCGACCCGACCGGCGTTCAGCGGACCCAGCTTCGCCAGCACGGCAGGGATGGGAGAAGATACAGCGGCAGGCACGGGCCACCTCATGTTCATTGAGGGACTCTGTCGGGAATCTTGTCAACGGCCAGGTCCTTCGTGCCCGTCAGCAGGCAATTCCGTCGTCCGACCGGCCCGCTGGCCAAGATTCCCGACAGAGTCTCTCAATGTCTTCGCGGTTGGCGCCCCGCAAAGCGGGCCCCTGCCGGGGCCTTCGACCGAACGGGGCCCTGACCTTGTGATCCTGCCGACCAATGGGCCAGTAGAGTCACTTCTATGAGCGAGCACGTGCGTCCCCCGTTCGGCGACTTCCCCGCGACCCACCGCGCCCTGGACGTGACCGATCTCCTCGCGGCGCCGGTGGTCGACGCGCTGAAGAACTGGGCGGCGCGCGAGGCGGCCGAGTCCGTGCTCTACGTCGACACCGACCCCGGGAAGGCCGACACCGCCGTCTTCTGCGACACCTACGCAGTCCCGCTGGAGCTCTCCGCGAACTGCGTGGTCGTGGCCGCCAAGCGCGGCGGCGAGATCACCCTCGCCGCGTGCCTCGCCCTGGCCCACACGCGAGTGGACGTGAACACCGCCGTCCGCAAGCACCTCGGTGCGCGTCGGGCGTCCTTCGCCCCGATGGACAACGCGGTGAGCGAGTCAGGCATGGAGTACGGCGGCATCACTCCTGTCGGCCTCCCGGCCGGCTGGCCGCTGCTGGTAGACGAAGCGGTGACGACCGCCCCGCACGTCCTGGTGGGCAGCGGCCGCCGGCGCGGGAAGCTGATCCTGCCCGGGTGGGCCTTCGCTCAGCTGCCCGGTGTCGAGATTCTGCCGGGCCTGGCAGGCTGAGCCCGGCCCCAGCCCGCGTCGGGCCGGACGGCCTCAGTCCAGGTCGTAGCCCGTGACCGCGCGGGCCAGGCTGCGCAGGGCGGTGACGACCTCGGCGCGGCTGCGGCGTCCGGCCAGGATGTCCATCTGGTAGCCGTCCTCCATGGCGACGAAGTTGGCGGCCAGCAGCCGCGGCGGGTCCGTCAGCTTGAAGTGGCCTTGGTTCTGGCCGAGTAGCAGGATGCCGTAGTAGACCGCGATCTGGCGCTCAGTCAGGGCGCTGTCGAGGGCCGCCGCCTTGGGGTCGCGCAGGCAGCGGGGCCAGTACTCGAAGAGCAGCCGGGTGAGCGCGTCCTCGGGGCCGGTGGCGGGGCCGTTGTCGATGCAGGCGCGCAGTTGGTCGCGGGCGTCGGTGAACTTCTCGGCGGCGCGTTCGCGCTCCTCGCCGTAGCGCTCGATGCCGTGCCGGTAAGCCTCGTAGACCAGCGCGTCCAGGTCACCGTAGTAGAGCACCGCGGCCGGGGTGACTCCTGCCTCGTCCGCGATGTCGCGCAGGCGCAGCCCCTCCAGTCCGCGTGCCAGCAGGGCGCGCTGCACTGCCGCTCCCAGTTCGGCCCGGCGGGCCTCCTTGCTCTTCCTGCCACTCTTGCCGCCTGTCATGCACAGCCCTTCTCTCACCTTGTATTCAATGCTATCAACCCAGCCCTTGACGGCAGAGTGGCCATATTCTTAAATCTGCGTTTAACAATGCCGGCCCTCACGCCAGGAGCCCGAGATGTCCAACCCCACCGATGTCGCAGCCAGACCCTCCGCCCCCGACAAGGGCCTCGCCGCCGACTCTGTCGGCCTGCTGTCGATGGTCTCCCTCGGCCTGGCCTCGGTCGCCCCGGCCTACAGCATCACCGTCACCCTGGGCCTGGTCGTGCTCGCCGTCGGCCACCTCGCGCCGGCCGCCCTTCTGGTCGGCTTCGTGCCGATCCTGTGCACCGCCTACGCGTTCCGCGAGCTCAACCGCGTCATGCCGGACTGCGGTACCAACTTCGTCTGGATCACCAAGAACTTCGGCCCCTGGTCCGGCTGGATCTTCGGCAACTGGCTCCCGCAGATCGCCACCCTGATCGCCATGACCGCCCTCGCCCAGGTCGGCGCCACCAACCTGCTCGACCTGGTCGGCCTCACCGACCTCGCCGGGCAGACCCTGCCGGTCACCTGCCTCGGCGCCCTGCTGATCGCGCTCGTCACCGCCGTCGCCTACCGGGGCGTCCAGCTCTCCGCGGCCGTGCAGACCGCCATGGTCGCCATCCAGCTCGCCGCCCTCGTCGGCTTCGGAGTCGCCGCCCTGGCCCACCACGGCGCCGCCACCCCGAGCCTCGCGTGGCTCAACCCGGTCGGCTTCCACGGCACCGGACCGTTCGCCGAGTCGGTGCTGCTGTGCCTGTTCATCTACTGGGGCTGGGACGCCGCGCTCACCGTCAACGAGGAGGCCTGCGACCGCACCCGCACCCCCGGACGGGCCGCCGTCCTGTCCACGCTCATCCTGCTGAGCACCTACCTGTTCACCGCCGTCGCCGCCATCAGCTTCGCCGGCACCGGCACCAAGGGCCTCGGGCTCGGCGACCAGAACAACACCGCCGACGTGCTGGCGACCCTCGCCCCCGCCGCACTCGGCGGCAGCGTCGCCAAGGGCGTCCAGCTCGCCGTCGCGCTCTCGTCCGTCGCCGCCCTGCTGACCTGCATCGTCTCCACCGCCCGCCCCAACGTCTCGGTCGCCTCCCACGGCGCCATGCCCAAGATCTTCGCCCGCGTGCACCCGCGCTACCGCACCCCCACCTTCGCCACCGTCTTCACCGGCGTGGTCGCTGTCGCCCTGCTGGCCGCGCTGAGCTTCGCCGCGCCCTCCTTCCTCGGCGACGCCGTACTCTGCATCGGCCTGCTGGTGTGCGCCTACTACGGCGCCACCGCCTTCGCCTGCGCGTGGCACTTCCGCCGCGACCTGCGCACCTCCACTCAGGCCTTGCTGGTCAAGGGCCTGCTCCCGCTGGCCGGCGGCCTGATGATGCTGGCCGCCTTCGCCCGCAGCGCGTGGGACATGGTCGACCCCAGCTACGGCGCCACCTCGATCGACGGCATCGGCGGGGTGTTCCTGCTCGGCATCGGCTCGATCCTGCTCGGCCTGCCACTCACCGCCCTGCTCCGGCTCCGCTTCCCCGACTTCTTCCGCAACGGTCGCCGCACCGTCACCGACCTGATCATCACCGAGGACTGAGAACCACCATGCGCACGCTCGCCATCGCCGCCCTCCAGACCCGCCCCGTCGTCCACGACCCCGAGGCCACCTACCACCGCTTCGAGGAGCAGGTCCACGCCGTACGGGAGCTGTTCCCGCACGTCCAGCTCGTCGTCGTGCCCGAACTGCTCCTCGCCGCCGAACCGCCGCTGCTCCAGGGTCGCGAAGGCTGGATGGAGCAGGTCGCCGAACCGGTCCCCGGGCCGCTGACCGACCGCCTTTGCGCGCTCGCCCGCGAGACCGGACTGTGGCTGGTCCCCGGCTCCGTGTTCGAGTGCGCTGAGGACGGCACCGTCTTCAACACGGCGCTCGCGATCTCCCCCGACGACGGCCTCGTCGCCCGCTACCGCAAAGTCTTCCCGTGGCAGCCCTACGAACAGGCCGCCCCCGGACACGAGTTCACCGTCTTCGACATCCCCGGCACCGGCCGGGTGGGCCTGGCCATCTGCTACGACGGGTCCTTCCCGGAGACCATGCGGCAGCTCGCCTGGATGGGTGCCGAGGTCGTCATCCAGCCCACCCTGACCACCACGCGCGACCGGGAGATGGAGCTGGTCTGCGCCCGCGCCAACGCCTGGACCAACCAGATCTACGTGGTCAACGTCAACGCCGCCGACCCCGCCGCCGTCGGCCACAGCGCGATCGTCGACCCCGAAGGCATCGTCCGCCAGCAGGCCGCAGGCGGCGAGGAGATCCTCGTCGACGTCCTCGACCTCGACACCGTCACCCGGGTCCGCGCCTACGGATCCGCCGGCATCAACCGCCCGTGGGCCCAACTCGCCCGCTACGGCGCGAAGATCCAGCTGCCCATGTACGGCGGAACCTTCCACACACCCGCATGGGCCGCTGAAAAGTAGGCCCACCACGGCCGGCCGCGCACAGACCTCGACCGCAGCGGCTGGCCGGCAACGCTTACATAGCCAGTGAGGGACTCTGTCGGGAATCTTGGCCAGCGGGCCGGTCGGAAGACGGAATTGCCTGCTGACGGGCACGAAGGACCTGGCCGTTGACAAGATTCCCGACAGAGTCCCTCATTGGGCTTCAGACACCACAATGATCATGAAGCCCGTGCCAGCCCTGCTGTGCACCCCCAACCGGACACCATCCGACCAATCGCACAACCACGGAACCTGCAAGCGCCCTGGCGAGCCGCACGAGTAAGTCGCAGTTGTACAATCACTTCGAGGACAAACTCGCGCTGATCCACGCCGTGATCGACGTGCAGTCGAAGTTCGTCCTCGCCCGCGAGGAACAGCGCCTGCGCGGCCTGAAGACCCTCACCGGTCTGCGCCGCTGGCGTGACGCCCTGGTCCAGGCCAACTCACTACAGGACGGCTCCTACGGCTGCGCGCTGGGCGCGATGTCGATTGAGCTGTCCGACAACGATGAGCAGTCCCGCCAAGCGCTCAACGCATCATTCGATGCCTGGCGGCGGGTGCTCGTCGAAACGCGGACCCACAACGCTTGGGTACTGGGCTGCTGGCTGCTCTGCAGGGGGGTTACGTGCTTGCACAGAACGCTCATAGCTCCGAGCCGATCGCTGTCGCGCTGGACATGGCCCTGGACCACATCGAATCCTTCGCGCGCAGCTGAGCCCACGTTCGCAGCTCCACGAGCGCGTTCGTTCCACGACCCACTTCTCAGGCGGCTGCTGCCTCTTGAGGCCTGTTCGGCATGCCTGCTCGACCCAAGAACACGGCGGACCATGCACACCGACTTCGGCACCTGCTATCAGGCGGTCACAGACAAGGAGCGACGTTACGACGGCCAGTTCGTCACCGCGGTTCACACCACCGGCATCTGTTGCCGGCCTTCCGGCCCGGCCCGTCTGCCACACGCCGAGAACGTGTCCTTCTGAACCGCCCCGGACACCGACTACAACCCCCCGAAACAACGGAACGACGACTCCGCCAAGCGCCGGGTAACGAAGGCTTGGTTGGTAGGCCCGGGGTAATCGATAGGTGTTCGTGCTGCAGCAGCCGCCCGTACTCCGGTTCTTCCTTGAGGGTGACGATGCGTTCGTCCGGGTCGTCCGTGACGATCAGGAGGACCTTGCCCGCCACCTTGTAGACGTCCAGCGGCTCGGTGAACGGGCGCCCGTGGCTGACCCCGGGCATCGCCGGTGCTGTGTCGCGCGCTCTGTCCTGGAGCTTCTCGCCGCTGATGGGCATGACGAAGGTCAGGCGCGGCGGCCGTAGGTGTGCGGATCCACGGGCTGCTCGGACTTGGGAAGCCGGTCGACCACGAGACGGTAGGAGTCGATCACGAGCTCCTTCACCAGCTTCTCGTCGATGGTGCCCCCGCCTTCCACCGTGATCCAGTGCCTCTTGTCCATGTGATAGCCGGGGGTAATGTCTGCGTACTGCTCACGCAGGGCTGCGGCGTCGTCCGGATCAGCTTTCAGGATCACGACGGGGCGCCCCGGCATGTCGGTCATGAGCATGAAGACCTTGCCGCGCACCTTGTAGACCCCCCAGTCGGGGCCGAAACGATGCTCCAGGTCGGCGCCAGGCAGTTCCACAGTGCAGTCGCCCGCGATCTTCTGCAGCTCCTGTCCGTCCAAGGTGATCAACTCCTCTATCGATCCGAGTGCCCTGACCGCCCGGCCAAGGCCCAAGGTGGCGTCCCGCATGGCCGCCACGAACGGCGGCGCCGCACGCCGGCAACAGTGACGGAAGCCGACGGGATACAGAGACAGTTACGCGGGCGGCGCGACGCAGGCGGCCAAATCCGCGCTGGTCATGACCCGAGCGTATGCGCGCGTCCGCCCACACGTGTGGACCATTTTCTGAGCAAAAGACCGGGCCACTTCGCGTCGAACGGCCAGGCCAGCACCTGGGCGCCGCCTGTCAGACGTGTCGAGCCTTTCCTGAATGATCGTTGGGTCGCTGAGGGGTTTACCGGGCTGGGTGCGCGGACCGGGCCGAGGGTTTCAGCCATCAAGCGATCGGCGGTTCACTGGGCCGCAGCCGTATCGACGGCGGGGATGTCGATGTCGGCGTGGATGACGTTGTTGATGAAGTTGGTGAGCAGGAACTGCACCGCCACCGCGACGATCGCCCGGATCTGCGGGTCGGTGTACCCGGCGCCCCGCACACCCGCGATCGGCGTCGCCGACCCACCGGCGGCTGGTGAGCGCCCGAGGGCGATTTCCTACCTCCGGCCCGTCGGGAAGGTGAGTTCCTGGCGGCGCGGGCCTTCTGGTCCGCCCCGGGAAGACGACTGCCAGGCCCCGGGACGTGTGCGGCTGCGGTGTGAGCCCTTCGGTCAGCGCTGCCCCGGCCGACGTCGCCGCCGCATCAGCGCGCAGCGCTGAGATGTCCGCCGGCTATCAGCTGAGCTCGCAGTTTCTTACGGGCGTCGAACATCGTCTTATAGAGCGCGTTACGGTTCGTCTCCAGCTCACTGGCGAGCGTTTCCAGGGGCACCCCGTTGACGACGGCAGTGAAGACCTGCCGCTGGCGGGCGCTGAGTGCTGTCTCGACTGCGTCGCGCGCGGCTTCGACCAGCTCTCGCGCCTGCCAGTGGCTGACGGGGTCGATACCGGAGCGGTCGGGAACTTGCGCCCATTCGTCCAAGTCGAACCGGTTATTTGAAACACGCCAGAAATGGCGGCCCAGTTGGATTTTGTGCGTGATCCTCATCAGTGCGTCGGCGACCGCCTGGTGGGCGAGATCGTTCAGCTCGGGCCCGGTAATTCGGTAACGAGGACCCCGGCGGAACACTTCGTCCATGGCGATCCGCACCAGCAGTTCGTGCAGCTGCGTGCAGGCCTGCTCGTACTGCGGCCCACGACCGCCCTCGAACGCGTCCACCCAGGCGGCGGACTCCGGGTCGAGCTGCCCTCGGCCCGTGGCGGGCCCTGCTATCGGGGCACTGCCGCTGGTTCCGGCATGTCCATCCGGAGCCGAGCGGCACGTTTTTCTAGCATCTGCGGAGTGCATGGTTCTCAATCTCCAGATCATTTCGTGCGGACAAGCCAATCACGAGACCATCAACAGGACATCTACGCGAAGTCGCTGTTCTTTTCGCCGTGTACGCATCCTGGGATTTCACGGACGGGGTTTCCGGCATATTTCGACGAGGGACTCGCACGCGCCGTGGGGCACGCTTTCCCAGCTCTGCAAAGAGCTGGCCGTCCGGGAAGCGGTCAGCCAGACGGCGGGGCGCCGGTGGTGGCGAAAGCTGTCTTGCCGACGCCGGCCAGTCCGCCGACCGTGTAGATGACCACGGAGGACGACGTCTCTGCATCGGCGACCAAGCGCTCGACCTGCTCTCGCTCCCTCTCGGCCGCCGAGGCTCGGCACGGCGGCTGGGAGCTAAGCCAGGGCGTGATGCGGGGGCGTCCGTGGCGCGCCCTTCGGGCGGTCGGCCCTTTGCGGGAGCTGGAATCGTCCGGAGAGGATGCGCTCGTGGACTTGCTGCAGTTCCGGTGACGGGCTAACGCCGAGGCGTTGACGCAGCAGGTGACTGGTCATGTGGTAGATCGTCAGGGGCTCGCACTGCCGCCCAGCACCGTAGAGCGCAGTCATGAGGAGACCGCCTCTGAGCTCTCGAACCGGGTGCTCGACAAGCAGGGCGGACGGTTCGGCGGCGGCTTCGGGTGTAGCTCCCTCTCTCCACTTCGCAGGCGAGCTGCTCCTCCGCACACGCGCGAGGCGCAGCTCGCTGAGGACGCTGCGCTGCTGGCCCGCGAACGGCCCCGGGACCCCGGCGAGGGCTTCGCCGGTGCTGCGGGCCTCCCTCGCCCATGCTGTCGTCTCCTTAAACCTGTTCAGGTCCAGAGCGTCCGGTTGGTGGCTACAGCAGGTAGCGCCCGACGACCAGGCTCACGGAGCTGTGACTCTGCTCCCCCAGTGCTCGCCTGAGCCTGCAGACGTACGTGCGCACGGAGCCTACGGCCGACGGTGGGGCATCGTCGCCCCACACGTCCTCCACCAGTTTCGAGGGACTTACAGGCTTGCCTGCCTTGAGCAACAGCGAAGCGAGCACGGCGCACTGCCTCGGCTGACCGGCTCCGGCCTCGCCCCCCTGTCTGTGCAGCCGGACTGGGCCGAGCACTGAGAACTGGACGCCCACGTGCATAGTGCTTACCGCTCTGGAGATCCCCGTGAGGCTTGGCTGCCTGGCTGTCCGTAAGGGACCATCTCCCCCGAACCTACCGCGGATCGGGCCAATTTCCAGGACCAAATAGTCCCCTCTTGGGGAGGAGACCTGCCTTTCATCAGGGGGCCGCCGCTCTTGGTCGGCGGCTGGGGCCACATGCGGGCAAACAACGTGCGGACGAACGCGTCCTCCCGCCGCCACCCCTCCCGCCTGTGCCCGCCGGGAGGGCGTTAAAGTCCAGTCTGGTACGGAGACGGCGACACAACCGCCCGTGGCGCCGCACCGGGACTTCTCGGCCTCGCCCCCGACGGCTTAGCGCCCTCCCGCGCTCCCCTCCGGCGGATTGACGTCCTCGGCGGCCACGACATAGGTCTTGACGTGGCCGATCGCCATGTCAAGGGCGATCCTCATGGGTTTGACGTCCTGGGCCGTCTGCGCAAGGAGGTAGCCGCCTTGGAGGGCGGCCATGAGGCCGGTGGCGAGCTCTCCGGCGTCCGCGTCGGCGCGGAGGACTCCAGAGTCCTTCATCCGCTCGAGCCCAGCATCGAGCAGTCCCTCCCAGGAGTCGAAGTGCCGGGCGATCGCCTTGCGCGCCTCTTCGTCCTGATCGGCCAGCTCGCTTGCAAGCGAGCCGAGCGGACAGCCGTAAGCTCCGTTTCGGAGCGCGTTGTGTTCGATCAGTGCGTCCCGCCAGCGCTCCAGCCCACGGATGGAGTTGAGCCTCTGCAGTAGCTGGTGCTGACGTTCGAGCAGTTCTGCAGCCTGCAACGCGACAACGTCCCGCACCAGTGCATCCTTGTCGGGGAAGTGGCGGTAGAGCTGGGATTTGCTCGTTCCGCTGGCCGCCCTGACCTCGTCGAGGGTCGTGGAAGACACGCCCTTGACGTACATCATGTCGGCGGCGGCCCTCAAAATGCGCTCTCGAGTCGCCCGCCCTCGCTCAGTCAGTCGGGAATCGTCTTTATCGCGCACCTGTTCCGCCACATTGACCAGGTTACCGATGCGAACGGTAGCAGGATTCAGAAGGGACCTCAAGGTCCTTTTCCGTTACTCGTCCTCCGGCGTCCGACCCATTCGATCCGGAGTCATCCTCCCGGGCCTCCCTGGCAGTGGTCGGCCCGGGCCGACCACTGCCAGGGAGAAGCCATGCCTCCGGCGGTCCCCGCCCCTCCTGGCCGGCCAGGGGCACAGGACCGGCCGTAGCGAGGACCTGCGGCGGGAATGCTCTCCTCGCGTCCGAGCCGGTCCCGGACAGGCCCTTCACGTGGCGTCGGCGAAGCCGACGTGTCGTGAGCTGGGGCGTGGGGACCAGGTCTCTGACAGCGGAGAGGGTCCGGGACGTTCGTCCGCATGTACTCGTCGACCGGGACGTAGCCCTGGTCCATGGCGACACCCTGCTGCTGGTAGTCGAGGGCCGGGGAGACCGGGTCACGGTCGAGGACGACTTCGCCGCCGCGTGCCGGCAGCAGTTGGGGTCTCCCCTGGGCTGACGCTGCGCCGGTGAATGAGGGGCGGAGGGGCTTCCCTGCCCGGGAGACACATCGAGTCTCATGTGCGTCGCATGACCAGCACGGCCACGTCGTCGAGGTGGCCCACCGCGGTCACCGCGTCGAGTATTCGGTCTGCGGTCGCCTCGACGCCGAGCCGGTCCTGGAGGGCTCGACCGGCCAGCGCTCCCGCTCGCTCCAGTCCGGCGTCCAGGGTCAGGCGCGGCCCTTCGACCACACCATCGGTGACCATGACCAGCGCGGTGCCCTCTTCCAAAGTGAAGGTCTCCTCGGGGTAGGCGGCGCCAGGCACGATTCCCAGGAGCGGCCCGGCGGGAAGTGTGCGAATGGTGTGGCTGCCGTCGTCGCGCGCGTGGAGCAGTGGCACATGGCCTGCGCTGGTGCCGATGACCTGTCCGTCATGCGGATCGAGGTGCAGCATGGTGCAGCTTGCGAACCGTGGCGCGTCCATCGCGACGAGCAACTCGTTGGTACGCGTCAGCACCGTTCCCGGGTCAGGCTCGTGGGCGGCGATCGCGCGCATGGACGAGCGCACCTGGCCCATGAAAGCCGCGGCATCCACGTCGTGCCCTTGAGCGTCCCCGATTTCCAGTGCGACCGCACCATCGGGGAGCAAGAACGCGTCATACCAGTCTCCGCCGATATCCAACCCATCCCGACTAGGCTGATAGCGGGCGGCGATCTCCAGGCCTGGGAGGTGCTCCGGCAGCGTCGGGAGCATGCTCTCTTGGAGCGCCATGGACAGCTCGACGTGGGCTTGTTGCAACCTGATGGCCCTCAGTGCCTGGCCTGCCAATTCGGCCAGAGTCGTTATGAAGGCGAGCTTTTCTGGGGAAGGAGGGTGCTCACCGTCGTACGTCACCACCCAGGCCCCGAGCGGCCGGTCGCCCACCGGGCTGAGAGGGGTGATCGACAAGGCGGTGCCGGGCGCGGGGCTCGGCAGGGGCAGACTGTCATCGTGCAGCCACCGGCGAGCAAGCTCCTCGTGGTTGCGGAAGAACTGTGCCTGACCGGTACGGATCACGTAGGGCAACGGCCGATCCTCCTCCAGCGACAGGCCGAGCAGAGCATCAACCTCCCATGTGGGGATCCCAGCATCCGAGGAGACCCGCAAGCGACCGTCGTCGACGAGTGCGAAGAGGGCGCCGGAACCTCCGACGGCCGCGGCGAGCCGGGCCAGGACCACCTGCTGCAGTTCCTGCTCGGTGGCAGCGCTGAACAGGGCTGAGGAGAACGCGGTGATCCCATCGGCGCGCTCCCGCTCCGCGCTCACCTCGGCCAGCGTCTCTTGGCGGTGTGTCTCCGACTGGGTGTCGTCGCGGATCACCGCAAAAACCCGTTCGGGGCCGCCGTATCCCAACTGGATCCGGCGGACCTGGCCTGCGAGAACACGCCAGCCATCGTGCTCGGTGAGGAACCGCGACCTGATCCATGGGGACTGGGCGGCGGACGAGCGCACAAGCCGCTGCACGTCCTTCCGATCATCAGGGTGCACTTGCCTGATCATCTTGGACCGGGGCACCGACGCTTGCGGGAAGAGCGCGGCCAGGGCGGGTGCACCCCCCAGCCACTCCACCTGGTGCTCATCGGGGGAACACATGCAGAGACCGAGGTCGGCAGCCTTCGCCGCAAGCTGGAATGGGATCAGCAGACCGCCGAGGTCGTGTCCCGCGTCCAACGAATGCACCCACACAAGCCGCTCGCCGCTCGAGGAATCCGTCACCGGTCGCGCCTCGACGAGGCAGACCACAGATGCGGTGCTCGTGCCGGGAAATTCCAGCACACGCATCGCAAGCCCCTTCGTCGTGGCCCCGTGCCTCAGCAAGCCCTCAGCCGAGATGCGCTGGTCCTCGGGGAGTAGCTCAACGAAACCATGACCCACGCACTGTTCCCACGGCCTGCCCAGTTGAGCCGCCAGCGCAGCATTGAGGAAGCGGATGACACCGTCCAGCGTCAAAAGAGCCGACGGTGTAGCCATCCGAAGAAGTTCGTCCGAGGCGTCCATTTGCCGCTCACTACCCATCGTCGAGCGATATGACCTCGTCTTCCTTCAACAACACTATCCGCCGCAGAGCAGGTCGCGCCCACCAGCTGTGGCATGGGACAGGGCGCAAAGCAAGACACCAGCCGGCAGCACGCTACCTGTAGGGGGATTGCCGCTGTGGCGGAATCATTGCGTGTAGCAATCGCGGAGCGATGCGATCATCAACCTCGACGTACTCCAGGCCGGTCCCTCAACCGGCTCGCCCGGACAGCGTGGGATGTAACGCGCATGCGTATCACGATGCAGACGGCACTTGAATCCAGCGTTCCAGCCGGGATGCATATTCCAGGCCGTTTTTCGGATTTCTCGACACGTCTTGTGCGGCGCGGTAGTGCGTCGGCCGCACCACCGGTCCTGTAATCCTCAGTCTGCAACATCGTTACGCGCTGGCCGATCGGGGCGTAAAGATCGGCCACGAGCTTCGATATCGGCCGCTGTCACCGGAAGAAGGTCGTTCTCGGTCCTCCGCGCTGGCGGCCCTGAACGTTATTGTCCGCTGGATCCAGGAGTGCACGCCGACAGGCGATAGGACACAGCCGGCCGATCTGGTCAGCGCCAGAGGGCGGCGTGCATCGATGCGCGCGCGTCGCTCACGGACGAACACTGATGATCGTCTTCCCAATGATCCGCTCGGTCGGGTTGAAGGCCGCAACCGCGTCATCGAGGGTCGAGACTTTGCCGATGTTCGTCCGCAGCCGTCCGTCCCGCACCCGCTGGACGACCTCACCCAGTTGGGCACGATCGGGCACGACAACGAAATCGATCGCCAGGCCGTCCGCGGGACGCACCTCAGGCGGGCCGGCGATGGACACCAGCGTTCCTCCGGCACGGATCACGCCTGCGGACCGATTTCCGATCTCTCCGCCGATGACATCGAACACCAGATCGACTTTGTCGACGTCTTCCAGGGCGTCATTCTCGAGATCGACGAACTCCCTCGCGCCGAAGTCAAGCGCCGTCTCCCGATCGGCGGTACGTCCGGTGCCGATGACGTAGGCGCCGGCCTCTCGTGCGAGCTGCGTCACCATCGACCCGACTGCGCCGGCAGCGCCGTGCACAAGGACACTCTGCCCCGCCTGAAGGCGGCCGTGCTCGAACAGTCCCTGCCATGCGGTCAGGCCCGGCATCGGCAGGCTCGCGCCCACCGTGAAGTCAACGTCGGCCGGCAGCGGCGCGAGATTACGCGCCTCAATCGCCACATACTCCGCCAGGGTGCCGCCCCGATGCCCGTCCGCGAGGCCGAACACCCGCTGCCCCACCGACAGCCCCGTCGTGCCATAGCCGAGAGCGGTGACCAATCCGGCCAGCTCCTGCCCGGGAATCGACGGCGTCCGGTCTCGGCCGAAGCGATCGGTCCAGGTCGAGGGCCACGTCAGCTCACCCGGAGTGAATCCCGACGCGTGAACCTGAACGACGACATCGTTCAGCGCTGCCTGCGGCTCGGGGCGCTCCGCCAGCGTCATCCCGGCGGTTCCCGCGGCCTGATCCGTCACCACAATCGCCTTCATCCGGCGCCTCTCTGTATCCCCGCCTGTACGGACTTCTCGGTTCGACAGTAGTAGCGGCGCCAGACCTCGGCGTCTTACCACGCTGATCGATAGGGAGTGGGGTGCGAGGGCGTCGAGGAACAAGCGCAACAGCGAAATGTCGGTAAGACGGCGCGAAGGATCGACGCTCATCACATAGGTGCGGAGTCAATCCGGTAGACCTTCTCGCTCATCGGAGTCGCGTGGTGCGGCACGGGACGTGGGAGAGGCCATCCCACACATCGCGTTGAAAGGAACCCTCATGCATGACAGCTGGGCTTATTCGCATGACCGCGCTGATCACCGGCTCTGGCCACGGCACGGGCGAAGCGATCGCGACCGGACTTGCCCGGGCCGGAGTCGATGTCATCCTTCTCGCCCGCACCGCCGTCCAACTCGACGAAACCGCCAACGCCATCAGAGCAAATGCGTCGAGTGTTGAGGTTCGCATCGTGACTACCGATCTGACCAATGACAACCAGCGCACCACGGCCATCGACGACCTTCTGTCCGGCGGCCCGGTCGATGTTCCGATCAACAACGCGGCCACTGTCGAGCCCCTCGGCGCTCGCACCACGATCAGTCCAGCGCAGCTACGTCAGGCCTTTGAGAATGATTTGATACCAGCTGGACGAGGTGTGCGCCGTGCGCTGACCGAAGCCGTGCGCGAAGCTGTCCGCACCGGCCACCTGGCCCCGGGAATACGGCTGCCCTCCTCCCGCCAGCTCGCCGCCGACCTCGGCCTTGCCCGCAACACCGTGGCTGACGCCTATGCCGACCTCGTCGCCGAGGGATGGCTTACCGCCCGCAGAGGCTCGGGCACACTCGTGGCAGACAGAATGATCACTCGGCCGATCTCGGCGCGCTCGGCCGCCGAGCCGTCCGGTGACCCTTGCTACGACCTGATCCCAGGTAACCCCGACCTCACCGCTTTTCCTCGTACAGCCTGACTGAAGGCCACACGCCGCGCCCTGACCGCGGCCCCCGACGACGCCCTCGGCTACGGCGACCCCCGCGGTCGGCCGGAGCTACGGGCCGCGCTCGCAGACCATCTCGCGCGAGCCCGGGGCGTGTACGTGAGTCCGGACCACATACTGATCTGCGCCGGCACCTCCCACGGCCTGCAGATCCTGAGCGGAGTCCTGGCCGGGCGGGGGCGAGGAACGTCGCCGTCGAGTCCTACGGCCTAGACAGGTACTGCGACCTGCTGGCGGCTGCCGGACTGAAGACCCTCCCGCTTCCCTTGGATACCCACGGGACCGACCCGGTGCCGCCCGTCGGCACCAATGCAGTCCTACTCACACCGGCTCACCAGTTCCCTGTGGGCACGGCGCTGCAGCGCGATCGCCGGACGGCCGTCGTGGACTGGGCCAGACGGACCGGCGGGCTGGTCCTGGAGGATGACTACGACGGTGAGTTCCGCTTCGACCGCCAGTCCGTCGGGGCACTCCAAGGACTCGACCCCGACTGCGTGGTCTACCTGGGTACCGCCAGCCAGACCCTTGCTCCTGGCCTGCGGCTGGCCTGGATGGCGCTGCCTCCCACGCTCGCTGAGGAAGCCGTGGCAGCCAAGGGACAGATCGACTCGTGCGAGGTATTCAGCCAGCTGACGATGGCGGAATTCATCACCTCCGGCGCCTACAGCCGTCACGTACGTGCTGCCCGTCGGCGCTACCGCGATCGACGAGACGCTCTCGTCACAGCCCTGGCCCAGCACGCCCCAAAGGTGCGCGTCATCGGGACAGCGGCTGGCCTGCACACCGTGCTCGGTTTGCCGCCCGGAACCGAGCAGCGGGTCCTTCGGTCGGCAACCCGGCAGGGCCTCAAAGTGGCTGGCCTGTCTCGATACCGCCATGAACGGTCCCTGAACGCCATGGCCGATGCCCTCGTCGTCGGATACGGGGTGCCCTCCGACGCTGCGTGGCCTCAGGCGCTCTCCGCACTCGTGCGGATCCTTTCCTGACGCGCCCCCAGGTAGCCGGGCACCCGAACTGATCTCTTTGTGGGTACGGCGTCACTTCACGCCTGCCTGGGCTGCACTGTCAAGAAGGCAGGCGCTTCATGACGTGCATGACACGCGGATGGCCCTGACGGCGGTGGAATGGGCGTGCCTGCACCGCCCCGACGTCGTGGGCGCGTTCATCGACGCACTCTTCGCGGCCCACTTCGCGCTGGGCGAGGACCTGGGCGACCGGGCCACGGTGGACCGTCACGCCGCCGGGGCGGGCATCGATCCCGACGCCCTGGACAGAGCGTTCGCGGACGGCAGCGCCCTGCGGGACTGCACCGGGTGGAGGCGCCGGGTGCCGAGTTCGGGGTACGGGCGAAGCCCAGTTGGCTGGTCGCCGGGCGCTGGTCTCGGGCCTGCTGCCCCCTTCCCGGTTCGAGGAGTTGGCGGAGGACGCGATACGGCACGAACGAGGAGCTGCCCGGCGACATCGTCGTACTGGAGGGAGGACGCCTGCTCGTGCTGGACGAGCCGATGTATCAACGCAGTTGGTACGCCGACCGGTTCTTCCCGCTGCTCCCGGGTACGGCCGAGCCGACCTGCGTCCTGTCCGCCGACGAGGCGCGGACCTGGTTCGCCCGTACCCCTTTCGGCAACGGGACCTGCCGGGCTTCCTGAGTCGGTGGACCCGGCCGTCACCGCGCGGCCGCCCGAAGTCGGAGCTCGGACCCGGTCCCCTCTGTCGGGCAAGGAGTGCACCGGGGTGCTGTCAGACCCGCTGAACATCTTCTCGATGATCACGGAGTTGCGACGCTCTGTGATCACTGGGGATCATCGGCGACCCGGATGATCGTCCTGCCGGTGACGCGCCGCTCAGGGGCGAAGGCGGCGGCTGCCTCGGCCAACGGGCGGACCGCGCCGACCCGTACGTCGAGCCGCCCGTCCCGGACCCGCTGCGCAAGGTCCGCGAGACGCGCGCGGTCGGGTTCCACGACGAAGAACAGCGCCCGCCCGTCCTTGGGCCGGCCGGTGGGCGGCTGGGCGATCGTGCCGCCGGCGCGTACGAGCGCAGCCGAGCGGTCGAGGATGTCACCCCCGATCACGTCGAACACCACGTCGACCTCGCCGACGTCCTCCAGCCGGCCAGCCTCGAGATCCAGGAACGTATGCGTGCCCAGAGCGAGGACGGCGTCCCGGTCGGCGGACCGACCGGTGCCGATCACCCGGGCTCCCGCCCCCAGCGCGAGCTGCACCGCGATCGAACCGACGCCACCCGCGGCGCCGTGGATCAGGACGGTCTGGCCGGTCATGATCCGTGCGTGGTCGAACAGGCTCTGCCAGGCGGTCAGTCCAGAGATCGGCAGCGCGGCCGCCACCGTGTGGTCGACATCCGCGATGGTCCGTCGGCACGCGGGGTACAGGCACTGGCCTCCAAGCGCTTGAGCTGGGCGGGTAAGTGGTTTCACGCACCGGCTGGCAGTTGCTGATCAGCCCAGATGATTTTGCCGTCGGGGATGTGGCGGGTTCCCCATCGGCGGGACAGTTGAGTGACGAGGAAGAGGCCGCGGCCGTGTTCGTCGGTGGAGCGGGGGTGTCGCACAAGCGGGTGGCTGTGGCTGGCGTCGGAGACTTCGCAGGTCAGCATCTCGTGCCGAATGAGGCGTAGGCCGATCGTGCGGTCGCTGTTGCAATCGCCGTTGCCGTGGGTGACGGCGTTGGTGAACAGTTCGCTGATGATCAGCTCTGTGGACTCGGCCAGGTGTTCCAGTCCCCACTGGGTCAGCTGCCGGGCAGCGAGCGTTCGGGCACGGCTGACGACGGCGGGGTCGCTGGGGAACTGCCAAGAGGCAACCTGGTCTGCGCTCAGCGAGCGGGTCCGTGCGAGAAGCAGAGTGACATCGTCGCTCGGCGGGTTGGCCCGCAGTGTGTCCACCGTCGAGGAGCACAGATCGTCCAATGTGAGGTCGGGCCGTGCGAGGGCCGCGCTCAAACGGTTCATGCCGGCGTTGAGGTCCTGGTCGCGGGCCTCGATCAGACCGTCGGTGTAGAGGGCGAGCACGCTTCCTTCGGCGAGCTCCAAAGTTACGGTCTCGAAGGGGACCAGTCCGAGGCCGAGCGGTGCTCCGGCGGGCAGGTCGGGGAAGGTGACGTGGCCGTACGGGTCGATGACCGCGGGCGGGGGGTGGCCGGCCCGTGCCATGGTGCAGGTACGGGTGACCGGGTCGTAGACGGCATACAGGCACGTGGCGGCCATCGTGGTGGTGGCCGGGTGCCGGGGGTCTTCCGCCTCGGTGAGGCGGATTACCTGCTCGTCGAGGCGGGACAGTACTTCGTCGGGAGGCATGTCCATGTCCGCGAGGGTGTTCATGGCGGTGCGGAGTTGGCCCATCTTCGCCGCCGCGTTGATGCCGTGTCCCACCACGTCGCCGACGACCAGGGCGACGCGGGCGCCGGAGAGGGGGATCACGTCGAACCAGTCACCCCCGATGCCGTGGTGGCTGTCGGCCGGCAGGTAGCGCCAGGCCACATCCGCGGCGGAGCCGCCCGTGGGGCGGTGGGGGTGCAGCAAGCGCTGCAGGGCGAGAACCGCGGAGCGTTCGCGCACGTATTGGCGGGCGTTGTCCAGGGCCAGCGCTGCCCAGCTGACGAGTTCCTCGGCCAAGAGCAGGTCGTCCTCCTCGAACGGCCTGGGGTCCTCCGTCCGCACGAAGACCGCCACGCCCAGTACCGCGCCCCGGGCGTGGATCGGGACGACCATCAACGCGTGCATGGCGTGCTCGCGGATCTTCTCCGCCCACGCCGCGCCGAGGTGGTCCAGCCATGTGCCCGGAGACTTGTCCAGGACCGGCTCGAAGTGGGAGTTTCCGGAGCGCAGGACACCGGTGAAGGGCGAAATGGGCGGGACGAAGACCGGCTCTCCGCGAGCGAACAGGGACTCCGGCGTTCCCGGGTGGATCGAGGCCAGGCCCGCGCGGCGGAAGACGGGGATGCGGCCGTCCTGTGGGCCGAGATGGGCCAAGGGCTTCTCGCCGTGTTGGACGGACTCCGCCAGGTCGACGGTGGCGTAGTCCGCGAGGAACGGCACGGCGAGGTCGGCCAGTTCCTGCGCGGTCTGCATCACGTCCAACGTGGTACCGATGCGCCTGCTGGCCTCGCCGAGGATTGCCAGACGCTCTCGCGCACGCCGGCTGTCGGTGACGTCCACGCTCACACTACACACGCCCAGCGCGCGACCCTGCGCGTCGTCGAGGCGGAAGAAGGACGCCGTCAATAGGCGGTTGCTTCGCACATTCGCCGGCAGCAAGGCCTGGTAGTCCACGTCCATCGCCGGTTCCCCGCTCTCCAGTACCTGGTGCATCACTGCCTCCAGCGTTTCGGACCCCGTCCCGGGCGCCGCCTCCGTCAGCGTGCGGCCCAGCCGCTCGGGGAGTGGGATGCCGTCCTTGGAGCCCTGGGTGTCGTTGACCCGGATGCAGCGCAGGTGCGTGTCCCGTACGACGACACCGATCGGCAGGCGGCTCGGCAGCGGCAGCGTAGCGAGGAGCGGCTCCGCCACCGTGGCCTCGGCCGGCCACGCGGGAAGCAAGGCCTTGTCGGTCGCGCAGACCACCCACCGCTCCCGGCCGTCCTGCCCGGACAGCGATGACACGCGCAGGCGCACGTCGATGCTGCGGCCGTCCCGGTGGCGCACCTGCACAAGGTCGGACCAGCAGCTCCGGGAGGTGCTCTCTTGTGCGGCTTGTGCAGCCTTTGCTCGGTCGTCAGCGGCCACCAACAGGACACCGGCGGACCGCCCCACCACCTCGGCGGCCGAGTAGCCCACGAGCCGCTGAGCGGCCTGCGACCATCCGATCACCGTCCCCCGCGCATCGAGCAGGGCTATCGCTGGGCAGACTGTCTCGAGGGCCGTCTGAGCCTCGGAGACTGCTGTCTCTGCGGAACTGCCCATTGCTCTTCCCTTCTGTGTCCCCCCGGCGATGCGGTCCCCCAACTGCTCGGCTGTCTGGTGGATGGATAGGTCCAGGGCAGGAGTGATCGAGCTACCAGGCACGGCAGGCCACAGCCCATTCACACTGCCCCCGACGGTGGCTGCGCCGGTCGTCTCGACCCGTCAGACCTGCTCCAGCGGGCCCCCTCTCGGAGCCTGGGCGCAGCCAACGGGCCGTCGGCTGGTACCGACGGCAGCAACACGGCCGTCCGGTGACTCCCCGCTTGCTCTCACCCGCACCTCACGCGTCAGTCGGATCCGCAGATCGGTGGTCTGCCCAGCGAATGCGGCAGGACCGAACTGGCGGGCGGGGTTGATCGAGCCCCGCAGCAGAGCCCCAGAAAGAGCGATCACCAGGGCCACGGACAGTCCGATGACTTACGGCACCAGGCGCACACAGCGGGCATGAGTCATGTAAAATCCGGCCGCCAGCATGATGACCGTCATCCCGCCAGCCTCTGCGAGAAAGACTGACGCGGGCTGCAGCAGGGCGCGGGCACGATCGCCGCGTAGCCGATCGACGGAAACCGCACGCCGCCCAAGACCCGCCAGACCATTTGGTCCCCCACGTAGGGAACGATGCTGCGCCCGGGGATGGCGCCCGTGAGCCATAGGGAGACCGTCACGGTGCCGTGTCCAGGCGGATCACGCCTGAGGCCTCCGGAGCGAGTTTCGCCCAGTCCAGACGGCGCGTGCGCTTTGGGAGGCACTGCGGGCTTCCGTGTGCTTCGTTCGTACTCATGCGTGCAACGCTACGCACCCAGTGGCACCGGAGTACGGTCCATTTCTATGACAGATTCCCAGGCCAATTCTGCGGACAAAGCAAGATCGCCATCTACGGAGCTGGGACACTAGAGCTTGCCTCCGGTTGTGATCACGTTGGAGGCCGGCACGCTCCTCGTGTGATGACGCCACGCGAGTTGCGAGAAGCATGTCCCCCCACGAGGAGGGCCCTACGCTTGCCCGTGTTGCCACCTCTTGACTCTTGACGCCCGGTGCGCGTGGGAGATCTGCCCGGAGTGCGGTTGGGAAGACGACGGGCAGGATGACCTGAATGCCGATGAGGCCTGGGGCGGGCCGAACGGGTCAGAGAGCCTGACTGCCGCCCGCCTTCGGTACGCGGAATACGCAGCTCATACTCGCTCCGGGGACCGGCAATCAAGCAGGCCCTGCGCGGGACAGGTGAAGCGGATGAGTGAGACCTGTCCGATTCGAAAGGGGGTATGGCACCTGCTTCCTGTATTCCCCGGTGGTGCCCCGAGGCGAACTCCGGTCTGCCTGCAGCTGATCAGTACTCGGGAGGCCACCCGCCGGTGCTCGTACTGCGCGCAGACGGCAGGGCCGACTACCTGCCCACCCCGGTGGCCTCCTCGTCGGCATCCTGCCCGAGGCCCGCTTCACGGCCGCCGGCACCGTCCTGGCCCCCGGCGACACGCTGCTGCTCTACACCGACGGCCTCACCGAAGCCCGCACCGGCAAGGACCGCACCGACCGCTACGGGGACGACGGTCTGCACGCCTTCGCCGCCCACCACGCCTGCCAACCACCACACGCCGTCATCCAGGCCCTGACCGGCCTGCTGGACAGCTTCGGCGACGGCCTCGACGACGGCACCGCCCTGCTCGCCCTCGGCGCCCCCGGCAACCTCCCCGCCCACCCACCGACGAGAACCCCCGAATGAGCCCCCTGACGATCACCACCCGAGACGCCACGACCGGTCCAGTCCTGGAGATCACCGGCGAACTCGACTACCTCACCGCCCCCGAACTGCGCGCAGCGTTCGCCGCTCTCGCTCTCCGGCCCGGCCAACGCCTCGTCCTGGACCTGGCCGGCATGGAATTCTGCGACTCCAGCGGCATCACCGCTCTGATCGCCGCGCGCCACCATGCCCACGCCGCCCAGGCCGACATCGCGCTCGCCGCGGTCCCGCCCCCCACCCTGCGCGTGCTGCGCATCGTCGGCCTCGACCAGATCTTCACCCTCCACCCCGACAGCGACACCGCCACCCGGCCCTGACCAACGGCGTACCGGCGTACCGGCGTACCGGCGTACCGGCGTACCGGCCGGCTTACCGGGGCTGATCATCGGTGCATACCGGCGGATGCCGTCAGCCGCCGCCCCGTTCGTCAATCAGGGCCGCGAGATGCCGCGATCTGCGACCGGATCTCGCTGTGTCGAACCGTCCCGGGCCGCATGACCGCACCGGCATACGCACTCACGACCCGGGCACAAGGGTACGGACGGTGCGGGCTGCCCACCGTCCGTATCGGGGAGGCGCGGGGTCATGCGTATCTGGCAGGAAAGTACAGAGGTCGGCCCGCGGCCGGGGCAGATGTCGCCCTTGGGCGCCACCTTCGACGGCGCCGGGACCAATTTCGCCGTGTTCTCCGAAGTGGCGGAGCGTGTGGACCTGTGTCTCTTCGACGAGGACGGCGTCGAGGAACGCGTCACGCTGCACGAGGTGGACGGCTTCGTCCACCACATCCATCATCCCGACGTCGGGCCCGGCCGACGTTACGGGTTCCGGGTGCACGGGCCGTACCGGCCCGAGCGCGGTGAGCGGTGCAACCCCAACAAGTTGCTCCTCGATCCGTACGCCAAGGCGATCGAGGGCGAGGTCGAGTGGAACGAGGCGCTGTTCCCCTACCGCTTCGGCAACCCCCGTCGGCGCAACGACGTGGACTCCGCTGCGTATGCGCCGAAGTCGGTCGTGGTCAACCCCTACTCCGACTGGGGAAGCGACCATCCGCCGCGGACGCCGTATCACGAGACGGTCGTCTACGAGGCCCATGTGAAGGGCATGACGAAGACCCACCCGGCGATACCGGCGGCGATCCGCGGCACCTACGCCGCACTGGCGCACCCGGCCATGGTCGACTACTTCGTCAAGCTGGGCGTCACCGCGGTGGAGTTGATGCCGGTACACCAGTTCGTGCAGGATCACGCGCTGGTGGAGAAGGGCCTGTCGAACTACTGGGGATACAACACCATCGGCTTCTTCGCCCCGCACAACGCCTACTGCTCCTCCGGGCAGCGCGGCGAGCAGGTGCAGGAGTTCCGCTCGATGGTCAAAGCCCTGCACGAGGCGGGGATCGAGGTGATCCTCGACGTGGTCTACAACCACACCGCCGAGGGGAACCACCTCGGACCCATGCTGTCGTTGCGGGGCCTGGACAACGCGGCGTACTACCGTCTGTCCGTGGAGGACCCGCGGTTCTACTGGGACACCACGGGCACGGGCAACAGCCTGCGGATGAACCATCCGCACACCCTGCAGCTGATCATGGACTCGCTGCGCTACTGGGTGACCGAGATGCACGTCGACGGCTTCCGCTTCGACCTGGCAGCCACCCTGGCCCGGCAGTTCCACGAGGTGGACCGGCTGTCGTCGTTCTTCGACCTCGTCCAGCAGGACCCGGTCATCTCCCAGGTGAAACTCATCGCCGAGCCCTGGGACGTCGGCGACGGCGGATACCAGGTGGGCAACTTCCCGCCGTTGTGGACGGAGTGGAACGGCAAGTACCGCGACACGGTACGCGACTTCTGGCGGGGCGAGGGCGGCACACTCGGCGAGTTCGCGTCCCGGCTCACCGGCTCCTCCGATCTGTACCAGAACGACGGACGCCGACCCTACGCGTCGGTCAATTTCGTCACCGCGCACGACGGGTTCACCCTGCGCGACCTGGTCTCATACAACGGCAAGCACAACGAGGCCAACGGCGAGGACAACCGCGACGGCGAGGACCACAACCGCTCCTGGAACTGCGGCGCGGAGGGCCCCACCGGCGACCGCGGCATCCTTGCGCTGCGCGCCCGCCAGCAGCGCAACCTCCTCGCCACCCTGCTGCTCTCCCAGGGCGTACCCATGCTGCTGCACGGCGACGAACTCGGCCGCAGCCAGCGCGGCAACAACAACGCCTACTGCCAGGACAACGAACTGACCTGGATCGACTGGTCACAGGTCACCGAAGGAAGCGAACTCCTCGACTTCACCCGTCGGCTGATCACGCTGCGCCGCAGCCATCCCGTCTTCCACCGGCGACGGTTCTTCAAGGGACGTCCCGCTCACGGCGGCCGCACCGAGACCAAGGACATCGCCTGGTTCACCCCCGCTGGACGGGAGATGACCGACACCGACTGGGACACCGGCTTCGCCAGGTCCCTGATGGTCCACCTCAACGGCAAGGCCATCACGGAACCGGACCTGAGGGGCCTGCCCGTGGTGGACGACTCGTTCCTTCTCCTCTTCAACGCCCACAGCCAGCCGCTCGCCTTCGCCGTCCCCGAAGAACTTGGCCCGTGGTGGGCGGTGGAGGTGGACACGGCCATCCCCTACACCGAGTACCGGCCGCTGATCAAGAGCGGCAGCGAGGTGGAGGCGGAGGCGCACTCCCTGCTCGTGCTCCGCGCTCACCAGGAAGGCTGACCTCGGCTCATGGGGACGCGCGGCCGCCGCTCCGGGGCAGGCTCGGTGCGGCGCAGGACCTCGCGGGTGACCGGGGCCGCTTCTCCGTCGCCGAAGACCAGAAACGGAGCAGGAGACCGACCGGACCGTCCTCCGACCAGCTGACGCATGCATGCGGCACCTCGCCCGTGCGGTCACGCAGTTCCAGCAGGATCGCCACGATGGTGTCGGGCATCGTGGGGCCCTGCACCCGCAGCAGTGCCACTTCGTTCTCCTCGGTGCCGTGCACGGTGGCCTCTGCCGTCAAGTCCGACGCGTCCCGCACCGACACTTCCAGCGAGATGAGCGGTCCGCTCGTGGGCGGTCCGGGCGGACCCCTCCGAGTATGGTCCACGGCTGGCCTCTCCGCCCCCGACTCTCACGCGCGGGCGAACAGTTGCAGTGGTCCGTGCGCGCCGGCCCAGTGGCTGATCCTTGCCGGATGGCCGACGACGTGCCAAGTGGCGACGGCTAGCACGACGATGTTGGCGGCCAGGTACGCGCCCACCAGGGCCACCGGATACCGATGGCCTCGCCGCGGTGTCCGGCGCTGCGCCCGGCCGCGAGGAAGGCCGACTGTCGGGCGCCCGGGCCGTCATCCAGTGGTGAGCATGCCTTCGCGCAGGCGGGCCAGGAGACGGGAGAGCAGTCGGGAGACGTGCATCTGGGAGATGCCGAGGCGTTCGCCGATCTGGGCCTGGGTGAGTTCCTCGACAAAGCGCCAGTGGATGAGGTTGCGTTCACGCTCATCGAGTTGGTCGATCAGCGGGGCGAGGGTGCGGAAGTCCTCTATCAGACCCAGGGCGGCGTCCTCGTCGCCGATGAAGTCGGCCAGCGCGGCTTCACCGTCCTCGCTGCCGTTGATCGCCGCGTCCAGGGAGGCCGACGTGTGGCCGTTGGAGGCGAGCTGGGCCTCCACGACCTCCTCCTCGGGCAGGCACATCAGCTCCGACAGCTCCTTGGTGGTCGGCGTCCGGCCGAGCCTGCTACTCAACTCCTCCTTCGCACGGGCGAGTTGGACGCGCGCCTCCTGCAGCCGGCGCGGTACGTGCACGGCCCAGGAGGTGTCGCGGAAGAACCGCTTGATCTCACCGACGATGTACGGCACGGCGAAGGAGGTGAACTCGACCTCGCGGGACAGCTCGAACCGGTCGATCGCCTTGATCAGGCCGATCATGCCGACCTGGACGATGTCCTCCATCTCCTGCGGGCCGCGGCTGCGGAACCGGCCGGCCGCGTAGCGGACGAGGGACATGTTCATCTCGATGAGCGTGTTGCGCGCGTACTGATGCTCCGGCGTGCCCTCCTCCAGCACCGCGAGCTGGTCGAAGAACACCTTGGACAGCTCCCGCGCATCCCTCGGCGCGACCTTGGAAGGGTCGGCGATCTCCGGTACGTCCGGTACATCCACCGTCTCCTCGGCAGTCGGTACGGCCGTCGTCGCCATCGTGCGCCCCTCCCAGTCGATCGGTTCTGCCCTTGCCGGTCGTTCTCCGGCAAGCAGGCGGATACCCGGCAGCCCGACCGGCATTCCTCCGTCTTGTCTCAGTCCTGCTCGCCGTGGCTGCGTACGACCTCCTTGACCTTGGCCAGCGCGAATCCCCAGCCCTGCTCGACGGTCGGCTTGGCCGGTACGGCGATCTCGTCGGGGTTGGTGAGAACGTCGAGCAGCACCGGGCCCGGAGCGCCGAGAGCGCGGCGCACGGCGCCCTCCACCTCGGCCGGGTCCGTCACGCGGATCCCGGTGATGCCCATGGCCTCGGCCACGGCGGCGAAGTCGGGGTTGTCGAGCACGGTCCCGAACTCGGGCAGCCCTGCCTGCTCCTGCTCGAGTTTCACCATGCCCAGCCGGCGGTTGTCGAAGACGACGAGTTTGACGGGAAGGCGGTAGGTCTTCAGGGTCATGAGGTCACCGAGGAGCATGCTCAGCCCTCCGTCGCCGCAGAAGGCCACCACCTGGCGTTCGCGGTCCAGGCACTGGGCGCCCAGTGCCTGGGGCATGGCGTTGGCCATCGAGCCGAGGTTGTAGGAGCCGATCAGGCGCCGGTCGCCACGCATCTCGACGAAGCGCGAGAGCCAGACGGTGGCCATGCCCGTGTCGGAGGTGAAGACGGCGTCGCCGGCCGCGATCCGGTCGACTGCCGCGGCCAGCGCCTCCGGGCGGATGGCGTGGTGGCGGTTGTCCAGGGCGGAGCGGACGCGGCCGGCGAGGCCCTTGTCGTGGGCTGGGTCGGCGAGCCGGGCCTGGCCCGAGCGCCACTGCTCGAACCGTTCGCGCGCCTTGTGGAGGTGGGAGCGGTCGCGGCCGCCTTCGGACCCGGCGGGTGCGGCGGTGAGGTGGTCCAGGAGGTCGCGCACGGTGGCGCCGGTGTCGCCGACGAGCCCGACGTCGACCGGGACACGGCGTCCGATGTGGGTGGCCTCGGTATCCACCTGGATCACGGTCCGGCCCTCGGGATACCAGTCCCGGTAGGGGAAGTCGGTGCCGAGCAGGAGGAGGGTGTCCGCGTCCTGGAGGGCCGCCGTGGCGGCCGGGTTGCCGATCAGGCCCGTCTGGCCGACCTGGAAGGGATTGGCCTCGCCCTCGAATCCTGCCTTGGCCTTCAGGGTGAGCACCATGGGCGCGGCCAGGCGGTCGGCGAGGGCGAGGACGTCATCGCGGGCGGCGCGGGCGCCCTCCCCGACCAGCAGGGTGGTCCATTCGGAGCGGTCGAGGAGTTTTGCGGCGCGGCGTACGGCCGGCTCCTCCGGCCGGCTCACCGGAGCGTTCAGGGAGAACCGGGCCGGCCGGTCGGCGGTCAGTTCCCGGTCGCCCAGGTCGCCCGGCACGGTGAGGACGGCGACGCCCTTGCGGCCCTGTGCATGGCGCACCGCCGTCTCCAGCACTTGCGGCAGCTGGTAGGGGGAAGTGACCGTCGCGCGGAAGACGGCCACATCGCTGAAGAGGGCGTCGTTGTCGACCTCCTGGAAGTAGTCGCTGCCGAGTTCGGCGAGCGGTACCTGGCCGGCGATGGCCAGGACCGGGGCGTGGCTCTTGGCCGCGTCGTACAGTCCGTTGAGGAGGTGGACGGAACCGGGTCCGACGGTGCCCATACACACGCCGAGGGTTCCGGTGAGCTGCGACTGGGCGCTGGCGGCGAAGGCCGCCGCCTCCTCGTGCCGGCACCCCACCCATTCCAGGCCCTCGGTGGTGCGGATGGCGTCGGTCAGGGGGTTGAGCGCGTCTCCCACGACGCCGAACACCTGGCGCACGCCGAGTTCGCTCAGCGCGTCCACGATGACTTGGGCAACGGTACGGGCCACGTGATTCCTCCAGGTCACACGGTGAAACGGTCGGGGTCGGCGGCCTTCCAGTCGGCCGCCCAGGAGTCCGGCGGCTCTGCGAGCAGCTGCCCGGGCTCGAGCCACTCGTACAGCTCCTCGTAGCAGCGTTCGGTGAACGGGTCGATGCGCCGGCGCAGCATGTGCGGGCGCAGGTCTGCGGGATCTGTGACGCCCATGGACGCCATGAGCTGCAACGCGCTGGCCACCGTCGCCTGTTGGAAGCGCTGGACGCGCGCCGTCTTGTCGGGGACGTCGAGGGCACGGGCCCGGCCGGGGTCCTGGGTCGTGACACCGGTGGGGCACGTGTTCGTGTGGCACCGCTGGGCCTGGATGCAGCCGACGGCGAACATCATGGCCCGTGCGGCGTTGCCGTAGTCGGCGCCCTGCACCATGCGCTTGACGAGGTCGGTGCCAGTGGCGATCTTGCCGCTGGCCCCGATCCGGATCTGGTCGCGCAGGCCGGTTCCCACGAGGGCGTTGTGCACGGTGAGCAGGCCCTCGGTGAGCGGGGTTCCCACATGGTCGGCGAACTCCAGCGGCGCCGCGCCGGTTCCGCCCTCGGCGCCGTCCACGACGATGAAGTCGGGCGCCGTGCCCTCCTCCAGCATGGCCTTGCACACGGCCAGGAACTGCCGTCGCGAGCCCACGCACAGCTTGAACCCGGCGGGCTTGCCACCGGACAGCTCGCGCATGCGGGCGATGAAGCGGACCAGTTCACGCGGAGTGGAGAACACCCTGTGGTACGGCGGCGAGACGACCGTCCGCCCCTCGGGCACGTCCCGGACGCGGGCGATCTCGGCGTTCACCTTGGCGCCGGGCAGGACACCGCCGATGCCCGGTTTGGCGCCCTGCGACAGCTTCAGGGACACGCACTTGACGTGGTCGTGCGCGGCCTTGTCGGCGAACTCGGCCGCGTCGAAGCCCCCGTCCCGGGTGCGGCAGCCGAAGTACCCGGTACCGATCTCCCACACGAGGTCGCCCCCAGGCCGCAGGTGGTACTCGGACAGCCCGCCCTCACCGGTGTCCTGGGCGAACCCCCCGGCCGCGGCACCCCCGTTGAGCGCGAGGACTGCGTTGGCCGACAGGGAGCCGAAGCTCATCGCCGACACGTTCAGCAGGGCCATGTCGTACGGACGGGCGCAGTCCGGGCCGCCGATCCGCACGCGCGGCGCGGACTCGGGCACCGGGCACGCCGCCATCGACGGGACCAGATACTCGTAACCAGGCTGGTACACGTCCCGCTCGGTGCCGTACGGCTCCTCCGCGTCGGTGCCCTTGGCGCGCTCGTATACGATGCTGCGCACGTCCCGGTCGAAGGGGCGCCCGTCGAAGTTCCGCTCGATGAAGTACTGCTGCAGCTCCGGGCGGATGCTCTCCATGAGGAAGCGGAGATGTCCGAGGACGGGATAGTTGCGCAGCACCGAGTGCCGGCGCTGCAGCAGATCCCAGGCGCCGAGCGCGCCCAGAAACGTAACTGGCAGGGCCGCGAACCACCAGGCGGGTGAGTCGGCGACCGCCGCGGCAAGGGCGCCGAGAGCGGCCAGCAGAGTCAGGACGATGATGACGATGCGTGTCACAACTTCGCGCATTGCCCGGTTACCGCCTGCCATGCACGCCGAGACGGCAGCGGCCTCGACCGCCTATGTCTGCGCCGGAGGAACCGGGGCAAGCGAGCTGGTGCGGACGCGCGATCTGCGCGGAAACCGAGTCTTCGTAGACATACCGAGGTGAGTCATGACACAGGATCTGACCCCGAAGTACACCGTCCCCGGCATCGAGCGCGAGGCGGCCGGCCGGCTGATCGGTCTGCTCCGGCTGCGCCTGCACGCCCTGAACGATCTGCATCTGACGCTCAAACACGTGCACTGGAACGTGGTCGGGCCGCACTTCATCGCCGTCCACGAGATGATCGACCCCCAGGTGGACCGGGTCCGGGACATCGCCGACGACGTGGCGGAGCGCATCGCCGCGCTCGGCGGTGTCGCGCAGGGAACGCCGGGAGCGCTCGTGGCCGAACGCACCTGGGACGACTACTCCATCGGCAGGGCCGACGCCATCGCCCATCTCGGCGCCCTCGACCTCGTCTACACGGGCGTGATCGAAGGGGTCCGCGCCGCGATCAAGGAGGCGGGCGGCATAGACACTGCCACCGAGGACCTTCTCATCGAGCAGCTGCGCGACCTGGAGCAGTTCCAGTGGTTCGTGCGGGCCCACCTGGAGAGCGCGGGCGGCACGCTCGCCACCGGACAGGCCCGGACCGAGGAGGAGGCCGCCGCCAAGGGCGCCGAACTGGGCTGAACAGCCCCCACGGCAACGGCGGCCGGGCCCTCGGGCGAGGCCGGGCACGGCCGCCGACCGTCGCCCGCACGCAGAATCGCGTCTACGGCGCCCCTCCGGGCGACACACCGTACGACGGCCCGGCGGCGGGCGGAGTGGGACAGCCAACCACGTCTCCGAAGACCGCCGGCTACTCGGGCGCGGGCCCGATCCGCCGCATCTTCTCCCGGCCGCAGGCCGTGTGCAGACGATCCACTCGCACAGCCGGACGCAGAAGAGGACGACTCGCCCGCGAGGCTGCTGTCCTCCCACGCGCAGAAGACGCAGCGCGCCCCGACGGGTTGTCTCCTTCACCACGTCCTGCTCGCACTCACGGCAGGAGCGCGGCAGTGCGCCAGCGTCCCGACCGACGTCCTCGGCTCCGCCGATGCGCCGGCTCCCCGCTTCCGACCCACGCCGGCCTATGCCGGTGGGGCAGCCGGCAGCAGGGGAACGACAGGCCCGGACAAGGATCGCGTCGGCACCTTCGAGGCGGGACGCCTCAGCTCGTCGCCCCCACTCGGCTGGGGCCCGTGGCATACGCCGCCACCAGTACGTCGGCGGTGCGCATCGAAAGCATCGCGGCGAGTGCGGTCAGCTCTTCTTCCGTAGGCCGGACAGGGCCCATCGCGCCGTCCTCCGCGAATGCCTTGATGCGCGGCGTCCGAATGCCGGTGCCGACGGCGATCGCCTCGGCCGACATGTGCTGGCGTCTCATGGCCTGCTGAATGAGTTGTGCGAGTGCGTCCGTGTTCCGCTCCTCGACCCCGGCTGGGCGCATTGCCACCGGTGCGGCTACCCGGAGTCTCCACAGGCAGGCACAGGCCACGCTGGGATCCACGGGGCACCCGACCTGACAACGCATCGGACAGCGGATCTTCGCCACGCTCACCCGCATGGAGCGACACCTCGTGCACCAGCCGGCACCCGCTTCTGCTCGCCCCCGCCCGCCGCCCCAGGAAGGTAATCAGGGGTGCCCTGATGTCTCCAACTCGCGCCTCACAGTGCGCCGTAGGCGTGCGACGCGCTTACCGCGGGCAACCGGATAGCCCAGGGACGTGCACACAGCGCGACGGCCCGAGTGACGACGGAAGCAAGGAGGTCGGCGATGGAATGGTGGGGCTGGGTGGTCCTGCTGATCGCGGTGGCAGGATTGCTCGCCGCGACAACGTTGGCAGTCCAGGCGAAACGCCGTAACGGCACGGTGATCGCGGTGCGTTCAGGTCACCGGAGCGGCAAGGAGGGGGGACGGTGAACTCCCTGATGCTCGCCTCCGAACTGACCAAGCGCGTGGTCGTGACCCTGGGCGGCGAGGAGGTCGCCCAGATCCGCGACACCGTCTTCGATGCTCAGGCCGGTCGGATCACGGGCTTCACCCTGAGCGGACGCGGGCCGTTGTCCGGCCCTCTTAAGGAGAGCCTCCCGTTCTCCGGAGTGCATGCCATCGGACCGTCCGCCGTGATGATTCCCAGTGAGGCGGTCCTGGAGAACCGCAACGTGGTCGTGGGGACCGGCGAAGCCGAACGCGGTCAGGTCATCGGCGCGCCCGTCCTCACCGACCAGGGGACCGAGGTGGGCACGGTCCTGGACGTGGTGATCGAGGCCGGCGTCGGCGGGCGGGTCATCGGATTCGAGATCGCCGCCCACGAAAACCTCGATTCCCGGAAGCGGAAGACGTTCATCCCGCGCGGGGAGACACTGGCCGTCTCCGGCCGGGCTCTCGTTGTCCCTCCGCATGCCAACTGCTTCATCGCCGACGACCTGCCCAGCTTCAGCGCCCAGGTCGAGGCCTTCCGTGCGCAGGCCGCGCCACCGTGTGCCGGCGCACCCACGTCCGGAGAAGGAGGCGCGGCATGATGATGTTCTCCCAGGCCCTGGGCATACCCGTGATCACCGCCGAAGAGGCCGAACAGCTCGGGCGCGTGGAGTCGCTGACCATCGATGCCCGCAACGGGCGGGTCGCCTGCCTGCGTCTGTCCGGGGCCCCGAAACACGCCACGACCATCGCCTGGAACGCGATCGAAGCCGTCGGACGGGACGCCGTCATCGTGCGCTCCCGCACCGGCACCGATCCCGGGCGGAGCGATGTTCCCGCCCATCAGGAGGCCCTCGGGCACCGGGTCCTGACGGAACACGGCACCGCGCACGGCACCGTCAAGGACATCGCCTTCGACAACACGACCGGGCACATCCTCAGGCTCTACACGGCACTCGGCGACATCCCCGCAGACCACCTCCTTGGCCTCGGCTCCTACGCCGTGGTGGTCCGCGTCGAGCCCGACGGGAGTCCGGGGGCACGGGAGTGAGCTGCGCACGGTCGTAGCCAGACGCAGCTCAGACACGGCGGGCCGGTCGTCGGCGCGGACGTGTCGCTGTCCCGCTCCCGCGTCAGGCATGCGGCAGGCTCCGAGGTTACGACGTCAGCGGCGGGCGGCACAGGAGGGGTCCGGCTTCCGTTCACGGCCCACCTGCCGCCCCCCGCCAGTCCATCGCGCAGGTCATGGAGGCCGCGCCGGTACTCGCGCGACGGCAGCCCCCGGCGCCACGCCGGGCCTCGCGCGGTTCGGTTTGCGTCATGCCACCCCGCACGTCCTGTGACTGCTGGCACCGATGGGCAGTACGCAGTCCGGTGTCTCCTCGGCCAGTGCCTCTCGGACCTCGGTCAGGGAGCGCACGCAGGTCAGCCGCATGCCCGGAGTGCAGTCAGTCGCCTCCGATCTCGCTCGCGGCGCCGGCCGCCTGGAAGCGGCAGGCGACCTCAAGCGCACCCTCTCGGCGAGCAGCCCGCAGGTGCACTTCGACGAGGCGTGGTTCGCGTATGCCCGATTCCAGCCACTCTATGCGGGCGGCTACGGCATGGCGATACATGAGTCGTCGCTCCCTGGTCCCGACCGGACCGGCCGTGTTCGCGACTCAGTCGACGCACGAGCTGCTTTGTCGCAGCCGGCGATGGTGCATGTGCGGCCCGCGCGGCGGGCGCCGGTGGAGTACGAGCGGTTCAACGAGGTGCTGATGATGCACGGCACCACCTCACCGCTGTATCCGATGATCGTCTCCCTGGACGTGGCGACCGTACGCCTCAGCCTGATCATCAGTCATAATCCTGGTGCCTGGCGGACGATAGCCACTGGCCACCAGTGCTAAATGACCTTCCCGGCAACCTCTGCGCGATACCGTCGAATCCCGGTCGTCGGACAACTCGCCGGGTTCGCGTCATACGCCTGGTATAGATGGACAGCGGCTGTACTCATCCGGGTGCACGCCGTCGAGGGGCGATTCGGGCAGAGTGAGGGGAAGCGCGTGGATGTCCCACTCGATAGGGAGGCGCACTGCGCCGCGCCGTCACTCGGCGGGGCTCGGCTGGAGGTACGTCCGCTGCTGGAGCGCCCAGGCGTGTATGCGAAAGGCGAGATCGGCGTGAGTACGCGGCCGATGTGGCAGGAAGCCCTCGGCCAGCTGTCACGGCGGAGCGAGAGCTGCCTGTACGTCGAGATGTCCCAGCTGACGTTCATCGACGTGGCGGGGGTGACGGATCTGGTGATGACCGCACGGTCACTGAGTGGGCATCGCCTGCTCGTCCTTGACCAACCACCGCCCCAGGTACCGCGCATTCTGGACTTGTTCTGGCCCGGCCTGGGCGGGATCGAGGTGGCTGCATGACCGGCACCGCACCCGGGCCCCAGGAGTTTGTGCATCCGGCGCTGTTCTACAGCGGGGAGCAGCAGTATGTGACAGGTACAGTCCCCTTCGTACTCGAGGGGCTGGCCAAGGAGGAACCAGTTGCGGTCGCCGCGCCGCCGGACCGACTCCAGCTGATCAAGGACCAGCTCAGTGACCAGGCCCGTCGGGTTCACTTCGTGGACATGACGCAGGCGGGCCGGAACCCGGGGCGGATCATTCCCGGAGTGCTGCGCCAGTTCGCCGATGCCCATACCAGTGGACGGGTGCGCATCATCGGTGAGCCGATCTGGCCCGGTCGCAGCGCGGTGGAGTACCCCGCGTGTGTGCAGCACGAAGCGCTGATCAACGAGGCATTCACTGGGCGTGCCGTCACGATTCTGTGCCCGTACGACGTCGACGGGCTCGACCAGGGGGTGCTGAAGGACGCTTGGGCCACCCACCCGGTGGTGGTCGCCGAGGGGAGCGAGACGGCTTCGGCTGCGTACAGTCCCGAGGCGGTCGTCGCCAGGTACAACCAGGCTCTGCCCGTGCCGCCGGCCGCCCAGGCGACGAGCTTCGAGGGCAGTGGCCAATTGACAACGGTACGTGAGTTTGCAGTACGGGAGGGTGAGCGGCTGGGGTTGGAGGGGGCACGGCTGCAGGATCTCCAGCTGGCGGTGGCAGAGCTGACCACCAACAGCGTCGTTCATGGAGCAGGTGGCGGCACGCTGCGGATCTGGGCGGAGGACAAGCAGGTCGTCTGCGAGGTGCAGGACGCAGGCCGGCTCACCGATCCACTGGCCGGCCGGCGCCCCCCGGCACCCGAACGGCCCGGCGGCCGCGGCCTGCTCCTCGTCAACCACGTCGCCGACCTCGTGCGTATCCACACCGGTGAGGCGGGTACCACGATCCGCTTCTACCTTTGATCTTGGCCAGTGCTCCGGCGTTTACGCCGGGGGTGAAGGCCATCTCAGAACTGCTCTGACCGCACCAGGGGCACGGGTCCGCACTGTTCACCTCAGCCCGCGGGGCGCTTCTGATTCTCGATGTACTGCTTCACGACGGTCAGGGGCGCCCCTGCGTAGATGCCGGCGAAGTAGGAGCCGGAACAGAAGTGTCCGCCCCACGATGACGTGACGCCCGTGCGCACATCGGGATTTGGAGTCCAGCGTGGGTATGTATGGTGATCGCCATGCAGCTTCGGTATTCGTTCCGCGTGTACCCGAGCGCTGGTCAGCGTCAGTCGCTGGCCAGGGCGTTCGGGTGCGCACGGGTGGTCTTCAACGACGCGTTGCGCGTCCGCGAGGACGCCCGCGCCGCCGGGCTGCCGTTCGTCACTTCCGGTGAGCTTTCCAAGCGGCTCACGGTCGCGAAGAAGACGCCCGAGCGGGCGTGGCTGACCGAAGTGTCGTCGGTGATCCTCCAGCAGTCCCTTCGGGACCTGGACACCGCCTACCGGAACTTCTTCGGCTCCCTCAAGGGCAAGCGCCCCAAGATGGGGCCGCCCCGTTTCAAGTCGAAGCGGGATACCCGGCAGGCGATCCGATTCACCGCGAACGCCGGGTGGAAGATCACACCCGGCAAAAAGCTGCGCCTGCCCAAGATCGGCGACCTGACGGTGACGTGGTCACGCACCCTGCCGTCCACCCCCACCACCATGACCGTCATCAAGGACAGCGCGGGTAGGTACTTCGCCTCGTTCGTCATCGAGACCGGCCCCGAAGAAGTCCTGATGCCGGCAATACCCGAGGTCGGCATCGACCTCGGCCTGGGGCACTTCGCCGTCCTCTCGGACGGCCGGAAGATCGACAGCCCCCGCTTCCTGCGCCGGGCTGAGAAACAGCTCAAGAAGGCACAGCGCTCCCTGTCCCGCAAGGAGAAGGGCAGCGCCAACCGGAACAAGGCCAGGGTGCGCGTCGCACGGGCGCATGCCCGCGTCGCGGACGCACGGCGGGAGTTCCACCACCAGCTCTCCACCACGCTGATCCGCGAAAACCAAGCCATCGCGGTGGAAGACCTGGCGGTCAAGGGACTCGCCCGCACACGCCTGGCCAAGTCCGTGCACGATGCCGGATGGTCGCAGTTCGTGACCATGCTCGCATACAAAGCCAGCCGGTACGGGCGCACCTTCGTGCGCATCGGACGCTTCGAGCCCACCTCTCAAGTCTGCTCGGCCTGCGGCGTCAAGGACGGCCCCAAACCCCTCCACGTCCGAGAGTGGACCTGCGGGACCTGTGGGACCGTCCTGGACCGGGACATCAACGCGGCGGTCAACGTCGCGAACGCGGCCGGACTGGCCGTGTCAGCCCGTGGAGCGCAGGTAAGACCGGTATCCCTACCGGCACAGCGCGATGAAGCAGGAACCCACCCGGAGCCGCACCCGACAACGGCGCGGCAGACGGGAATCGCCCTCCTTTAGGTGGGCGAGGATGTCAAATCGGCCGCTGATCACTACGGACCCGGCGGCATCGAGACCGCTCGCCCTTCAGCCGACCGCAAGCCGAGCCTCCCGGCGAGCTGTTGACCGGGCAGCGGACGACAAGGAGGCCGCAGTCGTCGGGCAGCTCGGCGTCGGGTTGCCGGTGGAGCAGCAAGGCACGGATTTCGGTCGGCACTGAGCCCGCCCGTCACGGTTGCGAGCGCGGTGGCGAGTTGTTCCAGGCGCCAACGGCGCCCGGTCATGTCGGCGGCGGTCGCGCAGCTGCTGGCGACGTCCACACCTTCCACGTCCGGCAGGGTGTGCAGCAGGCTGCTGTGGAGGCGTTCGGCGAGGCGGTGCTCGTGCTCGAACGGCCGGCCCCGCCATACATCTGGGCGATCGGATGTTCTCATCCAAGCCCGCCGTTCGGCTCGTGGTGGACGACAGGTAGGCGACGGCGGTGCGTTCGGCCTCCAGCGCATCGAAATCGGTCCACCTGCTGTACGTGCCGACCTGGCCGTCACAGGGACCCAGCACCGCGATCATGAAAGCCCGTGGGTGATCTGCTCCCAGATGGCGCGTCGGTGGTCGTGCGCAGGCGGCACCCCTACTGGAGCACACCTACGGCACGATCCTGGTGGACATCGAGACACGAGAACTGGGCCAACTACCCCGTGGCTCCGGTGTCATGCCTGGCACTTCGTGGCGGATTCCTTCCCTGGTGCGCAGCGACCGGAGGCTTTGTTCGGCGGGTACCGAGTGGGTTAGCCTGCGGCGTATTTTCTCCTCGCCCAAAGCCGTGAGGTGAGGGAATGCAGAGCGTTTACGGGCCCACCGCGGCCCGCCGGGGTGTGCGAGTCTTCACTGCCGAGGGCTCCAGGGGAGCGGGACGAGGGTGCGCATGAACATCGACAAGGCCGAGCTCATCGACGCCGGGCCGCACAACGGGGAGCTCAGACAGCTCCTGGCGGGGTTGACGGCCGTGCGGGACGGCGACTTCGGGACACGTCTGCCGGAGGACGCCGACGGTCTCATGGGTGAGATCGCGAGCGTGTTCAACGGCATGGTCGATCAGTTGTCCGTGTTCACCTCCGAGGTGACGCGCGTGGCCCGAGAAGTCGGCACCGAAGGGACGCTCGGCGGCCAGGCGGAGGTGCCGGGGGTCTCCGGAACCTGGGCCGACCTGACCGACTCGGTCAACGCCATGGCCGGGAACCTGACCACCCAGGTCCGTGACATCGCCCAGGTGGCCACTGCCGTGGCCAAGGGCGACCTGTCGCAGAAGATCGACGTGCCCGCCCGCGGCGAGATCCTGCAGCTGAAGGAAACCGTCAACACGATGGTGGACCAGCTCTCCGCCTTCGCCGACGAGGTCACCCGCGTCGCCCGCGAGGTCGGCACCGAAGGACGCCTCGGCGGTCAGGCCAAGGTGCCCGGTGTCGCTGGGGTGTGGCGGGACCTCACCGACTCGGTCAACTTCATGGCGGGCAACCTGACCAACCAGGTCCGCAACGTCGCGCAGGTGACCACCGCGGTGGCCGAGGGCGACCTGTCGCAGAAGATCACCGTCGACGCCCGCGGCGAGATCCTCGAACTCAAGAACACCATCAACACGATGGTCGACCAGCTCTCCGCCTTCGCCGACGAAGTCACCCGCGTCGCCCGCGAAGTCGGCACCGAAGGACGCCTCGGCGGCCAGGCCGACGTCAAAGGCGTCAAGGGCACCTGGCGGGATCTGACCGACTCGGTCAACTTCATGGCGGGCAACCTCACCGCCCAGGTCCGCAATGTCGCCCAGGTGGCGACGGCGGTGGCCGAGGGCGACCTGTCGCAGAAGATCACCGTCGACGCCCGCGGCGAGATCCTCGAACTCAAGAACACCATCAACACGATGGTCGACCAGCTCTCCGCCTTCGCCGACGAAGTCACCCGCGTCGCCCGCGAAGTCGGCACCGAAGGACGCCTCGGCGGCCAGGCCGACGTCAAAGGCGTCTCGGGCACCTGGAAGGCCCTCACCGACAACGTGAACGTGATGGCGTCGAACCTGACCGGCCAGGTGCGCTCCATCGCGCAGGTCGCCACCGCCGTCGCACGGGGCGACCTGTCCCGCAAGATCACGATCCGGGCCGAGGGCGAGGTCGCCGCGCTGGCCGATGTGATCAACACGATGGTCGACACCCTGTCCGCGTTCGCCGACGAGGTCACCCGCGTCGCCCGCGAAGTCGGCACAGAAGGACGCCTCGGCGGCCAGGCCCACGTGCCCAACGTGGCCGGCACGTGGAAGGACCTCACCGACAACGTCAACTCCATGGCGAACAACCTGACCGGTCAGGTACGCAACATCGCTCTGGTGACGACCGCCGTGGCCAGGGGCGACCTGTCGAAGAAGATCGACGTGGACGCACGCGGCGAGATCCTGGAGCTGAAGACGACCATCAACACGATGGTGGACCAGCTCTCCGCCTTCGCCGACGAAGTCACCCGCGTCGCCCGCGAGGTCGGCACCGAAGGACGCCTCGGCGGCCAGGCCGAGGTGGAGGGCGTCTCGGGCACCTGGAAGCGGCTCACGGAGAACGTCAACGAGCTGGCCGGCAACCTGACCCGTCAGGTACGGGCCATCGGCGCCGTGGCCAGCGCCGTGGCCGAGGGCGATCTGACCCGCTCGATCACGGTGGAGGCCTCCGGCGAGGTCGCCGAACTCAAGGACAACATCAACTCCATGGTGGAGTCGCTGCGCGAGACCACCCGGGCCAACCAGGAGCAGGACTGGCTCAAGACCAACCTGGCGCGCATCGCCGGTCTCATGCAGGGCCACCGGGACCTGCCTGTGGTGGCTGAGCTCATCATGGACGAGCTGACGCCGCTGGTGTCGGCCCAGTACGGCGCCTTCTACCTCGCCGAGGACGGTGAGCGCGGCCCGGAGCTGCGGCTTGTCGGCTCCTATGGCAGGCCCGACGACGACGGGCGGCCCACCCGGTTCTCCTTCGGCCGCTCGCTGGTCGGCCAGGCCGCGCGCAGCCGCCGTACCATCACCGTCGACGAGTTGCCGCAAGGGTACGTGACCATCTCCTCCGGGCTCGGCCAGGCGGTGCCGACCGCGCTGATCCTGCTGCCGATCCTCTTCGAGGACCAGGTCCTCGGCGTCATCGAGCTGGCGTCGGTCACCGCCTTCACGCCCGTCCACCGGGACTTCCTGGAACAGCTCCGCGAGACGCTCGGCGTCAACGTCAACACGATCGTGGCCAACGCCCGCACCGACGAGTTGCTGGAGGAATCGCAGCGGCTGACCGCCGAGCTGCGGGCGCGTTCGGTCGAGTTGCAGTCCCAGCAGGCCGAGCTGCAGCGCTCCAACGCCGAATTGGAGGAGAAGGCGTCGCTGCTGGCGGCGCAGAACCGCGACATCGAGGCGAAGAACCTGCAGATCGAGCAGGCCCGGCAGGAACTTGAGGCTCGCGCCCAGCAGTTGTCGCTGGCCTCGAAGTACAAATCGGAGTTCCTGGCCAACATGAGCCACGAGCTGCGCACCCCGCTCAACAGCCTGCTCATCCTCGCCCAGCTGCTTGCCCAGAACCCCTCGCGCAACCTCACCCCGAAACAGGTCGAGTACGCGGGCGTCATCCACTCCGCGGGCAGCGACCTGCTGCAGCTGATCAACGACATCCTGGACCTGTCGAAGGTCGAGGCAGGCAAAATGGACGTCACCCCGGAACGGGTGCCGCTGCGCCGGCTCATCGACTACGTCGAGGCCACCTTCCGGCCTATGACAACCCAGAAGGGGCTGGAGTTCGCGGTCACCACTGCGGCGGGCGCGCCCGCCGACCTGCTCACCGATGACTCCCGGCTGCGGCAGGTGCTGCGCAACCTGCTGTCCAACGCGGTTAAGTTCACCGAGCTGGGCAGCGTCGAGCTGGCCATTGAGCCCGCCACGGACGGAGAGGTTCCGCAGGACGTCGTGCGCGGCGGTGCCGTCGTGGCGTTCCGGGTGCGGGACACCGGCATCGGCATTCCGGAGCAGCACCTGGAGTCGATCTTCGGGGCGTTCCAGCAGGCGGACGGCACCACGAGCCGCAGGTACGGCGGAACGGGCCTCGGACTGTCCATCACCCGGGAGATCGCGCATCTGCTCGGCGGTGCCGTGGCGGTGGACAGCGTGCCCGGCCGGGGCACCACCTTCACGCTGTACCTGCCCGTGGCCCGGCCGGACTTCGAAGAGCTGCTCAACGACGGTCGGCCCACCCCGAACAGCCCGAAACAACCGGCAGGACTCGCATCGGCCGCCACCGCGGGCCAGCCCACCGCTTCGCCGCAGCCCGTCATTCCCCAGCAACGACCGCGCCGGCTCCTGGTGGTGGAGGAACGGCCGCGCGGGCTGCTGACCCTAGTCGCCGAGAGCGTGGTCGCGGACGTGGCCCGGCACAGCCCGGACGACGGCTCCCCGCTGCCGGCGGTGGACGTCATCACCGCCGTCGGAGCGCAGGAGGCAGCGGGCGCGCTGGCCACCGAGTCCTGCCACTGCGTCGTACTGGACCTGGACATGCCCGACGGGGAGGCGAGCCGGTTCCTGCGGGCCCTCAAAGGCGACTCGGGCCTGGCGAGCGTACCGGTGCTCATCCACAGCAGCCACCGGCCAGAGGTGGCACGGGCCGAAGCACTGCGCTCCCACCCTGACGACGGGTCCCTGGAGTTCCTGTCCAGCCTGGACGAGCTGCGCGAACGCATCGCCCTACACCTGGCCGCCGAGGCACCCGGGGACGTGCTCTCCCTTGTCCGGCTCGAGGACCCGCAGGACCCCGCACCGCCGGTGGACGACAGTTTCCGGGGCCGTACGGTCCTGGTCGTCGACGACGACGCGCGCAACCTGTTCGCACTCAGCGGGATCCTGGAGATGTACGGCTTCCGGGTGCTGCACGCGGAGAACGGGCGCAAGGGCATCGACACGCTGCTCGCCAACCGCGACATCGCGCTGGTGCTGATGGACGTGATGATGCCGGAGATGGACGGCTACACAGCCACCGCCGAGATCCGCAAGCTGCCGCAGTACGCCGAGCTGCCGATCATCGCCGTCACCGCCAAGGCGATGCCCGGCGACCGGGAGAAGTCCCTGGCCTCCGGCGCCAGCGACTACGTCACCAAGCCCGTCGACACCCGCGACCTCATCGCCTGCGTCCGACGCTGGCTGTCCGCGTGAGCGCGCCGGTGCCACCCGCCGACGGGGCGGGTACAGCCCGGCGCGGCACGACCCGCGTCCAAGCGTCGTTCAGCCGAGGAGCGTGCACATCGTGAAGACGCCCGAGCAGCCACGCGAACCGGACGGAGCCGCGTCGGGCACTGCGCCGCTGGAGCTCGCGGGCGTCTCCCCCACCTCCCCCGTCGGCAGGCTGGCCGCCACGGTGGAACGGCTGCGCCGCGAGGTCCGTACCGCGCATGCGGAGGCGGAGGGCCGGGCGCTGATCGAGCTGGCCAAAGGCATCCTGGTCGAACGGCTGGGCTGCGGTCCGGCGCAAGCCGCCCGGCAGCTCGCGGAGCTGACCGCGCAGGCCAAGGTCACGCCACTGGAGTTCGCGGTGGACGTCATCAACCAGGCCGCCCGCGATCGGGTGTCGGAGATCGCGGACGCCTTCCTGAGCACCGCCGCCGAGACGCCCGCGCGCCAGGACACCGCCCTGCGACTGCGGGCTGCGGAGAGCGGAGCGCTGGCCGCGAACGACACTCAGGACGTCGCCAACGCTCTGCTGGAGCATGCACTGCGCCCGCTCGGCGCGGTCGCCGTGGCCGTGTGGAGTGCGGGCGCGGACGGCTCGCTCACCCTCAGCGGAAGCGCCGGCTTCTCCCCCGCCGAGGCCGTCCGATGGCGTTACGTCCCCCCGGAGGTGGCGACCGTGGCCCGCCGGGGGCTGACCGAGCTCACCGGTCAGTGGTTCGAGTCGCTCGCCGACATCGGGCTGCCCACCATCGGCCGGCACCTGCATCCGGCCGGCGGCCGGGTTGCGGTACCCGCCGGCACGGGGGGCCGCATCCACGGCGTCCTGGAGATCGCCTGGCCCGGGCCGCTGGAGCCGCAGCCGCCGCAGATCGTCCGGCAGGTGGAAGCCCTGGCCGAGCTGTGCGCGCACACCCTGGAGACGTACACGCTCCGCCAGTGCCCCGGCCAGAACCCACGGATCCTGCCGGACGCCGCCGAACTGATGGAGCTGGCCGATGGACTGCACGACCCCGCACTGGTGCTGGTGCCGCACGTCGACGGCTCCGGCCAGCTGGTGGACTTCCGCATCCAGCACGTCAACAGCCGTTTCCTGGACCCGAGCGGCCGGCCGCGCGCGGTCGTCAGCGGAGCGCTGTTGCTCGAGGCGTACCCCATGGCCGCCGGGAAGAGCGAGCTGTTCCAGCGGGTCGAGCGGGTCTACGCCACCGGCGAGCCGTTCCGGGGCCGCCGGGTGCCTCTGACCGCTCTCGTCGACCAGGTGCCGCTGTCGGCGGTCGCGGACCTCAGCATCAGCCGGCACGGCAGCAGCGTGCTGCTGATCTGGCGTATCGAGGACGAGACGGCGCGGCTGGCGAGCCTGCTCCAGCACGCCCAACGTCTGGGCCGTATCGGCGGCTTCGAGGAGAACCTGCTCACCGGTGAGATCACCTGGAACGACCAACTGTTCCACCTCTACGGCCGGTCCCCGGCGAGCACGCCCGTACCGCTGGAGGAGCTGCCCGCGCACGCGCACCCGGACGACGCGGTGGCCCTCGGCCGGTTCTTGCGGACGCTGCTGCACCGCCGCCGGCCGGCCTCCGCGGCCTTCCGGCTGCAACGCCCCGACGGCGTGACCCGCCACATCCGGGTGGTCGCCGAACCAGCCCTCGACGCCGACGGGCGGCTCTTCGTTGTGCGGGGCGCCTACCAGGACATTTCCGCCCAGCACTGGACGGAGGTGGCGCTGGCCGCCACCCGGGACCAGCTCGCCCACACCGAGCAGCAGGCGACGGAACGCAACCGTCTGACCCTGCAGTTGCAGCACGCCATCATGCCTCCAACGCAGGCCCCCCTGACGGTGCCCGGTCTGGAGGTCGCGGTGCGCTACCGGCCGGCGGAGACCGAGCATCTGGTGGGCGGCGACTGGTACGACGCCGTGGTGCTGCCGTCCGGGCTGGTGCTGCTGTGCGTGGGTGACGTCGCAGGCCACGGCATCGAGGCCGCCACCAGCATGGTCGTTCTGCGCAACGCGTTGCGTGGCCTCGCCGTGACGGGTGCCGGGCCGGGGCAGCTGCTGTCCTGGCTGAACATCCTGGCGCACCACTTGACCGGAGGGGTCACGGCCACCGCGGTGTGCGCCCTGTACGACCCGGATCAGCGCAGTCTGCGCTGGGCACGGGCAGGCCATCTCCCGCCCGTGCTGGTCCGCGGACCGGAGGCGACCCCGCTGCCGCTGGTCAAGGGCATGCTGCTGGGCGCACTGCCCGAAGCCGTCTACGAGGAGGCCGAGCTGCAATTCGCGCCGGAGGACATGCTCCTGATGTACACCGACGGGCTCATCGAGCGCCGCGACCGGTCTGTGGAGGAGTCCCTGACCCACCTGCTGACCACGGCCCGTACCGCGCCGAAGACCCTGGACCAACAGCTCGACCGTCTGCTGACCTACAGCAGGTCGGACACGGACGACGACACCTGCATCGTCGGCATCCGCGTGACCTAGCCGCGACTCGGGTCACCGGGCCGGCTCCGGCAGAACCCGCTCGACCGACCCACTGGACGCGCGACGACTACACCTGGGCCCTGGACGCCTACGACCGCGCCAAGCAGCAGACGGGCCCCGGGCCAGCCCGCAGGATCTGGAGCCGTCTCGCGAGGGTCGTTTCGCGCCGCTGTCCTCGCCGCCCAGCACACGGGTGCACCACTGTGCCGCAGCGGCGCGGCCAGTGCTTCTTATGGCGCCCCCGGGGACAGCGAAGGGACCCCTCCATCGCCGACACCCGACAGCGCCGTGCGCGCGCTGCCCCACATCGGCCGGCTCCTGTTGGAACTCTTATGCTCCCGGGGCCGGGCGGGGAAGCGACACGGCCGCCGTCAATCCCGCGATAGCACGTTGGCTGACGGCTCGCCGTGCTGTCCACCGGCGTCTGTCTCCCAGGTGTACCGGTCGCAGTCCATTTGAGCCATTCCGCCGTCGGCGAGGGATCGTCTCGGCAGTGGGCACGGCGGGTTCCATCGCGCGTGCCAGTTTGGGGCGTCTATGGAGCGTATGGTCACGCTACGCGCCTGACGGCAACACTTTCGGCATGCGCGCAGGGCCCGGTCGTCGTATCGGCCGGGCCCTGCGAACGGGCCGTGTGTACGGGTCAGATCACCATCGGTACCAACGGCCGCGACCGCCGCCGGCGGTGGTGGAGCGCATGACGAAGCCGAGAAGCCAGAGTACAAGGACGGCGACGGCGACCCACCAGAGGACCTTGATGGCGAAGCCGGCGCCGAAAAGGATCAGGGCGAGAAGAAGAACCAACAGCAGAGGAACCATCTTTATCAACCTCCTGTCGCCCGTCTGCCCTGCAAAGTGGCCCACATGCGCCCGACGCTGCCTTGTTTCTGAGAGTAACGCCGGGGCACGAGCCGGTTATCGGGACAGCGGTACACAAGCTACGAGGAGGTCCCCCTTCATGACTGCCGGAGAGAAGGCCAAGGCAAAGGTCGAGCAGGCCGAGGGCAAGGCCAAGGAAACCGTGGGAAACGCCGTCGGCAACGACCGCATGGCCGCTGAGGGACAGGCAGAAAAGAGCACGGGTGACGTCCGTGAGGCCAAGGAGAAGGCCAAGGACGCATTCAAGCACTGACTTTGCTTTGTGCACCGTGGATACGGAAGGGCCTTTCCGGGCGTCATCCGGGAAGGCCCTTTTCGATGGCATCCGGCTGCGGAACCCGGCGGAACGCGAGCGGGCGCAGGTCGCCCGAGGCGTTGCGCCGCACATCCCCGCGGTTCAACGTCAAGCTGCCGACCGACATGCTCCCTGCAAGCGACAAAGCGGCCCTCAAGGCGGCGCTGCCCGCGACCGCACCGAGCTGAACCGGCGCTCCACCGACCTCTTCCCCTTTGTCGAAGCCTCGACGACCTCCTGCGCGCAGGCCGTCAACCCGTGCCGCCCGGTAACCGCCGGCGTACTCCGCTCCGGTGGACGCTGCCCGGCGTCGCGGCCGGCAGCCCTGTCACTCAGTCCAGCGCATCTTCGCTGACAGGTTCGACGGCCCTGTTTCCGGTACTGCTGGTGATCCTCTCGATCGTGGGCCTGACCATGCCCGCGGCCGGACCGGGGTCATTCACCACATGTCGCAGGCCGTTCGGGTCGCATCCCGCACTCTGCTGTGCAGCTGCAGATGGCCGGACCATCGTCCGCGGCGTGGACGCTGATCTTTCTCGGGGGGCGGGAGCCCTGTGGCCGGGATTCAGCCATGTGAGCTTCCGCCGGGTGTTGCACACCATGCACCGGACCGGTGCGGACCGGCCGGTCTGGCGCACCGCCTTGCGTATCGTCGCCGCAACCCTCGTCGCTGTCTCCCTGTTGCTCACGACCGCCCTCGCGTTGTCTCTCACCGGTCGCCTGGCCCGGCGTCTCGGCGGGGCGTTGCGTCTGGGCCCCGGGCCACAGGCCGCCCGGGACGCGCTCCGGTGGCTGGGCCTGGCCACGGTCGCCATCGCCCTGGTGCCCGTCCTGGTCCGGCTGTGGCTGTCCAACGTGGCCATCGCCGATGCCGTGGAGCGTCTTGCGCACCTGTGGTGTTCGGAACGCGGCCGGAGGCGCGGAGCTCTTGCAGGTCGGGGATGTGGTTGTAGAGCGTGCCGGGGCTGACCCGAGGATCTTGGCGATCGAGGTGATCGAGTTCTCGGGGTTGGGGAGCATGTCGCGGGCAGCCCGGATGATCTCGGGGGTGGCGGCGGCGCCTCACTGCGTCGACCATCGTGCTCACCGCTTTGGCCGCCCTCGTTGTGGCCTTGCATCGCCGTCCACGCCCACGCCACCGCCGGCACGCCCCCCGGCGAAGTCCTCGCCGGGACCAACCGACTCCTCATCGACCTCGACCCGGGACTGTTCACCAGCTGCCTGTACGCCCACCTCGACCTCGCACACCACCGCGCCCGCCTCGCCACCGCCGGACACCCCCCACCCCTGATCCGCCACCCCGACGGCCACACCGAAATCCTCCACCTGCCCCCCGGCCTGCTCCTGGGCATCGACCCCGACGCCACCTACCCCACCACCGAGATCCCGCTCCCTTCCGGCACCCTCCTCGCCCTGTACACCGACGGCCTGATCGAAACCCCCGGCGCCGACATCGACGACGCCACCGCCGACCTCGTCACCTGCCTCGCGCAGGCGCCAGACCAGACCCTCGGCGCCCTCGCCAACACCCTCGTCAGCCACTGCCCCCGACCCCACACCAGGACGACATCGCCCTGCTCCTCATCCAGGCGACAGCACCCCGCCAGGCGACCTGAAAGGCGGCACAACCCCGTGAAGCGTGAAAGCCCCGGACCCTGGCGGACGGAGCCGATGGCCGGTCTGCGCAGGCCCTCACAGGGTGTGATCGATCTCGGCACCAACCACGGTCCCATTGATCCCCGGGGCCGGAGTACGTCAGGGAACTACGACGTCTTCACCCGTCTCAGGCCGGGCTCAGCCAGAGTCCTGGTCGTCCTGCACGTCGTGCAAGGAGGGGGCGTAGGAGATCCCGACGATCAAGCCGTCCGCCGTGAGAAGTCTGGCCACCGTCTGACCCCACGGCTCGATTCGGGCTTGGTGCACCAACTCGAAGCCCGCACGCTGAAGCTCGGCACCGGCGGCTGCGACGGCTTCCGCGTTCGCCACCTCGAACTCGATAGACGCCTGTGGAACCACCCGGTCGGCGGGCCACTGGTCCGTGCCGAAGCATGCCTCGGCCGCCTGCGAGAGCGGCCACAGGCCGAAGTGCTTGCTGCCGGGGACGCTCCCGCTGGAGTAGTAGCCGTTGCCTTCCCCCTCCAGAGAGAGGCCAAGAACCTCGATGAACAGCTTGCGGCTCAGCGACGGGTCGGCGACCACCACCGCCACGCTCGTGATGAAGAGAACGTCCATGTCGGCACTCCCTGCTCCGACTGGGCTGCGGGGCCGGAGATACAGCCTCGTCGACACCGCGTTCAGCGGCCGGATCCCGCTCAGCTTATCCGCCAACGCCCTGACCGCCGCCGAACAGACCCGCGGCAGCCTCGCCGGGGCGGTCATGCACACCAACCATGGGGCCCAGTACATCCCCATGCGCGAGGCCCGCGACGATGTCGAGCAGCTCAACGCCCACGACGCGGCTTCCACCGGGCCGTGATCTCCGCGACGGGCAACGACTCGCTCCCCGCGCTCCTGGAAGGCATATCGGGCCGCACGCTGCGCCCGGATCTGGCGCGGCCTTGTCGACGACCAGGCCGCGGGCCGCACCCTCGCCGAACGCGAGTCGATCTTCACGGCCCTCTCCTCCCGCGACGCCTTCCTGGGCCAGGCTGCCGCCCTCCTGCACGTCAACAACACCGAGCAGTGGCTGAGGGAACACCTGCGCTCCTTGGAGTCACCCGTCACCGGTGCAGCGGGGCGTCGCCGGGGTGCTCCGGCGAAGCCTCCCCGCCAGGAGGCGTGAGGAGCTCCCGGGGACCTGCCGGTGGACGCCCTACAGGCATGTCGACGGGGCGTCGGCTCGCTGTCGGCGCCCACCGGCGCCGCGAGAGGGAAGAGCGGGGCTCAGCTGCCAGGATCCCCGCCACCGAGGTCTGCTGGACATCGACTGCTCGTATCACACCAAGAATTCGGTCCGCTTCACCGTCGCCCATGCTCCTGGCCGCGGAAGACGGTCCGATGCCGGGTGCCTGCCGCTATTGGTGGTGCGGCGGGTGGGGTGGCGGGGGCGGGATGGTGTCGATGCCTGGCGCGGGCTCGGGCCACACCAGCAGGACGGGGCACGGGGCGTGGTCGACGATGAAACGGCCGGCATGCCCCAGGCTGCGCGGCCCGAGATGGGTCCGGTCACCGTCGCGGGTGAGGATGAGCAGGTCGGCACCCTCGGCAGCGGCGACGACCTCCCGCTCGACGCGGCCGGTCCGCTCGACACGGGCGCACGGGCGGCCCAGACGCTGCGCGGCCTCGGCCAGGAATGTCTCGGCGGAGGCGGCGGCGAGGTGCTCCACCTGCGTGCCGGGGTCGCGTTCGCCATGGCCGCGGCCGAGCAGACCGGCGAAGGCGCCGTGCGCCGCGCCCGGGACGTCGGCCGGGGTGACGTGGAGCAGCACGATGTCGGCGTCGTCGGGCGCGTGGGCGCGGGCGGCGTCGATGCCGGCGGGCCAGGTGCCCTCGGTGATCCAGGCGATGACTTTCATGACGGTCAGCCTCCGATGAGGGTGAGCGAGGTCCACAGTGCCACCACCGACAGCCCCAGGGCGGCAGGCACAGTGAACAAACCGAGCCGGGTGAACTCACCGAGTTCGACGTCACTGTCGTGTTCGTGCACGATGCGCCGCCACAGCAGCGTGGCCAGGGAGCCGGCGTAGGTGAGGTTCGGGCCGATGTTCACCCCTAGCAGGACTGCCAGGACCGCGGCCGGCCCGGACGGGGCGGTCAGCGGCAGCAGCACCAGCACGGCGGGCAGATTGTTGATGACGTTGGCCAGCACCGCGGCCAGGGCGGCGATACCGCACAACGCCGCCAGTCCGGTACCGCCCGGGATCAGGTGTCCCAGCCCCGCCGCCAGCCCATTGTCGACGACCGCGCGGACCACCAGTCCCAGGGCCAGGACGAAGGCGAGGAACGGCACCGCGGCGGCCCGCACGATGGCGGTGGGCGTGGTACGGCGCTGGGCCAGGGCCCGCCCGGCGAGCACGAGGGCGCCGGCGAAGGCCGCCCACGCGGGGTTGACGTCCACCATGGAGGTGAGGACGAACCCGGCCAGCGTGCAGGCCACTGTGACCAGGGCGAACACCGGCAGTTCGCGTTGCCCGGCGGTGCGTGGGGCCTGAGCCCCTGCGTCCAGGTCGGTGGCGAAGAACCGGCGGAAGACCACGTACTCGGTGGCGATGGCCACCAGCCAGGGCAAGGCCATCAGGGCGGCGAAGCGCGTGAAGCTCAGCCCGCTGGCGGCGAACGCGAGCAGGTTGGTGAGGTTGGAGACCGGCAGCAGCAGCGACGCGGTGTTCGACAGGTGGGTGCAGGCGTAGACGTGCGGTTTCGGCCGGGCACCGAGCCGGGCGGCGGTGGCGAACACCACCGGCGTCAGCAGCACGATCGTGGCATCCAGACTGAGCACCGCGGTGATCACCGAAGCGGCGGCGAACACCTGCACCAGCAGGCGGCGCGGGCGCCCCGCCGCACTAAGGGCCATCCACGCCCCGCACGCATGGAACAGCCCCTCGTCGTCACACAGCTGGGCGAGGACCAGGACGGCCGCAAGGAACCCGATCACCGGCCCGAGCCGCTCCGCCTCCTCACGGGCGTGCGCCAGCGAGAGCGCCCCGGTGGCGATCACCACACCCGCAGCCGGCACGGCGACCACCGCCTCCGGCCACCCGAACGGGCGAACGACGGCGCACGCCAGCACCACCAGCAGCAGAACGACGGAGACGGCCTCCGCCACAGAGGAGTTCACCACTTGATCTTCCCCCGCCCGCGACCGCCCGCGCGAGGTCCGGCCCGCCCGTTGACCGCCATGGCGGGCGCCCACCTGCCGGCGGGGGGCGGGGCGGCGGCCCGCCCCCCGCCGGCGGGGTGGGCGGCCGACGTGCGGCAAGGGCGTCGCGCAGGTGTTCCGGCGCGGTTCGGTAATCGGGTTGAACCGGTGCCGGCGAGGCAAGAGACTTGCGCGGTGTTCATGGAGCTGTCGCCCCGCGACTTGACCTGGGATGAGGTGGACCCCGCCCGTCATCCGTTCGACAGCGAGGCGGCGGCAGGGGTGGTCAGGTCGCTCGGGCCGGCCGGGCGGGTGCCCCGACGCCCCGACGTGCCGCCGGGTGACCGGGCCCTGCACGAATGGAGCTGGGACGAGGCCAGACCCTGGTCCGACGCCATGACGTACGCCCTGGCCGAGCACTACGGCCCCTGGGTCGCCGGCTGGCGATGGGCGCACGACGAGGGGGACTTCGACGGAGGTCCAGTCGGCAGCTGGTGCTGCCCCCAGCACTCGGTCACCACCCCGGACGAGACCCTCGACCGCGTGACCGCGGCACTGTGCGAGTGGCGGGAGTGGCTGGAGAGGCTGGCCACACGATTCGAGGCCTACCCGCTGGACCTGGCCGACATCGACGACCAGCGGATCTTGTGGGACCGCACCGCCCGCAACCTGATCCTGCACGTCACCGACCGCACCGGCTGCGGCAGCGCCTGGTACGGGCACTGCCATCAGGTACTCAGCTGGTTCCTCACCCGCTGGGGCGTCGCGGCCGACGACGCCGAGCACCTGGTGGACCGGGCGATCGGCGGCCGGTTCAAGAGCTGGACCGGCCCCGACCCGGTACTGGTCGAGGACATCGCCGAACAGCTCGCGGCCTCCATGCGGCCGCACACGGACGCCCGGGCCGCCGAGTCGCCGCTGCCCGACCACCTGAAGCGCTGGCTCGCCATACGGGAAGTCGTGCCGTGGCATGAGGCCGCCGACAGCACCGGGGACGCACCGGTGACACCGGTGCGCGACGGAATGGCGCAGGAAATCCGCACCTTCGACGCCATCTTGGACCCCGCCCGCGGACAGGGCCTGCTCACCGCCCTGGAGCTAATGCGAGCCGACGCCGCGCGCGGCGCCCGGCTCGACTTCGCCCTCATCCAGCGCTGGCAACAACACGTCCTCGCCACACCCGGGCTGCCGCCGTTCCGCAGCCTGCCCGCCTTCGCCAAGGGCGGCCGGGAACGCTACGGCATCGCCTCGGACACCCGCACCCGCCTTGACGCCTGCCTCACCGAAAGCGCCAAGGACGCCACCCGGCCTCTCCCACTGACTGCCCGGGCCGCACGCGCCTTCCTCGACGTCTGCTTCTTCCACCCCTTCGACGACGGCAACGCCCGCTGCGCCCTCCTCACCCTCCTCTTCGTCCTGGCCCGCGAAGACGTCGCACTCGACAGCGTGCGACTGCTACGCCGGGTCTCCTTCCACGCCGACGCCCCACAAGACGCACTGACCCTCACCAGGTACATAGACCTCCACCTGCGCGAAACCCGACGACGAGCCACCGACCCGACCCCCTAGGAGCTGTCCGGGCGATCACGTGACCGGCCCCATGCCTGGGTCGTTGTTGTGGGCATGGGGCGGGGCGATCTGACAGATGCCGAGTGGGAACGGTTGCGGCCGTTCCTGCCGGTGAGCAATGGACGTTGTGGCCGATGGCGGGATCATCGACAGGTGATCGATGGGATCCTGCACCGGGTGCGGACCGGAGTGCAGTGGCGGGATCTTCCCGAGCGATTCGGCCCCTGGAAGACCGTCTATGAACGCCACCGGCTGTGGTCGGCCGACGGGACGTGGGAACGACTGCTGCAGCAGGTCCAGGCCGCTGCCGATGTCGCGGGCGAGATCGATTGGGACATCTCGGTGGACTCCACCATCGTGCGGGCCCATCAGCACGCGGCCGGTGCCCGGACGGAACCGCCGCCGACGCCCGCGTCAAAGGGGGTCGAAGCGGCAGAACACCAGGGCGAAACACCATGGCAAAGCCTGCTCGCCCGGCTGGTGGAGGTGGTGCTGGAGGTGAGGGCCTGGGCCGCTCGCGGGGCGGGTTCACCAGCAAACTCCACCTGAGCGCGGACGGCCGTTGCCGCCCACTGTCCCTGGTCGTGACCGGCGGACAGCGGGCAGACTGCACCCAGTTCCAGACGGTGCTGGCGAAGATCTGCGTTCCGCGGGTCGGTGTGGGCCGGCCCCGCACGAAGCCCGACAGCATCGCGGCCGACAAGGGATACAGCAACCGCCCGTGCCGCGAGTACCTGCGACGCCGAGGCATCCGGCACACCATCCCGGAGAAGACCGACAGCCGGGCGGCCCGCCTGCGCACCCGGTCACCGCCGGCACCGGACCAGCTACCGGGTCACGGTGACGGTGACCTCGTAGCGTTCCTGGCCCGGGGAGCAGCGCATCGCCTCGCCGCAGGAGGTGCGGCGGGCCGTGATGTGCGCGGTGCCGGGACGGCGGGCGGTGAACCGTGCCGAGGAGGTTCCGCAACCGCGGCCGGGCGGGCAAGTGCCGGCGGGGATCGTGCCGCCTCCGGACGGGGCGAGCACCTGCGGGTCCGATCCGGCCGGGGTCGACCAGTAGGTGCTGTGCAGGCGCACCACGACGAGCGTGCCGGTGGGCACCCGGACGGTCGTTCCCCGCGCCCGTTCGTCGAGGACGAGGGGGCTCGAGGAGTGGCCGGCCGGAACCGGGGAGACACCGGAGTCCGGCGGCGGTGTGAGGGGAGAGGATCCGGCGGGTCCGCCGGAACATCCGGTGAGGAGGCAGACCACGGCCGCCAGGCAGGCGACGGTGGCGGGCAAGGGGCGCGGCCGGACGGGGCTGCGGCGGGCCGGCGGGTGTGGCATGGGCGCTCCCGAGGGCGCCGCCCGACAGGACTGACGGGCGGCGGCGGAGGGCGGGGGGCGGGGCGGCGGCCCGCCCCCCGCGGTATGGGGTGAGGGTCAGGAGACGGTCACGTCGTCGTAGTAGGTGTACGTCGGGTCACCCGCGTAGTCGTCGTCCTTGTTGGTGAGGGTGAGCGTGTAGTTGTGGCCCGGGGTGACGGTGCCGGAAACCTGCTTCCAGCCTGCGCCCTGCGTGCAGGTCTTACCCAGCAGCGTCGTGGTGGTGCCAGACGTGGTGTCCTGGAGCGTGGCCGTCGCCCAGTCGTAGGTCACGGTGTCCGGGCAGGTGACGTTGTACCAGAAGGAGACCTTGCTGGTGCCGGACGGGGCGGTGAAGCTCTGGGAGAGGGAGGACGTGTTCGTCGGGCTGGTGGAGCCGGCCATCGCGCCGTAGCTGCCGCTGTGTGCCGCCGAGGTGGTTGCGGAAGTGCTGCCGCTGGTGGTCCAGCTGGACAGGTTGCCGGTCTCGAAGGTGCCGTTGGTGAGGGTGCCGCCGCCCGTGCCTCCGCCGCCCACGATCGGGTGGGAGATGGCGCAGGAGTTGGTGTCGTTGGACCAGCTGGCCTGCTCGGCGAAGGTGCCGGTGCCCATCTTCACGTTGGCCGCGCCGCCCGTGCTGCCGGGCGAGATCCAGGCGCATTCGTCGGAGTTCTCCTGGCCGTTGTACGAGCTTCCGGTCTGGTTGGTCCAGCCGCCGGCCGGGTTCTGGTCGGACATCATCTCGTGCCACTCGTGGCCGAGCGTCATGGTCCAGCCGTCGAGCGTGCCGGGCGAGTTGACGAAACCGACACCGCAGCCGGCGCCGGAGTCCATGTTGTACGGCTGGTTGCTGAACGCGATGTCACCGTAGGAGGAGGAGACCGGGCCGCCTGTCAGGGTGCTGTCGCCGTTGTAGTCGTGCCAGGCGCAGTACTGGCCCTGGTAGTTGTCCGGGTTGGTGTTGTGCGGCGAGAGGATGACGTAGTAGGCGTCCCGGTTGGACGCGGCGGTGGTGTTGCCGAAGTGACCGGCCGCCTTGACGGCCTCGGCACCCAGCTGGTGTCCGGTCGCGGCGCTCGGGGAGGCTGCCGAGTTGTCGTACCACACGCCGGCCAGAACGCCACCGCTCTGGTACGGAACGAAGTTCGCGTTGGACGGGCAACTGGTGGCGCCCGCCGACACGTTCGGTCCGTCACACCACTGGGTGAGATCGGCGGACCACAGCTCGTTACCCGTGCCGATGCCCTTGAACATCTCCTGAGTGACCGGGGCCGCGCCGTCCGGGTCGCCGGAGAACGTGGCGTCGCCACTGCCGTTGGTGCTCTGCGTGCCCCACTGGGAGCCGTAGAAGACCAGGTAGACCTTTGAGTGACCGCTCTGGACGCCGATGCCGTCGATGCCGCCGCCGTAGGAGAGCGTCTCCGGCCCGGTCGCCGCGGTCGCGGCGGGGTGGGCGGCCGACCAGGACTTCATCTTGGCGTGCTGCTGGATGGTCGGCAGGACACCGTGCCGGTACGGGTGCTGGTAGGCCGGGTCGTACGGGTTCGGTCTGGCCGTGTGACCGACGGCCTGGGGGGCGGCTGACGCCTGCGGTATGGAGGCGAGTGCCGCGGCGGTGAGAAGGGACAGCGACGCGAGACCGGTCAGGGTCGCCCGGGCCGCGCCGCGAATGTGGGGTTTACCCATGGGTAATGGGTTCCTTTCTGCGTACAGACCTCCGCCGTGGGTGCGGTGGAGGCGAGCTGCGTGACACGTCGACGGGGCAGGGCCGGGTGAACCGCAATTCCCCTTCGGCGACGCAGTTTTCGCTGGTCGCAGCAGGTGATGCCCCGTCAGACGGCGAGAAGCAAAGCAGACTTGACGCGTCCGGGTCAATGAGGATGCGCAAGGTTTCATGGAAAGCGGGACCACACCGCTCGCCTTTTCTTCCGTCAATGCGAAGGCACCGAAAGTTGAAGGAAATACTGAGTCAAGAAGTCGGCGCCTGAAGGATCGCAAGCGGCAAAAAGCGGGCGTGCTCGTCGGTGACGAGCCGCGGCCTCGCGACTCACCCTGCGGCCGGGCCGCGGCCTGACGACCTCGTGCGTGGTCGGGCGCGGACCAAGCGGGAGCGTGCTTCCCGAACTTGCGACGTGGCGGTGCCACCACCCGTCGTCCGCCGGTCTGCGCCCCCATGCCCTGATGGCCGGCATCCGCGAGGACCCCCACGAACGGAGCGCCGGCCAGGGGCGTGGCCGGTTTGAGCTGTCAGGGCTGGGTGATCTCGGCACAGCTGCCGGGCCGAACCGGGCTGCAGAACAGCACTAGCCCCTGCATCCGTCAGACCGTGTTTGAGATCTTGCGTATCTTGCGGTCAGGGTGATCGTTGACTCTGCTGTGGCTGGTGGGGGCCATCCGTCAAATCTGACGGATGAACAGTGGGAGTTGGTGGAGCCGTTGCTGCCGCCCGCGCGTGTGGGGCCGAAGGGCGGGCGGAGGGAGAAGCATCCGCGACGGCGGATCAGCTGTTCCGGGCCCGTACGGGGGTGCCCTGGCCGGACCTGCCTGAGCGGTACGGCCCCTGGCAGACCATCTATGAGCGGCATCGCCGCTGGTCGGCGGATGGAACGTGGCGGCAGATCCTGGCCGAGTTACAGATCGAGGCCGACGCCGCCGATCCCGACGGGGCACTGGCCAAGGCGGTAGAAGCGGAGAGAGCGCAGCGCAGGCGCGAATGGGCCGTGAACATCGACTCCACCTCCTGCCGGGCACATCAGCATGCGGCCGGGGCCCGGCGTCGGCCGCCACGCGACTACCCGCAAAGGGGGCGGTGCGCGTGTGGAAGCGGATGGGCGGGAGGCACTGGGGCGCTCACGGGGCGGACCGACCAGCAAAATCCACCTGCTGTCAGATGATCCGGCCCGCCCGTTGACCTGGCTGACCACGCCGGGTCAACGAGGCGACAGCCCCATGTTCGTCCCTGTACTCGAGGGCTTACGGATCCGACGGCGCGGACCGGGACGGCCGCGCAGCCGTCCCGATCGCGTCCGCGGCGACAAGGCGTACTCCAGCCGCGACAACCGCAGCTATCTGCGACGACGGGGCATCAAGGCAACCATCGCCCAGCCCGACGACCAACGAGCCAACCGCAAGGGCCGGGCAGGCGGGCGCCCACCTGCCTTCGACAAGGCCCAGTACCGCCGCCGCAGTGCCGTCGAACGGTGCGTCAGCAAGTGGAAGCAGTACCGGGCGGTGGCCAGCCGGTACGACTGTGAGGATGTTTGAGTGTCGCCTCGGGCGGTGGTCTGGCCCGCGGTACGACTGGCCTTGGTGCCTTGCGTTTGATCTGCCGACCGCTGTCTGAGGCGGTGCATGCTACCGCCGGACCGGTGGGCGTGTCCCGATAGGGGCCTTCGCGACAGGCACCGTCACAGTCCTGACCGCCGCACTCGGCCCGGCGTCGGCGTGTGTTCCCGAAGCCACCAGGAGAGTGTCGACCGTGACCAGCATGACTGAGCGCACCCGCCCGCGTCACCACACCACTGAGCTGACCCCGGATTCGTGGAGTCCCTGAAGCCAGGCTTATGATCCTGGCCCGAAGGAGAACCACGAGCAGTGCCAGCACCACGCAAATACCCGGACGAGCTCCGCGAGCGGGCTGCGGGCGCGCAACGGTGCCACCGCTCGAACGCCTGCGGCTCACTGAAAGCGTTTACATCCATTTTTCGTTCCTTCTTCAGTGGCTCAGGCGAACGCGGCCGCGGAGGGTAGGGCTTGCTCGGCCCAAACGACCTTGCCGTCCGTCACCGAGCGGGAGCCCCATCTGCGGGACAGTTGGGCGACGAGGAAGAGACCACGGCCGTTCTCATCGAGGGTGCGCGGATGCCGCGGGCGTGGGTGGCTGGTGTTGGTGTCGGAGACTTCGCAGGTCAGCACCTGATGCTGGATGAGCCGTAGATGGATCGGGCCGTCGCCGTAGTGGATGGCGTTGGTGACCAGCTCACTGACGATCAGCTCCACCGTGGTCACGAGATGCTCCAGCCCCCAGTCGCCGAGCCGGCGAGCGGCCAGACGGCGGGCGGCCGGGACGGCGGCAGGCTCGTTCGGCAGGTCCCAGGAGGCGACCTGGGCCGGTTCGAACGCGCGCGTGCGTGCGAGGAGCAAGGTGACATCGTCGGGCTGCGCCTGGGCCGGCAGAGCCTCGATCACTTGGGAACTCAGGTCCTCCAGGGACGAACCCGGCTGTGCGAGGGCGGCCCCCAGACGGTTCATGCCGACGTCGAGATCGTCGTCACGGGACTCGACCAGTCCGTCGGAGTAGAACGCGAGCAGACTCCCCTCGGGCAGTTCCAGTTCCACGGACTCGAAGGGCACCAGGCCGAGACCGAGGCCGAGTGGGGCTCCGGCGGGCAGGTCGGCGATGGTGACCCGGCCTTGCGCGTCGATGATCAGGGGCGGGGGATGTCCTGCCCGCGCCATCGTGCACCGCCGCGTGACCGGGTCGTAGACGGCGTACAGACAGGTGGCACCCACCACCGTAGGGACTTGGCCAAAGACGTCGGCGTCTTCGTCGTTCAACCGGTGCACCGTGTCGTCGAGGCGTGCCAGCAGTTCGTCGGGGGGCAGATCGAGGTCCGCGAGCGTGCGTACCGCGGTGCGGAGCCTGCCCATGGTCGCCGCGGCGTTGATGCCGTGTCCCACCACATCGCCGACAACGAGGGCCACCCGGGCGCCGGACAACTCGATCACGTCGAACCAGTCACCCCCGACGCCGTGGTCCATGTCGGCCGGCACGTAGCGCGCGGCAACCTCGACGGCGGCACCGCCCCGCACACGGTGGGGAAGCAGGTCGCGTTGCAGGGTGAGGGCCGCGGTGCGCTCGCGCGCATACTGCAGGGCGTTGTCCAGGCTGAGCGCGGCCCGGGTGACGAGCTCCTCGGCGAGGAGCAGGTCGTCCTCCTGGAACGGCGTCTGTTCCTCGCTGCGGCCGAACAGCGCCAGCCCCAGCACGCAGCGCCGCGCACGGATGGGCACGACCATCAAGGAGTGGACGCCGCTGTCCCGCACCTTCTGCGCCCGCACCGGGTCGTGGTCGACCCACGGGCCGGCCTGGGTGTCGAGCACCGGCTCCAGGTGAGACCTGCCCGTGCGCAGGGCGACGGCGAACGATGAGCTCGGGTGGGCGTGGATCACCTCTTCCCGCACCCACGGCAACTCCAGGAGCCCCAGGTCGATGGGGGCCACCCCGGCACGGCGCAGCAGCGGTGGGCGGCCGCTCGTCGTGCCGATACGTGCCGAGGGCTCCACGCCAAAGGGAACCGACTCCACCATGTCGACGAGGGCGTGGTCGGCCAGCAGGGGCACGGCGAGCTCGGCCAGTTCCTGCCCGGTCTGCATGACGTCGAGGGTGCTGCCGATGCGCGTACTCGCCTCGCTGAGGATGGCCAGGCGTTCGCGCGCCCGCCGGTTCCCGGTGACATCCACGGTCATGGAGCACACTCCCATTGCCGTGCCGTCCGCGTCCTGGAGGCAGAAGAACGAGGCCGAGAACGCATGTTCACGGCGCCCGTCCGACAGCGGCCACGCCCGGTATTCGTGGACCATGGTGGTACCGCTCTGCAGCACCTGCCGCATCACCACCTCGAGCGCTTCGGCCTCCACGGCGGGCAGCGAGTCCTTCAGACGGCGTCCGAAGCGTCGGTCACGGGGAATGCCGTCGTGGCGCTCCATGGCGTCGTTCACCCAGGTACAGCGCAACTGTGGGTCATACACCACGATGCCGATCGGTGCATGGGCAAGGAGCGACTCTCGCACCGGTCCGTTGGCAGGCTCCGAGGACAGGGCGCCTATGTCGGTCACGGACACCAGCCACCGGGTGCCGGCGTTCTGTCCCCACAACAGCGAGACCCGCAGCGACATCTTGAGCGTGTGGCCGTCGCGGTGGCGGACCGCGGCGGTGCCGGACCAGCCACTTTGGGCACGGCACTGCTCGGCGAACAGCGAAGCCCTTCGGGCCTCCTCAGGGGGCGGTAGCACGTGCGCGGCGGATCGGCCCACCACTTCCGCGGCCGAGTACCCGACAAGTCGCTCAGCGGCCTGCGTCCACGCCGCCACCGTCCCGTCCGCATCGATCACCGCTATCGCCGCGTCCGGTATCTCGCCGGGACTCACCGGCTTGGCGAGTGGCGTGTGGTCGGTATTCGTCATCGTGGTTGATCCCCTTCAGTTCGGAGGTGAGGGAGTGCCGGCATGTGGGCGCGGCCGCCCGGTCTGTAGCCGTGGTGGACGGTGATGGGGAGGAGGCGGAGAAGTCCCCCGTGCGGTACCGGAAGCCGGAGTTTGCGGTGTAGCGCGCGACCTGGCCGTTGCGCTGACACCTGCCGACCGGTCTTCGCCAGCTTGGGCCACTTTGCCCACTTCTGATGAAATAGTCAGATACGACCGCTTCGCCGTCAAGGCCACCGAAACCGATCCTTCAATCAAATGTGGCCGTGCAGTACGACGAGGGGAGGTGAGGTGGCCCTCTAGCACCGCCGGAATTACTGACCGCTGGGCGACAAGGGGGCCCATGGCGCTCAGGGTGGACAATCCACACCGCCAATGCGATGATGAATTCATCAGAACTGGTGACCTTGTGTGCGGTGTATGCCGATGTCAGCCTCACCCATGAATCGATTCGAACGCCGTCGGGCCGAGACCCGGCAGGCACTCGTCCGCGCCGCGCGGAAGCTCCTGGCCGATTCGGGCGATACGAGCGCCAGCATCCGGACCATCGCGGAGCTCGCCGACGTGGGCTTCGGCTCGTTCTACAACCAGTTCACGTCCAAGCCGGACCTGTTCGACGCGGCCGTGGCCGACGCCCTGGAGGAGTTCGCCCGAGCCGTCGACAAACATCTGTACGACGTCGACGACCCCGCCGAGCGCCTCGCCGCCGGTATGCGGCTCAGCGCACGCATGGCCGGCTCGCACCCGGAGATCATGCGGATTCTCTGCCACAGCGAGCTCGGCCGCATATGCGCCGGCCGCGGACTGGCTCCGCGCGCGAGACACGACGTGGAGCAGGGCATGGCTTCTGGCCGCTTCACCGTGGTCGACCCGATGATCGCCTTGACCGTGCTGAACGGCAGCCTGCTGGCGCTCCTGCAGCTCTGGTTCCATGAGCCCGAGGCCGACAGGGACCATGCAGCCGGAAAGATGGCCGAGATGCTCCTGCACATGCTTGGCGTCTCCGCGGACGAGGCCCGTGACCTCGCCCGGCGGCCCCTTCCCGCTGCGGCGTGAAGACGATGTGCTGTCTGTCGACGACGCGGCTTCACAGTTGGATGGACAGGTGGCGGGGGCCGCGGAGCATGGCGTTCTGGCGGTAGGGGGGCGGGTCCTCGACCAGGCGGGCGCTGCCGAGGTGGGCAAGCAGCGCGCTGAGCGCGATGTATGCCTCGATCCGGGCCAGGGGTCCGCCGTAGCAGAGGTGGATACCGCTGCCGAAGCCGAGGTGCTGGTTGTCCGGGCGGGCGGGGGTCGAACCGGTCGGGATCGCGGAACCGCATCGGGTCGCGGTTGCCCGAGGCCAGCACCAGAACGACGGACGCGCCTGCGGGGACGCAGGGTGCCGGCGATGTCGATGTCGGCGTGCGGGATGCGCTCGCGCATGTGGACCGGGGGCTCGTAGCGCAGCAGCTCCTCCACCGCTCGCGGGAGCAACTCCGGTTCCCGGCGCAGCCGGTCCAGCTGCTCGGGCTGGCGCAGGAGAGTGAGGGCGCCGTTGGCGATCAGGTTGACCGTGGTCTCGTGTCCGGCGATGAGGAGCAGTACGGCGGTTTCCGCGAGTTCCTCGTCGGTGAGCCGCAGAGCCGGATCGGCCTCGTTGACGAAGGCGGAGAGCATGTCGTCGCCCGGCTTGCCACGGCGCTGCTCGGCCAGGTTCAACAGGTAGCCGCCCACCTCCTTCCGAGCCTGGTCGCCCGCCTTGTCCGGCTCGGCGGAGTCGTCGTCGGGCCTGACGTCAGCGGCTGCGACGGCGCGTCGGACCAGGCCCGGAAGAGGGGTTCGTCCTCGTGCGGCACGCCGAGCAGGCGGCAGATCACGGTGACGGGCAGCGGATAGGCGAAGTCGTCGACGATGTCGATCTGCCGGCCCGCCTCGAGCGGCTCCAGCAGTTCCCTGGTGATCCGGTCGATCTCGCCGCGCATGCCGTCGACCCGGCCAGGGCTGTGCGGGGGCCCGAACGGCCGCATGGCGAGGGTGCGCAGCCTGCGGTGTTCGGGGTCGTCGAGCCGCAGGAACGGCGGCTTGTGGGTTGCCTCGCCGCGGGTGCGGGGATCGGCACTCATCCGTGGGTCGTGGAGCAGCGCGGCGATGTGGTGGTAGGTGCCGATCAGGTAGCTGCCGTCGGCCTGCGGCACCACGGGACCGGCCTCGCGGAGTTCCGCGTACAACGGGTAGGGGTTGGGACGGCTGGCGTAGTCGGGTGTCCGTGCCGGCAGGGTCGCGGAGTCCATGGCGGCTCCTCGTGGGGCGGGATGGGGGCTACACCACCGTCAGCCGGCGGTCGGGAAGGTGACCGGTGAGTGCGACGGTCGGGCCGTGGGACAGCACGGAGGGGTCCGGTACGGCGGAGGGGATCGTGATGTCGGCCGCGATCGCACGGTCCTGCGCGCCGAGCGGGGGCGGGAAGGGAGCGGCGGTCTCGATCAGGTGCCGGTAGTAGTCGAGCGCCTTGGCCATGTCGACGGTGACGGATGCGGTGACCCTGCCCTGGTAGCCGTAGACCATCGCCAGACGGCGGGCCTCCAGGGAGCCCTGGGCGATGACGACGTGGTCGGAGTAGGTGGGCACGCCCACCGGCTTGATGTTGAGCCCGAACTGGGTCGACCAGAAGACGGGGATGGCCAGGTGCGGGCGCTCCAGCGGTCCGGGGTTGACCATGTTGTGGGCCGCGACCTCGGCCTGCTCGACCGTGTTGCCCCAGTGCTCCAACGACAGCATCTGGTAGCCGAACAGCGCGTGGGGGAAGCGGGAGACGTCACCTGCCACAAAGACGTCGTCGGTGACGATCCCGTACATGTTGAAGGCCCGGCAGCCAGCGTCGCAGGCGATCCCGCGCGGACCCGCCGCCGGCCCCGACTCCGCCAGCCACTCCACATTGCGGATCGCCCCCAGGGCCACGACGCACACGTCCGCCTCGACGCGGCTGCCGTCGGACAGCCGCGCGCCGGTGAAGCTGCCGTTGCCGTTCAGGGCGGTGACCGACACCCCGGTGCGCAGGTCCACGCCGTGGTTGCGCTGCATGGCGGCGGCGAGCTTGGACAGGGTGCCGCCGAGCGCGCCCACCAGGGGTGCGGGACCGCGTTCGGCGACGGTCACCTCAAGGCCCAGTTCCCGGCAGGCCGAGGCGATCTCCGAGCCGGTGAAGCCGCCGCCGATCACCAGCACCCGCTCCGGCCTCGCGGCCAGCCGCTCGGCCAGTCCCGCGCCGTGCTCGCGCGTGCGCAGGGTGAACACACCGTCCAGGGCGCCTTCCTCCGGGTTGGGCCAGGGCCGCGCCCGGGTTTCCGGTGGCGATCAGCAGCCGGTCGTAGGGCAGGGACTCACCGTCTTCGAGCGACACCCGTTTCGCCAGCAGGTCCACGCCGGTGGCGCGCACCCCGAGGCGCCACTCGGCGTCCGGGTCCCGCCGCATCGGCAGCTCGAGGGTGTCCGCCGTCGCCTGGCCCAGCAGCACCTGCTTGGACAGCGGCGGCCGGTCGTAGGGCGCATGGGGCTCGTCCCCCACCACCGTCAGTGAACCCGTGAATCCTTCCTCGCGCAGCGCCTCGGCTGCTCTCAGCCCGGCCAGCGAGGCGCCGACGATGACGATGCGGCCGTCTTTCAGGTCACTGGGCACCGGTGTTCACCTCTTCCCCGAGGAGGATCGCCTGCACCGGACATGCGGCCGCGGCCTGGCGCACACGCTCCACCTGATCGTCGGGCACGGCCGTGGCGTACAGCAGCCCCTCCTCGCCGTGCAGCTCGAACACCTCCGGCGCGAGGAACACGCACTGCGCATAGCCCTGGCAGCGCGTGAGGTCGACAACGGTCCGCATCTCCACCACTTCTTCCTCCGCTGTCACACCCCCCTCCTCGCCAGCATGGGGCCAGAGCTGAGTCCCTGCATGCCTTGTGATCGAGAGCTGGTATTCGGGCCGGAAGGGTTTGAACTCCCGGCAACGACGCCCCAGTTACTGAGAAGCGTTCAGGTGCGTCTCCTTCGACCAGGTGGTCCGGGTGACCCGAGTCACTGTCACCGCCCTCCCATTTCCGTACGCCGTATGGTTATCCTGGCAGGGCGATTCCATACATCGTATGGAAATGCTTGACGGACAACGCCACACAACGCCAGGCGCCTCACATCGCCTGCAAAAGCAGCCGTTGGTGCAGATCGCACCAACCGGAAGGAAAGATCATGAAGAAGCTCACGAAGCGGATTGCTGTCGCCGTTTCCTCCGTGGCGGTCGCGGGTGTCGCCGTTGTAGGTGCCGGGGGCACCGCTTCGGCCGCGACTCCCGCCTCTGTGCATGTCCAGCGGTCGGCCGAGGCCAGCCCCGCCAGCTACCGCTGGGACCACGGCGTGGGTTACCTGATCGAGCAGGGCTACTGCTGGGACGGAAAGCGTGGCTGGCACCACGACGACCATGTCGCCGGCTCCCTCTGGCACAGCTGCGACGGTCGCTGCTACCGCTGGGACGATGAGCGGCGCGAGTGGAAGTCCGACAGGTCCTACCGGCTCGACTGGAACCGCTACGAGAGCGACGGCCGGGGCTGGGACCACCACGACCGGAACCACGGTGACCGGGACTACTACGGCTGGGACCACCACGACCGGAACCACGGCGGCTGGGACTACTACGGCTGGGACCACCACGACCGGAACCACGGTGATCGGTAGGACGGGTCCCGCCCGTGCCCCTGAGCGGAGGCTGTACCCCTCGCCTTGATGCCTGTCGGCGGCAGGGATGCGACCGCTGGTCACGGATCAGCGGTCCCCTGCCCGCCGCCCTGGCGGGTGATCGAGCGAGGGCCTGCTGCCTGCTCCCCCTCTGAACCTGCCTGCGGCACCACCTCGTGCCACAGGCGCGCGTCGCCCAACTGCCGCGACGCCACGACCCGCGCGGTCCGCCGCTGCCGTCCGGCGCCCGGGCCCTGCTGAACACCTCCTGATTCGATGCGTGCTTGTCGCCACGAGCGCCGGGGCGCAGCCGAGGCAGGGGGGGTGCCTTGGAGTGAATGCCCATGGAGTCCTCGAGGACCGTGGTTCGGGCGGTGACCGCGCAGCTCGTCGTCTCGTGCACCTACTCACAGCCCTTGTGCATGCGGCTGCGGTACGAGCCTGCTGATCCCTACGTCGTCCGTGCCGCCTTTTTCGTCCACAGCGACGAGCCGGTCGAATGGGTCCTGGGGCGGGATCTTCTGGCTGACGGTCTGGAGGGTTCCGCAGGTTACGCCGACGTCCGGATCTGGTCGGCCGCAGGGCGGGGTGACGAGTCGATCTACATCGCCCTCGGTTCTTCCGGAGGCACCGCCTTGCTCGAGGTCCCCGTGCAGGACATCTCGTCCTTCCTTCAGGACACCCAGGCTCTGGTGCCACGGGGTACCGAGTCCGGACTCATCGACTGGGATGCCGAACTGGCACACCTCCTCCCCCGAGGCTGACCGCCGACCATCCATGCTCAGAAGTAAAGGAACCAGTGTCATGCCCCAGTACCAGCTTCGCGTCTACACCCTGCGCAGCCCCGACGCACTCTCCGCCTACGAGAAGATCTGGGCCCAGCACATTCCAGGTATGTCAAAGCACCGGATCACCACACACGGCGTCTGGACGGTGCCCGAGGCGCCCGGAAGCGACACCCCCCGGCTGTACGCCCTCGTTTCCTACAAGGACGCCGAGGACGTGCAGGAGCGGCTGGAGGCATACCTGTCGAGTCCTGAATTCCGCGCGGACATGGAGGGATTCGACATCAGCCAGATCGTCGGCCTCGACGAGACCCTCCTGACGCCCACCGTGGACTCACCCTTGCGCTGACGGGTCAGCCTGCGACGCGTGACGCGGCCAGAAGGGCCGGTATCCGGCGACCCTGCGATGGTGGTTCCGGTGTCGTCGATGGCGACCCACCAGTGGTGGCCCTTGCTGGCATCGATACCGACCCATAAGCAGGGCACCTGTGTGGTCATGTGCGTCTCCTCGGACTCGGACAGCATGCCGTTCCGGTCCAAGGACGGCTCTGCCCTGCGTGACCGGGCCCCGGCAACCGCGGCCGGCGTCGAGGTGGGGGCCGTGACGAGTCGGTTCACTACCACCACGACCGGTACAGCGTCGATCGCTGAGACCAAGGACGCCCTCTGTCCGGCAACCACCGTTGGCCACATCTCCGTGATGGCCCCGGCCGGCAGTGGTGGCCTCGACTGCTCCCGTCGGCCGGGCACCCTGGCGACGGCACGAAGAACTGCTCCTGCGGGTGTCCTCGTGCCGATCGCCACCGGTCCCTCGCAGAAACCCCGTCTGTGCAGCCCCTTTGAATCCGGCGACAGCCCTTTCGATGGCCCTCCCCGGATGACTCAAAGCACCAGGAGTAGGACCCAATGAAGTCATTGAGAACTGTGATCCAGGGGCTGCCTGTGAAGCTTGTCGGCGTCCATGCGACGTCCTTGCCCATGATCATGAATCTGCGGTACGAGCCGAGTGACCCCTATGTGGTCCATGCCGCATTCACCACCGATGTCGACAGCGACGAGCCGGCGGAGTGGATCATCGGGCGCGATTTGCTGATCGACGGCCTGGAGGGTCCCGCCGGCGAGGGGGACGTTCGCATATGGCCCGCCGGCGAGGAGGGCCGCCGCGACTTGTACATCCTTCTCAACCCGCCGTCCGGTACGGCCCTGCTCAAGGCCCCAGCGCAGGAAGTCAAGGCGTTCCTGCAGGAAACGGAGGCAGTGGTGCCTCGGGGGGCCGAGCTCGGCCACAGCGACTTCGACCGCTTGCTGGCGCACTTCCTCGCCGAAGGGTGAGTCCTGGCATGGTGCGACCTGAGGCAGGCACACGGACGTCTGCGCCTCGGTGTTCACCGCCATGGTGAGTGGATATCCGCAGTCGTGGCGTCGAGGGCGGCCGGGTCGATGCCGACCTCGGTCAGGATGATCGCCGCGACTCCGCGGCCGACCCGCCCCGGTGAGACCAGCCGTCACGCGGCAACCCGCTACCTGCGTCGCATCGCCCACCTTCCCGCGCTCCGTAGCTCGCCACTCATCGGCAGGCTCTGCCGCAGGGACGGAGCGGTCAGCCGGAGTGCTGGCCGAGCCTGCTGAACTGCTCGACTCATGGACTCCTACTGGGACGGGCGGCTGCCCGATGAACAGTTCTCGCTTGAGTGAGCGGCATCAACGCCGACCGTGCGCACGCTGGGCCCCGCTCCCCGAACCCTGACGGGCTGTACACGCCGGTGCAGCGTAACGTCGTCTTGTGGACTTCCCTGCGGACAGTCTCGTGTCCCGTGCCGCGCGTGAGGTCAGCCTGCGGGCAGACCAGTTGATCCATGACGTCGAGCGGTGCCTGCACCGTGGAGTCCCCGAGGTCTGAGAAGACCCCGATGTAGCCCGCATGACGGCAGAGAACGTCACCGAACATGTTCTCGCGGCGTTGGCCGGCCTGGTACACGGCATCGAGCCGGACCAGATCGAAACGCCGGCCGCAGACCCGGACCGCGCGCGCCGACTTGCTCGGCACGGGACACCCGTCAGCGTGATACTGCGGTCCTTCCGGCTGGGGCAAGGTGTCATGCTCGACCGGCTACTCGAAGAGATGCCCCGGCTGACCGACGACGCAGAATTGATCAGTGCGGCGACGCGGAAGCTGATCGCGACGATGGCCGGTTACGTCGATCGCATGTCGGAACAGGGCGTGGCGGTCTACCAGCGGGAACGGGACCGGCGGCTGCAGTGGCGGCTGTCGATGGTGAACGAGGCGGGCAGGCGCATCGGCACCACGCTGGACATCGCCCGCACAGCCCAAGAGCTGCCGGACCTCGCCACCGAGAATTTCGCCGACCTCGTCACCGTCGACCTGCTCGACTCCGTGCTGCGCGAAAATGACGGCCCTGTGAGCGGCCTTCCGACGCTCCGGCGGGTCGCTCAACGATCAGTGGTGGAGGGCGACCCGGCATTGACGATCCGACCGGAGCAGCTTCACGTCAGCCCGCGCGGTTCGCCGTCGGCTCGCTCCCTCGACACCGGTCAGCCCTCCCCGCACGCCGGCCCGCCAGCGCCCCTTGACGCCGACGGCGCCGACGGCGCCGACGACCACCGGACCCACTCGACGCTGGTGGTGCCGCTGCGGGCCCGAGACTCCACCCTGGGCGTCGCGCACTTCGTCCGGCACCGCAACCCGACCCCTTCGACGACGAGGACCTGCTCCTCGCGCAGGAGATCGCCGCCAGGGCGGCGGTGGCTGTCGACAATGCCCGCCGCTACACACACGCGCGCGACTGCCCCCACCCTGCAGCGCAGCCTGCTCCCGCAGCACACCGCACAGCAGTCGGCCGTGGAGACCGCTTATCGCTACCTGCCCGCAGGGGCGCAGGCCGGCGTCGGCGGCGACTGGTACGACGTCATCCCCGTGTCCGGAGCCCGCGTCGCCCTGGTGGTGGGCGATGTGGTCGGACACGGCATCCACGCCGCCGCCACCATGGGGCGGCTGCGGAAAGCCGTCCGCACCCTGGCCGACATCGACCTGCCGCCCGACGAACTCCTCACCCACCTGGACGACGTCGTCATCCACCTGTCCGCCGAATCCTCTACAGACCCGACCATCGAAGAGGCCGGGGACATCGGCGCCACCTGCCTGTACGCCGTCTACGACCCCGTCTCACGCCAGTGCGTCCTCGCCCGCGCGGGGCATGTGCTGCCCGCCGTGGTGGGCCTTGACGGAACCGCCGACCTCCTCGAACTGCCACCCGGACCACCGCTGGGCCTGGGTGGCCTTCCATTCGAAGCGGCGGAGTTCGACCTCCCCGAAGGCAGCGTCCTTGCCCTCTACACCGATGGTCTGATCGAAGACCGCGACCACGACGTCGAAGCGGGTATCGCCCTGCTCCGCCAAGCCCTCGCACAGCCCGCTTCCTCCCTGCAAGCAACCTGCGACACCGTGCTCGAAGCCCTGCTGCCGGCTGATCGACCACACGACGATGTCGCGCTGCTCCTCGCACGCACCCACGTCCTGGGCGCTCGCCAAGTCGCCAGCTGGGACTTGGACGCCGACCCCGTCTGCGTGTCCCGGGCCCGGTCGAACGTCGCTCAACAGCTAAGCAGCTGGGGCCTGGAGGAGGTCGAGTTCTCCACCGGGCTCATCGTCAGCGAACTGGTCACCAACGCCATCCGCTGCGGTCGTCCTCCCATACGGCTGCGCCTGATCCATGACCGTGCCCTCGTGTGCGAGGTCTCCGACACGACCCCTCACCTGCGCCGGGCCCGCACCTACGACGAGGGGGGACGCGGCCTGCTCCTGGTCGCTCAGTTCGCCGAGCACTGGGGAACGCGGCACGCCCGACACGGCAAGACGGTCTGGGCCGAGCTGAGCGGGAAGGAGTCCGCTGGATTCCCGGCATGGCATTCCCTGTAGGCGCGACGACGGACGGAGCTCTCCGGTGAGCGGATGCGTCGACCAGGAGCTCGGGGGCTCAGTCGGAACGACGTTCGATGCGCTGCTCGAACCACATCTTGCGGCTCTGGCTGTGGCGGCAGCCCCAGCGAGCGGTGAGGCCGGGTGCTGTTGGAGTCGGTGACCTCGCAGACCAGAACGCTGTGGCGGATCAGCCGCAGCTCCACCGGCTGACGGCAGAGCCGCCCCAGCAACCCGGACCGCGGTGCTGTTGTGGCGACCGCGGTTGGCATACCCACTTGCTCATGACCGTTCCTTCAGGTCGGGCGGTCACCGTGCGTCGGTGTCGAACAAGTTGCGGGCATTGCGGGTGGTGAGGTCCCGCCAGGTGAGGGTGGCGGACGGCTGCACAGCGGAGTCGATGGAGGTGACCTGAGCGAGCACCGCGTCGATGGGCGTCCAGCAGTAGTCGCTGCCGTAGAGGAGACGCTCGGTGCCGAAGGCCGCGCCCAAGGCCGGGACCTGGCGCGGGAATGGCGTGCCGGCCATGTCGTACCAGAGTCGGCCGAGTTGCTCGACGGCGCTCGGCGCGTCGACGGCGCCGCCGCCGACGTGGGTGCGGAAGAGTTCCATCCGGTCGGCGAGCAGCGGCAGCACACCTCCGCCGTGTGTCAGGATCCAGCGGATCCGCGGACGGCGGGCGAGGACACCGCGCAAGAGCAGGTCGCTCGCAGTGCGGGCGGTGTCGAAGAGGAACTCCAGCATCGGCCGTGGCCGGCCCAGGGCAAGCTCGTCGGCGTGGGGCGCTGACGTGGGGTGAACGAAGACGACGGCGCTGCGGCGGTCGAGCTCCTCCCAGAGCGGCTCGAACCGGGGGTCACCGAGGTAGAGGCCATGATGGTTGGTTTCCACCACCACTCCGTCCGCACCGAGGACGTCGAGCGCGTGGGCGGCCTCGGCGAGCGAGCCCTCGACGTCCGGCAGGGGCAGGGAGGCGAAGAGACCGAACCGCTGCGGGTCCTCCGTGCGGACCCGGGCGCCGAACTCATTGACCTCACGCGCGAGGGCGCGGGCCTCGCCGTCGTCCCCGAAGTGCACTCCGGGCGAGGAGATCGACAGGTAGGACTTGTCGATCCCTGAGCGCTTCATCATGTCGAGATGCTCTTCGACGCTCCACGCGGGCCAGCCGGGCATCCCGTCGGGATGTTCGACACCTGCGGCTCGAGCCGCCGCCACATAGCTGTCGGTCACGAAGTGGGCGTGCACATCGATGAAGCCGCTCGCGGCCACAGAACTCTCCCTTTCTGCGGAGTCCCTCTCAGTGCCAGCCACCGTAGGAAGCGTGCCGTACATTGGCAGCAGTGATTCCAATGAATGAAATGGCGATCGCTGACGACGGTGTGCCCAGGAGACGCGGGGGCAGGCCGGCTGAGGGACAACCGGTGATCGACCGGGCTTTCGCCCTGCTCGGCAGCTTCGACGGTGACCATCGTGCGCAGACGCTTGCCGAACTCGCACAGCGAAGCGGCGTCCCCCGCAGCAGTGCTCTGCGGCTCGCCCGGTCTCTGATGAAAGTGGGCGCTCTGGAACGCCTCGGCGACGGCCGATTCGTGGTGGGTCTTCGGCTGCTGGAGACCGCTTCCCTGGCCCCGCGCGGTCACGGGCTGCGATCGGTGGCGATGCCGTTCATGGAGGACCTCTTCCACGTCACGCGTCAACATGTCCTGCTCGCCGTGCGGGACCAGGGGGAGGCGCTGCTGGTCGAGCGGCTGTCAGCGCGAGATGCGAGTCCCGTGCGCTACCGCGTGGGGGGCCGTCTTCCTCTGACGTCCACCGGCGTAGGACTGGTGCTTCTCGCCTTCGCACCGCCGGCCGTCCAGGAGCAGGCCCTCGCCGCCTACGCGCCGGAGCACGGCGACGACGACATCCGCACCCCCGCCGACCTGCGCCGTGTGCTGGCGGAGGTACGGCGCGGCGATCACGCTGTCGGCCACCAGAGCCGTCCTTGGCAGGTGAGCACCGTGGCCGCGCCGGTGCGTGACGGCGGCGAGGTGGTCGCGGCGTTGTCGGTCGTGGCGTCCGGCACCGGTTCGCCGAACCCGGGGTACGGCCCGGCCGTGCGCGCGACGGCCCGTGCGATTTCCCGCTGTCTCATTGAGGACAGTGGTCGGACCGTGTCCGTGGAAACCGAGGACGGGCACCGGTAGCGTGCCGACCCTGGCCGCGCCGGCTGTCGTTGTGCCGAGTCCCCTCCGCCACATCTCCCCTGGGGAAAGTCAGTTGCTGCAGGTGTCGAGCCACCGGCGGCGTCGGGAGCACGCAGCGGCCGCAGGGTGGCGTCGGCGCGGACAGCACGTCGAGGTTCTAGTGATGAGCGGGGGGCAGCCGCGCAACGTCCTCGTCGCGGATCCTGACCTTCGGCGTGTACCGGCCGACGGCTGCGTCGATGTACTTGGTGGTCCCCAGCACCACGGCTCTGGGAGCCTGACGGCAGCCCGCACCTGCGGGGCGGAGACCGTGTCGGACGGATGGCCTGGCTTGCTTCGTGGCCGCAAGGCGCTACACCTAGGACCAACCTCGCAAAGCGGCGTCCACGACGGCGTTCACGGTGTCGCGCCCCAGGTGGTTCCCGACGAAGAAGCGCTCGAAGAACAGCGGCCCGGCGGTGGCCATGGCGAATGTCTCGGGGGTGACGTCGGGCCGGAGCTGGCCGCGCTCGACGGCTGTGGCAACCGCGGGGCGCAGGGCGTCGGCGATCTGGTTCAGCAGTGACTCCCGGAGGTGGCGCATACCTTCGTCGTGCCGTGAGCCCCCGAGGACCGCGGCAAGGACGGCCCCCGCTTGCTCGTCGTCCCAACGCTCGGCGAGCACGTTCAGACGGTAAATGAGCTCCGCTCGCGGATCGTTGCCCGAAGCGGCCCGAAGCTCCTCGGGTACCGGAGGGAGAGGGGGCATGCCGGCCTCCAGCGCGGCCAGGCGGAGGTCGAGAAGGCTCGGCCAGTGCCGGTAGACGGTTGCCCTGCCGACGCCGGCACGAGTCGCAACCGTTTGATGCGTCACGGCCTCCAGCCCACCTTCCGTGAGCAACGCGGTGGCCGCCGCGACCATGGCCTGACGACTGCGCAAGAGACGCGGATCTGTTCGATCTTCCACCTGGTACACCTTCCGCTGATAGAACCCGAGTCGCAGCCACTATGTGACATCCATTGAGCAGGTGAGGGGAGCCGCAAGGAGCCTGTTCGCCCCCCTCGAAGGTGGGCCCTCACAGCACTGCCTGTCCCGCTACATGTGCACGACAGGTGCGGCCCGTGTGTCGCAGCCTGATCTCGCCCGACTGCGGGCGCGCCTCAGGCGCCAGCGCCTGGGGCGCAGCGTCTCAGGCTGACTGGCTCAATGGCCGGCGTGCCGGCCGTCACGACCGGCGGTGAGGCGGCCTTCCAGGCCCGTGATCAGCGTGTCCATCACGAGACGGAACATGTGGTCCTCGTCAGGGCCTTCAGGGGCCGCACCCGTAGAGCCAGGGTCTGCGTCCGCGGCCCCGTCTTCGTCGACTTCAGGGCCGTGGGACTTGAGGGTCGACCACTGCTGGAGAGCGCCGTTGAGTTCCGCGGTGAGGACACCGATGACGACGGCGACCATCAGCGCGGCGATCTCCGAGACCTCTGACTGCGGCACGCCGGCAGCGGCCACGATGGCGGTGAGGGCGGTCCAGAACGGGTCGTCGGGCTGGATGAAGTCCGGCAGGTGGCTGAACGAGTACGCCAGCAGCTTAGGGTGACGGTGCGCCAAGGTCCGGAAGTCCGTTGCGAGCAGACGGATCCGCTCCTGCCAGGGAGCGTCCTCCAGCGTCACGGTGCGGAACTGGGCTCCGACCATTCTCGTCACGCCGCGCAGCACGGCTTCCTTGTTCGGCACGTGGTGGTACAGCGACATCGGGTTCGCGTCGAGCGCGGTGGCGAGTTTGCGCATGGTGAGCGCCTCGACCCCGTCCCCGTCGATGAGCCGCAGGGCGGCGGCATAGATCCCGGCCTCCGTCAGAGGCACGTCTCTCTTCCTCGTTCCCCGCGGGGGACGTCTCACCTTCTTTTCCATACCCCGTACGGTACCAGTTCCGTACACGGTATGGAAATGAGCTTCACCACACCCCCACCTGGAGACCCGGGGTTGCACTCCACTTTCCGTACCGCGTATGGTTCCAATTCCATACGGCGTATGTTTCCGTACGGCGCCACGGCATCGACCTACGCAGCGCGCCCTTGCCCACCCCCTCCACCCCCTCCACGCAGAGGAGCAAGTCATGACCACGCACTCCGCGAACGACCTTCGCCCCATCCGGTCCCCGCGTGGGATCCCCCTGCTCGGCAACACGCCGCAGATCCCCGACACCAACCCGGTCGAGTACTTCGCCGAGCTGTCCAAGCAGTTCCCCGAGGGCATCTACGGCTTGGACATCGCCGGTATCGAGCAGATCTTCGTCTACGACCCGGACCTGGTGGCCGAGGTCTCCGACGAGACGCGGTTCTTCAAGCAGATCGAGAAGACGCCGCTGCAGCATGTCCGGGACTTCGCGGGCGCGGGCCTGTTCACGGCCCACCAGCACGAGGAGGAATGGGGCATGGCGCACCGGATCCTCCTGCCGGCGTTCAGCCAGCGGGCCATGAGGGCGTACTTCGGGCAGATGCTGGAGATCGCCCAGAACCTGGTGGGCAAGTGGGAGCGCAAGGAGGGTCAGTCGGTCAACATCACCGACGACTACACCCGGCTGACGCTGGACACGATCGCCCTGTCGGGGTTCGGCTACCGGTTCGACTCCTTCGACAAGGAGGAGCTGCACCCCTTCCTCAACGCGCTGCTGGGCGCGCTGGTGGAGTCACTGCGGCGCTCGCAGGAGCTGCCGATGATGACCAAGCTCCGCAAGGCCGATGCCAAGAAGTACGGCGAGAACGTCCATCTGATGCAGGAGCTGGTCGAGAGCGTGATCAAGGAGCGCCGCGAGGGGAAGGGCGGCGGTGAGGAGGATCTGCTGGGCCTGATGCTAGAGGCCACCGACCCGGAGACCGGCAAGCGGCTGTACGACGACAACGTCCGCGACCAGGTGCTGACGTTCCTGATCGCCGGCCACGAGACCACCAGCGGCCTGCTGTCGTTCGCCACGTACTCGCTGATGCGCAACCCGCACGTGCTGGCCCAGGCGTATGCCGAGGTGGACCGGCTGATGCCCGGCGACACGGTCCCGGACTACGACACGATCATGCAGCTGGACGTCATCCCGCGGATCCTGGACGAGACCCTGCGCCTGTGGGCTCCCATCCCGTCGTTCGGCAAGACGGCGCGGGAGGACACCGTCATCGGCGGCCACTACAAGCTGAAGAAGGGTGCGAAGGTCCTCATCCTGGAAGGCCCGCTGCACACCCACCCCAAGGCGTGGGAGCGTCCGGACGAGTTCGACATCGACCGCTGGCTGCCGGAGAACCGCGTCCAGCAGCACCCGCACGCCTACAAGCCGTTCGGCAACGGCGTCCGTGCCTGCATCGGCCGGCAGTTCGCGCTCACCGAGGCCCGCCTTGCCCTGGCGCTGGTGCTGCAGAAGTTCAAGTTCTCCGACACCAACGACTACAAGATGGACCCCCGGGAGGCGCTGACGCGCAAGCCCGGCAACTTCGAGCTGATCGTCCGCCGTCGTCAGGAGCACGAGCGGACCGTCTTCGGCGCCGCGGACCTGCAGACGGGCGGCACGCAGGCGCAGGCGGCGGTCAGCGGTGTCGGTGTGAACCTGACCGTGGCCTACGGCTCCAGCCTCGGCTCGTGCGAGGACCTGGCGCGCACCATCGCCGACCGCGGTGAGCGCTCCGGGTTCGGCACGACGCTGGTGAGTCTGGACGAGCTGGGCGACAACCTGCCCTCCGAGGGCCTGCTCGCCGTCGTGGCCGCCAGCTACAACGGCAAGGCGCCCGACAACGCCCAGCGCTTCGACGACCTGCTCGCCGCCGGGCTGCCCGAGGGCTCGCTGGCGAATGTGAGGTTCGCGCTGCTGGGCGCGGGCAACACCCAGTGGGTGGCCACCTACCAGGCGTTCCCCAAGCGGATCGAGGAAGGTCTGCTGGCGGCCGGCGCCACCCCGGTCGTCGAGCGCGGCATCGCGGACGCCGCCGGTGACTTCGACGGCATGGCCACGCGGTGGATGGACAACCTGTGGGCCACTCTGGCCGAGGAGTACGCCGCCGACACCTCCCAGGCGAGCGGCCCGCGCTACGAGGTGCAGCTGCTCACCGAGTCCGACGTGCGCCCCGCCATCGTCTCCGAGCAGGCGTACCCGCTCACGGTGGTGACCAACGACGAGCTCGTGGCCGACGCGACCGGCCTGTGGGACTTCCAGATCGAGCCACCGCGGCCGTCCGCGAAGTCCATCACTTTCGAGCTGCCCGAGGGCGTCACCTACGACACCGGCAACCACCTGGCCGTCTTCGCCAAGAACGAACTCGCCCTTGTGGAGCGCGCACTGAGGCGGCTCGGCGTCGACTACGACCAGGTGCTCCGGCTCGACCAGCCGGCCGGTGGCCGCACCCACCTGCCGATCGGCACCCCGGTCACCGCCGGCATCCTGCTCACCGAGTTCCTGGAGCTGCAGGACGTGGCCACCCGGTCCCAGATCCAGACGCTCGCCGAGTACACCGAGTGCCCGTGGACCCGGCCGCAGCTCCAGGCGTACACCGCCGACACCCAGGAGGCCGAGGAGCGCTACCAGAAGGAGATCCTCGGCAAGCGCATCTCGGTGCTGGGCCTGCTGGAGCGCTTCCCGGCCGTCGAGCTGCCGCTGGCGGTCTTCCTGGAGATGATGGGCCCCATCCGCCCGCGCTTCTACTCCATCTCCTCCGCCCCGTCCGCCAACCCGCGCCATGTGCGCCTGACCGTCGGCCTGCTGGAAGGTCCGGCCCTGTCCGGCGACGGCCAGTACCGCGGCACCTGCTCCGCCTACATCGCGGGCCTCGAGCCGGGGGACGTCGTCTACGGCTACGTCCGCGTTCCCTCCCCGACGTTCGCCCCGCCCGCCGACCCCGCCACGCCGCTGATCCTCATCGGCCCCGGCACCGGCATCGCGCCGCTGCGCGGCTTCCTGGAGGAGCGGGCGACACAGCACGCGAACGGCACCCAGGTGGGCGCGTCGCAGGTCTTCGTCGGCTGCCGCCACCCGGAGCACGACTACTTCTACAAGCAGGAGATGCAGGACTGGGAGCAGACCGGGATCGCGCAGATCCACACCGCCTATTCCGCGGTGACCGGCCACCCGGCCCGGTTCGTACAGAACGCCATCGCCCATGCCGCCGACACGGTGTGGCAGGCCATCGAGGACGGCGCGTACATCTACGTCTGCGGTGACGGCCGCCGCATGGCCCCCGCCGTCCGCGAGGCACTCGCCGCCATCCACCGCCAGAAGACCGGCAGCGACGACGAGACCGCCCAGCAGTGGCTCGCCCAGCTCGAAGCGGACGAGCGCTACCAGCAGGACGTCTTCGCCTGACCGTCACAACGCCGTCAAGGCGTGTGACCCCCAGCCGCCGGGAGGCGTGCGGCATCCCCCGCTGCCGGCCGTACGCCTCCCGGCCACCACAAGCCCCCAGACACCACACAGCACCCACTGGCCCGAACCACCGGGCGGTGCCTCTCACAGAAAGCAGACCGTCATGGACACCATGCTCGCCGGACGCTTCCACCTGGACAGCAAGAAGTTCGCCGTGGAAGAGGTCCCGATCCCCGTGCCGGGCCCGGGCGAGGTCCTCATCGAGGTCAAGGCCGCCGGCGTCTGCCTCTCCGACGTCCACCTCCTCGACGGCTCCCTCGTCCCGCTGTTCGCCACCTCCGACACCATCACCGTCGGCCACGAGGTCTCCGGTGTCATCCACACGCTCGGCCCCGACCTCAAGCGCGGCCTGCCCGTCGGCACCCGCGTCACCCTGGAGGCCGGCAAGACCTGCGGCACGTGCGCCGGGTGCGTGCGCCACCGCCCCTGCACCCAGATGCTCACCGCCGGCATCGACTACGACGGCGGCTGGGCCGAGTACGTGATCGCCCGCGAGGAAACCCTCATCCCCATCCCCGACAGCCTCCCCTTCGACCAGGCCGCGATCATCCCCGACGCGGTCTCCACCCCCTACGCCGCCGTCGTCGCCACCGCGGGCGTCCGTGCCGCCCAGTCCGTCGGCGTCTGGGGCGTGGGCGGAGTCGGCGCGCACAACGTACGCCTCGCCCGCCTGGTCGGCGCCGCCCCGATCATCGCCGTCGACCCGCTGCCCAGCGCCCGCGAGCGCGCCCTGGCCTTCGGCGCGGACCTCGCGCTCGACCCGGCAGCCCCCGACTTCGCCGACCAGGTCCGCGCAGCCACCGGCGGACGCGGCCTGGACTTCGCCTTCGACTGCGCCGGCGTCCCCGCCGTCCGCGACCAGGCCGCCTCCGTGCTCGGCCTGGGCGGCTCCCTGATCCTGGTGGGCATCACACCCCGGCCACTGACCATCACCGAGGGCCTCACCTTCAACTACCTGCAGAAGCAGGTGCGCGGCCACTACGGCGGCTTCCCCGAGTCCGTCTCCGAGCTGGTGCAGCTGACCGCGGCCGGACGGCTCGACCTGGCTCCCTCCATCACCGACCACATCCCGCTCGTCGAGGCCGCCGACGCCGTCCACCGACTGGAGAACAAGATCGGCGACCCGATCCGCCTCATCCTCGTCCCCTGACGCCCGTCAGCAGGACGACAAGCCACCCTGGGCAGGGGTGAGTGGGCGCCGGTGCGTGAGGGAGCACCGGCGCCCACGGCTTTCCGGCAATCGTGGAGAGAAAGAGACATGCAGACGACCGACGCCCCGGGCCGTACTGTGCAGCGCAGGGATGCTCACTCCAACCGCCGACGCATCCTCGCGACCGCCTGGCGGAAACTGCTGGAGGACCCGGACGCGAGTCTCGACAGCATCTCTCGGGCGGCCGGCGTCGCCCGGCGCACCCTCTACGGACACTTCCCCAGCCGGCATGCGCTGATCGCCGACCTGACACAGGAAGCAGGCCGTGAACTTCGGCAGGCGTTTGCCGGAGCCCGTACCGCGGATGCCGACCCGGTCGAGGCGATGACACGGATGGTGCTGGCGGCATGGACGGTGGGCGACCACTACCGCATGCTCATCACCTTGGGACGGCGCCATCAGGGAAAGGACGAGATCCGCACCACCCTGGCACCGGCCCGCGCGGAGGCCGTCGCAATCCTACGGCGCGGTCAGCGCGAAGGCGTCTTCGCGGACCACCTTCCCGCACCTGTCCTCGCCCAAGCGCTGGAGGCACTGATGCTGGCCCTCGCCGAGGAGAACGCGGCATGCCCGTGGACCGACCCCACGGGCGAGGCCGCGGCAACCGCGTTCCTCGTCGCCGCCGGCGTAGCACCGCGGAGGGCCGCGCTTCAGGTGCAGGAGGTCATCGGGCGAGATCGGGCAGCGGGCGCCGGGTGACCTCGTGGGCGTCGTCCGCAGCAAGGCCGAGCATGCGCAGGACCATCTCGGCCAGGTCGGAGGCGGCCTCGTCGCCGTCGAGGTCGGGGCGGGCCAGCCTGAGAGCCACCAGGGACAGCAGGGTGCCGCCCAGGGCGGACAGGGCGGTGGTCGCGTTGCCGCAGGTGAAACGACCTGAGGCGATGCCGATCTCCAGGTCGCGCAGGGCGCGTGGGGCGAGGCCGCGGTCGGAGTGGATGTGCGCCAGGCCGCGGTCGCGCAGGATCCGCATGAGTTCCGGGTGGGAGTCGGCCATCCGGGCGGTGAGCCGGAAGCCGGCCGCGACCAGCTCGGCCGGGTCGTCGATGCCTTCCACGCGCTCGTCGATGACCTGCCCGAACTCCTCCAGGGCGTCCGTCACCGCCGCGTCGAACAGCTCCGTCTTCGACTCGAAGTGGTTGTAGAAGGACCCGAAGCCGACATCGGCGCGCTCGGCGATGGCCTGGATGCTTGCGCTGGTGTCCCCGGTTTCCGCGAGGATCTGCCGGGCCGCGCGGACGAGCGCCTGGCGGGTCTCGGCACGGCGTCGCTCGAAGCGGTTCTTGGGCGGGGCTGACGTCGGCATACGGCCCAGTGTAACCGCCGCAACGATGACTCTGCCATTACTGATGATATCCTCAATTATTTGGGCTGCACCTATTGACGACGAGAAACGGCAGAGTTGATGATTTCCTCATTACGGCAGTGTTGCTTGGAGGACACCATGTCCCACATCCCCGTTAACAAGGGCGGTCCTCTGACGCCCCACCAAGACCTCCACAGTGAGCAGGGCGCCCTACGCGGTGAACACCCCGGACGAGCCCGGGGCGAGTTCAACCAGTCGTTGCAACACCGGGCTGTTGCAGCGAGCGTAGCTGTTCTTCGAAGACCTCGGCCGGCGTCCGCCAGCCCAGGACTTTGCGGGGCCGGTTGTTGATCGCCATGGCGACGGCTTCGAGGTCCGTGAACGACCAGCGGGAGAGATCGGTGTCCTTCGGGAAGTACTGGCGCAGCAGCCCGTTCGTGTTCTCGTTCGTCGGTCGTTGCCAGGGCGAGTGCGGATCGGCGAAGAACACCTTCATCCCGGTATCAAGAGCGAACTGAGCATGACCGGAGAGTGCCTTCCCACGGTCCCAGGTGAGGGTCTTACGTAGCTGCTCAGGCAATTGCGTCATCGACGTGGTGAGCGCCGCGTTCATCGCGATCGCGCCATAGCCCCCGAGCGAGGGGCCATTCTTCACGGGCAGATTCTCGCCCCAGCCCTCCAGACGGGGCAGGTGCACCAGGAGCGTGGAGCGGCTGCTGCGCTCGACAAGCGTGCCGATCTCGGAGCGGCCCGTCCCGATGATCAAATCGCCTTCCCAGTGTCCGGGGACCGCGCGGTCCGTGGCCTCGGCGGGGCGTTTGCTGAGGACGACGTCCGCGGTGACATGCCCCTGCGGCTCGTTCTGCGACCGTGCACGGGGAGCCCGCAGCGCCCGGCCGGTGCGCAGGCACGTCACCAGTTCCCGCTTGAGCGCGCCACGGCCTTCGATGAACAGCGCCTGGTAGATCGCTTCGTGGCTGATGCGCATGGACTCATCATCGGGGAAGTCGACACGGAGTCGGTGCGAAATCTGCTCCGGACTCCATGCCGTCGCCCAACGTCTGTCCTGACGGTGCGGCTTGTTCAGCCCTTTCCATGCGGGCGTCTTGGGCCCGGTGACGGTCATGTTGTCGGGGCGACGGATGCTGCCGGCGAGCCGGTCCTCTACGTACTCACGCAACCGGTCGTTACCCAGAAGTTTCGCGGTCTTCGGGCGCTTGGCCGCCTGCTGAGCCTTCCACTGGGCGACCGTCGCGCGGTATTCCTGCTTGCCGCCGCGCGTGGCGGCGTTGCGGCGCAGTTCGCGAGAGATTGTCCCGGGGTCTCGCCCCAGGGCGCGGGCGATCTCGCGCACGCCCTTGCTCATCGCCATGAGGATCGCGATCTCCTCGCGCTCTTCGAACGTGAGGTACCGGCCCCAGGGCTCGGCCAACGAGATCGGAGGCATGCCGCCAGCGTGACGAAACCACCTCGCACCCACCGGCCACGACACGCCGACCGCCAACGACGCCTCCACCGTCGTGACCCCCGTGGCGATCAGTCGCCAGAACTGGCGCTGCACGACCCGAGACGGATCAGGCCGCCCCGGCGAACGCATCGCCGGCCGCAACGCACGGTCAGCGCGCCACTGCCGACGCCGCCCCTCCGGGACATCGCTGGTCTTCAAACTCCAGTCCGCCGTAGCCACGTCGCACACCTCCGAGATCAGGGTGTTGCGACGACCAGTTGAATCCACCCGGAATCCCGTGATCAAAGTGGCGGACCTGGCCTGGCTGGAGTTCGAGAAGACGGACCTGGACCGGGCCGAGGCGTTCGCCCGTGACTTCGGCTTCGCTATCGCCGCCCGCACCGAGGAGGCACTCTGGCTGCGCGGCACCTTCGCGGGCCCACCCTGCATGGTCATCCGACGCGGCCACGCCTCCCGTTTCCTCGGGCCCGCGTTCCGCGCGGCCGAACGGACCGATGTGGACCGGCTGGCCGCCGCCGTCGGAAACACCGTCCGGGACATCGACGTCCCCGGCGGCGGCCGGTCGGTCGCCCTGTTCGATCCCTCGGGACTCCCGGTCCGGGTGGTGCACTGCGCCGAGCCGCTGCCCGCGCTGCCCGGGCAGCAGCCGCTGATCCTCAACACCGGCATCGAAGGCCGTCGTACGAACGCCACCCAGCGCCCGCCCCGTGAGCCGTCGCGCATTCAGCGCCTCGGTCATGTGGTGCTGGAGACGAGGACGTTCACCCGCACTCTGGACTGGTACTTGGACACCCTTGGCATGATCGTGTCCGACTTCCTGTTCCTCGACGGGCAGCGCCAGCGCGGGCCGACCATGGCGTT